>JABFSH010000081.1 GCA_013140705.1 Methylococcaceae bacterium
TCTAATGGTATGAATATTTTTTCATGCTGGCACAAAGCTTCTCTCAGTAAAGTAGTTCCCGAACGAGGAGACCCGAAAATTATAAACATGGCTATCCTTTATTAGTTATAAAATCCGCTGAATTGCAATGGTCGGAACGATTCTTGATCGCAAACAACATCATTACTTTTTCAATTTGTCTATATTGTACGAGTTTACAAGGTTGCGATTTGGTGTCCATAATTTGCTAGTGTTGTGTCATTAAATTTTTCCCACTTCTTTAGGGAACCTCTGAAAATTGCACTTCGACAGGCTCAGTGCGAACGGGTGTCTTGTTAAATCAGTAACTTATCCGTTCGTGCTGAGTGTGTCGAAGCATGATCTGATAATTTTTAGTGGTTCCCTTTATTTAGAACAGCACGTTGCTCTCACCCTATCAGCCATAACGCTTACATCTGGCCCGAAAAGATATCAGCTTTTCATTGAAGTCCGGAACTTTGGTAATTCGGCGATCGATTTCAGACTCGACACTTGCAAATAGATCCAAATCTCGTCGGTTGTTTTCCAGCAATAAATTAAAGATATCCTCGCCCACCTCAGTCCTAATGGACTCTATCCTTTCTAGGCGGTTACCGGATGTTTCTTGTCCGACGTTCTGAATCTTGTACGATAAATCGATTCTCGGAAAAAATTTTCTAAGGCAGTGTTCAAAAAGTACCATACTCTCATCAAATCGCTCAACCAGTCCCAATAGCTCAATGGCTACCGCAGAGTGCATTACTGTTGCCATTTCTTGTTCGCCTATGGCGTCTTTTGCCCTCCCTTTGTGCGGCAACAATTTGTGTGTGTAAAAATTACGAATCGTGTACCCTACTTCAGGTTGCATTCGCCACTGGATGTACTCCCTTAAATTGAGCTTTCGAGCGTGAATTGCGCCAGGTGTTGTTGATTTCAGTTGATTCTTTTCAAAGTTATAAACTGACGCGACCCGCTCTATCGGATGACGGAGCATCATGATCATCATCACTCGCGCATTTGCCAAGCTCGGCAACGGCATCGGCAAGTGGTGCGAAGAAAGCGCTTTTATGTGTCTATTCTCAATCAGGTATTGACCTAAATAGCTGGTGCCTTGCTTCATTTGGTGATCGTCCCTATGATCGACGAAGGTTCTTCCAAAACTCTTCTCCAGCGCCCAATCGATTGTCGTGCCTGCGTTTTTAAAAATGTGATTATGCAGAATAACAACTCTCTGCCCAGTGATTTTCATGGCGGCCCAGGTTAGCCAATTTAAAATACCCTGCTTATGAATTTTGTAGTTTGACATACTCCCCAAGCCGTTTTATTTAACCGATGCGTGATTTGCATAATGCGCCAACACTTCTGCCGTTGAGCCCGACTGGCAGACCTGCCCGTTCTCGATCCAAACCAGTCTGTCGCATAGTTCGCGCACTGTTGGCAAGTTGTGAGATACCAAAACCACTGTCTTGTCGGACTTGATCAAGCGCCTTATCTCGGCAGTCGATTTCATACGGAATTCTTCATCTCCCACACCCAAAACTTCATCGATCAGCAATACATCCGGATCAACTTGAATTGCGACTGTAAAACCCAGCCGCGCACGCATACCAGATGAGTATGTATGCAAGGGTTGATCAATGAATTGATTAAGGCCAGAGAAGTCGATGATTGCATCCATTTTTTCGACTATGCTATTTCTGTGAAGACCCAATAACATGCCGCTTAACATGGCGTTTTGTCGTCCGGTGAGATGTGGTAGAAAACCTACCCCTAAAGAAAGTAACGAGACACGTGCCCCGTAATTTAAAATAATTCCACTATCGGGTTCAAGGATTCCCGCAATTAGTCGGAGTATTGAACTCTTGCCGGCGCCATTGCGCCCGATAATGCCGACAGTTTCACCACGACGCAGATCAAACGAGATATTTTTGAGCGGCGTATACTTTGACCACTTAAACATGCCCGACCGGATGTTATAAGACATGGAAACGCCCTGCAGGCTTATAAGAATCTCGTGTTTCGACATCAGAAACCTATTTTTCCATATCGGTGATCCATGCGTTTAATCAACAGTAATGCCCCCCCTCCAGTCGCGATCGAAAACAGCACTATAATAGCAAGGCGCGCAATGTCCGGCCACACACCACGGATCATCACATTGCGGTATTCATCAATCAGGCCTGCCATTGGATTCAGCAAAAGGTAACTTTTCAAGGGTTCGTCAATTTCATTAATATTAAAAAAGACACCGGAGATAAAAAACAGCAGCATCATGCTATTGTCGATAACAACTTTCAAGTCGGGGAGAAAAGGGGTAATGGCTCCAACCAACATTGACACGCCCATCACTAAACATAGCTGTGTAAAAATAACTGGCAGTGCAGCCAACCAAGTGTATTGTACCGGCATCCCATATAAAAGCAGGAATACCATAAAAACGGAAAAAACCGGAATAAAGCGCACAGTGCTGCCAAGGACCGCGATTACCGGAAAAATATATTTAGGCACATAGACTTGTTGCAACAGACCTCGATGTAAACTTATAGCCTGGCTGCCACCTTTGATACTGCTATCGAACCATTTCCAAACCACCGCACTACAGAGAAAAGTTGGCACAAAATCAGGTCCTCCGCGGTGTAATATCAACACAAAAAGGGTATAGAAGGCACTCAAATAGAGAATAGGTTCAATAACCCACCAGAGCAACCCCAGATAGGAGCGGGCAGCTTCTGCTCTCAGTTCCGCATATGCCTTGTAAAAGATAAGTTCGATGCTATTACGCAGTTGCATTCAGTTACCTATCTTCTTCGTTATCGTAAAATTCAAAACGCAGGTGTACAAATCCTCGATGGATGCAGCTGAGGCAATATTATCTCCCAGAATTTTACCTTGCCCGACAATACGTGAGGACTTGCCGAGGTTGCTGGCATGGATGGCGATGTCGGTCATGGCAACTTTCTACTTTCTAGGCAGAGTTTTTGGGTTACCGTCTCAAGCATTGGAACAAGTTCTAATGCGCTCAATATGCTTTGCCGCAATTGTTCCACATCTTCAGTGTATTCGTGTACCAAGTTGTTGCGAAGGCTGCGCGCTTCAATCCAGTCGGCGACACTAGCTATCAACCCCAACTTTTCAGCACGATTGAGATTGTCCAGCACTGTTCCGATCGGCTCCAGTTGCATGCTCAGGTAAATGGGAAGAAGTTTGTCACCCAGTGTGACCTGCAGACGACAGAAGCGACTAACGAAGGCATCAAGCCTTTCGGTCAGGTCGGCGTTTTGCTCAACCGCATCCAGCCAGCGAAACTGTGGGTCGACCTGCTTTAACCCTTCCGCAGTGTAGATAAGATAATGGCACTCCTTGATTACAACCCGCCGGAGATGGTCCAATCTTGTGGCAAGATCAGTATTGGAATATTCATTCGTCATAATCGCACTGCGTTGGAAAGTGCTTGTTGATGTATCTTTTTAAGTGTTGTTGATGGATCAATGACTAAAACATCGAATTTCTGCAAGCCAAGTTCCATTTGCAGCAGGGCGTTATATCGTGCGGCCAGTACGGCTTTATTAGCGGTAGGGGATTCTAGCTTTATCAGCAGATCCACATCTCCCCCTTTGGCAGCGTCATCCAATCTGGAGCCAAACAGCCACACCGAAGCATTAGCCCCAAATACTTTTTCGGCGGTTTCTGTGATTGTTGTTTGGTAATTAGGCGGCATGCACATAATTCTAACTCTCTTATAATTAACAGTTTGGTTATAACGAATTGCTTGCAAGTTGCAGTTTTTCTGAGTCGAGAATGGATTGGCTCACTTACACGTCCAATTGGGTTGAGCGAGATTGGGCGATGATTTGAAAAGGGGTTACACAAGCGCCGCGGGTTTTCGAAATAATGTCAACGGGCAAATCTAACTGAGCTTCCAGATCCATTTTAATTTGTGCACAATGTATTAGATCTACATTGTCAGATTGCACAAGCTCGTCATACTCGCCGGGAAGCGGGTATCCAGTGCCATGGATGGCAAGCTCAAATCCATCCATGGAGCCCGGAGCCGAATAAATATACCGCCGCTCCAGTTCCGAACAAAGTAGCCGCTCAAATTTTTCACGTATCATAGCGGTACCCAGGCTTGTATTACCATTTTAGGAAATGGGCGAACGGTATCGTGATATATGGTAATGTCAATTTGCGCGAACCAAACAGGTAAATCTTCGCCTCTGCATCGGCCTGAGGATGATGTTGCCGCTGATGGCTTGATGTTTTTCGTTAGTTATGCGCAAGTTTGCTCCTGTATTAATTTCCATGTATCGGGGCTCGAAAATCAAGCTATCCTGCGTCTTTGCTCAGTTGTGCGCTGACCCGCTCGAAAAGCGCGGCATAACCCGGAAGACGCACAAGGATGCTGTTAAATGTTTCTGCATCGTAAACATGACTGAGGCGATTTCTGTCTTCTATAGTATCGAGTAACAACAAGTAATCATCCTCAGTGCTGTAGCCCGCCAAGTAATGTGCCTTGATGATTTTCTTGGGTGATGCTTCATCTATACCCTCTTGTTCTTTGAGAAATGCTTTAATGGCTTTCCAGCATAACTCGGTAGTGTACTCAAACTTTTGTGCGCGCCCGTTTTGCATGCCATCGACAAGCCGCTCGTCTCCCAGCATTTTCTTAAGCTCTTCCAGATCGAGACACGCGAGGTAAGCAAAGGTTGCTGTCGCCTCCCGAAAAGCATTTATTATTACATCCATAGCGTCGCTTCTTGCTTTACACGTTCGGCAAAACTTCCCTTAAGTTGTGGCGTCATGACCATATCCACCCTGAAAGGCACAAAAGATTCGTCAAGCTGATCTGTGATTTCGGCAATGACTTTACGAGAAATATCGGCATCAATCCACAGGTCGTAGTCCGAATTCCAGCGGTTATCATGGCGGGCGCGCGAGCCATAAAGGTAAATCCGAACCTGTGGTGGAATACGCTCGTTGAACAGGCGGCGAATATAAGCTTCGGACTGGTCAATAAGTTCCTGTCTGGTCATGGTGTCAATAAAAGGTTATTTGTATTTAATCGGTTGTATTACGGGTTTCTAATATATTGACCACACTTCACGGATGATACAATGCCATGGCGAATCATTTCATCAACCACTAGTTGCACACACCCGTCCAGTTCGCTCAATCCAGTATCAACCATAAGCTCAGGATGTTCAGGTGCTTCATAAGGAGCCGAGATGCCGGTAAACTCGCCAATTTGTCCGGAGCGCGCTTTTTTGTACAAGCCTTTTACATCTCGCATTTCGCAAACCTCGATGGAAGCATTGCAATAAATCTCGATGAAATCGCCTTTTTTAACCATGTTTCGAACCAGCTCACGATCCTCACGAAAAGGGGAGATAAAGGCAGTAAGAACGATTACCCCTGCCTCAAGATACAGCTTGGCGACTTCTCCGACTCTGCGAATATTTTCCTGACGATCTTTAACCGAGAAACCCAGATCGCCACACAGGCCGTGGCGCACATTGTCGCCATCCAGGACAAATGTTCGGCAGCCCTGCTGATGTAATAATTCTTCCGTGGCATGAGCAAGCGTCGATTTTCCGGAACCGGAAAATCCGGTAAACCAGATAATTACTCCACGATGGCCGTTTTGCGCTTCGCGTCGTTCACGCGTAACTGTCGCGTGGTGCCAGACGATATTATCGGAGATAGTTGACACGGTTTTCATTTCAGAGGACATCAGCAAAGCCCTTTCTGGTTTTTTGAAACCAAAAATAACCTAACCAGGCTGACAATGTAATGAAAAAGTGCTGCACACATTGCAATAACGGGCAATGTATCCAGGGGAAACACAACCTTTTTAACATAATTGATGTTGGAAAGAATTAATCCGGGGGCACGATTAAGTACCTCGGCAAAAAGGCTATGTACAATCATGCCGGCAAACAACACGACAGCAAACTGGATTTGGCTTTCCTCGCCATCCGAAATCCAGCGCGCCTTGAAGACCACGGAAAACACAAACGTGTAGACAGACAGCATAAGTACGGGGTTAAAAAATGACCAGGACAGCCCCAGAATTGAGCCTTTGTATCGCCCAACGACTTCTCGCCGTGTCATTTGCGCAATGAGTTCGCGATTGCGCCATAAACTGCTTAGCAATGACCTCAATGAAGTTGGCAGCGGGGCATGTGGATTAGTACTCAGTAACGCAGACTTCATGCAAAAAAATTCTCAGCAGCCACGATTTTCTCCTGTCCGGTTTTATCTAACTGTTTAAGCGTCAACAACTGGACTTACTCATAAACATAGTGTGATGACTGGGATTTCGGAAAGAAAATACAGGATGCTCGACTACAGACTAAACAGAGGTACGTCATTGTTCGGATAGTGTATTTTGAGGAATTAATACTGTTGAAACCAAAAATAATTGAGTCATTTTACTCCAAATAAACTTAAATTACCTTAAGGGAAATTCTAAAAACTTTCCCGTCATGCTTCTTAAGTCTCTACTGATTGAAGAAAAGTAGTCAGTGCGAACGAGACTTGGCAGGCTCTTCTACTTTTTTGGTTCATCAATTATGGCTTTACAATTCAATGGTATTTTACGTTATTCTTGGCAATATTTTACGTTTTTTAGCATTTCAAACAACGCCGTTACCATTGGCGTTCCGATGAGGCACGCGAGCAGGCATTTTTTGTTTTGGATTGTTATGCTTTTTACCAGAGTACCCACCAGTGATCCGCAGGCAATAGTAACGACTTTGGAAATACCAATGTCCTTGTTGCTAATTTTGAGCGATGGTCTTCTAACTCCGACCAAGAGATTAATATTTAGGTAACCACTAAAAATTGCCCTTCGGCCGTGCGAACAGGCAACTGGTTAAATCAGTAATTTATCCTTTCGTGCAAACTTGTCAAAGCCTGTCGTAGCTGGCGGAGCATGTTTAGTTAATTTTTGAAATTCTCATATCGGGTTACCTGCTTATACCAATCCCGATAAGCTGTTATTTGAATCCCTCAACCTAACCTTCTCCCGCTGGAGAATGGTTAGTCTGTGAATTTATTGGGATTGGTATTACTTAGCACTTTCAGCCGAAAAGGTAACCCTTCAAATAGCCATTTCCCCGGCATAATTACTGTGACCGTTTATCGATTAGTTTTTTGCCTAGGCTTGTACGTAATCAGAAAAGTTCTGGACTCCTCCATTATAAGTATGCACTATGGATGGATCAACATGGTTGATTGCGGCAAGTATTTGTTCCGGCGCAGCAAGTGCAGGAGACATTGTCCATCTATTATATTTGTCATTTCCAATGCGTACCACACGGGTATGTGACGAGGGGTCACGATCGACGCCAGGATCTCGGTCGTAGAAACCCAACAGATAGCGCAGATGTTCAATATCTTCAACGGCTCCGGTCAAAAATTGCCATCCCGATGTGATGTGATGTCTATCAACATACTCTTGCAAACGTTCCGGCGTATCAATGTCCGGCCGCAGCGTAATCGAGTACATAAAAACATCGCGCCCCAGGCGGTCGCCACACAGTTTCTGTACGCGCTGCAAATTTGCAGTCATCATTGGGCATGCGGCTTTGCATTCCGTGTACATCATATTGATAACCACCACTTTACCCCGGACCAGGTCATCGTAAAACTTTACCGCCTTACCTTCATGTGTATGTAGCCGTATATTCGGAAACTGGCTGCTACTCAAATCTTCCAGATACTCAGATTTTAGCTTCAGGTTAAGCGTGGAGCATGACAGCATGCCAAGAGCGGCTGTAGCACCCATACCGATTATTATATGTCTTCTTGCGTTCATGGCAGTTTCTCCTGTGATAGCGTTAATTCCTGACCCAATCAAACTATATCCCAACGCACCATCATCGCGTGATCCTCATGGATCAAATTGTGGCAATGCATCGGATATTTACCCGTAAAATCTCTAAAGCGCAAAAACACCCGGAAGGTTGTATTCTTGCCGAGCACGAAGACATCCTTGCGTCCCCGTTCATGCACCGGGATGGGCACACTGATTCCATTGACGATTTTGTCAATGATGCGGCCCTCCTCGAAATGAATATGAATGGGATGTTCCCATCCGTTCTCGGGGTTTACCAGCTCCCAGATCTCGGCGCTTCCCTTAGTAATCGTGGCACTAGCTTGATTCACATTGAACAACTGATCGTTGACTGTCCACATTCCGCCTGAGCGCGCGAACACCCAGCGACGAACGGGCACTCCGGTGAAATCCGTCGGAATGTCCGGCAACGGCCGCAGAGCATTCGGTACCCGGCTTACATCCGGCTCGGACGCGGGAACATTGCGATCTACGATGACCTTCAGCAACCGGGTACCAGGTGCTTTCACATTATCGGGTCCACGAGTGGACGTCTGGAGGAGCTGATTAACGAAATAAAGCTCAGTGCCGAGCGGAAACTTAGAGAAGTCCACAACGATATCCGCACGCTCCGCCACCCCGAGTCGGACTTTAAACTGATTCAGGAGCGGTTTCGGCAGGAGGTTACCGTCGTTGGCAATATAGGTGAATGTGTAAAGCGTGTTGGCATTCTTGTTCTGCAGATACAGTTCGTAGAAACGGGAAGGACCGCCGTTTAAAAAACGCAAGCGGTACTTGCGACGGGCGACCCGCAGCACCGGTTCGATTTTACCGTTGACCGTTATCTTGTCGCCTAAAATACCTTCCGGATTGAACTGATCATAAAAGAGCATACCCGTCGCGTCGAAGCGCTTGTCCTGAAGGATGATCGGGTAGTCGTAGGGATGACTAGGCAAACGCAAGGCGGCGGGGTTGGCTGGATCGGGCTGTTCATTGCCGGAGTCGAGCTGGTCGAACATCAGATAAAAGCCAGCCAGGCCGCGATAGACGTTCGGTGCCGTAAAATCCATCGTGTGATCGTGATACCAAAGCGTACCCAGGGCTTCACGTGAATCACCGATGCCACCGAAACTGTCGATTCCGGCATAGATATTCGGATAGAAATGATCCTTGAATTGTCCCGGCGCGGACAAGGTTGGCCCTGCTTTGCTGACGCTATAGAAATCGCCTGGATAGCCGTCACTTTCCGAAGGCGTGTGTAGATTGTGCAAATGAGTGCCAATCTCGGGCGTCCCAAAACCGACGTGTTTTTCCGGCAGCTCATTATAGATGCGGCAGATCACTGAGTGGCCGTAGTGCCCGAATACGGTTGGCCCAGGCGTGGAAGCTTCATCCCAAGGGGTGCCCGCGTACCCCCAGATAGGCTGTGCAGGGTATGCGGGGTTAAATACCCAGTTCGGATTTTCTTTCGCAAATAAATAGTACAACTCCGGTGTCCCGCTGACTTCAGGTGCAGTAAGTTCGGCGAAGCGCTGATGTGCTGCGCGCCCGCACTCGCCGCCGGCCGTATTCGCGGTGACGGTCCATGGGGGGTACAGTGTGGCGATCGGCTGAAGAGGTGTAATCTGATTGGGCAGGTATTCTATCCATGGCGTCGTCGGTGGACTTGGCGGGATTACCGGTGGGTCCGCAGCCCCGCTCTTGCGCGAGGTCAGGAGTATCGGCGCCGCCGCAGACGCCGTGGCCAATTTAAGGAATGAACGTCTTGCTTCAAGTTTGGCTCGGCTTTGAAAAAAATGTGGGAACATCCAGTCTTTAATCTTCAGCATTTTACCTTTAAGATTATTGGCGCGTTTGCCAATCATCCAGTTTGTTGGAAATTCGGTTTTCATGATCCTATCCTCCAAAGAAGGGTTGAGAGCCGACGCGATGCCCGAAATGTTGACATCATCGCATGGCTCTCTACGATATGGTTACTCGGTTAAATCACCTCAACATACATCTCTAGCCAAAAATGAAGTCCGTCGTATTGATCGCGTTAGCGCCTACCCCTGTTACTCCGAGCAGTGTGATAGTCTCTGTTCCGTTCACCGTGACGACCGTATCGATTCCATTGGAAGTAATGCCGATGTTGGCCAGCGTTAGTCCGGAGCCTCTAAAATCCAGTAAATCTTGACCACCAGCGGCGTTGGCATCGAAGGCCTGAATATTGTCATCTCCGAAGAGCGCCAAATTGTAGACAAAGAAATCATTGCCGGCGCCCCCGTTAAGAAGGTCGTCACCCAATCCGCCAAATAGGGTATCGACGCCGCCTAAACCAGTCAGTGTATTATTGCCATTATTGCCGGTGATTATGTTCGCACCATTATTACCGGTGCCGTTGATATTGCCGTTGCCGGTTAATGTCAGATTTTCAACATTGGCGTTGGAAATAGTAAACGTGGCCGCGGAACTGAATACCATATCCGTACCACCGCCTGGGGCTTCCGTGACGGTTTCGCCCCCATCAACAATGTAGGTATCGTCCCCGGCGCCACCATTGATGGTGTTGAGAATCAACGCCCCAGTACTACCTGTTAATGTATCGGCGCCGCTTCCGCCAATGGCGTTCTCGATACCTAAGAGCGACAAGAAGCCGGAGGCGAGGCCTGCAGCAAGGTTGACATTCACGCCTGATGTCGTCCCGGCATAGGTTAAGGTATCGTTGCCACCCAACAGATTAGCCGTAACTAATTCAACACCCGTAACGGTTCCACCCTCGAAGTTGGTAAGTGATATGCCATTGTAGAGTACATCGAGCGTATCATTGCCGACCGTTCCGGTGATGTTCAACGAATCAGTATCCGCCCCACCATCGACAGCATCCGCGCCATGACCAAAGGTGTAATTAAAGGTGTCATTGCCTGCCCCCCCGCTCAGTACGTCATTTCCCGCGCCTCCAACAATCGTGTCATTGCCTCCCTGGGCGTCGATAACATTGACCCCACCGTTAAAGGTGATAGTATCGTTGCCCTGGCTACCGATGATATTTTCAATAGTGGCCAGCGTATCCGTACCAATGTCAAGGCTTGTTGCTGAAACCGTAGTTACGCTAGCGCCTGCGGAGGTTCCAGATAGATCGTAGGTATCGATGTTTGCTCCACCACTATAACTATCATTGTCGTCGCCCAGGATGGTGGCGATGAATCGGTCATTGCCGGCGCCCCCGTTCAGGATGTCAATGCCTGCGCCTCCGTTAAGGAGGTCGTTACCCGCGCCACCATTCAGAGTGTTGGCGTTCAAGTTTCCTGTAAGCTCGTCATTGCCATCGCCTCCGGTAACGTTTTCGATGTTGCTTATCATACTAAAGCCGGAGGCGGACCCGATCGCCAGGTTGACGAACAGCGAGGCTGCCGCCAGCGTCCCGGCATAAGTCAAGGTATCGGTTCCATCCAGCAAGTCGGCTGTGACGGCCTCAACATTCAGAACAGTCCCGCCCTCAAAACTTGTAAGGGCCGTGCCATTGAAAACGACATCCAGCGTATTGGCGACAGCCGTACCGGTAATATTCAGGGTATCAACATCCACTCCACCATTGACTGCATCGGCACCATCGCCAAACGTATAGTTAAAGGTATCGTTGCCGGCATCGCCATTCAGGATATCATTGCCGAGGCCGCCAACCAGTACATCGCTTCCTGCCGCTCCGTTGAGTGTATCCACGCCGCCAACACCATTCAGGATATTGGCATTTCCGTCTCCGGTGAACGTATCGATGCCGGCATGCCCGGTAACATTTTCGATGTTTGTTACCCGTGTGAAGCCAGAGGCAGCGCCGGAAGTCAGGTTGACTGCGACCGCTACGGCTGTTGCTGTGCCGTTGTAACTCAAGGTATCGATATTACCCACCAGATCCGCCGTGACCGCTTCGACAAGGGTGACCGCCCCCCCTTCGACATTGGTCAGGACGGTTCCGTTGAATAGGACATCCAGGGTATCGGGATTGACAGTCCCGGTGATGGCTAAGGTATCACTTCCGGCCCCAGCATTCACCGTATCAGTGCCATCACCCATCGTGTAATTGATGGTATCGTTGCCTGCCCCCGCGTTAATGGTGTCGTTATCGGCGCCACCGTTCAGGATGTCGTCCTGCCCAAGGGCATTGATGATGTCGTTGCCGGCGCCACCGTTGATTTCATCCTGGCCTTGAGTACCGGTGAGTGTCTGGGCGAGCCCATTGGCTGCGATAAAGTCGCCCGTGACAATGGTCGCCGCAGAGGTGACTATTTCGTTAAAGCCCTGGCCGTCGACGTAGCTCACCACGACCCGCAATTCACGGTTGACCTGGGCCTGGTCAGGAGTGAATTGCGCACTGGTTGCGCCGACGATATTAGAAAAGCCGCCCGATCCGCCTCCAACTCCCAGCAGGTTCGCCTGTTGCCACTGGTAGTTGTAGACGATCGGCGGAGGCGCTCCCCCACCGAGAGCGTCAACAGGATCATCAGCGTCGGTAAAGGCGTTGATCGCAACTAAAGCCCGGGTTTCAGTCGGTGTGGTATCGTTGATTAGCACCGTACCTACCGGCGCATCGTTGACAGCAATAACCGGCGCCGTCGGCGCAGAGTACACGGTCTCGATAACATCGTTGGCATCCTTGTAGACGGCGCGCACTCTTAGAGCAAAGCCCACCTCTAAATCGGTAGGCTGGAACGTTGTGCCGGTAACCGGAGCCAGCGTGACACCATTATCCTTCAGGATGGGGGTAAAGATTCCGCCGGTTCCTTCCATTTCCCAGTAATAGGTAACCGTTCCGGTAATATTTCCATCCGGATTGGCCAAGGTAATGTTGTCGGCATCAGTTACACCGGAAATCGACACGGTTAACAGTTGGTCCTCCGTCGGCGTGCCGATAATGGTGGGCGAACCTTCCGGCTCAGAGTTTACACCGTCGCCAATGATTAATGCCTGATCCGAGAACTGTAAGCGCTCTACGTTCCGTACGATGTCGACGCCATCCAGTCCCGTTAAAATGTCGGTCACGACCCAGAAGTCATCGGCAACGTTCTCGGTGCCGTTGTCGTTGAATTCGACAGTATAATTCGCCATCACATCGCCAAACACCGCCGTGTCGAAGTCAGGACCGATCGATGTATCGTCGAGCAGGGATGTCCTGATCTCGCGGATGATTGCCAGTTGGCCCGGATTGATCTCCCCGGAGAAAATGCGATCCTGCATCTCCGTCATGCTGTTGAAGCGCAATATCGGTGTGCCGGTATGAAATACATCATCAGGAGCATAAACCCCGATCTGGACATTCAACCAGGCATCGCCATCGATGACCTCATCGCCCCAGCCGCCCTTAAGATAGTCACTGCCGCCGCCACCGAGCAGGATCTCGCCAGTAAATGATGTTGCCCCGACAGGTAGAATATCGCGCAAGCCATCGATGCGATCAATGCCTTCGTTGGTCAGGATGCTGCCGTTGAATCCCGAGGTAGCAAAGAACGGCGTTAGATTATCCCCGCCGACCAGAATATCGCCGTGATGCGATCCTGAATAACCTTCCACCGACTGATAGCGATCCAGGGTTGATGGATTCGCTCCTAGAGCCGTTGCTTCGTTCTCAAACTGCAAGTCGGCAAAAACAATTACACCGACCGGGCTATCCTTGTAGTCCGCCCAGTCGAAACCGGAGGCGCCCAGATAGTGATCCTGTTGTCCGCCATTACCGATCATGATGTCGTCGCCGCCTTCGGCATTCATGATGTCGACCACGGTGTCGCCGATATAAACATCGTTGCCGGCTACCTGATCGCGCCCGAAGGGGTCGAAGTTGTCACCCGGAGAGCCGTCGGCATTGCCATGCTCCAGCCAGTCGTCGCCTTCGTTGCCCATATCCTGCTCGTTGGCACGGCTACCCAGGATGAAGTCATTGCCCGGACCACCAAAAGCCTCTGACGCATCTTCACCCGTATTGATGAAATCCTGACCAAAGCCGCCGATGACCAGATTGATGCCGTTGCCACCCTGGATGGCGTCGTTGCCGTCTCCGCCCTGAATGACGTCGTCACCGCCCAGATCGGTGATAATGTCATCGCCGATGCCGCCGAGTAACATGTCGACGCCATCTCCGCCTTCGAGGCGGTCATTGCCCGCGTCGCCATAGAGCGTATCGTCGCCTATGCTGGAAACAAGGATGTCATCTCCGTCCGTACCGCCCAGCACAACATGATCTTCGCCTGTGTAGCGAAGGTAATTGGTGTCCGAGCCTGGCGTTGCAGGATTATCGCGAATCACCAGCGGGGTAACAGAAGACCCGCCGGTAGGATCATCGCGGCTGGTAATACCAAGGCCGGTGAACTGGATATCCGGATTGACCTCCAGCGTCCAGGTCGGTGTGGTAAACACGTTGCCCGGCAAATGGGTGGCATCGGTATTCGCCATGATCAGCTTGGCGAAGGAATTGCCTTCCAGTTCGGTCAGGAAATTGAGTCCCGCTGTGCGTTCCAGGTAGTAGAACCGGTCGCCATCCTGGAGATTCTCCATCTGTGTTTCAAAGACAAAGTTGAAAGTCGAGCCTAACAGTCCACCGAACGGCATCTGTTTCTCCGCCAAACCACCTATCCAAAGGTCGATATCGTTGACACCGGTGGTTGCGGCGGAACCGTTCAGGAAGGCTAGACGGTCGACCTCTGAAATTGCTCCACCACCCAGGACAATGTCAGTCGCCGCAGCACGTTTATCGGCAAGCGTGGTGGCGGAAGTAATACTCGAATGCGTACCGTAAGCCGCTATGAAGTTGACCACCGATTCTTCGTGCTTGAGATGGCTGGCAAAATCTACCCAGCTTGTATAAGGAGCAAGCTGCGCATCGCCCGTTTTCGTGTAAAACTCTTGTCGCGCCGCGTTAAGGGATGGCACCCCGGTATCTCGGCCGCGTGCGATATTGATCGCCGCAAGGTCAAGCGGCAAGCCCACCAGGTTGTTGCGCAAGGCTTCGGTGACGAACTCGTCAATCTCGTTGCCCACTTGGCGGGTCATGCCGCGCACGATGGTTCCGGCAGCTTCGCTGGCATCGGCGCCGCTGGCCGCGAACGCCAAAGGATTCAGGAATGCGGCAATCAAACCAATCTGGTTGCCGCTGCCCGTTTGCCCAGGATGGAGCGGGTCGGTATCAATGATGTTGAAGGCGGGATCATAGCGATCCACGGTTTCGGTCAGCATCGAATGGCCGAAGCGATAGACGACATTGGCAAATTCCGAGACAATCGCAGGATTTAGCATCGTGTCGTAGACCTGGCCTGCGGCAAAGAAAAGATCCACTTGCGGTTGTACCGTGCGTGCAAATTCCTCGAAAACCAGATGCTGATACTGCATCTCGGTAGCGAATCGCGCCGCCTGGAAGAGTCTCTCGCCATCCCACTGCAGAGCACTAATTGCTGCCGCTGTTACTGGTAATGCAACTACATCGACGGTCAGCCATTGATTTAGGAAACTGACATCGTTAGAGGCAATTGCAACGTCCTGAATATGAGCGACAAGCCGGTTGTGCTCGGCGTGGAATACATGGTGCACCGTGGTCAGACCAATATTTTCATTGCCGCGACCATCGCCGGTGATGAAGTGGGCATCGAGCAACTCGTCGTCGTACGCCACCTTGCGGCCCATGAAGTCCGTTGCAATCACATTGCCGACATCAGTATCAGTATCGGCTTGAACAACACTGGTTTCTGGTGTGCCCGGATTTCCATCCGTATCGAACACGCTTCCTGGCGCTGCGTTGTGCGCGATGTCATCGAGAAAGGCGTGGTTGGTGCGAAAAGCGGTGGCCGTGCTGACCGGCGCCAAAGGATTCCCTTCCAGAACGCTATCATCGGCAGTGTTGGGAATACCGTCTGGGCCGACGCCTATGATCAACTGCGCAAAACCATTCGCCCCCGGGATAAACTTGCCATACGCGTCGGTACGCAATAGCGGTACATTGAGTACATCCGTGTCGATTAGCTGGATACCCAGCATCGTTGCTGCCTGAGCTTTAACTTCAGCCCATGTGGGCAATCCACCGCTAGCGCCATCAAGCAGCTTACCGGTCGCCACCGGATGGCCGCTGGCATCGAGTTCGTATTCTCTCAAAAACACCTGGTGTGACGAGTGCGAGGTGTAGGTCTGATTCTGATCCACAAACGGCGTGGTCTGGTTGTTGAAATAGTGGATGTCATCGGAGGTATCCGCCGTTCCCCGCGTGTCGGTGACCGTGCTGGCACGGGTTACCGCCATGAAGCGCTGGTTAACCTGAAGGTCGTCGAGACCCTCGTCGATTCCTACTGTTGTAACGTCATCGCCGATGATGCCGTCGGCACCACCAATCAGCGGATCATCCGGCTGTAGAGGGATATACACGGTTCCGTTACCGCCCTTATTGATCAAATCCAGACCGTGATCGAAGAACTGGCCGAACAGCGTCATCCAGGAATTAAAGGGCGCCGATAGGCCTTCATCGGGCGTGCTATTGTTGAACTTGAAGACCGCTTTATCGTCTGTGGTGCCAAATACCCCATCCAGGCCGGGACTGGCGACTATCGAAACACCATCCTTCAGCACATCGTCGCCAATGTTGTCGGCATTGCCGAGCACGCCATCCACACCGGGATCGTAGGCGGCCGCATACGCCGCCGGGTTGTCGGCAGTCTGGTCGACAATCAGATTGGAGATGATGCGTGGATCGGCATCAGCCACGCTAACCGGATTGTTAGCGCCATTGAGCAAACCATAGTCCGTATTGGCAACAGGACCGAAAGTATCGCCATCCTGGTCATTTCGAAACGCCTGATCCAACAAAAAAGGAAAGTTGTTGTCCGCCGCACCGAATCCGGATTGGCCTGCAACCAGGTTATTATAGCTGCCATCCACGGTACGCAGGCCCAAAGGCATGCGTTCGTTACCCACCAGAGTGAGAAGGCTTTCGCCTGCTGCATGATGCTCAGCGACAACAATCTGGTCGAGTATGAATTGCAGGTCAGCACGAATCAGATGAATTCCTGCGCTATCGACTAAACCCTCGGCTGGAATCAGCGTACTAGGTGCGCTGGCAATAACGCCTGTTACAGCAGTGGTTGGCGCCGAGTAAACATTTTCCATCACGCCATTATCGTCCTGGTAAACAGCCCTGACCCGCAGTCTCAATCCTTCAAGCGCCAATCCGGTAGTAAGTTCCGGTACTGTCAAGCTCGGGCCGTCCGCCGTCGTGGCGGCGCCGCCCTGACCATTCGGAACGATGATATCTTCCCAATTGTTGGTTTCAAAAGTAGTAACGCCGTTGGCGTCAATAAAAGGTCGTTCGACCTGCCAGTAATAAGAGATGGGTTTACCAGAGATCGATGCGCCGCTTATGTTCGCATCCGTTATTCCGGCGGCCGATACGGTCAACTGCTGGTTGATGGCCGGTGTGTCATCCGATATTGTTAGCTGACCAACCGGTCCGGCATTGAGTCCTTCTCCCGCCGGTAAAACCATCACCTGATCGGAGAACTGCAAGCGCTCGATGTTGTGCAATGTATCGGTGCCTTCGGTGCCTAAAATAGTCCCAACGTTGTCTCTGACGGTAACGGTGCCGTCGAATGCAATGCTGACGGTGTAGTTGGCCCGCGCTCCGGAATACACCGCCGTATCAAAGTCGGGGCCGGTTGCCACGAGTATCTCACGCACAACCTCCAACTGCCCGGGGTTGATTTCTCCGGACAACACCCGAGGTATAAGATCCCGCATGCTGTCGACACTGAAAAGTTCAACGTCATGATCACTCGCGTCCCGCACACTGATGCGTGCATTCAACCAGCGATCGCCGTCGATGATATCGTCACCCCGACGACCTTCAATAATGTCGCTGCCATCGCCGCCGAGAATGATATTGCCCCCGCTAAATGACGTCACGCCGGCCCCAAGTAAGGTCTGCAAACCCGCGATGCGAGCGATCCCTGCCTGGTCGAGCACACTGCCCTGAGCACCTGCCAAAAGAAATTCCGATGCGAGTGTGTCATCGCCGCGCAATACATCTCCAAATGCCGTACCAGATAGTCCCTCGACGAAGGCATACAAATCCAATAGGCCAGCAGTCGATGGCGTTGCCGGGGCGGAACTAAAGGTCGGAATTTTAAGGTCGGCGGTGACACCGGCTTTCTCAAACTTATAGTCGGCCCAGTCGAAACCGGAGGCGCCATCCATCTTTTCCTGACCATCGGATCCGAAGATAATGTCGTCGCCGCCTTCGGCAATGATGTCTTCGAACGCACCACCGCCAATGATTACATCATGACCTTTGACCAGGTCGGCTCCATTGGCATCGAAATTGTCTCCTACAGTTCCTTCCTGGTGACCAAATTCGAGCCAGTCATTACCTTCGCCACCGATAACTTCCAGATTTCTTGAGCTTCCCAGAACAAAGTCATTGCCTGTACCCGCGAAGACTGTCGAAATATCCTCACCCGTTATTACAAAGTCCTGGCCGCTTTCACCATGGATCAGGTTTATGCCATTGCCGCCCTGAATGACGTCGTTACCGGCGTCGCCGTGAATGACGTCATCACCGCCGAGGTCGGTAATAATATCGTCACCAGCGCCGCCATTGAGATTGTCAACACCGTCTCCGCCTTCGATCCGATCGTTTCCGCCATCGCCATAAATGGTATCGTCGCCAATACTGGAGATGATGGTGTCGGCACTGTCAGTGCCACCGAGGACCACGTGATCCTCCCCGGTATAGCGCAGATAATTTGTTTCGACATCAGCCGTTTCAGGGTTGTCACGAATGACCAGAGGAATAAGACCGGGTTCTCCTTCCGGGTCGTCCCGGCCATCGACACCGAGGCCCGTGTACTGTTTCAAGGCATCGACTTCAAGAATCCAGCCGGGTGTCGTGAATACATCGGACGGCAGATGCGTGGCGTCGGTGTTGAGCATGATCAGTTTGGCGAACGAATTATTCTCAAGAGCTGCACCAAAATCGAGGCCGGCGGTGCGGGCGAGGTAATAGAAACGGTCAGCGTTCTGCAGCATCTCCATCTGGGTTTCGAACACAAAATTAAATGTTGAGCCCAACATGCCGCCGAACGGCATTTGTTTTTCGGCAAGACCGCCGATCCATAAATCCACGTTACCGAGCCCCGTGGTTGTTACGCCATCGACATCCTTGATTGTATGAACAATGGAATTGTTGGCCCAGTCGCCGGTGCTGTTAAGAAAATCGAGGCGGTCAACGTATGTTATTCCGGCAATTGTCACACCATCGCCATCTGTACCGTCGCCAAGCACCAAAAGTGTGGCGGCTGCGCGCTTATCCGCTAGCGTCGTGGCACTGGTAATGGCTGCATGCGTGCCATAAGCGGCAATAAAATTGATGATTGAGGCTTCGTGCTTCAGATTAGCCGCCAAATCCGCCCAGCTAACATAGGCGGCAAGCTGTGAATCCTGCGTCATGTTGAAAAATTCGCGGCGCACCGCATTGAACGATGGTACGCCGGTATCGCGGCCGCGCGCGATGTTGATCGCCGCTAGATCGAGTGGCAAACCGACCAAGTTGTTGCGCAAGGCATCAGTAACGAACTCGTCGATTTCGTTGCCCATCTGCCGTGTCATGCCACGTACAATGGCGCCAGCAGCTTCGGCCGCCGAATCACCTGCCACACCAACCTGGTCACTCGCCACGAACGCCAGAGGATTCAGGAAGGCCTCGATCAGACCGATTTGCTCACCGGTATTCGTTTGATGGAGGGGATCAGCATTAATGGGATTAAAGTCTGGATCGTATCTGTCCACGGTTTCGGTCAGCATTGAATGGCCGAAGCGATACACAACATTGGCAAATTCCGAAACAATAGCCGGGTTGATCGTAACGTCGTAGCCGATCGGTGCGAGGAATGCGTCGATATTTGGTTGCACCTTGCGAGCAAATTCTTCGAAAACGATATGCTGATACTGCATCTCGGTTGCGAAGCGCGCTGCCTGGAAGAGCCTTTCGCCATCCCAGTTCAGGGTTGTTAAATCAGTTGGAACTGCTGCAACGTCGGTGACCAACCAATCGTTCAAAGTAACCACACCGTTTGTTGCAGCATCAGCTAGAATTGTCGCCTGAATTTCGGCGACCTGCCGGTTATGCTCGGAGTGAAAGATGTGGTGTACCGTGGTCAAACCAATATTTTCATTGCCGCGACCATCGCCGGTGATGAAGTGGGCATCGAGCAACTCGTCGTCGTACGCCACCTTGCGGCCCATGAAGTCCGTTGCAATCACATTGCCGACATCAGTATCAGTATCGGCTTGAACAACACTGGTTTCTGGTGTGCCCGGATTTCCATCCGTATCGAACACGCTTCCTGGCGCTGCGTTGTGCGCGATGTCATCGAGAAAGGCGTGGTTGGTGCGAAAAGCGGTGGCCGTGCTGACCGGCGCCAAAGGATTCCCTTCCAGAACGCTATCATCGGCAGTGTTGGGAATACCGTCTGGGCCGACGCCTATGATCAACTGCGCAAAACCATTCGCCCCCGGGATAAACTTGCCATACGCGTCGGTACGCAATAGCGGTACATTGAGTACATCCGTGTCGATTAGCTGGATACCCAGCATCGTTGCTGCCTGAGCTTTAACTTCAGCCCATGTGGGCAATCCACCGCTAGCGCCATCAAGCAGCTTACCGGTCGCCACCGGATGGCCGCTGGCATCGAGTTCGTATTCTCTCAAAAACACCTGGTGTGACGAGTGCGAGGTGTAGGTCTGATTCTGATCCACAAACGGCGTGGTCTGGTTGTTGAAATAGTGGATGTCATCGGAGGTATCCGCCGTTCCCCGCGTGTCGGTGACCGTGCTGGCACGGGTTACCGCCATGAAGCGCTGGTTAACCTGAAGGTCGTCGAGACCCTCGTCGATTCCTACTGTTGTAACGTCATCGCCGATGATGCCGTCGGCACCACCAATCAGCGGATCATCCGGCTGTAGAGGGATATACACGGTTCCGTTACCGCCCTTATTGATCAAATCCAGACCGTGATCGAAGAACTGGCCGAACAAGGTCATCCATGAGTTAAAGGGCGCCGACAAACCCTCATCCGGCGTGACATTAGGGATAAATAAGGTCTGGCCGGCAGGAATGGCAACACCGTTTAAATCGAGAAGACTGCCAGCAGCGTATGGATTACCATCCGGATCAAGCTGAGTGCCATCGGCCAGGATGCCCTGTCCGGCGGCAACAAAGGTCTCGACGGCCACCGGGTTGCTGATGGTCTGGTCGACAATCAGATTGGAGATGATGCGCGGATCGGCATCGACCACGCTGGTGGTGGTAGCATAGTTATTGTTTGTAACCCCGACGAATGGGGGGTCGTCAGCTTCGTCGCGGAACACCTGACCCAGCAAAAACGGAAAGTTGTTGTCCGCAGCGCCGAACGAATTTTGGCCTGGCAGCAGATTGTTGTATGAACCATCAACAGTACGCAGCCCCAAGGGCGCAAAAGCATTCGGAACCAGACTTGCCAAGTCCGCTCCACCTGCGTGCGCCTCAGCGATCTGGATTTGTTTAAAAATAAATTTCAGGTCGGATATACTTAATTTTGCCATGACTGCATCCCCATAACTTTCTGTATTCACAAGAATTTAGATCGATGACCGTACATTGAAACAACCGTCGATCCGTTGCGTTCCGGTTTTACTGTGCACATTGGAGGTATACTTTGGTAGATAACCTAGTATTTTTATCAAGTAAAAAACCAAGTGAAATACTTGGTATTATAATTTTTCTATAGCATTAAGTAAGCCAACATAACTAACATTATGTTTTAATTATATAAATATTATTTAAGGCGCGTCACAACACATTGCGGGTGTAACAATTTTGTTACATAAACGAAACACAAACTGGAATATTTTATAAAAAATACTTAAAAAACATATTGTTGTACCGAATTACGTAGCTGTAATATTTTTGATACATAATGGATGCTGTAAAGATAAGAGAAAATGGAAATTAAAGTAAAATCAATCTTGTATAGAATAATTCAGCACTGTAATATCGCTATTTTTTATGTAAGCGATCACTTACAGGCATTCCTGAATCGCTAAATTATGCCAGGAACTGGGTGTGACTCTCCTGAGTCTGTGCATTGCATGTTATTGACGGAGCCTTGCCGGTTTTGCTGCAAAGCCAGGTGGAATATTCTAAAAATATTTTTAGATCAATTGGTTAGAAGTTTTCCTCTGAATTTGTCCGTTGCCGTTTTCGATGGCGTCTATTGTTGTCAACAGAGCCTAGTGCTTTAAATCATTCGCTACTCCCGGCAATATCCAATTTGCTTTAGCCCTGACGCAGGCAAAGCACCACGCTTGTTGTTACCGTAATATTAAATTATAGTAATATTGCCTTCTAGCCGATTTGTCGGCCCCTACGCTCTTTAATTTAAAGGTCACAATTGTGAATATGAAATATTTTGCCGGTTGATTCCTTATGTTCAGTACTCATGAAAAATATTCCTACTTCTGATTTGCACCATGCGCTAATCCTCTGCAGAATGGCTTTTTTCTCTGCAGCGGGCTTTAGCCTGGTGATCAATTTACTGCAACTGGTTCCCACCATTTACATGTTGCAGTTATATGACCGCGTAGTCCCTACCGGCAACTTATCCACGTTGTTAATGTTAACCCTCATCGTCATGGTGTTGTTTCTGACCATGGGCATTTTGGAATGGGTGCGCTCCCAGATTTTGGTCAGAGTCAGCACCCGTTTGGAAACATTGCTCAACGAGAGATTATTTCAGGTGGCTTATAAGCAATCTCTTTATACCGGGGGGCAACGGGCCGGTTCGCAACCGCTGGATGATTTGACCGCATTAAGGCAATTTTTGACCGGGCAAGGTTTGTTCGCGTTTTTCGACGCCCCCTGGATGCCGATTTATATCGCCGTCATGTTTGTCTTTCATGTCTGGTACGGCTGGGCCGCCATTGCTACCGCCATCGTATTAATCATCATTGCAATCATCAATGAAAAATTAACCAGTAAACTACTGGATGAAGCCAATGGTTTGGCCATTACCGGTCGCAATCTGGTCAATAAAAATCTGAAAAACGCCGAAGTCATTGAGTCGATGGGGATGTTGCACAGTGTCAGAAACCGCTGGATTGAAGGTACCCGGCAAATTCTGATATTACAGGCAACCGCAAGTTCACGGGCAGGGTTGATGAGCGCGTTATCAAAACTGATCCGCCTTTCTTCGCAATCTCTGATTTTGGCCCTTGGCGCTTATTTAGTGATAGAAAATGAAATCACTGCGGGATTAATGATTGCCGGATCCATTCTGCTGGGCAGGGTGCTTGCGCCCATAGACATTATGATCGGTTCCTGGAAAGGTTTTATTAATGCCCGCGGCCAATATAAACGCCTGAACCACATATTATTGCAAATTCCTGACGATACTGAAAAAATGACTTTGCCGGTTCCTCAGGGCGAATTTAAGATAGAGGCAGCAACGGTTGTCCCTCCGGGATCTAAAGTACCGGTCATCAAAGGCATTAGCCTGACCATCGAAAAAGGCGAAGTGGTTGGCGTGCTCGGCCCTAGTGGCGCCGGAAAATCGACCTTTGCGCGAGCACTGCTGGGCATCTGGCCGACAACGAATGGAAAAATACGACTTGATGGCGCTGATGTCTTTGCCTGGAACCGTCATGAACTCGGGCCATTTATTGGCTATTTACCTCAGGATATTGAATTGTTTGAAGGCACCATCAGTGAAAATATTTCGAGATTTGGTGAAATTGATCCGGAAAAAGTCGTCAACGCCGCTAAAATGGCGGACGTACACGAGCTGATTTTACGCTTGCCGAATGGTTATGATACCTATATCGGCGCCGATGGCGGCGCATTGTCGGGTGGTCAGCGCCAACGCATCGGACTTGCTCGGGCCTTATATGGCGATCCCGTTGTTGTCGTGCTGGACGAACCGAATTCCAATCTGGATGAGCAGGGCGAACTGGCCTTAGGCAATGCCATTCAACGTTTAAAACAGAAAAGCGTCACGGTTGTGGTCATTACCCATCGCAGTAATGTATTGGTACATGTGACCAAACTGTTGATACTCAACGACGGTCTTGTTTCTCTTTATGGCCCGCGCGAGCAAGTAATAGCGCAATTACAACAACAGCTAGTCAAACCCCAATCAATGGCGAGTTAATTCCTGTACTTCTGCCTTTTGCAATAGCCACAACCAATGGACTCCCAAGCATGAAAGAAAAGCTTGCCACTGTTACTACCAGCAATGCCCTCTCACTGGTAACTGATGAGCTACCCATCAGAAATATAGGTATTACGGTTCTGGTTTTAACATTTGGCATCCTGGGTACCTGGGGTTATCTGGCGCCGCTGGATAGTGCCGCCCTTGCGCCCGGGCATGTCACCGTAAAATCGCACAGCAAGACTGTCCAGCATCTGGATGGCGGCATCGTCAGCCAGTTACTGGCCAGGGATGGCGATATTGTCAAGGAAGGCGATGTGCTGATGAGACTGGATGGCACCGAAATCAAAGCACAGCTTGAAATTCTTCGCGGCCGTCTGATTACCTTGTCCGCCCAGATGGCCCGTCTTGTTGCAGAGCGGGATCGCCGGGAAGAAATAACTTTTCCAGATAATTTGCTGGATTTATCGGATACCCATATTGCCGAAGCAAGGCAGGGTGAAAATCAGATATTCCAGGCCAGAAAAAGCACGCATGAAGGCGAAATTTCAGTTTTAAATCAGAGGGTGACCCAGTTAAGCTCAAAAATTAAAGGTTTGCAGGGACAACGCAACAGTAAACAGCAGTTAACGTCTTCTTATGCAGAAGAAATTTCCGACTTGAAGAAATTATTGGCCGAGGGTTTTGCCGATAAACAAAGGTTACGGGACATTGAGCGTAATCATGCCATCGTCACAGGCGAAATCGCTTCATTAACCTCTGAAATTGCCGGCAGTGAAATACAAATCGGCGAAACGAAATTACAAATACTGCAATTACAAAAGCAGTTTCAGGAAGAAGTTGCCGGCAAGTTGGGCGAGACGCAGGCAGAAATTCATGAGGTTTCCCAACGGCTGACAGCAACCGTTGATAAGGTCACCAGAACCGAGATTAAAGCCCCAGCCAGTGGCCGCGTTCTTGGGTTATCGGTGCATAACATGGGTGGCGTCATTACACCGGGCAAACCTATACTTGATATAGTGCCACAACAAGAAGAATTGATTATTAATGCCCAAGTATCGCCCATCGATATTGACAGAGTCAGAATCGGATTAGTCGCGGAGGTCAGATTCAGCTCATTTAAACAGGCGCTGACACCAAAGGTTTCTGGCAAGGTAATAAATTTGAGTGCAGACCGGTTAACCGACGAACGAAGCGGTATGGCTTATTATCAAGCTCAGATTGAATTGACGCCGGACAGCTATGATAAATTAAGAGGCCTGGAATTATTACCCGGCATGCCGGCAGAAGTCTTTATCAACACTGGGGAACGAACGGTCTTCGAATATTTAATGCAACCTATTACCAATGCTTTTTCGCGGGCCTTTATAGAAGACTGATGACCATGAATAAACCCAATTTGTTATTAGTAGTACTGTTTTTCGCCGTGTGCGAAACAAGTTATGCAGATGATTTGTTGACCATTTACCATCAGGCGCTGGAAGCTGATCCTGAACTTAAAGCATCCGAGACCAAGATTAAGATAGGTAGCGCGCAAAAAGGCCAGGCGCTTGGAGAAATGCTGCCCCAAATTACCGGCACCGGCAACTGGTCAACTAACAGACAGGAATCCGGCAATCTTGGTGATGATTATACCGGTACGCGCTATGTGGTCTCGTTAAACCAGACCTTGATCGATTTTCCCAAATTCTGGAACTGGCGGCGGGCTAAATCCGTTGAGAGTCAATACGCCCTGGAAAATATTGAAGCCCAGCAAACATTGCTGTTCAATGTGGTGGAAAGATATTTTGCCGTGCTTGAAGCCGAAGACGAACTTAAATTTTTTACCAGTGAACAGGAAACTACGGCTCAACAGAAACAGCAAATCGAAAAACTTTCTGTCCATCAGCTGGTTAAAATAACGGATGTCTATGCAATTGAAGCCCGCCTGGACCAAATAAAGGCCAGCATGATTGAAGCTGAAGCAAAAGTCGTGACTGCAAAAGACGGCTTGAAGGAGCTGACTAACAAGCCCCCGGAAAGCTTGGTAAAACTACGCGACGAAATATATTACAAGGAACTCGAAGGCAAGCTGGAAGACTGGCTGGAAGTGGCAAAAAGTGAAAACCCTTCCTTAGCTGCTCAGCAATATGCCATTACAGCTGCCGATGAAGAGGTTGCCTTGCAACGATCAAAGCACTTGCCCGTCGTAGAGTTGCAACTGAATTATTTCAATACCGACACTGGATTCCAAAGTTCCCGTACCAATCAAACGGAAACCCGAGTAGCGGCCATTAATGTCAATGTGCCCCTGTTTAGCGGCGGAACCACCACCCGACGAACGGAGGAAGCGCAGCACAAACTGACGCTCAACAAATACGCCAGCGATGCCAAGCTTCGTGCTTTGATTAAAGAAACCAGTGATGCTTTTTTAAGCTCAAACGCTAACGTCAGACGCATTAAGGCAACACGAAAAGCATTAGAATCGGCCAACAAATCCAGAGAGGCGATGGAAACCGGATTCAAATACGGTGTTGTAACGATGAATGACGTGCTCAATGCCCAGCAAGAAGAGTTTCAAGTCAAGCGGGATTTGTCTCAAGCCAAATATGGCTACATAAAAAACAGGATACGCTTCATGCAAGCGATTGGCCTGATCAGTGAAGATAATCTGGTCGAAGTCAATAATTGGTTAGAGACAAACCCTTCACAAGACGATGGAAAACAGTGAATTCAATATAAGCACCCGATCAGTTACATAAAAAGTACCCGCTATGTTATCTGGAAAAGTAGAGTGAACGACTTTGGTACCAAAGTTACCGCTTGCTGGACGACGTCGAAGCCCGTTATTTCTTAGATTCTGTGCATGATCGGAATTAGTCTGTACCATGACCCTATTCATCTGTGCCTGTATCGTCGATTACCTTATTCTCGTTGGATTCGATACCGGCTTTCTCGGTGATGCTTTTAGGCAGCGACTTTTTGATTTTTACGCCAAGGTCAACAAAACTGCTCGCCTGGCGGATTAAATTACCCTGGCCTTGAGTTAATTTGTTCATGACGCCCTCGTAGGTGGTGTTGACAGTGCTTAACTGCTTGCCCAGTTTGTCCAGGTCATCAACAAATCCGCGAATTTTGTCATAAACGATACCGGCTTTTTCGGCGATTGCTCGGGCATTTTCATTCTGGCGCTCATAACGCCAGATATTTTCGATGGTTCGAAGCGTGGCCAAGAGCGTAGTTGGTGTAACGACAATAATCTTATGTTCAAAGGCATCAGTGAATAAGCGATCATCGGCCTGAAAAGCCGCAACAAAAGCCGCTTCGATGGGCATGAATAGCAAGACGAAATCCAGCGTTCTCAGTCCAGTCAGACTGGAGTAGTCCTTGTGACTTAAGCTTTTGATGTGTTCACGGACGGCGCTGCTGTGCTGTTTTAGTGCAATATTACGTTCATGCTCGTCATCGGTGGAACAATAAAGCTCATAAGCCACCAGTGAAACTTTGGAATCAATCACTACATCTTTGCTTTCAGGCAAGCGGATGATGACATCCGGCTTGAATAATTTATAGTTTTCATCACGAAATGCGCTTTGCGTCTCGTATTCGATACCTTTACGCAATCCCGATTTTTCCAGTACTTTTTCCAGAATCATCTCGCCCCAATTGCCCTGGATTTTTTTGTCACCCTTTAAAGCTTTGGTTAAGTTCAGCGCATCTTGATTCATTTTTGCGGTATCACGCCGTAACGAAACAATTTCTTCCCGTAAAGAGGTACGATCTTTGTTTTCGTTATCATAGACGGTCTCAATGCGGCGTTTGAATTCACCGAGTTGTTCTCTTAGCGGCGTCACAATATGATCAAGGCTGGTCTTGTTGTGCTCGGTAAATTGCTTGCTGCGCTCGTCGAAAATTTTACCGGCCAGTAACTCAAACTGGGCTTTTAACTGATGCTCAGTATCCTGCAGTAATTTGAATTTGTCGGCATTGTTTTTTTCCTGCTCATCCATGCGTGTTTGCAATTCGACATTTTTGGTTTTGGCTTCGATATAAAGTTGCTGTTGCTCCTTTAATTCCATTTCAAGATTTCGGTAATAATTCAATTTTTCTTCAGTGATGGCCAGATCCGTTACAAGTTGCTGAATTTTTCGCTTATCCAGGCTATTGAATAGGCGAAAAACAGCCGCACCTATGACAAAACCAACCAGTATCAAACCCCACGCAGGCGTGTTTGCAATTATATCCATTCGTGTGATTGAAATGGCGAATTACAAGTTTTTAAAAACAGTTTCAGCAGCATCCAGCGTTTTATTCAAATCGCTATCGCTGTGGGCGGTTGAAACAAAACCAGCTTCATACGCAGAAGGCGCAAAATAAACGCCTTGTGCCAACATGGCATGGAAGAAGCGATTGAACAGATCCTGATCACAGGCCATCACTTGAGCGAATTGGCTGATGTACATGTCGGTGCTGAAAAATAGTCCAAACATGCCACCAACCGAGTTAGTGGACATGGCGATGCCAGCCTGAAGGGCGCGGTCTTTTAACCCAGAAGTGAGTTTTTCGGTTTTAGCGGCGATTGTTTCGTAGAAACCGGGGGCAGAGATTAATTCCAATGTCGTGAGTCCTGCGGCCATCGCGACAGGATTGCCGGACAATGTGCCGGCCTGATAAACAGGGCCGAGCGGTGCAAGGTATTCCATGATTTTACGCTGTCCGCCAAAGGCGCCAACCGGCATGCCGCCGCCAATTATTTTACCGAGCGTGGTTAAATCGGGCTTGATGTTATACAGCCCTTGCGCTCCTTCTAACGCGACGCGGAACCCCGTCATAACCTCATCAAAGATCAGTACGCTCTGGTAGCGGTCGCAGACTTGGCGCAAGGTTTCCAGAAAACCGGGGACAGGCGGAATGCAGTTCATGTTGCCGGCGACCGGTTCAACGATGACGCAGGCAATTTGTTCGCCGATCTCTGCAAATAAATGCTCAACAGCGTTACTGTCGTTGTAAGGCAGGGTGATGGTGTTTTCAGCAACGGCGGCTGTAACGCCTGGCGAACTGGGAACACCCAGCGTCAAGGCTCCGGAACCGGCTTTCACCAGCAGCGAGTCGGCATGGCCGTGATAGCAGCCCTCGAATTTAACGATTTTATCGCGGCCGGTATAGCCTCTGGCCAGACGAATGGCGCTCATAGTGGCTTCAGTGCCTGAACTGACCATTCTGACCAGTTCGATGGACGGCATTAAAGTGCAGATTATTTGGGCCATACGGGTTTCAATTTCAGTTGGTGCGCCAAAACTTAAGCCTTTTTCGGCCGCTGCTTTTACTGCAGCGATGACAGTCGGATGCGCGTGACCTAAAATCATCGGGCCCCAGGAACCCACATAATCAATATAAGCATGACCGGAGCTGTCGTAGATGTATGCGCCCTGTGCATGATCGACAAAAACGGGTGTGCCGCCGACACTTCTGAATGATCGAACCGGGGAATTGACCCCGCCGGGAATAAAGCGTTTCGCTTCGGAAAATAAAACAGTGGCTTCAGTCATTGTGTAATTTAGGTTTTGATCCGAGTAAATAGATTAACTTTACCATGTTTGACATAAAACGATGCGGTAAAATGCTTGATATTCGCTCTGCTGCGCAGGGATTTTTGCAACTGTATTCAATCGATTTAGGGATGGTTTCATGAAATCAAGAGAGAGACGACACGGGCTGATTTTAGTCAATACGGGAGAGGGTAAGGGCAAGTCTTCCAGTGCGCTGGGCATGGTTTTTCGTGCTGCGGGATGGGGCATGAAAGTCTGTGTCATTCAATTTATCAAAGGGCAATGGCAAACCGGCGAACAAAAAGCGGCAGCGCGTTTTGACACTATTGAATGGCACGCTTTGGGCGATGGTTTTACCTGGGATACCAAAAATCCGGAGCAAGATATCAAAACCAGTCGCGACATTTGGGAGTTCAGCAAACAAAAAATTCTTTCCGAACAATTTGATGTAGTGTTACTTGATGAAATCAATTATTGCTGCGGATATCAGTGGATTTCCGGCCAGGAAATTGCCGATTTTATGACTCAGCAAAAGCCACGTTGGACGCATGTCATACTAACTGGTCGCAATGCAGCCGCTGAAGTCGTGAATATTGCCGACACTGTGACTGAAATGACAAAAATAAAACATGCCTATGAAAATGGTATAAAAGCTGAGCAGGGTATTGAATTTTAAAAAGATTACAAAAATTCAGGTAATTCATATCACCTGTAGAGAAAGGTCTTAGATTAAAAGTTGACCTGTCTACATTGCTGATACCTGTTAATTCGCATAAAATCCAAGATTACCAACGATTTTCGCTCGTTGGATTCTATAATTGAGAGGAGAAGGTCAATGTCAGAAGTTCAAAAAATAATCATAGCTATCGTTGGAGTATTTGTGATGGGGTTTGTTTTGGTTGGTGTCAGCAAGCAGAAGCCCAGTGTTACAGAAATGGAAGCAGCTGCTCAAATTAGAAACCATGTTTCCATGCAGACGATGGCCAGCCAAAAGTGTCCTGCTGCGGTAAAAGAGCATACAGGCGAGCAAGTATATTTCGCGACTGAAACATTAAGCGATAAACAAACCTATTTGACCATGAAATGGGATGGTGAAAATGGCAAGACAGGCGGATTTAAAAAAGCGTCCTGTACGATCAGTGCTTCTTTAGGAGGCATTTCTGAATTGGTTATCGACGATAAAGTCATTATCAAGAAAAAAATATAATTAACTTCCTTAAAAAATTTTTAAATATATACAGGAACATTATTAACTGTTTCAAGGCGGACTATAGCGTTAAACTTTTATGTTAGAAGCTTTTTCCCGGGAAAAGCACATACTTCTAAAAAAGTAAGTTCATAATTGAATTGTCAAACTACAACTATAATTTTATATGACAGAAACAAAAATCAAGGGTGTACTTAAAACATGGAAAGCCGATAGGGGATTTGGCTTTATCAAGCCTGACGATGGGGGGCAAGATATTTTTATTCATATTTCATCATTAAAAAAAGTCAGCCGTCGACCTGTGAGAGGAGATGTTATTTACTATGAGATAGCAAAGGATAATCATGGTAAATTGAAAGCGGTCAACGCGACAATTGAAGGTGCTGGTTTATCAAACAAAAAATTCGGAAAGTTTTCTAAAATCAACAAATGGCTTATTGCCACAGTGATTGGGTTGCTGGTCGTTGGCATAATAGTTATTTACTTCTTTTCTGGCTATCGATAAGGTATTATCGATTTTTGATATTCCGCTTATCTGTGGCTAAGCGGAAACGGAAGTTTAAATCTTGGTTTAATAGATAAAATTCATTAAAATGGTTAAACCACAATCGAGTTATATTATTTTGGGGTGTTAGCTCAGTTGGTAGAGCAGTGGACTCTTAATCCATGGGTCCAGGGTTCGAGTCCCTGACGCCCCACCAATAAAATAAGGCCTTGTAGCGTTTTTTCGTTCCAAGGCTTTTTATTTGCGGTGCCTTTCGCGGTGCTTCTGTAAAAAATAATCAGCTTTTGACATTTTATTCATTGCTTCTGAAAAACTCACACCTTGCCCTCTTTTATCCGCATTTAAAGCAGCATGGCATAATTTTGAGACTTCTTTAGCTCGTCTAATATAAAAAAGCCGCATCATTTTCTACTATTTCTGCACCAAATTCATCACCTAGAATTTCAAGTCTTTCTTGCTCTAAAATCGCCATCGCGTCTTTTAATCTTTTTATATGTAGGATATTTTCACTCTGCACCATCTAAAAAGTTATTAATTTGGTCTAGTCTCCACCGCATTGGTCGCTCAATTGCTGGCTTAACAAACTTTCCGGCCTTTCTCATTTTGTAAAACCAGTTGCGGCTAACATTAAGCATTGCAACAACCTCATCCAGCTTTAGATATTTATGCTCTATCATGTTGGCAAAACCTTTTTTTATTAATATGTCCACATATTTTTTTTTGCTTCTGCAATGACGCCATCTTCAGCATAGCAATAATTATTTTTTGTGTTATTTGTGCTTTTTTCATAATTACCTCAAAAGTGCTTGATTAAGTGGATAGTCGCTCTTGCTATCCGGATTCAGCATAATTTCGATGGTTTTTGGGTCGGCGAGAGCCGCCAAAATTTCCGGGCCGAGATCATGCTCCAGTTTGATTTTGTCGCGTGCTTTTGCAGAGCCCTTTGATTTGTCGTGATGATGTAGATTTGGCATAAATTAATTGCATCGATAAAATATTTCGACGGGATATTATACAATA
>JABFSH010000078.1 GCA_013140705.1 Methylococcaceae bacterium
ACAGTTCATTTCCAGTTACTTTCCACCCCACCTCGCGGTGACGCAGTTACTTTCAATTTCAGAGCTTTTGGCTTACTCTGGTACGGACTTTAACCGTACTGATAGTACGCCCTTACGGGCGTACGGATACCGGCAGTCCATGCCGGTATGACGCCGCCTTGGCTTGGCGTAAGACTCTTGCTAATCAAGATTACTTTTGGTCCGTACAAACAAAAACGCCATTCCAGAAAATATTACCGGAATGGCGTTAAATTAGCACTCTAAATAGAGCCGTATTGATTAAGGTAATCCGAGTTCGGCTTCTACGATTTCTTGCAAATATTTAATCCTGTTTAGCCTTATCGCTGGTTTTTTGAGTTGTATCATCTGATGCACTTACCAATATGTCCTGTTTGTTTTTCTCGACCGTTTTTTCACCAATACCCGGCACGTTAATCAAATCTTCCGCTACCTTAAAAGATCCTTTTTCTTCCCGGTATTTGACAATCGCTTCTGCCTTTTTCTGGCCAATGCCTGATAAAGCTTCTGAGATAGTCTTTGCATCTGCAGTATTGACATTAACCGGTGCGGCAATAGCATTGAAAGTTAAAAGAGACAGAAAAAATATAAGATGTTTCATGATAGAATCCTCAAAAATTGATGAATTTTAATTTGAATAACGCTTTACTGTTATTCGAAAATTAGTGTAACGATCTGTTTTAGAAAGACAACTTGTATTTATCGATACTTTGACTGTGGTCCCAAATATATAAAAAATCATATTGAAATTTTGGATTATCTACGCATTGTTATCTTAAACCACTGAACTGGTATATATGCCTTGGACAGAACTACTATTAGCTAATCATTTTTAGCAATGCTTGATGTGACATAACTCGATGCAAGAAATTAACCGATGACAACAATGGAAGCAGCACTTCAATCGACGCAAACCTTAGAAACTCGACTAAAGGAAGTTCTAACACATTTTCCTATGATCGTTTTTGCAATGCTTTTCGGTTCTGTTGCCTCAGGCAGCCAACGTGCAGACAGTGATTTGGATATAGCGGTTTCTGCTAAACAAGCGCTGACAACCCACGAAAAAATAGCCCTGATTAATGCCTTAGCCGAATGTACCGGGCGGCCTATTGATTTGATTGATCTGAAGATAGTGTCTGAGCCATTACTTGGGCAAATAGTGCGTTATGGCAAAAGGATATTGGGCAGTGATGCCTTATACGGCGAGTTGATTAACCGACATCTGCTTGAACAAGCGGATTTTATGCCATATCGGACAAGGCTTCTTGCAGAAAGACGAATGGCATGGATCGGGAAGTAGTCGAGCAGAAGCTCGAGTCTTTGCGACGCTGTTTGCGGCGTATAGAAACAAAGTGCCCACCGGATGCCTCCGCTCTAGTCGCAGACCTTGATCTTCAACACATTGTCTCCCTTAACCTCAGTCGAGCGGTACAAATCTCAGTAGATATCGGCGCGCACATGATCGCCAGAATGGAAGTGCCTCCTCCTGACACAATGGGGCAAACTTTCGATATACTGGCGCAAGCGGGTGTGTTGGATAATAGTTTGGCAAGCAGTCTCAAGAAGGCAGTAGGTTTTCGCAACATTGCAGTTCTTAGCTATGAAAGCATCAACTGGAACATTGTACACAGCATTGTCAAATATCACCTCGCAGATTTTTCAGAATTTGCTAAGGTGGTCGCCATAAGACTAACAAAGTAACCTTTTGTCATCTGCTACTGCTATGAACGAAACCCCATCTCTCGATGTTTCATTGAATAAGTTGTACGTATTTTTTTCTGTTCATGAGGAAATCGAGCTTGCCCTGTTGATTGGCAGTCGGGCCTCTGGACTTATTCGGAAGGGAAGTGATTGGGATTTCGCCATCCAATGGCGCAAGGATATTCCCTGGATAAAAATGCTGGCGCAAACCGAGACATTGCGCCGGGAACTTGCCCTTTTTTTGCAGATAACGCCGGATGAAATTGACCTGGTTGATCTTCCGACCGCACGGCTTGCAATGCGCGCAGTCGTAGCAGAAGAAGGCGTGGTATTAAAAGGCGACAATACTTTGTCCTGGAGCCATTTTCTGCTTCGCACATGGGGTGAGCTTGAGGATTTTTACTGGAGACAGCAACATGCGGCTTGATGTTTATCAAGAGGAAACCGCACAAATCGCACGTTACCAGTCAGAAGTTCTGGCAGATGCGAGGAAGAAGCTGGCATCGGGCGAAGCCCTATCTCGCCTTGAACAGAATGGCGTCCTGCATGCGCTGCAAGTGCTAGTAGAATACGCCATCGGCAAGGCCAAGCATTTACTTAAAGCGGCGGGTCAGGAAATTCCGATATCCGCCTATGACACTTTCGTCTCGCTAGCCGCAATTGAACAGATTCAGTCCGAACAATTAGATGACTGGAATCGTGCCGTTGGGCTGCGTAACCGAATCGTTCATGATTATATGAATATACGAATGAATGTAGTGCTGGAATTGGTAAGAGATAAACAATACTATTTTATTGTCGAATTCCTTCTTCGACCGATTACGCAAACGAAATGACTATAACAAGTGAACTCAGAAAAAATGCGTCTGACAGACAATCAAATTCAAATTATTCGTCAACTGGCGGGAAATCAATCTCGTGTGCGAGTTTTCGGCTCCAGACTTGATGACAATGCGCACGGAGGCGACCTTGATCTCATGCTTGAGATACCGGAACCCGAAGATAACCCCGCACTCATGGCCGCACAAATGTCCGCTCAAGTATCACGCGCCATGCATGGGCGTAAAGTGGACGTATTGATCAGCGCCCCTAATCTTAGGCGTCTACCTATTCATGACATAAGACCAGCGTCTGTTTGGAGGCTTGTTTACCCTGGAGCAAGCAGCATTTATCAAGCATGCTAAGATAGCTATGAATGCGGCAATGGCTAAAGTAGCCTTATTTCGAGTAATCAACATGATCCCTGTTGTTTTCCCAAAAAATCGAACATGAAAGCAGTTATTCTTGCTGGCGGTTTGGGTACGCATATTTCAGAAGTGACGCATCTGAAAACCTAGCCAATGATAGAAATTGGTGGTCAGTCATATTTTATGGCACATCATGAAGCTTTATTCGACGCATGGTATTCATGATTTTGTGGTGTGGTTATAAAGGTTATGTAATATGGGTCGGCAATCAAAGATATTGCCCACTTCGAATTAAGATAGGAGCTAATTTATGAGTACGCCAAACCTGGAAGATTTGCCGCACTATACCTATGATGACTATGCGCAATGGGAAGGTCGGTGGGAGTTGATCTACGGGGTGGCTCACGCTATGAGTCCTTCACCCAGCATTGAACACCAGTCTATCAGTCAACACATTGCCAGTCAGCTAGAGCGTACTTTGGAAAACTGTCACGAATGTCATGCCCTGCTGCCCGTTGACTGGAAGATTGACGAAGAAACCACTGTTCAGCCTGACAATTTGGTGGTTTGTGGGGAGCTGGAAAAAGCGGACTATCTGAGCAAAACTCCAACCTTAATTTTCGAAATACTTTCCAAGTCCACAGCACATAAGGACCGTACTACCAAATTCAAACTGTATGAGCGGGAAGGTGTTCGACACTACGTGATCGTTGACCCTGAAGAAAGAATTGCCAAGGTCTATCGCTTGCACGAAGGCCGCTACATCAAGGTACTGGATGCCAACAAGGATAATATTGAGTTTGACTTAGGAAAATGTAGTATTCAGTTCGAATTCGCCAAAATTTGGTTGTAATTACAGATAAATTATGACGAGAGTCTGAAAATGAATAATCCAAAAACTAGGCATCAAGTTGCCAACCTTCAAAGCCTTACACCTAAAGAGCCAAACCGCATTTTTACAGAAACCTGCTAATAAGCCAATACATAACAAATGCCATGGTAATTGGTTTAAAAACCTATTCATCGAATCAGACCAAAAGCGACTTATAAAAGCAAAATAAGAATTATTTAATCTAGGGCGTAACAAGAGTTATATTTATTTTTATGATCTTTGCAATTTTCCTGATAAATCAAATATGAAAGCAGTTATTCTTGCGGGTGGCCTGGGTACTCGTATTTCAGAAGAAACGCATCTGAAACCCAAGCCAATGATAGAAATTGGTGGTAAACCCATTTTATGGCACATCATGAAGCTTTACTCCGCTCATGGCATTCATGATTTTGTGGTTTGCTGTGGATATAAGGGTTATGTAATCAAAGAATATTTCGCCAATTATTTTTTGCACATGTCGGATGTCACTTTCGATATAGTGAATAATGAAATGCAGGTGCATCAACGTAATGCGGAACCTTGGCGCGTTACATTAGTTGATACTGGCGATGAAACTTTGACAGGTGGGCGCCTTAAAAGAGTCGCTGATTATGTAAAAGATGAAGATATCTTTTGTTTTACCTATGGCGACGGTTTAGCCGACGTTGATTTATCAGCATTGATTAAATTTCATCGTGAACATGACAAACTCGCTACCGTGACAGCCGTACAGCCTCCGGGACGATATGGAGCATTGAATATGCAAGGCAATTCTGTTGAAGGTTTCATTGAGAAACCCAAGGGAGATGGTGGCTGGATCAATGGCGGATACTTTGTACTTTCTCCTAAGTGTCTGAATTATATTTCAGGCGATCAATCTAGTTGGGAGGGTGAGCCTTTGGCAAAATTGGCTACCAACGGGCAACTTATGGCGTTTGAGCATTCCGGTTTCTGGCAGCCTATGGATACCTTGAGAGATAAGAATCAACTCGAAGATCTTTGGCAAAATGGCAAAGCGCCTTGGAAAGTTTGGGGATGAATCCAGATTTCTGGGCAGACAAAAAGGTTTTTCTTACTGGACATACTGGCTTTAAAGGTGGCTGGTTATCGCTTTGGCTTCAAAAGTTAGGCGCTGAAGTTCATGGTTATGCATTACCCCCCCCGACGAAACCCGATTTTTTCTCGGTAGCGGAAGTCGGCCAAGGCATGGCTAGCAGTACAATTGCAGATATTCGCGATAACGACAGGCTGATAGATAGGATGTCCGTGACAAAACCCGATATTGTGTTTCATTTGGCGGCTCAACCTTTAGTCCGATACTCTTATCAAGCGCCATCAGAAACATATGCAACCAATGTTATGGGAACCGTAAATCTATTCGAAGCCGTTCGCAAGACTCCGTCGGTTCGTGCGGTTATTAACGTAACAACAGACAAATGTTACGAAAACCGTGAATGGGTTTGGCCTTATCGTGAAAATGAAGCCATGGGTGGATTTGACCCCTACTCCAGCAGCAAAGGCTGCTCTGAACTCATTACCTCAGCGTATCGTCGATCATTTTTGGCCGATATGGGAATCGCTGTAGCAAGCGCTAGAGCGGGCAACGTTATTGGAGGAGGGGATTGGGCTCAAGATCGACTTATTCCGGATTTTTTGAATGCAATGGATGCCAAAAAGCCTCTTTTTGTTCGCTCACCCAATTCCATAAGACCTTGGCAGCACGTTTTAGCGCCATTGTCAGGGTATCTTATGCTGGCAGAACGTTTAATACTCGATGGTAAAAATTTTTCCGGGGCCTGGAATTTTGGCCCTTCTGATCAGGATGCCTGGCCAGTGAGAAGGATTGTTGAAAAACTTACCGCTGATACCATCACTTCCTGGCAAATTAATGAAAATCCTCAACCACATGAAGCGCATTATTTAAAACTGGACAGCAGTAAAGCTCGCACTCAATTAGGTTGGCAACCCCGATGGAATATAGAAAATGCCCTGGAAAAAATCTTGGACTGGCATTCAAGTTGGCTTGGCGGAAAAAACATGTTTGAATTCACTATGAGTCAAATTGCTGCTTATGAGGCTACCAAGCAGGGTTAATGATGGGACGATTTGATTTTTTGAACACCCCAATTGCTGGTTTGAAGATAGTTCAACGAAAGTCTATTGAAGATTCGCGTGGCTTTTTAAGCCGATTTTATTGCGCTGAAGAATTTTGCGATGCCGGATTAAAAAAAAATATAAATCAAATTAATCATACCCTAACGAAATATAAAGGCACTGTACGAGGGATGCATTATCAAAAGCCGCCATATGCTGAAACTAAAGTTGTCAGTTGCCTGAAGGGTGAAATATTTGATGTAGCGGTCGATTTACGCAATAACTCGCCCACGTTTCTACGCTGGCATGGTGTGACGCTCAGCGAACAAAATCAGCGCAGCTTATTGATACCGGATGGTTTTGCACACGGTTTTCAAACGCTATCTGAAAATTGCGAGCTAATTTATTTACATACCACAGCTTTTCACCCCGAATCAGAGGGCGCACTGAATATTCTTGATCCAAAGTTAGGTATAGCCTGGCCACTTGCTATCACTGAGCTTTCCGAAAGAGATCGGAACCATAAATTGATTGAACAGAACTTTCAGGGAATGGCCTTATGAAGTGTCGTCATTGCAAGGCTGAACTGACTCTGCCGCTAATGGATTTGGGCTCTGCCCCTCCATCCAACGCTTATCTCACCCGGCAAACATTGAGCGCACCCGAGAAATACTTTCCTTTACGAGTGCTGGTCTGCACGCAATGCTGGCTGGTTCAGACCGAGGATTACACCGAAGTTGATGAACTGTTCAGCTCCGATTACGCTTACTTTTCCAGTACTTCAATCAGCTGGCTGAGCCACGCGTCGAGATATGCAGAGAAAATGACCCAGCAGTTGAAACTGACCCAAGACAGCCTGGTCATTGAGATTGCTTCCAACGACGGCTACCTGCTCAGGAATTTTGTGTCTGTCGGAATTCCCTGCCTTGGCATCGAGCCAACTGCCAGCACTGCTGCTGTCGCCGAGAAACTCGGCATCCCTGTCATGCGTGAGTTTTTTGGCGAGCAACTTGGCAGGCAACTCGCAGCCACGGGCAAACAGGCCGACCTTATTGCCGGCAACAACGTTTATGCCCATGTGCCCGACATCAACGACTTTACCCGAGGCCTGAAAGCGGTTCTCAAACCCGGTGGCACTATTACACTTGAATTTCCGCACCTGATGCGGTTGATCGAACACACCCAGTTCGACACAATCTATCACGAACATTTTTCTTATTTGTCTCTACACACAGTGGACCGCATCTTCAAAAATATTGGTTTGCGTGTCCTGGATGTTGAAGAATTACCTACCCATGGCGGAAGCTTGCGAATTTATGGATGCCATGAAGAAGACGCTCGTCAAATTTCCCCCGCTGTTAATGCGATACTGACAGAGGAAGAACGACGTGGCCTGCAAACGGTTTCCACCTACCAACACTTTCAGGAAAAGGCGGATCGGATCAAAGACGATCTATTGGTTTTCCTGATCGAGCAAAAACGTGCGGGCAAGAAAGTGGCCGCCTACGGCGCAGCCGCCAAAGGCAATACGCTGCTAAATTACGCCGGCATCAGGCCAGACCTGCTACCGTTCGTTTGCGATGCTGCCGTTGCCAAGCAGGGTAAGTTCATGCCAGGCAGCCATATTCCCATCCTGGCGCCGACTGTGCTGGTCGAAAAACGCCCCGACTATCTGGTCATCCTGCCCTGGAACATAGCCGCCGAAGTCAAGCAGCAAAATGCCCATCTGGCGGGGCTCGGTACCCAATTTGTCACTGCCGTGCCAGGGTTGGAGGTGCTATGAATAACAAACATGTTAATCATCATTTGGATGCTTTAAAGCAATGTCTGTTACAAGTTCCTTAGTTAGAGCTAGCTATATTGATAGGTAGCCAAGCCAGCGGCAAAGCCCATGCGAAAAGTGATTGGGATATTGCAATTCGTTGGCATCGTCAGCCTGAAATCAGCATCATCTCGGTATTGGCACAAACAAAAACTTTACGGCGAATCCTGGCGCAACTGCTTAAAGTCGCAGAGGATCAAGTAGATTTGATTGATTTAACTTACGCACGGCTTACCATGCGCGCAGTAGTGGCGGAAGAAGGCATTGTACTTAAAGGCGATGATACGCTGGCATGGCATTATTTTTTACAGCGTACTTGGCGGGAACTAGAAGATTATTACTGGAACCAGTGTTATGCGACTTGATTTATGCCATGCAGAATGTTGTCGTATTGCAGATGAGCAAAGTGCGTTGTTACAAGAAGCCAGGCAAAAACTAAACACCCGGCAACCGCTCAGCAAGCTGGAGCAAAATGGCACACTACACGGGTTGCAGGTATTGATTGAAAATGCCATTGGTAAAGCCAAACATTCATTAAAAGACTTGGGAGAGTCCGTGCCTGTTTCCGCCTACGATTCTTTGCCAGCCTGCACACTAAAAAAAATAAACGATGCCCAGCTTCAGCAATGGAACGCAGCAATTGACCTGCGCAACCGTATTGTACATGACTATATGAGCATTGATATGACAGTAGTATTTGCGTTAATCGAGCAACAAGGCTATCAGTTTATTGTAGATTTCTTACGGCAACCGATTTCAACACCCTAATCAAAATACGCGTCGCAAGTGCTACGGTCTTTTGGATTGAAAAATGAATACAAATGTGTATCGGCGCTGGTTCGACCGGAAATCTTAGTTAAACCGATCATCGATGGCAACACGGCGTTAATTTCTGATTATTAAAGATGAAAGTGCAATCATTCTGAGCATGGTTGTCTAATCATCCTTAGGTTGAATGGGCACAGGTCAAGGTTTTACAAATTGGAAGACGTTAAGCAATGCGAATAACACCACAACAAGCTGAGACAGCCCGAATGTTTGCGCACCGACATTTCGGTGAAGATGCAGTGCTATGGCTGTTTGGATCGCGCGCAGACGATGGGAAAAGAGGGGGGACTACGACTTTCTGGTCGAAACTTCGCTTGATCAGCCTGATATAATTATTGAGCACAAACTAACGATGATCGCGGAACTTCAATCGACCTCGGCTTTTGAAGATGAAAAAATCGATCTAATTGTGAAACGACGGAATTCCAGTTTTGACATGCCGATTTACGTTGTAGCAAAAAAAGAAGGGGTAAGGCTGTGACACCTGAACGGTTGATGCATATATACCTTGGTGAATGCGATCTGCACGTAGAGGTATTGGCAGAAGCATTGGAAGAGGCGCATACGTGGTTGCCGTTTAGTGCGGAAACTATACAGAACATTACTAAAAGTCAGCTCCGAATTCTGGATCAGATAGCTTACCGTTTTACCAAATTGCAGGACACTATGGGCCAAAAAGTATTACCCACAATTCTCGAGCTGGCGCAGGAACCGATTGCGCCCGACTCAACCTTTGCGGAGAAGCTGAACTGGTTGGAACGGATGGGAGCATTGCCTTCCTCGGAAGAATTGAAAAAGCTCCGTGTAGCACGCAACGCAATCGTACAGGAATATCCTGATGATCGCGATCTAAGGTCCAGTGCTATCAACCGCTTCATTGATGGAGCAATGCAACTAAATGCACTTTATGTGTTTGTTAGTAGATATATACTCGAGCATTTTCCAAATGTCGAAAACTCATCTGAATGAATGCAAATTATTTAACGCTGAGAAAAATAAACTCGAAGCCCTATTCATTTTGAGATTTTAAAAATGCGCTTAACTGAGTTTGAGATCAATGCGATCAAGCAATCAGCTTATGAGACTTTCGGACCCAAGGTCGAAGTATTTCTATTCGGTAGCCGGGTCGATGATGAAAAAAAGGGTGGGGATATAGACTTATACGTCATAGCACAAACTGGCAACGACCTTTCTCATAAAATTAAATTTTTGCTCGCACTTGAACAGAAAATCGGAGAGCAAAAAATAGATGTCGTTTTGGCAATTGATAAAAACAGGCCTATTGAACAACACGCAATAAATACTGGGATTTTGCTATGATTGATTTGAGAATAGAAAAACTCATTGTTGAATGTGATAAACACTTGAAAAGAGTCAACGGCGCGCATTTAAAAATGGCCTTGTTTATGCCGTTGGATGCAACAAAATATCAACAGTTGAGCGAGGATGAAATCGAACACATTGATCAGTTTTTGTTCCGGTTCGCAAAGCTGCAAGATGCAATGGGCGAGAAGCTATTTATGTTGTTGCTTGAGTTTTTAAAAGAAGACAATATCAAGCAAAAACCTTTTATTGACATCTTAAATCGACTTGAACAACTTGGCTTATTGGAAGATAAAAATATTTGGCTGGAACTGAGAAAAATCAGAAATAATATCGCCCATCAATATGAAGATGAGCCACAACAAGCAGCAGAGGCACTTAATGCAATTTATGCATCTAAGTTTGCCTTGGAGAAAATATACACATCGCTTAGGACGAGTTATGCTGGATTGCCGACGACACTATATAAAGACTAAGTTCCTTTAAGGTAAGATCATGCGCCTCACCCCATCACAAACACAAATTACAAAAAAACCGTCGATCGCGTTTTAGGTACGCCATGCAAAGTATGGCTATTTCGTTCACGAACGGATGATAGTTTACGCGGGGGCGATATTGATCTTTTAGTTGAAGCTGCGGTTGTAATCCCTAAGCCGGATAAACCGGAACCAAAATACAAATGACTTATCTCTATGTTTTTAAATAGAAATTAGACAATTCTTGTCAAAAAATGTAAAGACTTGGCTGGTAAGAGACTAATCACTATTTTCCACTATCGTCTTTCCGGCATGGATTGCCGGAATCCAGGTGTCATGGATGAATTTAAGCTCGCCATCCATGGCACTGGATACCCGCTCCAGGCAAGTATGACGAGCTTGAGCATAATCTGACAAAGTAGAATTAGTCGCCACCTGTTTGAGCAAGCGGACTTCATGCCGTATCGGACCAGGCTTCTTGCAGAAAGGCGGATGGCATGGATCGGGAAGTAGTCGAGCAGAAACTATAATCTTTGCGGCGTTGTTTGCAGCGAATAGAAACAAAGTGCCCAACAGATGCTGCCAAGCTAGTAACGGACATTATTGCACTCAATCTCAACCGAGCTGTGCAAATCTGTGTAGATATCGGCGCACACTTGATTGCAGGTATGAAAGTTCCGCCTCCTGACGGCATGGGACAAACTTTCGATTTACTGGCTCAGGAAGGTGTTTTGAATGAGGGGTTGGCCAGTAGCCTCAAAAAGGACGTTGGCTTTCGTAATATCGCAGTTCACAACTATGAAAACATTAACTGGGACATTGTGCATAGTATTGTAAAATATCACCTTGCGGACTTTTCAGAGTTTGCCAAGGTGGTTGCAATGAAGCTGAAAAAGTGACCGCAATCGATGAGTAAAACAAAACAATTAGCTATGTCGCGCTTTGATTTTATTTCGCCCCCCTTATCTGGTCTGAAGTTGGTTCAGCGCAAAGCCGTAGAAGATTCTCGTGGTTTCTTGTCGCGTTTCTATGGTGTTTATGCAGCACGATTGCATTGAGTTCTGGACGAATGATGAACGCTTGCAACTAGTGGCTACTGGCATGGCAGTTAATATTATTAATCGGCAAGAACAAAATTGAAAAAGAGTACCTCCCCACCAAATCGATGGCTGACAATTTCAATAATGACCTCGACACGAACCGATATTGACCTAATCATTGAAGCCGAGGTGGCGCTCCCTAATCGAGCTGACGCCATCTGCGACCTGTATGGGGCACTGGTTATGGCGTTAGGTGAGCGTAAACTGGACATTGTGCTTAAGGACGCCCGTACCATGGAAGAGCCCATTTTTGAAATAGCCCGGCACACAGGGGTCTTGTTATGAGATGGGACTATTTGCCGGAATATGCTCAAAATGCCTCATTGTCGCTGGCATTAGCAGAAAAAGTGAGCATAGCGTTTATTAATAGGCATCAAATGTCTTATCGTAAAAAAGAGGTGGGAACAAGATGAGTCTTGATGAAAAAACTCGCGACATTAATAAGGGCGAGGTTGCCAGCCAACTTGGGACAGAAGCTATCGTGCGTCTGTTTGGAAGTCGTTTCGATGACACGCAACGAGGTGGAGATATTGATTTACTCATTGAGCCAAGTCGTCCCGTAGTACACCGAATCCAAGTAGAATGTCGTTTAGCGACTCTACTGTACATCAAGCTGGGTGGCCGCAAGGTCGATGTATTCATCAAGGACTCTCTCGGTCCACTGCGTCCGATTCTTGAACAGGCGCTACACAACGGCATCGTTTTATGACAACGTCACAAGACCAGCAATTTGTTCTGGATCAACTCATCCGGGTCACGGCAAAAGAAGTACGTTTTCTTAAGCGAACAGCTGATCGACTACGATCGGTGAATATCGATATTTTTTGGGTTGAGTCGCTTGAAAGCAACGATGAAAACAGTGAAATGCTCGACGCAGTCGTATCGCGCTTTGGACGCCTGCAAGACACTTTGGACGATAAACTTCTGCCCGCAATACTAAGTGCAAGTCTTGAAAAAACCGGTGCGCAACTGGACAATTTGCTCCGTGCAGAAAAACTTGGCTGGATCGAGTCAACCCAAACCTGGATCGAACTTCGCGAACTCAGAAACCGGCTAGTGCATGAATACATAGAATCGGCAGACGATCTTCTGAGTGCACTGCAACAGGCCTTGCAGGGTGTTCACATCCTGACTGAAAACCAATTGCGCTTGGTGTCTTTTGCACAGAATATGAAGCTGAAATGATATCGTCAATGTTTTTTCAGGTTTCAATAGTAATCAAACAATTGGGCTGTACTCATAAATGGGGCGGACAGTTCGTCACAGCTGTACCAAAATTGGAGATTGCATGACGGATGTCGTATTGCTTACCGGTACCACCGGTTTTGTTGGTCGCCAAGTGCTGAAAGGACTGGGAGGATACAGTGCTCTGAATCGAGTGGTGATTCGTGAAGGAACCCAATCTTGAAGATTGACTCTGCACAACACTATGATTGATCTTCATCCCACCTCGAAAATTTCTCCCCATGCAGATATTGAGGATTCAGTTCGTGGCAGCCGTATAGCTATTGGCGCTTATTCAGTTATCGATAGCTTCGTTAAGGTCAAACCGGCGGGAGGATTTGGTGATCTACTGATAGGCGAGTATACGGTAATTAACTCAGGAACAGTGCTATATACAGGCAATGGAATTCATATTGGAAACAATGTAGCGATTGCAGCTAATTGTACGTTTGCTCCGGTAAATCACGAATACAAAAAAAAAGATACTCTGATAAGGGTACAAGGTTTTCGACCAAGCAAGGGGGGCATCTTTATTGAAGATGATGTTTGGATTGGCGCCAATTGTGTTCTATTGGACGGAGCACATTTGGGAATAGGGTGTGTAATCGCAGCGGGATCAATAGTAAGGGGACCAGTAGCAGCATATTCGATTAACGCAGGCAATCCACTGACGGTTATTGGATGGCGTGAATGACATATACAGTACTTGGTGCAAGAGGGTTCATTGGTAAAGAGCTAGTTGACTCATTAAGATCACAAGATTTGGAAGTTTATCATCCTGTTCGGCAAGATAAAAACTGGCTAAAAAATGTTCTGACCCATGATCTTGGGCATGTCTTTTACTGTATAGGCCTGACAGCTGATTTCAGAAAGCGTCCTTTTGACACGGTTGAAGCTCATGTTTGTCTATTGCGGCAAATTCTTGAGTACGGACGAATGGAATCCCTGATTTATTTGTCAAGTACACGTGTTTACGAAGGTGCCGCAGCAACTGATGAATCGACAGCTTTGCAAGGTATACCCACCAATCCCGGACATCTCTATAATTTCAGTAAATTGATGGGGGAAAGTCTTTGTCTTAACAGCAGACGTGATGCAAAGATAGTGCGGCTGTCAAATGTTTATGGGCCGTCTATGGAATCTCAGAACTTTTTATCTGTTGTAATTAAAGAAGCCGCAGAAACTGGTAGAATTCGTTTTTTGACTTCACCAAAATCTTCGAAAGATTTTATTTCGCTGAATGAAGTTGTTAGGTTATTGCCACGCATTGCAATGGAAGGTAAACATACAATATATAATTTGGCTAGCGGCAAGAATACAACAAATGCAGATATTGCATTTTTACTTGAACGCGAAGGAATTGAGGTTAGTTTTCAAACAGAGTCTCCAGAATGGACTTTCCCTATTATTAACATTAATCGGCTGGAGTCAGAGTTTGGTCAACCATCTGATAGCTTGGCAGCTGATCTACCCCCTTTACTTAATCTTTTTCGACCTAAGGTTTCAGCATGAATAAATTTATTGAAGAATTTGAAGCAGAGAGAGCCGCCCGCATTGAATCTTTTGGTCAGGATGAAGGATTCAAAAGCCGTTCGCAGGCATGGCTTGAAGAGAGCATGCGTAAATCTTATGTTTACAATTTTTCCTGGCTAGGGCGGCCTATTATCCAAAATCCGATTGATATCATGGCAATGCAGGACATTATCTGGCAAGTGCAGCCAGATCTAATTATCGAAACTGGTATTGCACATGGAGGCTCGCTTATTTTCTCTGCTTCCATGCTAGAGCTCAATGCAGCTTGTGGTGGACCCCAAAATGCCGAAGTTTTAGGTATCGACATTGACATTCGCCCACATAATCGTGAAGCCATAGAAGTGCACCCAATGTACCGCCGAGTTTCCATGCTGCAAGGCTCAAGTATCGCGCCAGAAATCATTGCTCAAGTTCAGGATAAGGCTAGAAATAAAAAAAAGATACTGGTATGTCTTGATTCCAATCATACCCATGAGCATGTTCTGGCTGAGCTTGAAGCGTTCGCTCCATTGACTAGCGTAGGCAGCTATTGTGTAGTATTTGATAGCTTTGTTGAAGATGTTCCTGCTGATGTGTTCACAAATCGTCCTTGGGGCCCTGGCAATAGTCCAAAGACAGCAGTCTGGGAATATTTAAAAAATCACCCTGAGCTTGAAATCGATAAAAGTATTCAAAATAAACTTTTGATTACTGTCGCCCCAGATGGTTACCTGAAGCGTGTCTGTTAAGTTACTTGCTCACGCGTATCCTTAATGTCACTGAAGAAAAATGTTATCGCCAATTACCTCGGTCAGGGATGGTCGGCTTTGATGGGCATTGCTTTTATACCTCTATATATTAAATATTTGGGCCTTGAGGCATACGGGCTCATTGGTGTGTTTGCCATTATGCAGGCATGGCTGACACTGTTGGATATGGGCATGACACCTACCTTGAGCAGGGAAATGGTGCGTTACAAAGCCGGTGCTTATAGAGTTGAATCTATTCTCGATTTGTTGCGTTCAATCGAATGGATTTGTGCCGCCTTGGCTTTGCTGATTGTTTCTGGTATCTGGCTAGCTGCACCTTTGATCTCTAGCCAATGGTTGAAAGTAGAAAAATTGCCTATGGAAACGGTCAATCATGCGATTGTTGTCATGGGATTTGTGATGTCCACCAGGTTGTGGGAAGAGGTATATCGCGGTGCTATTCGTGGTATGCAGCAACAAGTGTGGTTAAATATTACACAGGCTACCTTGACGACATTGCGATGGGTTGGGGTGCTGGCCGTTTTGGCTTGGATATCACCAACAGTTCAAGCATTCTTCTTGTGGCAAGGGTTGACTTCAGTAATCAGCGTTATCATCTATGCTAGTAAAACATATCTATGGCTACCTAGTTCCCAACGGAGAGGGAAATTCAGCCTAGATGCCATCAAAGGTGTCGGTCGTTTTGCCGGAGGCATAGCAACGATTACCTTGTTGGCTTTATTGCTTACTCAAGTTGATAAAGTATTACTGAGCGGGCTATTATCACTTGAGCAGTTCGGTTATTACACGCTCGCGAGTGTGGTTGCTGGGGGTCTGGCCCAATTTATAACCCCGATGAACGCAGCTATCTACCCTCGCTTCACTGAATTAGTAACGAAACACGATAGTGTGGCATTGATAAAAACGTATCACGATTCCTGTCAATTGATGTCTGCCGTTATTGTTCCCCCAGCTCTCGTACTGGCTGCTTTCGCGAAACCTGTGTTGTTGCTTTGGACAGGTGATCATACGTTGACTAATGCCGCTAGCCCCATCCTCAATTTATTGGTGATGGGGACGCTATTTAACGGTTTTATGAATGTGCCGTATATGCTTCAATTGGCACATGGTTGGACTGGATTTGCCGTGAGAACGAATGTCGTAGCAGTCGCTATTATTATCCCTGCTATTCTCTGGGCGGTACCTCGATATGGTGCGATTGGTGCTGCATGGATTTGGGTTGCTCTTAATGCAAGTTATGTGCTGATTGGTATTCACTTTATGTATTACCGGCTTATTCCTGATCAAAAATGGCGTTGGTATCGAGAGTCTGTTGCCAGACCTTTGATTGCTGGCTCCATCGTAGCTTTTGGCCTCGCTTTTATTCTTCCCGTTTCACAAAAGCGATTGGATTGCATTTTTACATTGTTACTTGCCAGTATCTGTGTTGCAGCCTCAGTTGCTATTGTGATGCCAAGCTTGCGCCAACGAATTATATATTACACCAAAGAGTTCCTATATGGCTGAACCAATAATCACGACCGTAATCCCGACGTTTAAACGGCCTACTCTCCTCAAACGAGCAATAGAAAGTGTGCTTACACAGTCATTTAAGAGTTTGGTGGTTTGTGTTTATGACAATGCTTCAGGAGATGAGACTGAAGAAGTTGTTAAAACCTTAGCTAATCGCGATAGCCGTGTGCTTTATTTCAAAAATAGCCAAAACATAGGTCCCGTCGCGAATATGATTCAAGGGGTAAAAGCAGTAAATACACCTTTTTATTCCTTGCTAAATGATGATGATTTTTTATTGCCGACCTTTTATGAAAATGCCATAAATGCTTTTAAGAGTTTTCCGAATGCTGAATTTGTCTGTTCAAAAACTATCGTAATAGATTTAATTGATAAAAAACTGCAATTTTGTAATCAGAACTGGCTTCCTGGTTTTTATGAACCATCCAATGATATTGTTTCGAAAATGTATTTATCTTATTTTGTTCAGACTGGTGTACTCTTGAGCACGAGCTTAAGAGAAGCCATTGGTAGTTTTGAGCCATCTGGAAGTGATTCCTTGTATATGACTATTGCAGCAACAGTATTTCCTTTTGTGGTTCTGAATAATTATGGCGCAGTAGTAACTTTGCATGAGAATGCATATTCTATAGTGGGGGAAGGAATTGTTAAAGAGAATGTCCAGACTCTCTATGAGCATCTCTTGTCTACGCTTAGTAACGTCATGAATATAAGTGTTCCTCCCGAGAGAAAAATACACTTATTGATGTATATTTTAAAGTCATATCAGCAGCACTTTGATACGAAAAAACTAAATTATTTGATGAGCCGAAATCATGAGGATAGTATAAATAATATTATTTGTTTGCCATCGCTGATTACTAACAGAGGGCTTGTTGCTAAGTTTTATGATTTATTTCCAGAAAAAACTCATTCTTGGGTAACACAGTTCTTCAAATTGACGAGATTTTTGAAGAGGGTGTTAGGTAGAGAATCTAAAATCGGCTGGATAGATTTACCCAAAGATGCATACACTTTACTGGATGGTCATAATAGCGATATATCAACGCTAGTGCCCTACCTCAAACTCAAATCTTGAACTCGAATATTTATAAAGGTATTTTTTGAATCCTAGTTCTCCCTTAGTTTCTATTGTAGTACCTGCCTATAATCATGCTCGATACTTGGCGCAGGCTATTGACAGTATTCTTGGTCAAGATTATCCAAATCTGGAGCTGATCGTTTTGGATGATGGATCAACCGATAACACAAGTGAAGTTCTGGAAAGTTACGTAAACTGTTTCTATTGGGAAACACACCAAAACATGGGTCAAGCTAACACGCTAAATAAAGGTTGGAGAATGGCTAAAGGCGAAATTTTAGCTTATCTCTCAGCCGACGATATTTTATTTCCTCAATCCACAAGAGTATCAGTGGAGTGTTTGTTAAAAAACGCAGATGCAGTGCTTTGTTATTGCGATTTTCAACTGATCGATCCAGAGTCAAGGGTGGTTAGAAATGTAACGGCCCCGGAGTATAGCTATATAGAAATGGTTACAAACTTTATTTGTGCTCCGGGCCCAGGTGCTTTTTTTCGGCGTAATGCGTTCCTTATAACAAATGGATGGGATTCCAAGCTACGGCAATTCCCTGATTATGCATATTGGTTGCAACTCGGTCTATTAGGTAGATTTGTGCATATTAGACAGCAGCTGGCTGCTTTCCGAATTCATGAAGAATCTCAAACTTTTGCTCAAACTACAATCGAACGCTCTGAAGAGGCCTTAAGAATAATTGAAAACTATTTTCAGTTACCAAACATCCCCGCTGAAGTTGTTTTAGCTAAAAATCAGTCTGTTGCGAACGCCACATTGTTAGTTGCACAGCTTCATCTTCGATCAGGGAGATATCGTATGGGTTTCCATCAAATATCGAAGGCATTTCAAATTTTTCCCCAGTCTTTAATCTCATTTAGAATTCTTAAAATACTGATAAATGGTTTTTTTAATCGATTTGTTCACAAGCTGCTTTGGAAAATAAGAAAAAAGCATGGCTGAAATAAATTCCTCCGTGAAAACAATTGCGATTACTGGAACGTCCGGGTTCATCGGAAAACATCTTGTGGCTGAGTTGTTGAGACTGGGTAACTTTCGTATAAAGCTACTTTCCAGAAATCGAAATCGGGATTTTAATGACCTGATTGGATCAGGCGTCCAGATCGAGATAACGGAAGGTGACCTGCTTGAGCCGACGTCATTGCATGGTTTTCTTGAACAAGGCTGTACCGTTGTTAACCTAGTCTATCTTCGGGATGCTGGCGAGGCTGATAACATTACAGCCGTAACCAACTTGCTTGAAGCATGTAAATCAGCAAACGTGAGGCGTTTAGTCCATTGCAGTACTGCTGAAGTAGTGGGCCGTGTCAATGATAATCTTGTTACTGAAAGTACCTTATGCCGACCGATTACCCAATATGGCATGACCAAAATCAAGATTGAAAATGCTATTCTTGCAGCCGCCAAAGCCCATTTTGATATTGTGCTTCTGCGCCCGACTGCAGTTTTTGGCCCAGGGGGGATGAATCTGGAAAAACTCACTAATGACCTCATAACCAAAAACTGGCTAAAGAATTATATCAAGTCATGTCTTTTTGACCGAAGGCGAATGAATCTGGTGAGTATCGCCAATGTGGTAGCGGCCATTATTTTCCTGATAAACCGCACCGAAATCTTTAATGGGGAAATATTCATTGTTTCTGATGACAATAATCCAGCCAATAATTTTGCTGATGTAGAGCGCATATTAATGAAAGCACTCAATTGTCCTGATTATTTTTTACCGCGAATCCCAGTGCCGCAAAGTGTACTGAGGTTGCTGCTCAGATTGCTTGGAAGAAATAATATCAATCCAGGTTGCAATTATTCACAGGCTAAGCTGGAAAATCTTGGTTTCAATGCACCGGTTAAATTTGAAGCTGGATTATTGGAATACGCTAACTGGTATCGATCCAAATTGTTTGTTGGACAACGCGGAGATACCAATTAATGCGTGTTCTTAATGTGAACACTTCATTAGACTTTAAGACTGGCGGAGGTACAGCAGAACGCACTTTTCAGATGAGCCGTTTTTTGGCGCAAGAGAGAATAAAGTGTACTGTCCTTACCATCGATACCGGACTGGACCAAGCCAGGATACAGGCGCTAAAACCAGCAGAAGTGGTGACCGTTCCTTTGTTATGGAGAAGATTTTATATACCCCTGATCAAATGGTCAGTTATCAGACAACTGGTTAACGAGGCCGATATTGTTCACCTGATGGGGCACTGGAGCGTGCTCAATGCCATTATCTATATTGCGCTTCGCCGTGCTCGTAAGCCTTACGTTGTTTGCCCGGCCGGTGCATTGCCTTTGTTTGGCCGCTCGAAACAACTTAAAAAGTTGTACAACTTTTTTGTGGGCAACAACATTATTCGTCATGCTTCTGCATGGATTGCCGTTACGTCAGCCGAGTTCCCGCATTTCGAAAGTTACGGGATTTCCGCTGAACAGATTACTGTGCTTCCCAATGGGGTATGTAGGGAAGATTTTCCTCTGGTCGACATTGATTTTTTTCGACGTAGTAAAGGCTTGCCAAATAAGCCGATCATTTTATTCATGGGGCGCCTTAATCCAATAAAAGGCCCCGACATATTGCTTAAAGCGTTTGCTTTGATGCACCGTCGCATACCGGATTATCATCTTGTTTTTGCTGGCCCTGACGAGGGTATGCAACCATCTTTAGTTGATATGGCGAAACAGGAAGGGTTATCCGATCGAATCCATTTTTGGGGTTACGTTGGCGGCAACGACAAGTCGGCGGCATATCGTTGTGCCAAGTTACTCGTGGTTCCCTCGCGGCAGGAAGCCATGTCTATCGTAGCCTTGGAAGCCGGTATTTGCGGTACGCCTGTTTTGCTTACGGATCAGTGTGGATTCAGCGATATCTGTAGGGTGGATTCGCGCCTGGAAGTGCCTGCAAACGTAAATGGCATAGCAAAAGGTTTAGCCGGTCTCCTTGATGATGCCAGCGTATTACAACAAGTTGCCCCAGTTTGGCATGATTTCGTCGAGCAACACTATGCTTGGCATGCCATAGTCCCTGATTACCTTAAGCTTTATAAAAATATCCTGACATCACGGGTGCATGAATGAATGTGCTTGTCCTGACGCAATATTTTTGGCCGGAAAATTTCCGTATCAATGCAATAGTCCAAACTCTGGTTGAAAAAGGAATTGGAATCGAGGTTTTGACAGGCAAGCCAAACTATCCGGAAGGTTCGATATATCCAGGTTATCAAATGTGGGGTTGCCAGTATGAGTCGAAGTTTGGCGCGGCAATCCATCGCATCCCGTTATTGGCAAGAGGTAAAAGCGCTTGGCGCTTGGGCCTCAATTATTTATGCTTTATTACTTCAGGACTTCTGTTTGCGCCATGGCAACTAAGGAAAAAGCATTTTGATGTTATTTTTGTCTATGCCCCATCGCCAATACTTCAGGCCATTCCGGCACTTTTTTTAGGATGGTTGAAGAAAGCCCCTGTGATTATTTGGGTACAGGATTTGTGGCCGGAGAGCTTGTCTGCAACGGGTTATGTGCATAACTCATGGTTGCTTGGCTGCGTGAGGCAAACAGTGCGCTTTATCTATCGCCATACGGATTTGTTGCTAGTACAGTCGCGAGGGTTTAAAGAGCCCGTCTCAAGCCTGGCTTCAGGAACTCCGGTTATATACTACCCCAACTCTGTCGACGATACTTTTACAGCTACATCAACCACTCGTTTTATACCAGATCTTGCCGGTTTGGATGGGAAATTTGTTGTGATGTTTACAGGCAATATTGGTATTGCCCAAGCCGTTGAAGTGATAGTTGAGGCTGCTGATTTTCTAAAAGAATATGCGGAGATCCATTTCGTCATCCTGGGCATTGGAAGCCGTTGGCAATGGATGAATCAGGAGGTGCAAAAGCGCGAACTGACTAATGTGCACTTACTTGGCAGATTTGCGGTAGAAACAATGCCAGGTTTTATGCAAAGGGCTTCAGCATTACTGGTTACATTATCAAACCAGGAAATTTTCGCGGCAACTGTCCCCAGTAAAATACAGGCGTATATGGCGGCGGGGCGTCCTATCCTGGCATGTCTGAACGGCGAGGGGGCTCGATTGGTGACGGAGGCTGAAGCCGGCCTGTCAATCCCTGCCGAAAACGTAAAAGCGCTGGCGGATGCCATTCTGCATTTATATGGGATGATGCCGGAACAACGGGAAAAATTCGGCAGTAATGGTCGTCGCTATTACCAGGAACATTTCGACCATAATCGTTTGGTCGATCAACTGATCGGACATTTTCTAACGACCCTGGATCATAGGAATAAACCACAATGAAAGTATTAGTGCTAGGCGCAAGCGGAATGCTCGGAAATGCAATGATGCGGATTCTGAGTGAAAACCCGGATTGGCAGGTTTTTGGCACTGTTCGCTCTACCGATATAAACCGTTTTTTTCCTGCTCAAATTGCCGAGCGGCTAGTGTCGGGAATCGATGTCGAAAACCATGACTCCCTCATCAAGATTTTTGCAAGGCTTCGTCCTGATGTTGTCATCAACTGTATTGGCTTGATCAAGCAGTTGGCGGATGCCGAAAATCCGCTACAGGCAATTCCGATCAATTCACTGTTGCCACATCGCTTGGCTGGATTCTGTAATCTTGTAGGTGCGCGTTTACTACACATTAGTACAGACTGCGTTTTTTCTGGCGCAAAGGGTGGTTATAAGGAAAACGATCCTTCCGATGCAAAGGATCTCTATGGCAAGTCAAAGTTTTTGGGAGAAGTTGATTATCCGCATGCAATCACCTTGCGCACTTCGATTATTGGGCATGAATTACAAAGTACTCATGGTTTGATTGACTGGTTTTTATCACAGCAAAATCATTGTAAGGGCTTCAGACGAGCTATTTTTTCAGGATTACCTACGGTTGCTTTGGCGCAAATTGCACGCGATATTATAATTCCCAGACCCGAGTTGTACGGACTTTATCATGTCGCTGCAACACCTATATCCAAATATGATTTACTGAAACTGGTTGCGGAGGTATACGGAAAATCCATAGAGATTGTTCCTGACGATACGCTAGTCATTGATCGGTCACTCAACGCATCGCACTTCCATTTAGAGACCGGTTATAATGCTCCTGACTGGCCTGTGCTAATAAAAATGATGCATTCTTATCAAGAATCCGGATCCTGAAAAATGTTTAAAAATAAAGTATTAATGATTACAGGAGGTACGGGATCTTTTGGACATACTGTTCTCAAGCGCTTTTTATCATCGGATGTGCGAGAAATTCGCATTTTTAGCCGGGATGAAAAAAAGCAGGAAGACATGCGACTTGCCCTGGATAATGACAAATTGAAATTTTATATTGGAGACGTCCGCAATTACGATAGTATCCATCAAGCAATGAAAGGTGTTGATTATGTTTTTCATGCCGCAGCACTTAAGCAGGTTCCGTCTTGTGAATTTTATCCAATGGAGGCGGTAAGGACCAACGTGATTGGCACGGAGAACATGATGGATGCTGCAATAGCCCATCAAGTGAAAAGAGTCGTCGTATTAAGTACTGACAAGGCGGTTTACCCGATTAATGCCATGGGTATTTCCAAGGCAATGATGGAAAAACTAATGGTTGCCAAGGCGCGGATGCAGAATGAAGGTGAAACGATTTTTTGTGCAACTCGTTATGGCAATGTCATGGCGTCACGCGGTTCTGTAATTCCCCTTTTTGTATCGCAGCTTAAGACCGGTAAGCCCTTAACGATCACCGATCCCAATATGACGCGTTTTCTGATGTCGCTGGAAGACTCTGTCGATCTTGTCCTGTATGCTTATGAACATGGCAGGCAAGGGGATATTTTTGTTCAGAAGGCGCCGGCTTCTACTGTAGTGGATTTGGCGCAAGCACTTAAGGACATTTTTGCCAAAAATAATCCCATCCGGGTCATCGGTACTCGACATGGCGAAAAATTGTACGAATCACTTTTATCAAGGGAAGAAATGGCTCACGCCCAGGACATGGGTGATTATTACCGCGTTCCGGCCGATAATAGAGACCTGAACTACAATAAGTTTTTTAGTGATGGCGAAGAGAAAATATCGCTTCTTGAAGATTACACATCTCATAGTACCGAGCGCTTGAGTGTAGAAAGAGTGAAAGCGCTTTTATTGAAACTGGATTTTATCCAGGAACAGTTACATGCTTAAAGTCATGACGATTGTTGGTACTCGCCCTGAGCTCATTAAAATGAGCCGGGCAATTGCCGAATTTGACAAGCACACCCAACATGTTCTGGTTCATACGGGACAGAATTACGATTACGAGCTCAATCAGGTTTTCTTTAGGGATCTAGATATTCGAAAACCGGATTATTTTCTGGAGGCACACGGAGATAATGCGGCACAAACAATTGCCCAAGTGATTCAGAAGGCTGATGCCGTTATGCAAACAGAAAATCCGGACGCTGTTTTATTGTACGGCGACACGAATTCCTGCCTGGCAGTTATTCCTGCAAAACGCCGAAAAATTCCTGTATTTCATATGGAAGCGGGTAATCGTTGCTTCGATCAGCGCGTACCGGAAGAATTAAACCGTAAAATATTGGATCATTTAAGCGACATCAATCTGGTGTTGACTGAGCATGCCCGGCGTTATTTGCTAGCTGAGGGGATTCGTCCTGAAACGATTATTAAGACAGGTTCGCATATGCGGGAAGTGTTGGACTACTATATGCCGCAGATACAGAAGTCGAATGTATTACAACAGCATGGCCTGGAAACGGGTAAATTTTTTATTGTCAGCGCGCACCGTGAAGAAAATGTCGATAGTCCAACGAATTTGCTGGATCTGCTTGAAACGTTAAATGCACTGGCGGAAACCTATTGTTTTCCTGTTATTGTTTCCACGCATCCACGGACTCAAAAACGGCTGGATGCCACAAATACAGGTCTGCTAAATCCATTGATTCAGTTTAAGAAGCCTTTCGGCTTTTTCGATTACATCAAACTGCAAATGGAAGCGTACTGTATATTGTCGGACAGCGGCACCATTACTGAAGAAGCATCGCTGTTGAATTTACCGGCCATAACCATTCGAAATTCGCATGAGCGTCCCGAAGGTATGGATGTAGGCACCCTGATTATGAGCGGTTTGAAGAAAGAGCGGGTATTGGATGCCATTAATGTAGTTGTCTCGCAACATGACAAAAATGCCCGGGTAATGCAGGCGGTAGAGGATTACGAAGTTGGACCCGTATCCAAGCTGCTGGTGAGAGTTGTAATGAGTTACGTCGATTATGTAAATCGGACAGTGTGGTCTAAATCGGGTTAATGTGAGTAGCCAAATTTTAGTAACGGGTGCCAATGGTTTTATCGGCCAATCGCTTTGCGATAAATTACACCAGCAGAGACGGCTGGTCCGCGCAGCGATACGCCTGGCAAATTCACGGGTCAAAAATATTGAAACCGTGCTGATCGATACGATTAATGCAGAAACTGACTGGTCCAATACATTATTTGGCGTCAGTGTGGTATTCCATCTTGCCGCGAGGGTGCATGTAATCGACAATATCATTTCCGATCCGTTGGAAGAATTCCGTACGGTCAATGTACAAGGCACCTTGAATCTGGCTCGGCAATCCGCAAAAGCCGGTGTGCGGCGCTTCATTTTCGTTAGTTCAATCAAAGTCAACGGCGAAAAGACGCAACCCGGCACACCATTTACCGCTGATGATAGCCCAGCACCTGTTGACGCCTACGCCATTTCCAAGCGCGAAGCTGAAGAGGGGTTACAACAGATAGCTGCAGAAACAGGCATGGAAGTTGTGATTATTCGCCCTCCTTTGATCTACGGACCCTGTGTAAAGGCCAATTTTATGAACATGATGCGCTGGTTAAATAAAGGCATTCCGCTACCACTAGGTGCCATCAACAATAAACGCAGCCTTGTGTCATTGGATAATCTGATTGATTTGTTAGTGACCTGTGTAGATCACCCCAATGCAGCTAATCAAACATTTTTAGTGAGTGATGGCGAAGATCTTTCAATAACTGAATTATTGAACCGAACGGCTACCGCATTAGGTAAACAGGTTTTGTTAGTACCCGTACCACAGAATTGGTTAAAGTTAGTGGCCAATTCGTTAGGCAAGCTAGACGTTTATTTGCGCTTGTGCGAATCACTACAGGTCGATATCACTAAAACGACTGAATTATTGGGCTGGGTTCCGTCAGTGTCCGTGGATGAAGCGTTGCGAAAAACTGCCGAAGATTTTTTAACTACCATCCATAATAACTGCAAGGTTACTACCAGGTGTTGAGGTCTGATGAGAAATCATTGCAGCTGTCGTTGTTTCTTAGGATATGTCAAAAAATAACTTCCCTATAAAGTTAGAGACAATTTTTCCGTTCGTCCTGAGCCTGTCGAAGGATGGATGGAAAAATTCACGCATGGAGCGGCAAGCCGTTCATACTTCGATAAGCTCTCGGCAACTGCTCCCTGCGTTACTCTACCTCCTGCAGTCGAGCACGAGCGGCTTGCCGGGGGAAATCCAATGTCCGGAAGTTATTGTTTCCCTCATCCTTACTGGATTTTAGTCGATGAGTGTAGCGTGGATAGGCGTGATGGCTGGGCTGCTGACTTGGTTTTTTACAGGCGTTTTACGACGCTATGCGATAGCAAAAAGCTTAATCGATATACCCAATGCACGCAGTTCACACACGGTAGCCACACCAAGAGGTGGCGGTGTGGCAATGGTTGTTGTGTTTTTAGTGAGCCAGTTGCTTCTCTTCCGTGCCGGTTTACTATCTGCGTCTGTTCTATTGGCATTGACAGGATCAGGCGTTGTGATTGCTATCACGGGTTTCTTGGATGACCACCAACATATTGCTGCTCGCTGGCGGTTGTTGATACATTTTGGTGCGTCCGCCTGGGGGCTCTATTGGCTGGGTGGTTTGCCTTCCCTATCCTTTTTCGGATGGGATATCAATCTTGGGTGGTTGGGACATGGCCTGGGTTTGTTTTATTTGGTTTGGTTGCTAAACCTTTATAACTTCATGGACGGCATCGATGGAATAGCCAGTATAGAAGCCGTAACGGTTTGTTTAGGCGGCGCATTGTTGACGATGCAGGGCTACGAACTATCCGGGCAAGGTTGGGAGTTGGTGTTGCTGGCTATTATCGTGAGCGGTTTTTTAATCTGGAACTTTCCCCCTGCCAAAATTTTTATGGGAGATGCAGGGAGTGGCTTTTTAGGTATGGTATTAGGCTTATTTTCCATTCAGGCCGGCTGGATGGCATCGCAATTATTCTGGAGTTGGTTGATTTTATTAGGTGTCTTCATCGTCGATGCAACAGTGACGTTGTTCCGTCGCTTATTGTGTCATGAAAAACTCCATGAGGCGCATTGCAGTCACGCCTATCAAAATGCCTCTCGAATTTATCTGGCTCATAAACCCGTGAGTCTGGCTGTTGCGGCAATCAATCTTTGCTGGTTAATACCGATCGCGTTGTGGGTTGGCTTGGGCAAATTTGATGGGATTTTGGGCTTGTTACTGGCCTACTTGCCGCTAGTGCTACTGGCTGTTTACTTTAAAGCAGGAATTAGGAATATAGGATAGTGAGAGTAACCTTAGCTCATTGGTTTATTACGTGTTCGCGGCGCACTAAAGCTTTTATTCTAATCGGCGCCGATGTCTGTTTCGCCCTACTCTCTCTTTGGGCTGCTTTTTCTCTGCGCTGGGGTGTTTACTACGTTCCCAAAGACCAAGAATGGTATTTATTCGCTGTCGCACCGATGATTGCCGTCCCTATCTTCATTAAATTAGGTTTATACCGGGCCATCATTCGCTACATTGAAATCAGGGCCTTATGGACCATTATCCAAGCTGTCACTTTTTATGCCCTGCTTTTTGCCTTTGTCTTGTATGAATCCGGTATCAAGGGCATTCCTAGAACCGTCTCGCCACTGAATTGGCTCATCATGATGTCACTGGTTGGCAGCAGTCGGTTTTTCGCGCGTTGGTGGCTCAGTGAAATTTACTTTGATCTTTCTGGCATAAAAAGTCAGACAGATTGCCGTAAAAAAAATGTCGTCATCTATGGAGCTGGCAGTGCCGGAGTGCAATTGGCGTCCGCCTTGGAACACGGTCGCGAATTCAGACCTGTTGCATTTATCGATGATGATGAATTGCTGCATAAACGAAAAGTAAATGGCTTGCGCATTTATCCACTCAGCTCGCTGAGTTATTTGATTGATCGTCACAAAGTGACAGATGTCTTGTTAGCCATCCCTTCGGCTTCCCGGTCTCGACGCGGTGAAATCATTAAACTGCTCGAATCTTATGCCGTACACATCATGTCCATGCCTGGCCTGGCGGATATTGCGCAAGGCAAAATTACTTTTGATACACTTCAGGAAGTCGATATTGGCGACCTTTTGGGCCGTGACCCGGTTGAACCGGATAAATCACTATTGTCTGCCAATATTGCCGGCAAAGTGGTCATGGTAACCGGTGCAGGAGGCTCGATTGGTTCGGAATTGTGCCGGCAGATCATTCTTTTGCAGCCATCAACGTTAGTGCTTTTTGAGCTTTGTGAATTTGCCCTTTATGCCATAGAAAAAGAGCTGAACTACACCCTGACTAATCGCAAGGCCCGCACTGATTTTAAGCAACTTAACATTATTGCGGTCTTGGGCTCAGTCACCAATGCCAATCGCCTGGAAAAAATTTGCAGCGCGTTTAAAGTGCAAACCATTTATCACGCCGCTGCTTATAAGCATGTACCGATGGTTGAAAAAAACCCCGGCGAAGCCGTTTGTAATAATATTTTTGGAACGCTGCATGCCGCGCAGGCTGCAATCAAAACAGGCGTTGAAACCTTTGTACTGATTTCAACCGATAAAGCAGTGAGACCTACCAATACCATGGGGGCCACTAAACGCTTTGCCGAATTAATTTTGCAAGCTCTTAGTTTGGCTGGCGACACTCACAATCATACTCGTTTTACCATGGTTCGATTCGGTAATGTCTTAGGCTCATCCGGATCCGTTGTGCCCTTATTTAGAGAGCAAATCGCCAGAGGTGGCCCGGTAACGGTCACCGATGAACGTATCATTCGCTATTTTATGACGATACCCGAGGCAGCGCAGTTAGTCATACAGGCAGGCGCAATGGGGCTAGGCGGCGATGTTTTCGTACTAGACATGGGCGAGCCAATCAAAATTCTCGATCTGGCCAAACGTATGATCCATCTCAGTGGACTGGAAATAAAAGATAAGGACCACCCTGACGGAGAGATTGAAATCCATTTTACCGGCTTGAGACCCGGCGAAAAACTCTATGAAGAATTGCTGATTGGCGATAATGTTTCAAAAACCGGCCATACCAGAATCATGCGTGCTGAAGAACAGGTATTGCCATGGCAGCAACTTGAAGAACGTTTATCAGCTTTGCAACTGGCTGTGAATATTGATGATTTTGCCGAGGTTAGAAATATTTTAGTAAGTGCAGTCTCCGGATTTGTTCCGCAATGCGAGATTGGTGATGTTCTATGGAATCAACATCGCGTGCAATGATGAACTGTTAAATCGACGCAAAAAAAACCCCCCAGTGCTTGCACAATGGGGGGTCAATCAAGCAGAGTGTTATGAGGGGTCTGCTTGCGGGTACAACACTAGGAGGTGATAAAACATGCTGAGCTTAGCTGTTGAGTTTGGCTCTCATTAAGATATTGCTGTAAATGGCAGCACCTGCAAATAAAATCGTTGATAAAATAAATTGTCCTGAGATAAAACTTCCGATCCCTACAATAAACATCAAGCCGATAAGAATATCACTTTTGAAATTGCTCATAATCGTCACCTTCAGAATCTGAAATTTAGTATCACTGGACTGCAAGTTAGTATCTACTATACAGGTGGATTATTTAGTATACAATAACCAAAATATAAAATATATAGTTTCATATTAAGAAACTATAAAAATGTCAAGTATTTTGTTCTCTACGCGATTTCTCTGCAACCTTTCCTCAAGCTCAATTTTGTTAAAAATTAGCGTTTTTCCAAGGGGCTTGAAGTGGGCATGATAGGGGTAAATTAAAGCAAAGCCAAATGTCAGAAACAAAAAAGGGCATGTATCGCTACAGACCCCTATTTTATTGACTTTGATTATCGGTTGTTTTCTGTTGTTTTACCGCTTCATTTCCCAATACATTATATACAGTATTGTTATTAATCAATACTTTATAACATTAAAGGTGTAATATAGGGGTAAAAGTGCAAATTTCTGCATTTTAAGCATGTAATTGTAATGATCCGGGATTTTATTTCTGCATATAAAAACCAAGCTTAATAGTTTCAATTCGATACCTAAAAGTTTTGAAATGCGGCCGTGTTTTTTTGACTGGGGCGACGCAAAGCAGTAGGTAATTGTTAAAATTCTTTAGCCCCTGCCTGCTGACAGAAGAATTCCTATGGCAAGTAGCGACCTCATCAACACCCCTAACGAAAGAGTTCAGCCGTCCCGCCTGCTCGGCGGGATCGGCTGCAACGATGTGTTAGGCCACCTCCTGATTAAAAGTTTCTCAATTGCAAATGTATACAATATAAGCGCCTATCTCTTATGTCGTTTCGTATCCGCGTCTGCTGCCACACTTTCTTGCATCGTTTTTATTTTCGTTCTGTGCAAGAGCCAATCATGAGATAGGAATCCGGGAGGCCAGTTATTGGAAATGTGCGGATTTTGGCATATGTCAATGATTTGGTCCCAGGGAAATAACTCCAAACCACAAGACCAGTTGGGATATTCTGTGTGTAATAAAAGGCATCTGGTTCAGATTTGAGCAGAGTGAGTTCATAGTCCTTGTTAAATACCGCTTTAGAATCACCAATGTTTTGAATATTGGCATGAATTTTATCCTGGGCAGAGGTCGACGAAGTCGGTTTCCCGTCCTTCTGAATTGCAACCCCGGCGGAAACGGTTAAAGTGCAGTCGATCTCTATAGCCCAACTCGGAGGGGCAAATAGCAAAAATATGGATAGAGCGCTTAAGATTTTCATGGGAGCTCCCTTTGAACGATAGCGGCCTAACGTTTGGCATAAAGCGCGAGCAGTAGCGAGTCGCTTTTGATGCCATTGTTATGCAATTTATTCAAATGTGACATATTTATTTTTTACCGAATATTCCAACGCCGACAAATCCTTTTCCTTTGTTGTCAGTTCTGGAACTCTCGCGCAAATACCCCACCCTTCCTTGGGTTTGAGGATTTTATCTTGTGAATAGTCATGATATCCGGATTGTGAAATATCTGTGCTAAAACCTGGCTTGTGAACAGCTATATCCCATTCAACTTTTTTAACTACTCTATCGCTAGAATTGCCAACAATTATTTGAAGCGGATAGGGCTCTTTACATTTTTCAGGTAAATATTTAATTATCACTGCTACTTTTTCTATTTCCTTTTCCTTTGCCCAATCCTGATAATATAAATACGCTCCAACGACTCCTCCAATTGCCACCACAACACCTAAGAGAATAAACATTTTCTTCGGTGCGTATATAAATAATGCCAAAATTATTGCAGCGGCAACCCATTCCATTTGTGTATCTCTTTTTTATGCATAACAAGTTATTAAGCTGTTAACCGTATATCTACCACGAAACTTATGTTGCCTCAATAAATTTGTGAACTGCAAGGATTTTCCCTTCCGTATATCATCCAAACTACGCTAAAAATCGTTTTTGGAGGTTGTCATATTGACCGTTTCCTATCACTCGGTCTGGGACGAACCCTGACGGCCGTTGTCCATTCATTCTGAAGTTGGCACTTTGAAATTCCAGATCAAATTCAGATTTTTACAACTTACTGCCCAGGCTGAGTTTTGAAACTACTTTTTTACACTCGTTTCAGATTTTCTCGCTGATCTTTCAGTAATGCTGAAAGTCCTCGCAACAACTCCCTTGAGCCGCCCTTATAGGCATTGCGTGATGAAACTGCCTTACCTTCAGGCGATTTCGCCCCTGTGGACTTAGTCCACGGTTGCCATTGCCTGATTTTAGCAGATTGCTGCGCGCGTTGTTCTGGAGTCCAATGTCTGGCTGCCATGCTGGGTCTCTAATAGTTCGTTTGGTTGCTTTTTAATTTCTTCCGCTTGCGGGGCGGGCATGCCGTTGTTGATCTGTTGATGTCCGTTTGAAATATTGGCCTGCTTCGCGTAAACAACAGGCGGATTTTTGATTGTAGCCAATGTTTCAAGCGTTGACCGGCATTGGCTTTGTGCTTTAAATGCCAAACGTAAAAATGTTTCATAATGCGGCATGTGGGTTTGATCGTGCGCCTTCCTTGCCAGATTATTGAACAATTCATCCAGCGTCTGCGCTTGGCTCAATAGCATAGCTTCTGGTCGATCCAAACTGCCATTGGTTACATTGACTATCTGTAAATCTAGTACCCAACTTCTGAAATACATCCGATAACCTAACCCATCTTCGTGACTCCAGTCTCTCTAAGTCATTGAATTTTTGTTGCACGCGGCTTTTGTTTCGAAAAACTCCTTTAAAATCAATGGTCA
>JABFSH010000032.1 GCA_013140705.1 Methylococcaceae bacterium
GTAGGCACTGGCGTAGGTGTCGCGGTGGGCACTGGCGTTGGTGTCGCGGTAGGCACTGGCGTTGGTGTCGCGGTGGGCACTGGCGTAGGTGTCGCGGTGGGCACTGGCGTTGGTGTCGCGGTAGGCACTGGCGTTGGGGTGCTATCGCCAATGCTCACCAATTGCGTGCAAGTGGATTGGTTGTTGGCTGCATCTGTTGCTGTCCAGGTAACCCGGGTGGTATTGCCTAGAAGGAAAGTGATCGGACGATTATTGGTGACAACCGGTGCTGGATCCAGATTATCAATGACCACCGGAGTACCGAGACCCGCGGGTTGAACATCCACCAGACTAATCGGAGCCGGACAGGTCAGCAACGGCGAAGTTTTGTCCGGGCTCAACAAATAGGCATGCTGTTCAACTTTGATGGTGTTGTTAACAGTATCTGTGATCGTCACCGTACCGAGGCCGGTGATATTGCCGCTGTCGCTGATGCCATGGGCTTCAGTCAAATTCCAGCCACGACCAGGTAAAATCAGCGTGTTGAGATCCTGCATGGTTGTGCCGTTCCACAGGAAAGCGCGTCGCACGGCATCGGCTGCGTTGGTGGCATAGCCCACTACATCGCCGGTCGTGTTGATTCCGTAGCCAACGCTAAAAGTACCTCCTAGCGTGCCGAGGTCGCGAATGGTCTGGTCGGTTCCCCACAAGGTCGCATGATGCTGTAAGTCGCCGGTTAATGTGGAATAACCTACTATCAATCCTGTTGAATTGATACGCAAGCCTTCGCTAAAGCTGCCGCCCAGTGTACCCAGATCCTGCCGGGTGCCATCGTTCCAGCGAAAGGCGTGGAAACTGGTATTGCCAGCGAGATCGGCGAAACCGGTGACCTGACCAGCCTCGTTGACATCATTGCCCTGGCTGTTTCTGCCCCCCAGGGTTCCGAGATCGATTTGCACGCCATTGCGATGCAGGAAAGCATGTTCGGCTGTATTGCCGGTAATCTGCGAAGCCCCGGTTATGTCGCCATTATCATTGATGCCCATACCACGGCTGTTGCTGCCGCCCAACGTGCCCAAATCGGTCAGACCCAGGACGGAATAGTGGAAGGCATGGGTAGTCAGATCACCGGTCAGATCGGATGTTCCGGCCTGTTGACCGATGGCGTTGATATCGAGGCTGATGCTATGGCTGCCTCCCAGAGTACCCATATCCTTCATGCCATTATCGCTCAGCCCCAACGCGGCACGAATGGCTGCATTGGACGGGGTGTAGGCAAATCCGGCTACCTCACCGGCGTCGTTGACGTTGAAACCGTGGCTATAATTACCTGCCAAGGTACCCAGGTCGGTCAGGATGTATTGAGGTGCCGCCTGCGCATCGCATTGCAGCAGCCCAACGGCTAGCGGCGCGACCATCAGCAGCGCCCGATCAAAATTTCGCTTCTTGTTCATGATCTTTAGTCTCTTGGATGCGTTGGAATTAGAATCCGCTGAGCGGTACGATGGTGTACTGATCGGCTAATACGGCGCCGTTGCCGGTCGCCACAACAGTCACTTCGGTGAAGCCATGAGGGTCTTCGACGCCAACAAAATGGACGTTGCCTCGTAATTCCTTGGTCAGATCACGCAGCGGTGTGGCCTGCCGGTTGACGATGAACTGCACGCCATCCAGCAGACGACCCTCATCAAGCGGGACGGTCGGGTCGGTCTGGATGAAGGGATCGATCACAAAACCGAATTGCGCCACGCGCTTGTTGAAGCGAATCTGGAACACGCGAGGACTTTGCGTGGGCTGGTTCACAACGGTTGGCGACAAGGCATTGTTGCCGTATTCGATACTGACCGAATCCAGTCCACTGTCTGCATCGGCCGCGGTGAAATTGAGCGTTGGCACCGGAATGTGGGTGGCATTGTGATAAGAAAAGAAATCCGGCCCGAAGCGCACGGCGCCGTTACCACAATTGATATTAGTGGCATTTAGATCGGCCGGAATGATACAGGCGGTAATGCCTTCACCCGCTGAAGTCAGTCGGGACTGCAAGGTTGTTTGAGCCGTTGTCCGGGCTAGTTGCACCTTGTTGAAATCGATATAGAAGAACGAATAGGTCGTCTTCGTGGCTTTGACATCGGTTGCGGTAATCAGCCGGGGAGCAGCTTCGGCCGGCAGTGCCATGGCGGTGCAAAGCAACAGCGCCACGGAATTTATAATTTTTGATTTGTTCATAGTAGACCTCAGTTTCGATACGCGGGGCAAATCGCGCCATTAAAACTGGCGCCCCTAAAAGTTGTAATTTGTGCATCCTTTACCGTTAATCTATTGTCCATCGATCCAGATTGACCATTTGATGTGTATGCTTACATCAGGTTAATTTGTTCATCTTTGAGTCATCATTGGTTCAAAACGCTTGTTATGCAAACTGCTCTGGTTTCCTGGTGTTTCTTCTCGGTGAAGCGGATGAGAAGAGTTGTATCGACGCTTGACTCGCTACTTCCTCCTCTCATCCTTTCCATTTTGGCTTGAGAGTCCAGGCGCCTTTTAAGCGCCTGGTTGTCTCCTAGTTCACCTGACTAGCTCCTTGTTTCTACAAGGTTCCAGTGCGGGAGGCAGTGCCACCGCTTGTGGTAGTGCATCGTACCGTCCAGTTGTTGCCGGAAGGTACTGGATTAGCGCCACCGATGACATAAGCATTGGTGCCTGCTCCTGGAGATGCCGTACCGATTACACCAACTCGGGTGGGAGCGCCTGGGTTGGCTGACACTTCACAGGTTGCAACCGGAGCCAGATTCACTGCGCCAGCAGCACCGGCATATGTGCTGGTAAAGCGAATATTCCAGGTGCCGTTGTAACGAACGCGCTGGAAGGCGACCGCTTCAGCAGCCGACTTCAGGACGACCTGCACAGTGATGGGCCCAGAACGCGAACCTGCCGTATTAGCCACCGTGTAGGTTAAAGTATCGATGGTGTTGTTGGCAGCGCCCCCTTGTCCGACTGGAACGTAGCGGATAGTACCGTCTGGGTTGACCGTTGCTGTGCCACGCGTTCCTTGTGAAGCGATCTGAACGGAGGCAGGATCTATGGGCGTGGCGCTCAAACCGGTCAGGTCATTGCCCAACACGTTGATGTTGGAACCCAAACTGGTACGGAATACGCCCTGCTGATCGGTCACGGCCACTGGCGGCGGAATCACACGGGTGACGTTCAGCGTCACTTTTGATACGTTGGAAACGGACTTACTAACGTTGTCCTGGAGCGCGTAGAAGAATGTCTGAACGGATGTGTCCATGCCTTCGACAGCCTGGTACGTCGCGGTGCCGCCAGTCGCCGGAGCCGTCACGGTACCGACTTCTGGCTGACTAACGATGACTAGACGGGTGTCTGCCGTATTGGTGTCGTTCGCGATCAGGTCCAGCGGGCTCAGGCCGGTGCCGTTGACGGAGAAGATATCGGCGACGGTCTGGTTAACAACGGTCGCATCGCTGGCACCGGTGCCGACGACAGGTTGGGCGGTCTCGCTGCCGCCCCTGCTGGACTGCACGATTACATTTTGCGGCACGAAGCGTGTATCCGGACTGAAGCCATTCAGATCCAGGCCCAACACCACATCGTTGGTAGCCACGCCGGTGCAGGAAGCCGATGTTGCCACCAGCGTGCCGGTGTAAGGCGAAGCCAAGGTCAGAGTGCTCGGAGCCACTTCGTCACCGGAGTGAGCTGCGATGCAAAGGACCTTGCTGGCCGGATCGAAGGTGGCCTTGGTGACAACCACGGAATCGACGATGCTGGCGCTGTCGCGGGAGGCAGGAACGCTGGTCAGATTGACCACGGTGACCTGCGACGGCAGGGTCTGGGTGCCATCGAAGTCCAGATGGGCATGGTACAAACCGGTCTTGGCGCCCGTGACGGTTTCTTCTTTCAGCGTGACGCTGGGCAGATGTTGAGAGCCATCGGTGCTTGCGGTCAGTGTAAGGTTCTGATTGGAGGTGGCTTCGGCCCAGACGTCCAGACCGGCACCGGCCAAGCTGCGGGTGAAGGTGGCCTTGGTGATGGCGACCGGATCGGCAATCGGTGCATCCCAGATCGGACCGGAGATGCCGGCCTGATCCCAGAACGCCGGCACGCCAGCGCCTCCGCCCAGATCACAGGCAACCGGTGGAATGATTTCCACGTAGTTGTTGAAGATCTTGTCTTCATGACCTGGCCCTGCGGGCAAGGTACTGCCGACGAAAAGATGTTCAACATTAGGATCGCCGACGTACTTGCGGTCAGGCAGACCTGGTACCAGTGAGGGGATTGTCACGGCAGGGTTGAGGGCACTGACGGGATTTATACCATCTTCGCCAACGTCCCAGGTGAAGAAGGGGCCTGTGTGGCCCTTCAGGGCCGCTGTGAAGACACCAGCGACCGGCGCGATGTCATCGGTGAAGAACAGCGTGCGCCGGCCTTCGGGAAGGTCGAACTCATGCACACGGATCGGGGTGCGTATGGTGTAATGACCCTCGCAGGAATTGTCTGGAGTGACCGGCACATCGAATAACATACGCTCGCGGGCAAACACGATTTCCTGTGGATCGGTGGCAACGCGAACGGCTGGTGGCGCGCCGGTGGCATAAGCCATTTCCAGATGAGCCATCCAGGTGAAAGTTCCGCCGGTCAGGGGTATGACAACGTCGGCTGTTGAATAAAAGCCTTCATCGCCGAAGTTGCCGGCAAAACCAGCCGGATTTGTACCGGCCAGCAGACACAGCGGGCCATTGCCGGCATCGTCGGTGCTGAGGCACTGGCCGATGGCCAGTCCGTTATTGTCGCGGTACCAGTTCGGGAAGAAATTCCCGGTATTGGCAGGACCGTGGTCACGCAGAACGGCGCCTGCCATGGAGCTGGCGAGCATTGAACCGGCCAGGGCGATCTGAATGGAACGACGCAGTCTGGCGCTGCCTTCCCTCCGGGATAGTGTGTTTTTGTTCATTTGGTTGATCTCCGTCATTGTGTCTATGTCTGTATTGTTGACTTCATTTACTGTTTTCATCGCTTTTACCTCGTTACTTGCTTTGAATATCAAGGTTTTCTGTAAATATTCAGCGTCAAGGATTGTCCTTTCTCCTGAGTGCCCAGAGGACGTCTATGACCTCTGGACTTATAAAGGAGAGGGCTGTTAACACTTCACGCTCAATAATTACGGTTCTTTACTGTCTTCATTGTTGATAATTTTCTTCAACCCAATCGATCGATTTAATTGGGTTCCATCCTGCTGGGTTCCCTTCAGTAATGAACTTCGGCATGGCTGTTGTTTTGGGCTACTCCACATCGGAGTCTTTACCCTGTTACGCCTGCTGTAGTTCCGTACCTGATCACACCAATGTGTTGAGTCCTGTCCTTGTCGAGTAAAAGAGCCGAGCAGGAACCACTCCATACAACTTTCACTATCAACTTGCTTAACGTAAGTGCAATGAAGGTGCCAATGCATGTAACTTTATGATATTAAAACTAAATGTCTATTTCTGACGGAGGGCCAGGAGTGTAAATGGGGTGGGAGTGTAATAATTTTGAAAACGATCGGTGTACCGGGGAATTACATGGTAAGACAAACCCAGGCAGAATCCGGGTTTGAGTCTTGTCGCGTATTTGTATCCGCCTGGATACAATTTTTAGTTAAAAATGGCTTATGGGCGCGTGCAGGGTCCAATGACGGACGTCAGTAAGTACCAAAGCGTATCCTCCGATAATTTTTTTTAAAAATAATTATGGAGCTTACTAATTGAAAATAATGATAATTATGTGTTTGAAAGGCAGTTGATGGGCATGCAGTTGTGTCAGTTGGCCTGATAGTCCTGACAGTGACCTTTTGATCGGTAAAAATTTGTCAATAGCTTTCGTTCTTTCGCGATAAAAGTGTTACATCTGGTTTACAGTTGACGGGGAGTCAAATTGTAAAAAATAAACAAAAACAAATAGATACGAAAACCTCGTGATCGGTGCTTTTGGAAAGTAGGTTGAATTGAAAAGTAAGTCCCTGCCTTAACAATTTTCTGGGGCGATACGGTGGCTTCACACCATAGGTTGGGACATTTTTCCTAAAATCAAGCCTAACTATTCAATGCTACGGACTTTTGAAAAGACGCAAGATGTTGTGTTTTTTCACCAAAAACAATCTTATTCATCCAATTTGATGCACTCCCAAGCTAGAAGTTCCGTTCCGTGTAGATGGCCTGCCTTAAGGCAGGTTCCAAGTCGTTGTATTCAAATAAAAATCCTTGTGCCAGCAGGCGTTCGGGTATAACCCGCTGACTGCCGAGCAGCAATTGTGACATTTCGCCCAACCCTGTTTTTAACAGCCAACCCGGCACAGGTAGTAGCGCCGGACGTTTCAAACAGCGCGCCAAAGCGTCTGTGAATTCAGCATTCCGCACCGGGTTTGGCGCTGTCGCGTTATACGTACCCCGCATGGAACCATCGGCGATCATCGCCATGGCAAGGTTTATCCAGTCCTGGCGATGAATCCAGGACATCCATTGTTTGCCACTTCCCAGTCTGCCGCCTAATCCCAACTTGAAAGGGAGCAACAGACGTTGCAATAGACCGCCTGGTCCAATCACTAAGCCGGTTCTGATAATACAGACTCTAACACCGTGTTGTTCCGCTTGTCTGGCTGCCGTTTCCCAGTCGGCACAGAGTTCATGCGAGAAGTCCGTGACCGGCGCAGATTGCTCGGTCAGGACGGTATCGCCCTGATTGCCATAATAACCCGTCGCAGAACCACTAATCAGCAAACCGGGCTTGATTTTCTGCTGATCGATGAATGTGAGCAATTGTTCAGTTAATTCAATGCGGCTGGCACGCAGGATTTTTTTACGGGCAGTGGTCCAGGGCGCACCGAATATAGGTGCTCCTGCCAGATTGATGATAACGTCGAATTGAGCGTCTCTGTCATTTTGCTTCAGATTGCCGAATGCCTTCACATGAGGGCCGCACAATGTGGCGACGCTGTCCGGATTGCGGCTTAAAACAGTCACGTCGTGGTTTTGTTCAACAAGTTTACGAGTGAGGGCGCTGCCAATGAATCCGGTACCGCCTGTGATTAATAGTTTCATGGCTGTGGGCTCAAGGGATAAAAACTAATGAAATTAAAATCATACGCTAGTATTAAAAATAATGTCTCAGGTCTGTTTTGCGTAAGGGTAGAGGATTTTAAGGAATTGTTCATGTCTTGTATAGATATATATTGACAAGTAAGGTTTCGAGCAGTAAGTTATTCATTAATTGGAACCTCAAAAAATTATCTGATCATGCTTCGACAAGCTCAGCACGAACGGATAAGTTATCAATCTAATAAAACAGCCGCCGTTCGCACTGAGCTTGTCGAAGTGCAATTATTAGAGGTTCCCTATATTGGGTTTGTCCATTGAATTCGTGAGGCTTCAACAGAATAAAACCGTTATTGCTGATAAATAACCTGAATTCGCGTCCTCCTCTATCACCCTCCCGAGTCCGTTACAGGAGGGTCTTTTTTTAATTTTGGCAAGAGTTATCCCGGTCATGAATATAAATAGCACTCAGGTCATTAAAATAATTGCAGAAATCAATTTTTATATATCCGTCATCCTGCTGGTCCTGGGCGGTATTCTGTCGGTATTCGGCAGTCATTCATTTTTTCAGTTCAATGAAGATTTATACGGTGCCCTGGATAATAATTTGCGTATGGTCATGGTTTATCTGGCTTTCACGGAATGTATGATTGTCGCTTATTGCTGGATCCGTAATAAATTTCAAATCATGATTATCGTAGGATCATTTTTGATCATGATGATCGGTTCGTTAGGGTTTTATGGTGAGATCAATGCGGTTGAAATTGATCCGACTTTTACGTCATTTTTTCTCTATATCGGTCTTTCTCATATTTTTTATGGCGTCCTGGTGAATAGGGACAAGCACACTGTGAGCGGTCGCCAGCCCCATTCAAATGTGGATTGAGATAATCAGTTATAACCGGAACAGGAAGACTTATGTATAAATATTATTTACTGACCAGCGTATTACTGAAAAGTTGTACGGGCATACCGGAAGGCGTAAAGCCGGTAGATGGTTTTGACGCCAAACGATTCCAGGGAACCTGGTATCAGATTGCCAGACTGGATCATCGATTCGAACGCGGGCTGCAAAAAATTTCCGCAACCTACACGCCACGCGCGGACGGCGGCATTAATGTCGTTAATAAAGGCTGGAATCAGGAAAAGCATCGGTGGAAAGAAGGGGATGCTAAGCCCTATTTCATCAATCAACTCAGTCAGGGCAGGTTGAAAGACTCTTTTTTTGGCCCACTTTATGGCGGGTACAACATTATCGATCTGGATAAAAAAATAAAACCTATCCCAATAAGTTCGCCAATTGTTCCTCCTTCCGCAGGAGAAGGTCAGAGCGAGGGGATTAAGATAAAAGCATTTTGGGATGGGTAGAAATTCCCGAATTTTGAAAGTTATTTTAAGTAATTTTTCACGACTTGCTGGTGATTACTTGATTCCAGTAAACGGATCAGGCAGCCGTGTGGGATTTTTGGTAATGCGTTATGCATCGGTTTTTTTTTTGATGACCACCGCGGTCAAATCATCCTGCTGCCGGGTTCCTGCGGCAAAACGCAACAAGTCGTTGTGAACGCGTTCGATAATGGCTGCAGTTGGTAGTTCGGTATGCCGAAACACATTCTTGCAGATTCGATCAGTGCCAAAACAATTTCCTGACAAGTCTTCCCACTCAAAAAATCCATGCGGAATAAACCAATGCATCATCTCATTTAAATTGGCCGGTCCGTTAGATTAAGATGCTATGCTTCCCAAAACTGTCCTGATCAATAATTGTTCGACGCATAAAAATTGCTGACTTTCTGAACTAAGTTAAACAATGGACTATCCAAGTCATGTGTATTTATTGATGTATCACAAGCAGGTCAGATTTTATTTAAACGGTTTGATAACTACAGTCGTCTGGAAGATCCGATGAATTTGAATCTGGAAAAAATTAATGGTTATTGTGTGCTTTTCGTCCTGGAGGAAAGAATCGATGCACATAATTCGGGTGAACTGAAGGAGTATATTCTGCATCTGTTAGAGCAGGGAGAGGTGAATGTCATTGTGCAGCTGGAGCGGGTCCGGTTTATCGACAGCTCCGGCTTGGGGGCCTTGTTATCCGGTTATAAAAATGCGGCTGCAAAATCAGGAAAACTGACCTTGGCCTGTTGCAGACAGCAGGTTTTATCCATGTTTGAGTTGACGCGTTTAAATCGGGTTTTTGAGATTTATGCGGATTTAAATGAGGCATTAGAGAGTGAAACCTAGAGATTGCCCATGTCTACTTCTGTGTTTCAGGTAGAAGTCATTATACCGACCCAGACCAAATATCTGGATTTGATAGGCAGCATTGGCGAACGTATTGCCAAGGAGCTGGATGCATTTTCCGGTGACCGGGAGGCATTTGCCTATTCTTTAAACCTGGTGCTGACGGAAGCCACGACCAATGCCATCAAGCATGGCAATTACGATGACCCGAAAGACACGGTCAGAATCTGCATTCATATTCTCCATGACATACTTTCGATCAAGGTTTATGACCACGGAGTGGGCTTTGATCTGGAAAAAGTTCCGATACCCGATCTGGATCATCCCAAAGAGTGTGGTATGGGACTTTTTTTCATCAGAACACTGATGGATACGGTGACCTACTCTCGGCAAGGCAATTGCAATGTCTTGGAGATTACTAAAAATCTGGAGTGACTTGATGAGGAGGATGCCTTCTTGAATAAGATAATGCGGTTTTGGCAGGATGCTTTTCAACGCTTGATAGAAAAGGCATTAGGCAAAAATAAAGGCGATCAGCTATCGCAAAAATACCATTCCCTGTTTACCGTCGACTATCAGGAGTTGATACCCCCACGGCATGCCGTTAAAGACATACTTCAGCTGGAGCAACTGACTGCATCGCAAGCACAACGCATTTGCCTGCTTAATCCACTGCATAACGATGATCATTATCGACTGCATTTTTACAGCCGGCAGGAACGCTATCTGGATGAATATATTCCCATTCTGGAAAACATCGAATTGCGGATCATGGATCAGGTCCAGTTTTCCATAACGATAGAAGACACGGCCGTATTCATCAAAAGCTTTACCATTAAGGCAGCCAAATCTCAATGCGCACCTTTCTATCAATTGCGGAGCCGCATACTGAAAACCATTGAAGTTCTGATGGATGGCGAGGTTGAAAATGACGTGCTCAATAAACTGGTTTTGTTAAATGGAATGGCCTGGCATGAAATTGATGTCCTCCGGGCTTATCGCAATTATTATTTGCAACTCGGCACTTCCACCAGCAGAGCCAGTATCCATCATGCCTTGCTGGGTAATCCCGAGGTTGCCTTAAGTTTGTTCAAGTACTTCGAAGCGCGCTTCCGGCCGAATCCGGAGTGGGAAGATCCTGGCGTCAGGGAAGAGCAGATTTTATTCCCTTTGCGCTTACAGCTCATGGCCAGCATGGAGAACGTTACCGATATTAACGATGATCGGATTTTACGGACGCTGTTTAATCTGATTGATGCAACGATGCGCAGCAACTTTCATCGACATCGGGAAGTAGCTGATTATTGTCTGGCATTCAAGATTAATAGTCTCGGTATTATCGAGATGCCTTTGCCGAAGCCTCAAAATGAAATATATGTGCATGCCGTCGATATGGAAGGCATTCATTTACGGGCTGGACGCGTTTCCCGTGGCGGGATACGCTGGTCGGATCGGCCCGATGATTTCAGAACCGAGATTTTGGGACTGATGCAAACCCAGATCAGCAAAAATGCGTTGATAATTCCAACCGGTGCCAAAGGTGGTTTTGTCGTTAAAAAAAATGGCGCCAATCCCGACTTTAAGGTCGCCGGAAAAAAAGCTTATGTGAAGTTAATTCGGGCACTGCTGTATTTGACCGACAATTATAAGAATGAAACAATCGATAGAGACAGTGAATTGGTGGCATATGACGATCCCGATCCTTATCTGGTGGTAGCGGCTGATAAGGGTACCGCCTCGTTTTCCGATCTGGCGAATTCGGTGTCTGCAGATTTTCAATTCTGGCTCGGTGATGCTTTTGCCAGTGGTGGCTCTTTGGGCTACGACCATAAGGCATTGGGCATTACGGCGCGCGGCGCATTCGAGTGCGTCAAACGGCATTTTCGTGAACTGGGCAGAGATATCCAGACTCAGTCGTTTACTGTGGTCGGTATCGGCAGTATGGATGGGGATGTCTTTGGTAACGGCATGTTGTTATCGTCTTCCATTCGTTTGCTGGCGGCTTTTAGTGGGCAGCATATTTTCATCGACCCTGATCCTTTAGACGCAGATGCTGCTTTCAAAGAGCGCAAGCGACTTTTTGAATTACCGGGATCCAGCTGGACGGATTATGATCGCACCCTGATTTCTTCGGGCGGCGGCGTTTATTCCAGGACGGCCAAAGATATCACGGTATCACCGGAACTCAAGAAATGGCTGGGCATTCGCTATAAAACCCTGGATGGCGAATCGTTGATCCGTTACTTGTTGACCGCTCCTGTCGATCTTTTATGGCTGGGCGGCATCGGTACTTACGTCAAAGCCATGATGGAAAAACATGAAGAGGTGGGCGACAGAACCAATGATAACGTGCGCGTTAATGCTGTCGAGCTTCGAGCTCGGGTAGTGGGTGAGGGCGCGAATCTGGGGTTTACCCAAAAAGCACGCATTGAATTCAGTACGTACGGTGGCTTGATCAATACCGATGCGGTTGATAATTCAGCGGGCGTTGATACATCGGATCACGAAGTCAATTTAAAAATCCTGCTCAGCAGCTTACAGAAAAAACAGCTCATCGGTGATTATCAGCCCCTGTTTTTCTCGATGACCCACGAAGTTTGCCAGCAGGTGCTGGCCGATAATTATGCTCAGAGTCTATGTCTATCGCTGGATCGCTTGCGGTGCCGAGAAAATCCAGTCGATTTTTTACAACTGGCTGAATATTTGGAACTGGCGGGTTTTCTGGATAAAGCCGTGGAATCATTTCCTACCCGTAAGGAAGTATTGTCACGGCCCGGACAGTTGCTAACCCGACCCGAACTAGCAGTGCTAATGGCTGCTAGCAAAATGTATTTAACACGGCAACTCGAAGCCCATGCCGACTTTTTGTGTGAGGATTGCTGTTACTGTTATTTAAAATCGTATTTTCCTGATCAGCTCAGCCAGGCGTACGATGTCTATCTGGTCGATCATCCCTTGGCCAAAGAAATCAAGGCTACGGTGATGAGTAATAAAATCATTAATCAGGCCGGGAGTGCATTTTTAAGTCTGCATGCCGGCAACGACAACAATAATAATGCTACCGTTCTGGATCATGTCATTTGTTATCTGACATTTGACCAGGTCATTGAAGCACAGGCAGCAAGACAGGCCATTGCTGCGCTCGATAACAGGGTCGCTGCCGATAGACAATATCAAATGCTCCTGGAGATTGAAAAAACTTTGAGCCTGTTTTGCCAGTGGGCCTGGGCGCAGGGACAAAAAATACGGCCTGACGAGTCGACCATTCAGCGCTATGGCAGCTTTTTGTCGACTTATCGATCCTGTTTTAGGCCTCAGGATACGGTCGAAACACAACAGCAACTCGATAGCTATCTGCAAGACGGCGTTCCTGCTGAGCTTGCGCAAACGCTGGTATTTATCGCCAGACTTGGTGACTTCCCGCTGCTGGTGTCCTTGTCGAGTGAAACGTCGAATGATTTCATTACTGTGTTGACCCGCTTCAGCGACATGCTGGGTTTTTTGGGGCTTAATGTTATCCATGCGCAATTGCTCGAGCTTTCCATACATGATGAATGGGAACGTCAGTTACTGAACGAGATGCTGCAGGACATCAAACAGTTGACTGCACGGATAGTCAGGCACGTCCTGGAGTGTTCGGCTTCCAGCAGCGCCGATTATTTTTCAATAGCCTCAAGACGGCAGAATATCAACCGCTACCAACGCATATATCAAGACATCAAACTGGCGCAGCCAGTGAGTTTGTTGCCTTATATCGTGTTGATAAGGGCGTTGCAAAGAATTGCCGAGCGAGCAGTTTAGATAGTTAAGGCTTTGACGGCCGATTGCAGAATTCAAAAGTTGTCATTCTGTTCGTAAGGCTTCCAATGGTTCCATGGCCGCCGCTTTTAGTGCCGGCATGACGCCTGACATTATGCCGATTAACAACGATGATCCAAAAGCGGCGCCGACATAGGTCCAGGCCAGTTGTACCGGCAGCGCGGGTAATGCCCCTGCAATGACTTTCACAATAAAAACTCCGGTCAGTACGCCGGCAAAACCACCGGCGGCACTCAGTGTCAGTGCTTCACATAAAAATATCCAGAAAATGGTGCGTCCCTCTGCACCTAAAGCACGTTGCAGGCCTATTTCCGAAGTTCTTTCAGAAACAGCGATCGTCATGATGGTCAAAATGCCGACTGATCCGACCAAAAGGGAAATACCCCCCAATGCGCCGACAGCCAGCGTCAGTATATTTAAAATGGAGTCCATTTTTTCCAGCATTTGATTCTGGGTAGTGATCGTGAAGTCTTCGAGACCGTGACGGGAAATCAATAATTTTTTAATGCTGTTTTGGACGGTGGTTACAGGCGTGTCATTTTTATAAAGTATATGGATTTCCATCAGACTTTCCCGGTCGAACAGTTCCAGGGCTTTGGCCGCCGGAATGAAAATAACGTCATCCATATCGAAACCGAGCATCTGACCTTTTTTCTCCATCACACCCATCACAAGATAGCGATCACTGCCCACGCGGATGCGTTGGCCCAAAGGATTGTTGGAGCCAAACAATTCGAGGGCCAGTTTGTGACCCAAGACGGCGAATGCGCGTGGATTGTTTTGCTCACCGGCCGGCAAAAAACGCCCCTTGACGGGGTTTATCGACCAGACCTCGGGTATCGAAGAGCCTACCCCCAGAATGTTGGTTCGTCGTTGTTTTTCGCCTGCCTCAATACGAGCATTACCCTGCACGACGGGATCGACCGCCAGAATGTTTTCCAGCTTGCTCAAACTTTGTGCATCGGCTAGCGTCAGTGGCCTGACTGTGCTGATAGTTGCACCGGAAATTCCGAAAGTGGACTTTTTGCCGGGTGCAACGCTGGCCAGATTGGTTCCGAATTGCGTAAACTCGGCAAGAACAAAGCTATGAATTCCGCGTCCCAGCGCGGTTAATATGATGACGGCAGCAATACCAATTATTAGGCCCAAAGCCGTCAACGATGAACGCAATTTATGGCTGATCAGTGTTCGGAAAGAAAATATAATAAGATCGGTTGTTCGCATGGCTAGCGCTTCGTTAGTGCCCATACCGGGTTCAGTCTTGCGGCTTTGCTGGCCGGCAGCAGACCGAAAACGAGGCCGGTAACCAGTGAAACGGCCAGTGATGAGAGTAGAGTCCACCACGGCAGTTGCAGGGGAAATGACGGATATGTTACCTGTAACACGGTAATTATTATTTGTCCGATCAGCAATCCGGTCAGGGCGCCGGCAATTGATAACAGTGCTGCTTCGGTTAAAAACAGCCCATGTAATTGGCCTTTGGTGGCACCTAGAGCTTTTAGCAAGCCAATTTCAGCCGTTCGTTGTGTCACGCTGACCAGCATGACATTCATGACCAGCACACCGGCCACAGCCAGGCTGATGCTGGCTATACTGGCAACCGCTAAAGTCAGGGCTGTTAAAATTTTATCGAAGGTATTGACGACGCTGTCCTGGGTGATGATGGTAATGTCATCTTCACCTTCATGGCGTGCCTTGATGATGTTTTTAATATCTTCAACAGCCTTGGTCATCGACTCTTTGGATAGGGTTTCCACCAAAATCCGGAATAATGAACGGGTATCGAATAAAGCTTGAGCCTGTTCAACGGGAATTATCACCATTTCGTCAAAATCGACACCGATGGATTGACCTTCAGCTGCCAATACACCGATGACGCGAAAGCGTCTGTCGTTTATTCGTAGCCATTGCCCCAATGCGGATTTGTTGGCAAAGAGCTGTGTTCGGATAGTCTGTCCGATAACACATACTGACCGGGCTTTGGTGGTTTCCTCCTCAGGCAGAAAATTGCCTTGCGCCATGGTTAAATGCCGCACTCGTCTTAACGCATAAGTGGAGCCAAAAATATTGGTTTCACGTTCCAGGCCCTGGAACGACACCGGCGCAGAGCCGATAGTCAGCGGTGCAATCGCAGCGATGTGGCGACTATGCAAAAAAGCTTGCGCGTCTTCCAGCGTTAAATCTCTGGGCGTTTCACCAAAGAGCGGCGGTGACCCGCCTGTGGTCTCTGTGCGCCCCGGCAAAACAATGACCAGATGCGTGCCCAGCGCTTCAAATTCATGAACAATGTAGCGCCGGGCACTTTCGCCCAGTGCCGTTAACACGTTAACCGACGCCACGCCGATGCTCATCGCCAAAATAATCAATATGGCACGTAATCGCTGGGATTTGATGGCGTTGATAGCTTGAGCGAGTATGTCTTTGAAGAACATTAGCCTTCTGTTTTTGTGAGTTTAATACAAGTCATCGGTAATCCAGGTAGTAAGTTCACTTCAAGGGATGGCTTTCGTAGATACTGTTATTTAAGCTGCCCATCCACAATCCGTATTTTTCGTGGTGCGCGATCGCCCAAGGATTGGTCGTGAGTAATGATAATCAGGGTAACGCCTTGTTGATTGAGATTTTCCAATAACTCGATGATTTCAGCGCCGGACTTGCTGTCGAGATTGCCGGTGGGTTCGTCTGCCAATAAGACTTCAGGTTGCATGATCATCGCCCGAGCAATGGCGACGCGCTGCAGTTGGCCACCGGACAGTTGGTTGGGTCTGTGATTTGCCCTATCCTGCAAACTGACACTGGCAAGTGCCTGGGTAACGCGCCGTTTGCGTTCGTTAACCGGTAGGCCTGCCAATATCATAGGCATTTCAATATTTTCCGCAGCCGTTAAACGTGGAATCAGATGAAAAAACTGAAATACAAAGCCCAGGTTTTCTCTCCGAATTTTGGCCAGTTCGTCGTCGCTACACTGAGTCACGTCCCGGTTATTCAACAGGTAACGGCCAGAGCTGGGTTTATCAAGCAGGGCGATTACATTTAATAAAGTTGATTTGCCGGAACCGGAAGGTCCCATCACGGAGACATATTCACCTTTTTTAATTTGCAGTGAAATATTATCCAGAGCATGAACGGTTTGTTCGCCAACCTGAAAATAACGGTGGATATGGGTTAGCTCTATCATGGTTTGATACGAACATGAGCACCTGCCGCCACGCCGTCTTTACCGATGGAAAGAACCACTTGATCACCTTCATTGAGTCCTGACAGCACTTCTACGCTATTCCAGTTGGCAAGGCCTGGCTGGAATGCGCGTTCTTCCAGTACATCCTCCGAATTAACCAATAAGACCCGGTTATTTTCCATAACGGCTTCAGCGGGTACCTTGAGCGCTTGTTGCTTGCTGGACAGCAAGACTTCGATATCGGCACTGTAGCCAGGCAGTAAATCTTCGATTTCTGCTGGATCGGTGACGGTGACTTCCACCTCTACCGTGCGCGCCTGTTTTTCCTTTTCAAGCACATAGGGCGCGATGCGGGTTACCTTTCCTGAGCAGCGTTTGTCAGCAAATGCATCCAGCGAAATACACGCGCCCATGCCGGTTTTAATCTTCGGCGCGTCTACTTCATCGATGGGTGCCGATACATAGAGACAGCTGACATCCAGTAAATCGATGGCGGGCAGTGTTGGGATACCTGGCGGCGAAGGCGTGACAAACTCGCCCAGTTCAACATTGATTTCCGCGACGGTGCCGTCAAAAGGTGCATAAACCAGTGTGCGCTGAACTGCGGCTTCTGAAACTTCGAGATTGGCTTGGCTGACGGCAGTGGCTTCACGAGCGGCGCGGCAGGCAGCTAGCTCGACACGAGCGTTCGTTTTTTTGCTATCGACCTGCTCTTCGGAGACGATGTGATTGAGTTTTTCGAGCTTAGTGAATCGTTTGGCCTCGCGGTCTGCTCCTGCTCCCAGTTGGCAGGCCCGTTCGGCAGATGCCTGGTTGGCTCTGATTTGAGCATCCTGCAATTTAACCTGGGCTTTCAGATCATCATTCCAAACTTCCATCAACAATTGATGTTGCTTAACTTTGTCACCTTCCTTGATATGGAGTTTTGCCACTTGTCCTCCGGCTGCCGGCGCCAGATAGGCCCGTCTGCAGGCTTTGACCGTACCAACACGGGTGTTTGATACCGTGGCTTTCACTTCACCCTTGTCAATCCGTACGATGTCCACGTCAACCAATTTCGGTTGTTTGTTCCATAAATAAATAGCCGTGACCGCAGCAAGACCCGAGAAGATGAGTGTTTTTTTTGTTCCGATAGGCATTCTTATTGGTGTTACTCGGGATTGACGGGCTAATATGTATTGTGTGCCTGGAAAGTTAAAGTAGTTTAAACAGCCATATTAATGACTACGGCTGGAATATAGTGCAATGATTAGCAGTTAATCGCAAGATTTAGCTGAAATGATTAGTGTGTAGATGCTTCATCCCTGCCAGGCATTTAGCTTACCTGTCTCAATAGGGGACTCGCTGAGGCAAGATAGGATTTGGCTTGAAAATGCGCATCGCCACTGAATTAATCCAGGTGTCAGGTTTGACTCAGTGATGATGCAAACAGTAGCCGGACTAATGGCCGCCTTCCACTTCCTCCTCTTCTTTGTGAATAGCCTGAAGTGTTAGCTCCGCAAGCGAGCTTTTGGCAGGGTTGTCTACGCTTTTCTCCGGTGAGGATGAGCCGAGACCTTCACTCAGATTGATCTTCAATTTTAAATTGTTTGGGGAGTCGGAATTTTGCAGGGCTTCTTCCAGTGAAATAGTGCCTTGCTTGAAGAGTTTTAGCAAATGACTGTCGAAAGTTTGCATGCCAATATTTTCTGATTTCTCCATGGCTTCCTTGATGGCATGAATTTCACCTTTATGGATTAAATCCTTCACTAATTGGGAGCCCAATAAAATTTCGATCGCGGCGGTGCGTTTGCCATCGACTGTGGGTACCAGACGTTGGGAGACAAAAGCCTTCAGATTGAGCGATAAATCCATCAATAGTTGATTCCGGCGCTCTTCCGGAAAGAAGTTGATAATTCTATCCAGTGCCTGATTGGCATTGTTGGCATGCAACGTCGAAAGGCACAAGTGTCCGGTTTCTGCAAATGCAAGGGCATGCTCCATGGTTTCCTGACAACGAATTTCCCCGATCAGGATGACGTCAGGTGCTTGTCTGAGGGTATTTTTCAAGGCATCTTCATAGCTTAATGTGTCAACCCCTATTTCCCGTTGATTGACCAACGATTTTTTATGCGGATGGATATACTCGATGGGATCTTCAATAGTGATGATATGGCCGGATGCGTTACTGTTACGATAATCAATCAGGGCCGCCAATGAGGTGGACTTACCGGAACCGGTGCCACCAACAAACAGAATCAAACCGCGCTTTTCCATGATGGATTGTTTCAGAATGGGCGGTAATCCCAGTTTATCAGCATTGGGTATATCGACTTTAATGTTGCGTATCACTAAAGCAAAGTTGCTACGCTGCTTGAAAATATTAACCCTGAAACGGCCTATACCGGTTTCTGAAATAGCCAGGTTGAGCTCAGGCAGATGTTCAAAGGCTTTTTGTTGATCTTCATCCATTAAACTATAGGCAATTTCCTTGAGCCGTTCAGGGCTTAGCTTGGTTGATTCCAGTGGTTTTAGCGTGCCTTGAAATTTCGCGGCTGGTGGGGCTCCGGTTGTTAAATAGAGATCTGAACCATCGTTTTGTACAAGAATTTTTAAGTAGTCTTTGAATTCCATAGTGATTGTCTACACAGGTTAAGGGCTATGGGATCTAAGTGTAGGTGATCAGTTGGAGAAGTTGAAGCTGGATTGCAAGATTACCGGTTATACTATGCATTTTTTTTACAATGAGTGAAATGGGCAAACAACGAAAAGCCGTCGCATTGATTTCCGGCGGACTGGACTCAATGTTGGCAGCAAAAACGGTGATGGCGCAGGGCGTTCATGTCGAAGGTATCAATTTCTTTACCGGTTTTTGCGTGGAAGGCCATACTCATGCCATCCGGGAAAAAGACAGGGCCAGGCCCAAACGCAATAATTCGTTGTGGGTTGCCGAACAGCTGGGTATAAAGCTGCATATCGTCGATGTGATCGAGGAATATAAAAAAGTCCTGATCAATCCTAAACACGGATATGGCGCGCACATGAATCCATGTCTGGACTGCAAGATATTTATGGTCAATAAAGCCAGGCAATGGATCGTGGAAAATGATTTCGATTTCATTATCACAGGCGAAGTGATAGGCCAGCGTCCGATGTCCCAGCGTAAAGCCACGATGCCCATTGTCGCGAAAGAATCCGGCGCCGATGACTTATTATTACGGCCCTTGTGCGCAAAGAATTTACCACCCACCTTGCCGGAACGGGAAGGTTGGATTGATCGTGAAAAGCTGCATGATATTACCGGTCGCTCCCGTAAACCCCAAATGAAAATGGCGGCGACTTTCGGTTTTGACGATTATGCACAGCCTGCCGGAGGCTGCTGTTTTCTGACAGATAAAAACTATTCAGCCAAACTGGTTGACCTGTGGCAGGCTCAGGGCAATAAAAACTACGAGCTAGATGATGTCATGTTACTTAAAGTTGGACGGCACATTCGACCTGCAGCACATTTCAAATTGATCGTTGCCCGCGAAGAAGGTGAGGGACGTTTTTTACAAGGCTATAAAAAGGATTTCATCAGCATGAGTAGCCTGAGCCATGCCGGACCTTTGGTGTTGATAGATGGTTCACCGTCTGCGGAAGACCTCTATCTGGCTGCCAGTATTACTGCCCGGTATGGACAGGGACGAAACGCAGAGCTTGTCGATATCGGCATTACCACTAAAGAAGGTTCCGAACGGACTATTCAGGTTAAGCCGTTTAATCTGGAAGACATGCCCAAGGACTGGCAACTATGAACCCTGAACAAGTTACTTATAAAGAAACACTGAATGCTCGGCGTCTGTTATGTCCCTTACCGGTTATTCGTACGCAGGATAAGGTCAAACTGCTCAAGAGCGGAGACCAGCTTGAAGTGATTTGCACCGATCCGGGCGTTATGCAGGATATACCGGCCTGGTGCAGAATTAATGGCCACAAGGTCATTGAAACCATAATTCATGACAATGAGTACATTATTGTGCTGGAAGTTGGCGGGTAGAATAAGGAAAAATAACGCCCTTGAAAAATCAAATCACTTAGATGCGCTGAGCTAGGAGGCGTATCGTTCGCGGTACAATCATCCAATTAATGTGTGCTTCTTCCCTCAGCGCAGCCTACATTTAATTTCGGGAAGTCCCTTTTTGCCAATTTATCAATTAACTTTTAACGAGGACTAATTCATGGCGGTATATCCCAAAGGCCATAATGGAGCATTCGATTTTCCGGTCATGCACAAGGTATCTGGCATTACGCTGGGTACAACCTGTGCAGGGATCAAGCAATCAGTCAGAGATGATCTAGTCGTCATTGCAATGGCCGAGCAGTCCACCTGTGCCGCCGTATTTACTCAAAATGCCTTTTGTGCGGCTCCTGTACATGTCGCCAAAGCCAATTTATCTCATGCGCCGCGCTGGTTGTTGATCAACTCGGGTAACGCCAATGCCGGCACAGGTGAACAGGGCATGCAGGATGCCTTGTTCACTTGTGCAAAGCTGGCTGAAGTTGCAGACGGCTCGGCAGATCAGGTACTGCCTTTTTCTACAGGCGTCATTGGTCAACCGCTACCTGTTGATAAAATTGCAGCTGTATTACCGGCTGCGTTCAGCGATTTATCGCTGACGCATTGGGAAAAGGCGGCTCGCGCCATTATGACGACCGACACGTTTGCCAAAGGCGTTTCCAGAGTGATTATTATCGAAGGTCAGCCCGTTGTCATCAACGGCATCGCCAAAGGCGCCGGCATGATTCATCCCAATATGGCAACGATGCTGGCTTTTATTGCTACCGATGCCAAAATCAAGCAACATTTGCTGCAGAAGTCCCTGTCGGCAGCGGTCGAGCAATCTTTCAATCGTATAACGGTCGATGGTGATACCTCGACGAATGATGCTTGTGTAGTAATGGCCAGTGGCTGTTCGCTGGCGCCAGAAATCAAGGAAGACAGCTTGCATTTTTCGACGTTTGCCGACGCCCTGAGTCTGGTTTGCAAGGAATTGGCAGAGGCTATAGTCAGGGATGGTGAAGGCGCAACCAAATTGATGCGTATCGTCGTCGAGGAGGCGCTGACAGATGAAGAAGCGGTCGGCGTAGGAAAAACGATTGCCCATTCACCGCTGGTTAAAACGGCTTTCTTTGCCAGTGATCCTAACTGGGGACGCATTTTGGCCGCCGTGGGGCGGGCTGGTGTTGAGAATTTGGAACTGGATGCGATTCGGATTTATCTGGATGATGTCTGCATCGTCAGAAACGGTGGTCGAGCAGAGGATTACACCGAAGCAGCCGGGCAGCAGGTGATGGATCAGTCCGAGATCACGATTACGGTTAAACTGGGCCGCGGTGAGTCGGTACAGGAAGTGTTGACCTGCGATTTTTCTTATGACTATGTCAGGATTAATGCGGAATATAGAACTTAGGTTAAAGGTTTAAGGACTATATGTCTTCTGGTCAAAAACCGCTGCGGGTTGCTGTTGCAGTTATAAAAAATGCACAGGGTGAGACTTTAATTTCATTGCGAGATAAGTCCTTGCATCAAGGCGGCTTGTGGGAGTTTCCTGGTGGCAAGATTGAATGGGGTGAAAGTCCCGTGCAGGCATTGGTGCGGGAGATTAAAGAGGAGCTTGATTTGACAGTAATCTCAGCAACGCCACTGATTACTGTGAATCATCAATATCCCGATTTATGCGTTCAATTGCAGGTGTTTTTGGTGGAGGATTTTATCGGTGAGGCTAAAAGCTGTGAGGGCCAGCCTTTCATGTGGGTTTCAAGTCGAGACTTAAGAAAATATTCATTTCCGGAAGCCAATCGACCGATAATTACTGCGGCCTGTTTACCACCTTATTACGCAATACTGGATGATGCCGATGAATCCACATTGATAGTGAATCTGCATAAAATTTTGCGTGCAGGCGTTAAATTAGTGCAAGCCAGGCTCAAACAAATCTCGGCTGAATCGGTTCAGGCCTTTATTGCAGAGGCTTACCCTTTATGTCAACAGCATGGTGTGGTGTTATTGATTAATTCTGCTGCCCGGTTGACCACTAATGGCCATGTTTTTAATGAATTAAGCTTCAGTTCAGGGTCAACGCATGCGAATGACATCGATGGGCTGCATTTAACCAGCCAGCATTTGATGGCAAGAAGGCGTCGGCCGGAACATTATAAATGGCTGTCGGCATCCTGCCATAATCTGGAAGAGCTACAATGGGCAGAACGCCTTGGCGTCGACTTTGTCGTTCTGGCGCCGGTTTTTAGCACTCAAACACATCCCGGTATTCAGCCTTTGGGTTGGGAGCAGTTCAGGCAGTTGGTTGCCGGGACAAATTTACCCGTTTATGCCTTGGGCGGGATGACCAAGGCTTGCTTAAGTGCGGTGAAGGAAGCAGGAGGACAGGGGGTCGCCGCCATCAGAGCTTTTTTGTAGTACAGGTAGGAAGCAGTCAGGGTATCGGAAAATCATGGGTTACTGAAAAAAAGAATCTTCCTGATTTTCATCTTCCAGAGGTAGTGATTCGCCCGGAATTCTTTTTTCTTCCATGACCCATTCGCCCAAGTCTATTAATTTACAACGCTCACTGCAGAAGGGTTTAAACAGTTGCTCGGTTGTCCACGGAACGGGTTTTCTGCACGTTGGACATCGGATCATACGGGGATTTTCAGTCGAAGACATTAGAACAAACAGCAGGTTAATGCAAACGGAATATTTTCAGGGCTTTGACTGGGGCGTTTGTCTTCCGATGCTTGGGTCATGAAACGAATCGTGCAGCGATGTTTGCCACCACTGATTTCGGCGAAATTGGGTATGGATTTGTCCATAGTTACTTTGATGAGCTGGTAGGGTTGACTTTTATCCAGGGTAATCTGGAAAAAGCCGGCAATTGCCGTTTCCCGGGTCGGCACATTACTTTGGCGGATGAAACCAAGTACCAGTTCGATAGCGGTACGAATGTCGGAATAAGAACTGCTCCAATAATCCAGGTCTTTTAGTTTAACAGCGGCGTCCTGTTCCAGCCAATAATGAAACTCGGGTAGGTCAAATGAGCAGGTCCCACCAGGAATGGAGCTTCTTTGCGTGATGCTTTGCAACAAGTCGTTTTCCAGGATATGCGCGCCAATTTTTCCGTTAGTCGAATAAAGGTTTTTACTGGTTTGCGTGAGCGTGTTGAGTATTTGTTCCAGTTTTTTGGTATCAACCCCTTCACTGTGGGCAATTTTATTTAATACTTTGGTATGGCGTTCCAGTTCTTTGAGAATCTCGGATTTTAAATCATTACGTCTCAGTATTAACGAGATGTCGAGCAATACATTTATTGCAGCGCGATTGTCGGCAACGGTGTCACTGGCTAAAAAATAACTGAATTGTTGAAATAGCTGTTCAAGCCGTATGAAAACCCTGATTCGTTCGTTGAGTGGAAATTCATAGGTAATAGTATTGGTCACAGACGGGTTAATCCTGGGGGCTTAATGAAAGGTACAAATTGTGCAGTTTTTTGACGCTTTCTGCAAGTCCATATTCCATTTCGGAGTTATCAATAATGTCGTCAGCTTTCGAGATTCTAACAGCGCGAGACACCTGATTTGCGATAATGGCCTGGATTTTTTCATCTGAAAGGTGATCTCTGGATTGTACCCTTGCTATTTGTGTTTCGACAGGGCAATCAACAACCAGAATACGGTCCACGCTTTCGGTTTTTTCGGTTTCGATTAATAGCGGAATGCAGATGATGCAATAGGGGGCGCTCAGCTTTTCGGTTGTTGATTGTATGGATTGGTAAATTAACGGGTGCAGAATCGCTTCAAGTGTTTGTTTGTTGCGGTTGTCCGAAAAAATAAGGTCCTTAAGGTGGCTTCTGTTGAGAGTCCCTTCGTCAGTAAGGACAGATGGACCAAAGGCATTAGTAATCCGGGTTAGCGCTGGCTGCCCTTTTTCCACCAGTTGATGGGCGATTTCATCAGCATCAATGACAGGAATGTTGAGTTCAGCGAATAAGCGGGCCACCGTGGATTTACCACAGCCAATTCCACCGGTCAGCCCAATTTTCAACATAATACCATTCCAGCAAACGCTTAAAGGCCGGAGGCTGATAAATACAATTGGTTGATTTGATCTCCCCATAATAAGGCGATCCAGCCAGCAACAGCAAGATAAGGCCCGAACGGGATGGGTTTGGTATGATCCTGTTTGGCTAATATAATCATGGATATACCCACTATTGCGCCCACCAGGGATGATAATAAAACGATAAGCGGCAAATACTGCCAGCCCAGCCAGGCGCCAAATAACGCCAGTAGTTTGAAATCACCGTAGCCCATGCCTTCCTTGCCAGTTATCAGTTTAAACAGGTGATAAACGCTCCACAGCAGGAGGTAGCCCGCAGCAGCCCCTATAATGCTTGCATGTGCATCGGTATAGACAGAAAAAAGACTTATTAACAAACCTAGCCAGAGAACGGGCAGGGTGATGGAGTCGGGTAACAATTGATGATCAATATCGATAAAACTCAGCGCTATGAGTGCCCAGGTCAGCAGAAGTGCAAACGCTGTTTGTGTTGAATAACCGAAATGATAGGCTACAACCACAGACATAACCGCAGTAGTTGCCTCAACGATGGGATAGCGAATTGAAATACCTGTGCGGCAGTTTGCGCATTTTCCACCCAGGATTAAATAACTGAATACGGGAATATTTTGGTGGGCTTGAATGGGTGTACTGCACTGTGGACAGCGTGACAGCGGGACAGCTAAATTAAAGGGTTCATCATTTGGGGTTTCGTAAGACAACTGCAAATAATCTGAGCATTCTTTTCGCCAGCTTCGTTGCATCATGATCGGTAACCGATATATGACGACATTTAAAAAGCTTCCTACCAGCAAGCCAATTATTCCAACCAGCGTAGAAAAAAAAAGTGGATTGTTTGCCAATAGACTCAATTGTTGCATCATAGGTGTGAGAATCTGAAGTTGGTGTTTTGGGCTGAATAAAGTTTGAAAAAACAGCGGGGAAAGCTTTCCATCAGACGTGTGGATCTCGCGCTTTCCCTGGAAGATATATCGTTGTTAAATTGAAGTATGCGATGAGTATACTAACAATTTGGATGTCTGAAAAAAGGATTTTACTCCGGATGTGCAAAATTCTAACCGACCGCCGCGCCCATTTTGAAAATAGGAAGATACATGGCAACAATGAGGCCGCCGACCAGAATGCCTAAAATTACCATGATGAGGGGTTCCATTAGGCTGCTTAAGTTATCAATCAGATTGTCGACTTCTTCCTCGTAAAAGTCTGCCACTTTGGAGAGCATGGCATCAATGGAACCAGATTCTTCGCCAATTGCGACCATTTGCTGGACCATGTGGGGGAAAAGACTGACTTGCTGCATGGCATATTGCAGCCGTTGTCCTGTTGCAACGTCTTCACGCATTTTGAGTACTGCTTCCGCATAAATGATGTTTCCGCAGGCGCCGGAAACAGATTCCAGAGCTTCAACCAGCGGGACTCCGGCAGCCGACATTGTGGATAAGGTTCTTGAAAAACGCGCTATGGCCGATTTGTTTAAAATCATGCCAACCACAGGTATTTTCAATAACAATTTATCAAGAAAGTGATTAAATGGCCGCGAGCGTTTTTTGAAATAACCAAATACATAAATCGCGGCGCCAATGACGCCAATCAGGATCCACCACCACTCCTGCATCCATTTGGACATGTTAATCACCATTTTAGTGAAGGCAGGCAAATCGGCGCCGAAACCCTTGAATAAGTCTTCAAAAACAGGTACAACAAAAATCAGAAGAATAGCGGTTACGATGAAGGCAACAACAATGACGGCGATGGGGTAAGTCAATGCCTTTTTGATTTTCTTCTTGATGGATTCGGTTTTTTCCTTGTAAGTCGCAATTTTATCGAGCAGCGTTTCCAATACCCCGGCTTGTTCGCCCGATTCAACCAGGTTACAGAATAATTCGTCAAAATAGAGGGGTCTTTTATTGAGTGCTTCTGCTAAAGTATCACCCCCCTCAACGTCGGCTTTGATACTAAGCAATAAAGCCTGCATACTCGGGTTTTCGTGGCCTTTGCCAACAATGTCGAATGATTGAACCAGCGGCACCCCGGCTTTTAACATGGTTGCCAATTGCCGGGAAAATACAGCAATATCGCCCGAAGTGATTGCCTTCACTCTGGCGCTGAACAAAGGTTTTGGTTTGGCTTTTATTTTTATAACGCGATAACCTTGTCTCCGTAACTCGGCTTTTGCTATTGCTTCGCTTTTTGCAGAAATTTCTCGCTTTAACAGCTTTTTGCCGCTCTTATCGATGCCATCCCAGATAAAATCAATTTGCTCTGTTTGTTCTGCCATTGTTATTCCTTGGTTACCCGGTCAATTTCTTCAAGGCTGGTAATGCCCATGCGGACTTTATTCAATCCGGATGCTCTTAAATCATTTATACCTTCGTCTTTAGCCTGTTCAGCCAGTTGCATGGCATTGCCGCCTTCCAGGATGAGTGCACGCATTTTTTCGCTCAGCGTCATGACCTGGTAGATGCCCACGCGCCCCTTGTAGCCGTTCGTACAATGTTCACACCCGACAGGGCTATATATTTTCAGTGATTTTATTTCAACCGGTTGAAAACCGGCGGAGAGCAGAATGTTGTCGGGAAAGTTGGCGGGAGTTTTGCAATGCTCGCATAATCTTCGAGCCAGTCGTTGAGCCATGATCAAATTAACAGCAGACACGATATTGAACGGTTCAATTCCCATTTGCATCAAGCGGTTTAATGTCTGTGGTGCGTCATTGGTATGCAGGGTTGATAATACCAAGTGCCCGGTTTGCGCAGCTTTCACAGCGATTTCGGCCGTTTCTAAGTCACGAATCTCACCCACCATGATGATGTCAGGATCTTGGCGAAGGAAGGCGCGGAGCGCATTCGCAAAGGTCAAACCGGCTTTTACGTTGACGTTGACCTGGTTGATGCCTTCAACCGTGATTTCAACCGGGTCTTCCGCGGTTGAAATATTGCGTTCAATACTGTTAAGAATATTCAGGCCGGTGTAGAGGCTAACTGTTTTACCGCTACCGGTTGGACCCGTAACAAGAACCATGCCATAGGGTTTGTGTATGGCTTCAAGAAAGAGTTTTTGCTGCTCGGGCTCAAAACCCAGCTTTTCAATACCCAGCTGGGCACTGGTCGGATCCAGAATACGGAGCACCACCTTTTCACCGAACAGAGTGGGGCACGTGTTGACCCGGAAATCAATGGCACGGTGTTTGGAAAGAATCATTTTTATACGGCCATCCTGCGGGACGCGGCGTTCAGCAATATCCATTTTGGACATGACTTTAATCCGGGATACGATTCTGCTGGCTATGTTAGCCGGTGGACTGGCAATTTGATTAAGAATGCCGTCTGCACGAAAGCGGATGCGAAAGTTTTTTTCGTAAGGCTCCATGTGAATATCGGAAACTCCTTTTTTGATGGAGTCCAGTAATATTTTATTTACAAAGCGAACAATAGGGGCATCGTCGATTTCGGAATTAACATCATCCTTGACGGTGTCATCATCCCCGCCAGTAATATTCAGATTATCCAGATCCTCATCAAGAAGATCGGTCATTGACGTATCGACGGCTTCTAAGGCTGCTTCTATGGTTTTTATCAGCTTGTCTTCTTCAACCAGTATCGTTTCAGGATTGAGACGGGTTTGAAATTTGATGTCGTCCAGAGCCTGGAAGTTGGTTGGATCAGACAACCCGATAAACAGCGTTCTCCCTCGGGTGAACAACGGCAGGGCATGGTATTTTCTGATCAGTCTTTCGTTGATCAAACTGATCGGAAGACTGCGGAAGTCGACTGCATCCAGGTCAAGAAAAGGAACGCCGAACTCAATGGATGCTTTGGCGGCAATGGTTTTGCTATCTACAAATTTGTTGGAAACCAGATAGCTGATTAAAGGTATTTTCTTTTTTTGGGCGTCCTGGATATATATTTGAGCATCAGTTTCGGTCAGAATCAGGTCCCTAATCAAGCATTTTGCGAGACCACTAAATTGAAAATCTGTTGCTGCTGCAGCCATCTGTTAGATACAAGATTGATTGTTTAGAAAAAATATAGTTTAAATAAGTGTTTTGTCCACTATGTTAATTTTAGTTCTAATTGTAAAACGAAGAACAGAATTCTGTTATTTAGTGTTAATTAGTCAAATGATCAAAGTCTTGCGGCTTCAATCTTACTACTGAAACCGCAAGTTTATTAACTATATCTACAGCGAGTTGATTTTTATTTTTTGTTGTTCAAGATTCTCCAGTGACGCGCGTAAGTCCGTCAACCTGGATTTTTCCTTAATAATGACCTGCGCAGGCGCTTTATCAACAAATGCAGGGTTGTTTAATTTACCCTCAATGCGGGGTAATTCGTTCATGATTTTTTGTATTTCCTTCTCCAATCTTGCCAACTCTGCATCCCTGTCGATTAAACCCGCCATGGGTATCAGAATTTTCAGTTCGCCAACTAAAGCGATAGCAGCTTCGGGCGGCATATCATTGTTGCTCAACCATAGGATGGAGTCGAGGCGGCCCAACTTTTGCAGATAGACCTGGTAATCTCTTACTAGCTGTTGATCATCCGTTGAACCGTTTTGTAGCAGAACCGGTAAGGGTTTGCCAGGCGCGATGTTCATTTCACCTCGAATACGGCGAACGCCCAGAATAAAATTCATTACCCAATCAATTTCATGGATTGCATTGGTATCAATTTGGTTTTCATCTGCTACGGGGTATGGTTGCAGCATGATGGTTTCGGCCAGCGCCGAGCCAGCTCCCGGCTGGCTTGCGGCATACACGCCATCCCTGGCGATAATGCCGGTCAGAGGAGCAACCCGTTGCCAAACTTCTTCGGTAATGAACGGCATGAGCGGATGTGTCAATCGTAATAGCGTTTCTAAAACGCTTGCTAACGTTTTACGGGTACCCAGTTGCAGGGCCGGGTTATCTGATTGCAGTGAAATTTTCGCCAGTTCCAGATACCAGTCGCAGTATTCATTCCAGGTGAATTCATAAATAGCCTGGGCTGCCAGATCAAATCGGTAGTTTTCGATGGCCTGTGTTGTTGCCATAGTAACCTGGTGCAGGCGAGAAATTATCCAGCGATCTACTTGCGTATATTGCCAGTCAAGACCTGCTTGTTGCTCAGGACTTAAAAAATCCTCGGTGTTCATTAGCACATAACGCGCGGCATTCCAAAGTTTATTACAAAAATTGCGATAACCCTCGGTCCGGGCAAGATCAAAACGGATATCCCGTCCGGTAGAGGCGAGCGATGCGAAGGTAAAACGTAAGGCATCCGTGCCGTATGAAGGTATACCGTCTGGAAAGTGTTTGCGTGTATCCTGCTCAATTTTTTTGGCCAGATGCGGTTGCATCATGCCGGAGGTACGTTTTTCTACTAATGTGTTAAGTTCGATGCCGTCGATTATATCGATGGGATCTAGCACGTTGCCCTTGGATTTCGACATTTTCTGGCCTTCGGCGTCGCGGACCAGGCCGTGGATATAAACTTCCTTGAATGGTACTGAGCCCTGGAATTTCAGCCCCATCATGATCATGCGGGCTACCCAGAAGAAGATGATGTCAAAGCCCGTGACTAATACGCTGGTTGGGTAGTGTTTTGCTAAGGCTTCGGTGTTTTCAGGCCAACCCAAAGTCGAGAAAGGCCATAAGGCGGAAGAAAACCAGGTGTCCAGTACATCTTCGTCTTGTTTCAATTCAAAGTCTGCGGGTAAATGATGTGCAGTACGGATGGCCTGTTCAGAACGCCCGACATAGGTATTGCCCTGATTGTCATACCAGGCGGGTATACGATGGCCCCACCAGATTTGCCGCGAGATACACCAGTCCTGAATATTGCGCATCCAATCGAAATAGGTATTTTTCCAGTTATCCGGCACAAACTTGATGTCGCCATTTTCAACGGCAGCAATGGCCGGTTTTGCCAGAGGCTCGATTTTTACATACCACTGGTCGGTCAATAAGGGCTCAATGACACTGTTGGTCCGGTCGCCTCTGGGCACCATCAGTTTGTGATCGGCGATTTTTTCCAGCAAGCCGGCTTTATCGAGATCCGCGACAATCTGTTTGCGTGCTTCGAAGCGGTCAAGCCCTTGGTATTTAGCTGGAATCAACTCGTCATCTTTAAGGCTTGCATCGATGGTGAAGATGTTAATCAGGCCGCCATGCGGTAAATCCTGAATAACCGAATTATGCCGGTGACGTGTCCAGACGTCATAATCATTAAAGTCATGAGCTGGCGTAATTTTGACGCAGCCGGTACCGAATTCAGGGTCGACATACTCGTCGGCAATAATCGGAATTTTTCTGCCTGTTAGCGGCAACAATACGAACTCACCCAAAAGATGTTTGTAGCGCTCGTCATTCGGATGGATGGCGACAGCGGCGTCGCCCAGCATCGTTTCCGGGCGCGTGGTGGCGACGGTCAGATGCCCCTGTCCGTTGGATAGCGGAAAACGTAAGTGCCACATCGAGCCGTTTTCTTCTTCGGACAACACTTCCAGATCCGAAACGGCCGTATGCAGCACCGGATCCCAGTTGACCAGTCGTTTGCCGCGATAAATCAGACCCTCTTCGTAGAGCCGGATGAAAACCTCCTGAACGGCATCGGACATACCCTCATCCATGGTAAAACGTTCATTCTTCCAGTCCAGAGAAGAGCCCATGCGGCGCAGTTGTCGGGTAATCGTACCTCCGGATTCTTCCTTCCATTGCCAGACTTTTTCAATAAATTTTTCGCGGCCGTAATCATGACGGGTAAGGCCTTCGGCATTGCACAAACGTTCGACCACCATTTGCGTGGCGATACCGGCATGATCGGTGCCGGCTTGCCATAACGTGCTGCAACCCTTCATTCGATGATAACGCGTCAAGGCATCCATGATGGTATCCTGAAACGCATGGCCCATGTGCAGACTGCCGGTGACATTGGGTGGCGGGATCATGATGCAATACGATTCTCCGTCCGGTTTAGGCGCAAAATAGCCTTTTTCTTCCCAGATTTTGTACCAGCATTGTTCGATTGAATGGGGTGAGTATGTTTTTTCCATGGATTTGTGTGGTTATGATTGTTATTTATAGTGCGGTGTGTTGCATTTGTGAGTTGAGTTACTCTACCAAGCTGTAGCAACAGGATATTGGGTAATTAATTAAATATGGTAAACCCCCGGCTATGCCGGGGGACTCACAAAGGTTTGACCTATAAGTTGGTCTCGACGATTCTCTGAAACTCGACCAAGAGTAAGGAGAATCGACCATGCGAGAGTATCAA
>JABFSH010000019.1 GCA_013140705.1 Methylococcaceae bacterium
GGCGTCGCTGTTGGTTTTGGCGTCGCAGTCGGCGCTGGTGTTGGTGTCGCTGTTGGTTTTGGCGTCGCAGTCGGCGCTGGTGTTGGCGTTGCTGTCGGTGCCGGTGTTGGCGTCGCCGTTGGTTTTGGCGTTGGTGTCGCCGTTGGTTTTGGCGTTGGTGTCGCCGTTGGTTTTGGCGTTGGTGTCGCCGTTGGTTTTGGCGTTGGTGTCGCCGTTGGCGATTTTAGACATGCCGCCAAAGTAGCATAAGCAGGGCTAGTGGCAGTTCTGTGAGTAGAATTATTTTCAAAAGCTGTTATACAAGCCGTATTTAGTCTAGCTTTTGGATTAGTATTTGAAGTATGACAAGTCATACAGGAACTCGCGGAAAAAGCAAGGATATCTGCGATTGGTAAGCCAGGGACAGATTGTAAATAAGTCAAATACTGTGATTCGGCAAACGCATCACCAGCCATAAATTGTGATCCGGATACTAATACCAAAGTGGCAATTGTGTTTCTCAACTTGTTTGTTCTTTGAACAGGATGCTTATTAATCTCAATGCTATCTGTTTTCGTGGTTTGAATATTCATAAACTGAGTCCTCAAAAATTATCGTGAATGTAATAACCAAAAAACCGGATTCTTAAATTTAATCCTATGTTTAGGAGGTTGAAAAAAGTGTAGCGGCTAAAAATTAAACATTTCTTAAATGTTGGGTTAAATATACCGTTGATTCTTAATTAAAAATGTGACCGGTTGTGCAATTCAAAATATATTAATTTTTAAGATTATTTTAATGATTGATAATTACCATGCTTTTCCAAACGTGTCACGATATGCGCCTGACTCCGGGTGCAGCTATCTGAATATGTTGCAATGTTTCCTTACTCTATTTAACATACTTACCGATTACTCAGGGACAAGGAAGCAAACTTAACCGCCTTACCAGCATGTGCCGCTATTAAATTAGCTGCTATAATTCAATCCATGTTTCTTCCATCTAATGGTGACTTATGAAAATTAATAAAAAATTGATTACTTTCACAATTGCAACAATCATTGGCGCTGCCGCCCAAACAAGTCATGCGACCGAAGTGGGCCAAGCGGCCCCACAATTCACGCTGCCTACCCTGCAACAGGATCAACCCACCGCATTGAAAAGTTATGCCGGCAAAGTGATCTATCTGGATTTTTGGGCTTCATGGTGCGCGCCTTGCCGAACATCTTTTCCGTTGCTGAACAAAATGCACGAAAAACTCAAGGCACAGGGTTTTGAAGTGGTCGCCATCAATTTGGACGAAGATAAAGCAGCCGCCGAAAAATTTTTAAAGGAATTCCCCGTCAGCTTTACAGTATTGCGTGACGCCAAAGGCGAATGGGCGGATCAGTTTGTCGTAGAATCCATGCCTACTTCTTTTATCATTGATAAACAGGGTGTCGTTCAAAACATTCATCACGGCTTTAACAGCGATGACATCAAAGAACTCGAAGAGAAAGTCACTAAATTATTAGCCCAAAAGTAAGGGGAGTTTTTATGAATTTCATTTATCGTAGCCTATTAATAGTCCTGATACTTTCAGGAGCTGCCTGCACTGAGGTCATGCCCAGACAACGGGGTAATTTAGCCCTGCCTCAAATGGCCTTTACCACTGACGGCTTAGAATTCGGCTTACGGCAGCATACTGCGTTCAGTAAGGAAGCGGCAGCCGGTGGTTATGGCGGCGGCGGTGGCGGTTGCGGATGTAATTAAAGTCTTTGGGGACATCCCATTCACATCATTACTTCCTTCCCGTCGCACAATTAAGCACAGGGATGAAAAAACTGAGACGCTGTCTATAATACGCATCGCCTTATACTTCTCTGAGGAGAGGGTGTTTATTGAACGCCCTCCGACCTGACTCAATTCTTAATCACTTACCTAAAATGACGCTGATATGAAAAAAAATGAAAAATCCAACAAACTGACACAACTAACCTGTGCAGCCTTGGCCCTTCCCGGCTTAGTGCAGACTGCATCTGCCGGGCGGGTTGAAGAAACTTATAATGCTGATTTTCAATACGGCCATTACTCCGAAAGTAATCAGCGTATGGATATCGATATTTTTGAGGGCGCTATTTCGGTACCTATCGGCAAGTCCATGACGGCCACCGTAAACATGGTTAAAGATGTTATTGGCGGTGCGTCGCCCATCTATAACCAAAGAGATCCTGTAACCGGAAAAATATACCAAGTTCTCAGTGCCGCATCAGCTACCAGCGATTCCAAATGTGGCGACACCATCTGCGAACAACGTGATTCAATCAGCGGGGGATTGACTAAATTTTTTGATAAGGGATCGCTCAGCCTGGGCGGTGGTTATTCAAGAGAACACGATTACGCGTCGAAATTTTTCAATACCGCCGCCAGCCTGGATTTCAACAAAAAACTGACCACACTGAATTTTTCCGCGTCGTTGGCATTTGATGATATTCATCCATCCGACTCCGCCTATACCATCTATGATGAAAATAATTTCAAGGCTCACAAAACCAGTCAACAATATCTGCTGGGCGTCTCGCAAGTTATTGATAAAGACTCCCTGATACTCAGCAATATAACTTTTGGTTATCATAGTGGTTTTTTGACCGACCCTTATAAGCAGGTAACTTTTTATGGGAGCCAAGAAATTAGTGGCATTCCTTTTCCTCTTCCTCTTCCTGAAAACGGCCTTTCCATTCAAGAAAAGCGGCCCAGAGAACGATTTGAATGGGCATGGCTAACTCAGTATGTTCGGCATTTTGAACAATTTAATCATGCCGCCTTACATACAGACTACCGCTTTAGTACCAACGATTGGGGTGTCAATGCCCACACCGTCGAGTTCAGTTGGCATCAACCGGTCGCCGATGGCTGGCAGGTCATCCCCCGCTTTCGGTATTATTCGCAAGACCAAGCGGATTTCTACCAACCCGTCTTTGATGGCACCGTTATCTTTGACCCTGTTTCAGAATCTTCCATTGCTAAAAATATGGGAGCCTATTCCAGTGACTACCGCTTGGCTGGATTTGGCACAGTGTCTGGCGGTATAAAATTAAGTAAGGAGTTTACCGATTTGAAACCTCTAGCTCATTTAAAATTCCAAACTGGCTTTGAATATTATGCGCATAAATCCGAGTTTCAATTAGGCGGCACCAATCATGATGGCAATTTTGCCGACTTTGGTTATTACCTGTTAACAGCATCCGTCAATCTGAAATATTGATTCAAACTATTTCTTGTCAAACAACAGGCACAATTCAACCAGCCTATAAAATTACGCTACCGGTATTTCACCAAAGATTGACCGGTAGCGTTATCAACCCAGCAATCTTGTTGGACAGATATCACATCTTCTCCCGATTTTGTTGTTACTCACCAATCATAAAAGTTCAGAATTTGTTTGAAATATTAACAGCCCGATTCACATTTCTTAAGTCAATCCAACAAATACGACTGCACAACCAATACGAATCAATTGATTCGTATTGGTCTTTTAAACATCCTTTAGCGCAAATATTTCCTGATTTTGTATAACTTGACACTGCGCTCAAGCAGACGTCATACCGACATGGATTGCCAGTATCCACAGAACACAAGAATGTGACGCACTGAAGTAATCATTGAATTTACATCCGCGCCGCGCAAACCTCCTAGGGTGACGCAATTCAAGCACCATGGCAATTATCTCATAGCTATTTTGGCTGAAGCTTATACGTAAACAGAAAATACATCACCAGACTATCGGGAAAATTTATACGTATCAACCTAAATCAATAAACTTAAGCGTGACCAAGCACACACTTCAAGTACTAATATGTGTCTACAATTAAGTTACATTTAATGTTAAAGACTTAAAATAACAAACATGCATAAATTTTTTAATTCTTAGGCATTAAAAAATTGGTATTTGATTTTTTTGGAATGAGTACATTTAGGATAATTTTAACAACCTATCAAATAGGGTGACTACTATGAAGAGCTTACTATCAATATTAATGCTGTGGACGCTAAGCACTGCCTTAGCCTACGCAGAAATACCCCAGGCAAGTATTAGTGTAACACCACTCAATACTGATCACTGGCCCGCACAGTATCGGTTAACGTTAACTGTTCCTAAAGATCATCACGCCTATCTTGATACCGGTGATGAGAATATTTATATCCCGGTGACGATTGACCCTAACTCAAAACTGGCCGCTTCTGGCCTCGCTTTAAGTAAGTTAGAAAAGCCTAGCGGTGTTCATGATGACCTGGTTAAAGCCAATGTTTTACGAGATAATGGCGACTTCAACCTGGAAATAGCAGAAACCGGCAAGAAGTCTACAAACTTAAAATCCACCGATCTTGAAATCACCTATCAGTTATGTAATGAATTGACCAACGTCTGTTTCCGTCCACAAAATACTTCTGTAAATCTGGTTCTTCCAGCTACAGCCATTGCGGCAGCTACACCAACACAATCCGTTGCTCAAACAGATGAGTCTGAGTCATTAAGCTTTATGGACAGGCTATTATTGCTGTTTCAAAACAATAAAGACAATATGATTATCATGTTTGGCTTGATGTTGATTGCAGGTCTCTTATCGGTTGCAACACCTTGCGTTTATCCCATGCTGCCCATTACTTCCATGTTCATTGTCGGCAGAGCCAATGGCGAAGCCAGCAAGGAAAAGCAGCATGCACTGGCTTATTTAGTCGGCATGGTAATCACTTACATGGCATTAGGCTTAATGGCAGGAATGACCGGCGGCGCCTTTAATACCTTTATGCAGTCGGCTTTTGTTAATTTGGGATTTGCCGTATTTTTTGCTTTTTTTGCCATCGCTTTACTGGGCTTCTATGAACTCAGTTTTATGCAAAACGAAGTTCACGAAATGGATCAGAAAACTTCCAGCGTAAAAGGCGTAACAGGAACGTTGCTGATGGGTTGTGTAGCCGGTCTGGTCATCTCACCTTGCGTTGGCCCGATTGTTTTCGCATTACTGTTACAAGTTGCAGATAATATTGCCGCAAAAGCTGATGCCTTAGCGTTAACTGGTCAAACTTTAAGCTTTTGGGATAAGTTGACGATATCATCACAAGGCAGTGTCATGATGTCCGGTTTTGGTTTGGGCGTGGGTTTGCCGTTTTTCATTATTAGCGTAGTAAAGTTCAAAAAACTGCCCAAAGCCGGTTATTGGATGAACAAAATCAAATATGCTTTCGGCTTTATGATTCTGTATTTCGCTTATACCTATCTGCAAAAAGGCATGGGTGTATTAGGTGTTGATCCTTCAACTACTCAGTCGCTTGCTATTGGTTTGGTGGCTATCTGGATCGCTGTCGTACACTGCCATGTGTTGAGTTTGATGCCTCAAGATGCACAGCCCAATCAAAAGATGCAACATTATGTTGGTGCAATTTCTTTAATCATAGGCGGTTGGCTGGTGGTTGCCGGCTTAGGGCATTTGCCAATCATGAATACGGCACAAGCGGAATCTTATGTTCAAAACGGAGCCATGGCTGAAAACTCTGGTTCAAAAACAGCTCCAGTAGCTTTGACCGTACAAAAAGAAGCCGGAATATCCTGGTACAGAAGTTATGATGCTGCAATAAAAGCGGCCAAAGAAACTGGAAAGCCAATCTTCATCGACTTTTATGCTAGCTGGTGTGCAAACTGCACTGAGTTCAAAAAGGAATCAGCGAATAATGCTGAATTAAATCAAGCACTTAGAGAAAAAGCGATTGCAGTTAAATTAGTTGACAAAGAGCCTGATTTTGAAAAGTTCCGTGCCGACAAAGAACATCGTCAATTAAAAATTGGTCTGCCTTACTTTGCCATTATCACACCGGATGGCAAATTGACTTGGTCCGGTACGGATTATAAAGCTACTCAAAAAATGGTAGCTGAGCTAAATAGATTGTCCTGATTAGTTTGATCTTTATTCAGACAAAGCTGAATTAACGTCAAAATCCACATTAGAGCAGGCTTAGGCCTGCTCTTTCTTTTTACCCCCCTTCTTACTCCCGCCAAATACATCCTTTAAGCATTCTGGTTACGAAGCAAGCAATGCTTTCAGTAACTCCGCAGTATTTGACATCCCAACATGAAGATTCCGCTCGATTTCAGCCATAGTAATTTCACCCTCAACTTTTCCGGCCGCCCAATTTGCGATGACAGCAATCGCCGCATAGTCGATATTAAGCTCTCTGGCTAGTGCTGCTTCTGGCATGCCAGTCATACCTACGACATCACAGCCATCTCTTTCCATGCGTTTAATCTCAGCGGCAGTTTCAAGTCTGGGCCCTTGTGTACAACCATAAGTTGCTATAGGACTGATATTTATTGCACTATTGGCAGCTGCTTTAATGAGCGATGACCGAAGATTTTGGCTATAGGGATAAGTAAAATCGATATGTGTGACTGGCTGTTTATCGTCGTCAAAATAAGTGTGTTTACGGTCATAGCTATAGTCAATAATCTGGTCAGGGATAGCAATATGAGCGGGCATCATTTGTGGGGTAATTCCACCTACGGCAGCAATGGCAATGATATGTTCAACACCAAGCTGCTTCAGACCCCAAACATTGGCTCGATAATTAATTTTGTGAGGCGCAAGCTTATGAGGATTACCATGCCTGGCCAAAAATACCACCGGGGTATTATTCAGTTCGCCGGTAATGAAGTTAGCTGAAGGTAATCCATAGGGCGTATCAATTGAATCACTTTTAATAATTTTAAGATCGGCTAGTTGAGTAAGACCCGTGCCGCCAATAATAGCCAGTTTTGTCATATATTTGTTTTGCAATTAAATATTAAGAGAAACTCTAAAAATTGCACTTCGACAGGCTCTCAAGAAACAGCTTTTTTGTATTTGTAAAATCAATGACTTGCAAAGATATGAAAACACAAAAAAGTACGTCGAACAGCGACTGTTTCATGGTAACGACAGGCCTCCGAAGGGAGGGCTTATTTTGCTCAGTGCAAACGGATGTCTAGTTAAATAGGTAACTTACGTTCACAGCAAATAGTTCAAGCAAGGACGGTTCCCAATAAAACACACAAGTGAAAATCGAATAGCAAAATTCTTAATCACTCAGAGTCAAAGGAATTATATTCTTTCTTGCAAGCATAAATGCCCGCAGCGTTACGCAAATACCCCTTGTAGTCCATACCGTAACCGAACAAATAACGATTCTCAACCTGCAATCCAACGAAATCGGCTTTAATCGGCTTTTCATAGCCCAGTATCTTATCGATTAATACTGCACTATATACAGCCGATGCGCCCTGTTCAAAGCAATATTGATGGATGGCTTGCAGTGTTAATCCCTCATCCAGTATGTCGTCTATAATCAACACCGTCTTATCCCTGAGAGCAGCACCCGGTTTGAGAATCCACTCTATGCTTCCCCCTAAAGTTTGATTTTGATAACGACTCGCGTTAATCGCATCAATTGTTAAAGGAATCGTTAACCGGGTGAGTAGTTTACCTGCAGTTACCACGCCACCATTCATCGCACACAAAATCAATGGATCCCTATCGACAAGTGATGTGTTAATTTGCCTCGCCATTTCATCCAAGGCTGCTTCTACTTCATATTCAGAGAATAGTAAGTCAGCTGTCGCCTGAACTCGTCTAATTTCATTAAGCATATCGTTTATTTATCTGACTAATAATAGTGTTGCAGTGTCGCCACTTTTCGCTTTTGATCAATTGTTTGCCAATCCATTGAGGTTTACCGATCATTCGGCCTAGTCTCTGGTCCCTTAGCGGATTTTGAGTCACCGGCAATGCCTCCAATACTTGCTCGGCGGCAATGGGATTATTGCAAACCAGTAACATATCGCAGCCAGCTTGCTGGGCAAGTTTGGCACGCTCCGAATAATCACCCGCTGATGCAGCACCTGCCATACTCAAATCGTCGCTAAATACAGCACCATTAAAATTTAGCTTGTTGCGCAATACATGTTGTATCCAGAAGGAAGAAAAACCTGCAGGACTAACATCACATTTCGAATAGACGACATGTGCCGGCATGATAGCTTCCAAACCCTCATGAATGAGTTGTTTGAACGGTACAAGGTCCTTTAACCAGATATCGTCAAACTCCCTCTCATCCACAGGCAAAGCCAAGTGCGAATCAAGCGCAACATAGCCATGACCAGGGAAATGCTTACCAGTAGCCGCCATACCGGCCGAATTCATTCCCTTTCTAAAATCGCTGGCCAAACGGGCAACCAAAGAATAATCTCCAGAAAATGAACGGTCGCCAATAACATCACTAACGCCGCAATCAACGTCCAGAACAGGGGCAAAGCTAAAATCAACACCAATATCCAGTAATTCTGATGCCATAAGCCAGCCGGCAGACTCAGCAATCTCAGGAAATTCGGCATAGCAACTGGCTGGAGGTAAGCGGGTAAAGCCATTTTTAAAGCGTTGAACCCTCCCTCCTTCCTGGTCAACTGCAATCAGAATTTGGCCTTGACGCGCTGCACGAATGCTTTTGATCAGTGCTACCAATTGTTCAGTGGCTTCATAATTACGGGCAAAGAGAATGACTGCTCCGGTATTCGGATGGTTTATTTTTTCCTTTTCATGCTCAGCCAAAGTTAGACCTTCAACATCCAGCAAAACAGGACCGATAGAGAAATTAGATGTCATTAATTGGATATCTTTTAAAAACCTGAGAGGGTTGTTCTATACTTAAAAACGTAATTTACCGGGGATTTTATTCATGCGTACAATTTTATTGATATTATGCTTTTTTATTCCGTCAACACTTGCGTGGTCAAATGAATCAAAAGAGGCGGAAGGCCCTGTAATAGAATATATTGAATTTACACCCAAGTTTACCGTTAATTTGGCCGAATCCAGAAAATATTTAATGATTAATGTACAAATTTTGGCTGAAGGTGCAGAAACCGTAGCTCGCATAAAAAAACATATGCCTGCCTTAAGGCATGAACTTATCATGCTTTTTACAGGCAGACCGGCTGATCAAGTTCAAACGATGGAACAACGTGAAGCCCTGAGGCAAGAAACTATTGAAACACTTCACAAAACTCTGGATAAGCTCGAAAACAGTGACGGCTTCAGAGACGTATTTTTTACTGAATTCCTGATCAATTAACAGACGCTCAAATATCCCATTAATCGCTCATTAAGAGCCGTCAAGTTTTCGTAAATCTGCTTTTCGGTATATTGAACAGCAGCATATTTCCCCCAAACTGGCTTCGGCCAGGCCTTATCATTCTGATAACGAACAACATGATGGATATGCAGTTGCGGAACTAAATTTCCAATGGTTGCAATATTCAATTTATCAGGTTTATAGACATCGACAAGAATCTCCGCAAGATGGCTGGATTCTTCAATTAACAACTGACGATCTGATATCTCCAGTTGATATATCTCCGTAATTTCGCTTTTTTGCGGAACCAAAATAAACCAAGGATACTGACTGTCGTTCATCATTAGTAATCGACAAAGCGCAAAATTGCCAACGACAATGCAATCCTGTTGCAAGCGTGGATGTAATTGAAAGGTCATATCTATAGCAATTGGAAAGATTTAAAATCTGTACTTGAATACAACTAAAAAATCAGTATAAATTACTTATTAAAATAATAATAAATAAAAAGGTCTCATTATGTCTGCACAAGTATCATCAGCGGGAAATAATTCCACTAATCAAAAGTTGGCCGTTTCGTTCCGTTTGCTGTTAAGCCTTTATTTGATTATTCCGGTTTGCTTGCTGATTCAGTTGTGTGACAACTGGTTTTGGCAACGAACCTTAGCCGAAAACTTACCTAGCAGCCCATCGCATTATCTCTTATTCCAAATACTTTTTGGAACGCCACATATTATTGCCAGTACGATTGTACTGGTCAGCAATTCTGAATACCTGAATTTTTATAAAACCAAACTCATCGTCATGACGATGCTTATTATCGTTGTATTCGGACTGGGTAGTCTGATAATCCCCTATCGTGTACTTTATTTAATAGTTGCATTCTGGACAGTTTTTCACGTCCTTAAACAACAACATGGCATCTCGCGTGGAATTTGCCGATTACCTTCGTGGGGCTACCATTCCATGTTATGGTTAAGTGTGGCAGGCGGCTTTTCGATATATGTTGGTATTTTTTTGAATAGCAGCCTGGATACCCAACATTCGGAATTAATCAAACAACTTGCAGCCGGATTGTGCATAGCATTAATTTTTACTGCGGCTTTGTGCCAACATTATGTTACGACGACCTTTGGAAAATTGTTTTTGTGGTCAAATGTATGCCTGGTCATCAGTAGTTTTTATCTTTATGTTCAGCACTATTATTTTTTTGCGATCCTGGTGCCCCGACTGGTCCATGATGCAACAGCCTATCTATTCTATGTAACTCACGACTACAACAAACATTACAATCACCCGCAGAACTTTCTATATCGCCAGACTCAGCGCTGTCATTTACATATTTTCATTGTATTACCGGCATTTTCCTTTTTACTGACATTTGTTCTTCAAGCCTACGGCGATAGCATTATTAACACTATTACAAACTCAATTTTCGGTATGGAAATCAGAAAGGCGGTTACGCTAGGCTTATTGGGCTATTTGGGATTAATGCATTATTACACAGAAGCTTTCACCTGGAAGCAGGATTCGCCTTATCGAAAATATATTGCTTTTACAAAAGCTTAAGTTCCTTAGTCCATTATTGGCTTTCTGATTACTTTACCGATTGTTTAGAAACGACTGGTCAAAAAATGTTCTCGGTTTATTAAGGAAACTTGGTTAGGTGAAGTTAAATTTATCAGCAGCACAAAATAGAATAAAAAGGCAATTCTTGGCCCATCAATCAGACTCCCAAAACAACCCACACAAAGGAAGCCCATCAGAGCAATAAAACAAATTTTTGAAAATTCATTTTTATTCAAAAATTGCTTGATCATATTGAATGATGAATAGCTTATTAGCGCAATCAACATTACCAGGCCTATTAATCCGGAATCAAAATAAGCATTAACCCATAAATTTTTGATATGCCAAGGCATATGGTTAAAATCGTAAAAAGCAAACCAATGATCAATTCCTTGTTCAAAATCGCCATTTTTAATAAGTTCGTCACCCCTATCATTTCTAATCGAAAAATTATCGATATCGAGTAAAGTCTGCTTAATTTCTTTAAACCCATCTCTTCTATTTTCAAACGTTATAACCAATGGCGCATAAAGATAATAATTCAGCGACCCTAATTTCCCTGATGGTATGGTATATGTCAAATGTCGCCACTGTCCCTTGGTGTTTGAAATATTTTCATGTTTTGCCCAACATGTGGGGTTCCATTCAAACGGCTGAATTAATTGGCGATGGCAAATTCTAATATGCAACGGTGCTGCCGGATCAGTCATTCTGACATCAACCGATAATGTATAGAAATGGTCTGGCAATAAATGTATACGCTGAGAAAGTTTGACATCGGGAGAACCGGCAAAAGCAATATAGGTGTTTGCAAAGTCCTCAACAAATGAAAAGCCCCCGACATCCTTAGCCTGCTGACTAATCCAATAAAAAGTAGTTGGAAAAGTTCCAATCCCTTGTCCGAATAAATTGGTTGCCCAATTATCATCCATGATATCGATGGCATTCCGCCAATGCTTTACTCTACCCTGCAAATCGGTTCGCACAGTTTCAAATCGAGTATTCATGCGTGAACCAAACAACGAAGGAATGACTAACACCATAAATACGCTGAAAAGTGATGCCATAAATAACCTTTTCCGAAATGAAGCGTATTCACTCCAGATTTTGCTGGCAATCATCCCCATCACTGTAAAAGTCAATGTTGTAATACCAGTTATTTGCAGTGCGCTAGAGTAATCATTCCGATTCCATTTACTAGTTATCATGCCATGCATTAGACAATATGACATAAGCAGAACAACCACCCCAAATAGAGGAAATATCAATATCCGGGAGTATATCCTTGCAAAATCCACCATCAGCACACTGGAAACAAACAAAACCGCTCCAGCCGTTAAAGAAAAAACACCTCCATACTTGAATAACAAATACAAAAACAACGTCAAAATCACACTGAATAATGCCGTAATACCAACAACGATGGGATTTAATTTAGTGCGACTGGACGCTAGCGTCATGATGGGCCATAAAACTGCGTCAAGTCCCATGCCCAAGTAAAGTCCTCTTGAAAAAGTAACTAAAATCGAATATGTGACCCCCAGTATTCCAATCAAGGAGGCCGAAATCTGAAGTTTATTTTTTTGAAAACTCAGAAAGTAACCCACAAAAGGCAAAACAAAGATCAAATAGCCATCTGTAGCCGCATCACCTGTATGCATTTCTGCAAATAAGCCCGTAGCCCTGTATTCAGAGTGAAAATCAAATAAAGTCGATAATAACTGGTATCGATTTTCGGAAAAAACGATATCATGGAAAACACCCTTCTCCCAAAGCACAGCCAAAAAAACACCGATACTGCCCAAAGCTATTCCCGTAGTAAAAAGCTTGTTCACACCTTGTGGAATATCAAATTCTGAACGTCGCCAGATAGGCAATAAACAAAGTGCCCAGAAAAATCCTTTACCAATACGTAAGCTATTCAAATTACTGTAGTAACCGGCAAAACTGTTGTCATTAAAACCAGCAATTGGCAAAAGCCCCCTTAGCAAAGCAATCAGATAAACAATACTGTAAATAAAAAGCAGTAGCCTGCCTGTGTTGTTTCGGCTAGTTGTTGGTTTTTTTTCTTGCTTGTGTCGCCAAAGATACCCAGCAATAGTAATCAACATTAAAAAATCAAATTCATCAAAAAACAGTCTGCCGGAATATGGTGCCAAATATAGTAAAGGCAAAAAAACTGGCACAACCAAAAGCCAACAGTTTGGAAATTTCTGCAGACAAATGAAATAAGCAATTAGGCATAAAGCCAAAACTTCACGAGCTGTGGGAAAATCAATCAAATAGTATGCCGTTATCATCAAAATTGCGGCACTTAGTGTTTTACTAATAATTCTCATAAACAAAATATATGCAAAATGTAAAATTGATTACAAGCAGTATAGGAATTATGCCTGGAAGTTATCCTTGTTTATCCAGCCTTCAGCCACATTCTATAGAATCCATGCGCGACAAACACTTATTCCTAAGCTGGATAAATCGAAACCAAAAAAGCAAATTTTTATTCAATTGAATTTTTACTTAACTTATTTTTTAATGTGAAAAATAAAAGTCTTGTCAACAAATGTAAAGATTCGATCGATAAGAGACTAAGCTAAACCACTGATGATGCTAGAAAGTGACATTAACTTGCAACCTATCCGCCCTTATGAATTTAAAAATATTATCGCATGACAGATGATTTAAGTAGTGACTCTTAACCTACATTTCCAGACGCCATACTGAGCTAAATTTTGCTGGGTTTTTAGTTCGCAATTCAAGCCAAACTAACTTTTTTGAGAGATTTACAGAGACGATCACTCCAAATGCTACTACTATTGAAAAGAAAATCCAGTAGGACATACAAGTCAGCCATCCCCGATCCATTTTGTAAAAATGGCTATACAAATAAATAATGCACAGCCCAATCATTAAGACTCTCGTCAGCGTATTAGCATCCATCTTTACCGCATTTACAATTTTTGATAATTGTTATGCAAAACAGGAGCTTGCGGAGACTGTGGCAAATATAAAGCCCAGCATTGTTGCAATCGGCACTTACCTGCCAAAGCGCAATCCAAGAGCCGTTTTTTTAGGAACAGGATTTGCCGTGGCGAATGGATCGCTGGTAGTGACCAACGCGCATGTGCTTCCGGACAAACTGGATTATGAGCATCTGGAACAGGTTGGTGTGTTTTACCGCCAAAGTGACGACGATCACATCATTATCGCCACAGTCGTTGTGATAGATAAGGATCATGACCTGGCTATTCTAAAACTGAAAGAGGGGCAGTTAACACCGCTCAAACTGGGTAATGCCTTATCGGTCCGCGAGGGCCAAGAATATGCATTTACCGGATACCCTATTGGCATGGTTTTAGGCCTGTATCCAGTTACTCACCGAGGTATTATTTCTGCGATTAGCCCCATTGTAATACCCGCCATCCATTCGGGCAGCATCAATCAAAAAATGCTGCAACGACTGCATGACCCGTATAATGTGTTTCAATTGGATGCCACAGCCTATCCGGGGAACAGTGGAAGCCCGCTATATAATACGGTAACAGGGGAAGTAATTGGTGTCATCAATAAGGTTTTCGTTCAAGAAAGCAAAGAGAATCTCTTATCGCATCCCAGTGGAATTTCTTATGCGATACCGATAGATCATGTTGAAAAACTGCTCAAAGTTAAAGAATTGAAATAAATCACGCATTTTTCCGGTTACGTCCACCTCGGCAACAACACTATGATCCGCATTTTTCGCCACTATATATCCAGCGCTTATTTGTTTCTGCTCATTATTGAGTTTTGTAGTTTTTTTGCTGCCATGTATTACGGCAGTGACGTGCGATTTTTGTTCACGACATCATGGTACTCAGAGCAGGATATTACTGTCGCCAGTTTTGTTTTTGCCAGCGCCTTAAGCCTGTCGTGCTCAGGTCTGGGCTTATACCGAAGAAGTCTAAGCTGGGATGATTACAGTTTGCTGGCACGTGTTTCCGTCAGTTTTAGCCTGGCCATTTTTACTGTCATCAGTATCTATTATCTACTACCCGACATACTGATCGCTCGAAGCGTACTCATCTATGCGGTCATATTCGCTTTTTTGGGCATCATGGTAACCCGTTTTTTATTTTATCGGGTTGCAAATCTTGAACACCTGAAACGGCGCGTGCTAGTCATTGGTAGTGGTGAAAAAGCGCAAAAACTGACGTCCATAAACAATTCATTTATTCATAAAGGCTTTACTCTCGTTGGATTTATTGCTTTTTCGGATGAACACAACCAGGTGGTCGACAAAAGCCAACTCATCGATTCACATGACAGCATCGCTTCGGTTTCAGAAGTACTCAACATTGATGAAATTGTGATTGCACTGGACGACAAGCGAAAAGGAATGCCGGTCAATGATTTATTGGATTGCAAGATGTCCGGATTGACGATTTTAGATTTGATGGCCTTTTATGAGAGAGAACAAGGCCTGATTTCTTTGGACAATGTCTATCCAAGCTGGCTTGTTTTCAGTGATGGTTTTGCTCAAAGCGGTTTAAGAGTTATCGAGAAAAGACTCTTTGATATTGTGGCCAGTTTGACTCTGCTGTTGATCGCTTGGCCGATCATGCTTTTTACCATTATGGCAATTTTGCTGGAAGACGGATTTCATAAGCCGTTATTTTATCGTCAGACACGAGTAGGTGAAGACGGTAAGAATTTTAACGTTATGAAATTCAGAAGCATGAGAGTGGATGCCGAAAAAAATGGGGTACAATGGGCTGAGAAAAAAGACTATCGAATTACCAAGGTCGGTCGATATATCCGAAAATTTCGTATCGATGAGCTTCCGCAAATTTTCAATGTCTTAAAAGGCGAGATGAGCTTTGTTGGTCCTCGTCCTGAACGGCCGGAATTTGTCGAAGGCTTTGAAAAACGGATTCCCTATTATCGCGAAAGGCACCGTGTTAAGCCCGGTATCACGGGCTGGGCACAATTATGTTATCCGTATGGCGCTAATGAATACGATACCATTCAGAAACTCCAATACGACCTCTATTATGTAAAAAATTACAGCCTTTTTCTCGATTTTTCAATAATGTTCAATACGGTTGAGGTCATCCTTTGGGGCAAAGGCGCGCGTTGAGTCGTCATACGGAAACAGACATGACTTCATTTGTCACTTTCTCTACCTTTAACCCAGGGAATCCTACCCTATCTTGTCGTTCATTAATCTTTCGATTGTCTTGAAAATTGCGGAAAACATTTCCTTGGTCAGCCGTTTCGTCTGAACGTTATACCGACTGCTATGATAGGAATCCACCAACGTATGACCATCAAACAAGCTATGCTGAGCATTATGGGAAAATGCCGCGCTACCAAGCTTAAGTCCATAAGCCTTTAAAACAGCTTGATGAGCAATCGTTCCCAATGCCAGTATAACGGCCTGTTTAGGTAGCATTTTTAATTCGGCCACCAAAAATCGATTACAGGCATTGATTTCTTCGATTGTCGGTTTATTCTGCGGGGGCAAACATTTCACTGCGTTGGTAATCCGACAATTATAAAGTTCCAGCCCATCAGAAACCGATACCGAAATCGGCTTATTACTGTAGCCAAATTCATACAGCGTTTCATATAACAATAATCCGGCATAATCGCCCGTAAAAGGCCGGCCCGTTGCGTTAGCGCCGTGCATACCAGGCGCCAGGCCAACTATCAATAACGGGGCAGTCGCATCTCCAAAAGGTGCAACAGGACGGGCATGATAACCTGGATACTTTTGTTTAACTTCACATAGATATGTATCCAGCCGCTGACATTGTCTGCAAGCCTGATCAAAAACCTGTTTTGGGTACGTCATATTATCTCCCGGCAAAATGTCTTGAAACCATTAACTTAGCTGCGCCCGAAAAAAAAGGGCCAATAGGCCCTTTTTTACTTGCTTTAAAAGTCCCAGAATAATTATTCTTTTTCTGCTTCTTTCATGCTAAGTCTTACTCGGCCTTGACGATCAATTTCCAATACTTTGACTTTGACAACATCACCTTCATTGAGCTTGTCGCTGACTTTATCAACATGTTCATCGGAAATTTGCGAGATGTGAACCAAACCATCCTTGCCTGGCAGGATCGTGACAAAAGCGCCGAAATCCATCAAGCGAACCACTTTACCTTCGTAGATTTTACCGACTTCAACTTCAGCGGTAATTTCTTCGATCATACGACGAGCTTCTTCGCCTGCCGCTTTATCAACGGAAGCAATTTTAACAACACCGTCATCCGTTAAATCAACACTGGCGCCGGTTTGTTCGGTAATACCGCGAATGGTCGCACCACCTTTCCCAATAACTTCCCGAATTTTGCTGGGGTCAATTTTGAAGGTAATGATACGAGGCGCGAAATCGGACATTTGCTCACGAGTCGTCGACAGCGACTTGTTCATTTCGCCCAAGATATATAAGCGGCCAGTCTTGGCTTGATCCAAGGCCGTCTTCATGATTTCGGCGGTAATGCCGTCAATTTTAATGTCCATTTGCAGTGCTGTAATGCCATCTGCAGAACCTGCGACTTTAAAGTCCATGTCACCGAGATGGTCTTCATCACCCATGATGTCCGATAAAACCGCAAACTTGTCGCCTTCCTTGATCAAGCCCATCGCAATACCGGCAACCGGTGATTGAATCGGCACACCGGCATCCATCAACGCCAAGCTACTGCCGCACACGGAAGCCATTGAGCTTGAGCCATTGGATTCAGTTATTTCAGAAACCACCCTGATCACATACGGGAATTCGTCCATATTGGGCAACACTGCAATGACGCCACGCTTGGCCAAACGACCATGACCGATTTCGCGACGTTTAGGCGAACCGACAAAACCGGTTTCACCCACACTGTAGGGAGGGAAATTATAATGCAGCATAAACGGCTCTTTATATTCACCGGCTAATGCATCAATAATTTGTGCGTCTCGTTGTGTCCCTAGGGTTGCCACAACCAGCGCCTGTGTTTCACCACGCGTGAATAAGGCCGAGCCATGCGCTCTAGGCAAAACACCGGTTCTAACGCTGATCGGTCTGATGGAATCCAGCGCGCGTCCATCAATCCGCCTGCTCTCATTCAAGATGGCATTACGGACAACGCTATATTCCAAATGCTCGATAATAGCGCGAATGTCCTTTTCTGAATATTCACCGGTAGCCGTCAGTTTTTCAACGGCCGCATTTCTAATGCCTTTTAAGTGTTCCTGGCGTAACAGCTTTTCCGGAATTTGATAAGCAGATTTAATTTCAGCTTCGGTTTCAGCAACTACTAATTTTTTAAGTTCGGCATTCGTTTCAGGCGCTGACCATTCCACAGTGCCACAGCCTGCAGCTTGAGCAAAATCATTGATCGCAGTAATGGCAACCTGCATCTGCTCATGTCCAAACAGTACCGCGCCCAGCATCACTTCTTCAGACAATCCAGCCGCTTCCGACTCAACCATCAACACGGCATGTTGAGTGCCCGCGACAACCAGTTCCAGTTTGGATTCTTTAATCACCGCCGGCGATGGATTGAGTCTATATTGGCCATCTATATAGCCAACACAAGCCGCACCCACAGGCCCATTAAACGGTAAGCCCGATATGGCCAACGCCGCGGAAGAGCCCAATAATGCCGGTATTTCCGGGTTAACATCAGGATTTAAAGAAATAACGGTAGCGACAATCTGAACTTCATTCGTGTAGCCTTCAGGAAACAGCGGCCGTATGGGTCGATCAATAAGACGCGACGTTAATGTCTCTTGCTCACTCGGCCTACCTTCTCTTTTAAAAAAACCGCCCGGTATTTTTCCAGCTGCGTAAGCTTTTTCCTGATAATTTACTGTTAACGGAAAAAAATCTCCGCCACTGGCCTCTTTTTTACTAACCGCCGTTACCAGCAATACTGTACCGCCAACATCAATGATAACGGCGCCATCTGCTTGACGCGCTATCTCACCGGTTTCCAGAATGACTTTCTGGTCACCGTATTGAAATTCTTTCCTGATAGGATTCACTATAAGGTTCCTTTGCGTTGAGTTTGTTTAAAGTGCAATGCCGAAGCGCATTCGCTTATCCGGCCTACAACGAAAACGGCACAGTTAAGTGCCGTTTTAAGTGATTTTTATTTACGCAAGCCAAGACGCTCGATTAACGAACGATAGCGATTGCTGTCCTTATTTTTTAAGTAATCCAGCAATTTGCGTCTTTGATTAACCATGCGTAACAGACCACGACGTGAGTGATTGTCTTTTTTGTGCTCTGCAAAGTGTGGTGTTAAATGAGTAATGTGGGCTGTCAACAGTGCAACTTGCACTTCCGGAGAACCGGTATCGGTTTCTGATAAACGATAAGATTCTACAACCGCTTTTTTTTGTTCTGCAGTAAATGGCATTTTTATTCCCTACAATTTTGAGATTTAAATAAAAGATAAAACCGCCAACTGGCGGCTCGGCAAATTCTGTTTCCGCGATAGGGTGCAGAAACAGACATTAAGAGCAAACACTACTTGAACTGCGATAATAGATCACAGTCAACATGGTGTGACTCAATGTTTAAATTAAACATTTTTTTCGGTGCTAGTTTACCATCCATTAGTATTTCTCCCAAGCCTAAAAAAGCCTTATCGTGGTAGAGTCGTACCGAACCGGTGCAGCTTTCCTGCATGTTAATGGCTTGTCCATGCAAAACACGCTCAGCTTGTTCACTGGATAATAAAACGGCGGGCAAATAGTCCAGAGGCTTATCGACATCAATCAGACAGGCTAATAATTTCTGCTCGCCCATGTCACTCAGTTGTTCAATTGTCCTGGCACTTTCAATGCTGAACTTCCCGACTTCCAGTCGACGCAACTCACTGACTGTTGCGCCACAACCTAGATAGCTGCCGATGTCCTCTGCCAGCGAACGAATATAAGTTCCTTTCGAGCAAAGTACATTCAGCGTTAAACAATCCTGCGAAACAGCCATCCTGTGCAATTCGATGATGCGAATTCGTCTCGCCTTTCGATCAATAACTTCGCCTTTACGGGCCAACTCATAGAGCTTCTTGCCATTATGTTTCAAAGCTGAATACATAGGCGGCACCTGATCGATGTCGCCTACAAAATGCTGCAGGCAGCTATCTATGTCTTGTTCTGAAAATACCGGCACCGGCCTAGTCGCAATTATTGCGCCTTCCGCATCGCCTGTATCAGTGACGACACCTAATTGCACAACGACCTGGTAACGTTTCTGTTCATCCAGCATCAAGCCGGCAATTTTAGTGGCTTCGCCGAAACAAAGTGGTAGTAAGCCCGTTGCCAGCGGGTCCAGGCTGCCGGTGTGCCCCGCCTTATTGGCGTTAAATAAGCGCCTGACCTCCTGTAATGCCCGATTCGACGAAACCCCCAGACGCTTGTCTAAAAGCACGATGCCGTTAATGTTACGGCCGGATGTTCGTTTACTCACTGGGCCAATCACTCTGGCTGAATTCATCAACCTGGCATACATGAAATAAACTATACGCCGATACCAGAGAAAACCTAGAGATTGCCACGCGATCCCTGATCGCTTAACAGCTCTGATACTCGCATGCCGGTTTCAAAAGAATCGTCATAGTAAAAGCGCAATTCAGAGATGTGCCGCAGTCGCATTCTTTTGGCAAGCAGGTGGCGAATAACGGGCGCTAATTCATTAAGCCACTTCACGTTATTTTTTTTACCCTGGTCATCGACATTTAATACGGTCACATAAATCTTGGCAACGGCCAGGTCCTTGCTGAGCTCAACTTCATTAATCGTAATAAAACCCAGTCGTGAATCATCGATTTCGCGCTGAAAAATGAACGCGAGTTCCTTCTGCATCTGAGAAGAAACACGAGCGCTACGACCAAATTCTTTTGCCATAAGCGATTAAAGCTCCCGCTTGATTTCTATACGTTCAAACACTTCGATCTGATCGCCTGCTTTGACGTCGTTATAATTTTTAACGCCAATACCGCATTCCATGCCCATCTTGACTTCCGCCACATCGTCTTTGAAGCGGCGCAAGGATTCCAGTTGCCCCTCATAAATCACCACGTTTTCGCGTAACACGCGAATCGGAAGATTTCGTTTGACATAGCCATCAACAACCATACAACCGGCAATCGCGCCAAATTTTGGTGAGCGGAATACATCGCGCACTTCGGCGAGCCCTACAATCTGTTCCTTGATTTCCGGTGCCATCATACCGCTAATGGATTTCTTGACCTCGTCAATCGCATCGTAAATGACACTGTAGTAGTGTAAATCAACACCTTTTTCTTCAATCAGTTTTCGTGCCGTCGCATCTGCCCGAACATTGAAGCCCATCAAAATTGCACCGGAAGCCAACGCCAGGTTGACATCACCCTCGTTGATACCACCTACACCACCAAATACGACCTTTACTTCCACTTCTTCCGTCGACAAATCGACTAAAGAACCGCGAAGTGCTTCCAGACTACCTTGAACATCGGTTTTAATGACCAGGTTGACACTTGCAATTTCCCCCGTCGTCATTTTGGAGAAAACTTCATCCAATTTTGAAGCCTGTTGAGCCGCATGTCGGCTGGATTTTTTACGTTCTTCACGGTGTTTCGCCAAATCCTTGGCAACACGCTCATTCTGTACGACCAAAAATTCGTCACCCGCATTCGGTGTGCCCGATAAACCGAGAATCTCAACCGGAACGGAAGGACCCGCGTCCTTGATAGCTTTACCGTTTTCATTAAACATGGCTCGAACACGACCAAACTCCTGTCCACATAAAACCATTTGACCGCTTTCCAGTGTGCCTTTCTGAATCAATACAGTTGCCACCGCACCTCGGCCTTTATCAAGCCTTGATTCGATAACGATACCAGAGGCAGCGCCCTCTACCGGCGCTTTCAACTCCAGAATTTCAGTCTGCACAATCAGCGCCTCGATCAAATCATCAATTCCCTCACCGGTTTTAGCCGAGATTTTAAGGAACTGAACATCACCACCCCACTCTTCCGGCAGTACATTGATCACCGAAAGTTCCTGCATCACTTTGTCTGGATTCGCATCGGCCTTATCGATTTTATTCATCGCAACGATTATAGGCACATTGGCTGCCCTGGCATGTTCGACTGCTTCTCGCGTCTGAGGCATGACACCATCATCCGCCGCCACCACCACGATAACAACATCCGTGACATCAGCGCCACGGGCTCGCATGGCCGTAAAGGCAGCATGGCCCGGTGTATCCAAAAAAGTGACCGAACCGTGATCGGTTTTTACCTGGTAAGCGCCGATATGCTGGGTAATTCCGCCCGCTTCGCCAGCAGCCACGCGGGTTTTACGGATATAATCCAGTAACGATGTTTTACCGTGGTCAACATGACCCATGATGGTAACAATTGGCGCTCTAGGCTGTGCCACACGCTTGTCTTCCTGCTGAACTTCCGAGAGCATTTCTCGCTCAAGATCGTCGTCGCTCTGCATGACGGCTTTATGACCCATTTCTTCAACCAGAATCGCAGCGGTATCCTGGTCAATGCTTTGGTTTATGGTGGCCATGATGCCCAGCTTCATCAGTTGCTTGATAACTAATGCCGCCTTAACACTCATTTTTTGAGCCAGATCAGAAACGATAATGGTTTCCGGAATAGCCACTTCCTTGATAATTGGTGCGGAAGGCATTTCAAACTGATGCTTTCCCTCAGCCTGAAAACTCACCTTTTGAGGTTGTTTGGCTTTTTTCTTGCCCTTTCTGTAATCTTTTCCTAAACCTTTTCCGCCTTCTTCTTCCTGAGATTTGCGATGCAGGGTCTCCTGCTTTGCCAAGGCTTGCTGCCTGACTTTATCTGCATTTTTGTTGATCGATTCCTGAAGTCTGCGCTCTTTTTCTTGCTGCTTTTTTCTAACTTCATCAGCCTCTTTACTTTTACCCAGTTTGTCCTGCTTGACTTTCTTTTCTTCCTTGATTTTCAGCGCTTCGAAAATGGCTTCCGATTCGATTTCCAACTCCGGCTCAATCGTGTCAATAGCCGTCGCAATGGGTTCCGCAAGGGCGAATTCTTCGACCGGCGCTTGCTCTTTGATCTCGATGTCTACAGGTTCTTTATTCAAAACCTGTTCTGCTTTGACGATTTGTCCTTCAGGCAGCAATGTTTTTTCAGCAACCGACTCGGAAATAGTTGTGACCGGTTCTACGTCTTTGTGAGGCTCTGTTTCCGCCACTTCAGCGCGCTTGATATAGGTTTTCTTTTTCCGATGTTCTACAGGGATGGTTTTGGTGGAGCTGCCCGGCACATTTGCCTGCCGGATTTCCGTCAACTTACGACGCTCCAGAACGACGCGTGTTGGCGCTCCTTCGCTTTCGCCTTCTCCCTTGCCATGCCGCTTCCGCAAATGCGCGAGCAATTTCATTTTTTCGTCATCATGGATAACATCATCAGGCGAACTTGCAGACAATCCTGCTTCTTTCAGTTGCTCTAATAATCGCTCCAGAGGTATTTTTACTACCTCTGCCAATTGCCGTACTGTTTTGTCGCTCATTTGCTTCCCCTTACCTACTCGCCTTTTCCTCAGCAAACCAAGGCTCACGAGCCTTCATAATCAATTTTGCTGCTCGCTCTTCGTTCATTTCGGACACATTCAGCAAATCGTCAATCGACTGCTCTGCCAAATCATCCATTGTAATTATTCCATGACCGGCCAGATCATAGGCTAAATCTCTATCCATACCTTCCATTTCCAGTAAATCCTGAGCGGGCTCAGCCGTTTCAATTTTTTCTTCAGCAGCAATGGCACTAATCAGTAAGGCATCTTTGGCCCGGCTTCTCAATTCATTGACGAGTTCTTCGTCAAACCCATCTATTTCCAGCATTTCACTTACCGGAACGTAGGCAATCTCTTCGACGGTATTAAAGCCTTCTTCAACCAGGATCATCGCAATATCATCATCGACATCCAACTGCTCAACAAATAAACGGACTATCTTGTTCGTTTCAGCTTCATTTTTTTCTTCTGCTTTGGACGCATCAATGACATTCAATTCCCAGCCAGTCAATTGAGTTGCCAGGCGGATATTTTGTCCACCGCGGCCTATGGCCTGGGACAAATTATCTGAATTGACAGCCAAATCCATGCTGTGCCTGTCTTCATCAACTACAATGGACTGAATTTCAGCCGGCGACATGGCATTGATAACGTATTGTGCATCACTGGGATTCCATAAAATGATATCAACCCGCTCGCCTGCCAGCTCATTGGAAACCGATTGTACCCGTGAACCTCTCATGCCGACGCAAGCACCGACTGGGTCCAGTCTTGGATCGTTGCTTTTAACCGCCACTTTCGCTCTTGCACCGGGATCACGCGCGGCACCCAGCACAGAAATCATGCCTTCGCCTACCTCAGGCACTTCAAGGCGAAATAAGGCTATCAGTAATTCCGGCGCAGTACGGCTTACGAATAACTGTGGTCCGCGCGGCTCCAAACGGACATCTTTCAAATATCCCCTGATTCTGTCACCGACACGAACAGCTTCTCGGGGAATCATATCTTCCTTGGCGATATAAGCTTCAACGTGTCCCCCCAGATCCAGATAGACACTGCCTTTTTCTATACGTTTGACAATACCGGTTATCAACTCGCCGACACGATTTTTATAGGCCTCAACAATTTTCCGGCGCTCTGCCTCTCTGACCTTATGAATAATAACCTGCTTGGCAGTTTGCGCAGCGATACGGCCAAACTCAACCGACTCAATTTCTTCCTCCACCCAGTCGCCTATCTGACTATCGGGATTGTCAAGACGTGCAACTTCCAATGAAACTTGTGTTTCAGGAGACTCCACACGACCAGTTTTTTCGTCGATGGCTTCAACAACTTCCCAAAGCCTATGCGTCACATAGTCTCCGGTCTTTCTGTCGACCGAAACTCGTGCTTTGATTTGATTGGCGTGACGTTTAATTGTGGCAGCTTCCAGCGCTGATTCTATCGCCTGAAAGACGATTTCTTTTTCAATCTCTTTTTCGTTGGAAAAAACTTCAACTACTAACAGAATTTCTTTATTTGCCACTGCTCCCTCCTTTACCCAATGAATATTCAGGAACCAAACGCGCTTTACTCATCGCACTAAAAGGAACCTCAAAAACCTGATCTGCTTCCTGAAGCGTTATAATATCACCTTCAACTTTTTCAATCAGACCGGTAATTTTTCGCCGGCCATTGATTGCACTAAATAGATTAACCAGCACAGTGCTGCCAATAAATTGTTCGAATTGACTGACTTTAAAGAAAGGTCTATCGGCGCCAGGCGATGAAATTTCCAACTGATAATTGCCCTGAATGGGATCTTCAACATCCAGGACACCGCTGATCTGATGACTAACTTTTGAACAATCATCAACCAGAATGCCATCTTCACTATCAATGTAAATTCTCAACAGTCCGTGTTTAGGATGCGGATGGTAGTCAATCCCTACGCACTCATAACCCAACCCTTCAACAATTGGCTCAATCATATTAACCAAGTGCTCAGGAGCCTGCTTCATTTTTCCTCACTTACTTTCGCACAAAAAAAAAGAGCCTAAGGGCTCTTCCATCAACTATAACAATGTAAGCTCCCAAACCGAAGCCCAGAAAATAAAAAACCCCAATATGGGGTTCCGTTTTTGGTAGCGGGGGCAGGATTTGAACCTACGACCTTCGGGTTATGAGCCCGACGAGCTACCAAGCTGCTCCACCCCGCGATAATTCATAGCATTATAAAGACTTTTTAAGGTTTGGCAACTCATTTCTTTGCCCCAACCAGCAGATCTTCACTTGCGACTTGAATAAAACAAAATGACTATTAACTTATTACAGGATGTTTCCTAACCGGCCTTCAAAACACAGCGTGAATACATCCGTGTTGTCTTGACGACAGAATCCTTGCTGTCGTCAATTTTGAATACCGGCCAGGAAATAACACTCAAATTAAAGTAGCCTGCAATTTGCTTATAACCATAAAAAACCATAACAAAATCACTTCGCATCAGATAGATCAGAAATTTGATGCAAAGTTCAGACGAACAACATAAAGTTCACCATCTCATCAAGAAAAACAAATTGATTTTTTTTTGTTAAACTAATTGCTCCATTTCATGAAATAAAGAGGAAACCGTGAGAAAAGTTCAAATTCAGCTGATTGCAATAATCACCGTTATTCTTGCAACGCTTACTGTATTTTCAATTGCCAATGCCACGACACCCGAAGAAAATAAAGCCCAGGGCAAAGCATTTCTTGCTGAAAACGCCAAAAAGCCTGCTATAAAAACCACGGCCAGCGGCTTGCAATATGAAATTTTAACTGCTGGTACAGGTGTAAAATCACCTTCTGCCTCTGATAATGTTACCGTTCATTACAAAGGCACAACCATTGACGGAAAAGAGTTTGACAGCTCTTACAGTCGTGGAGAACCTGCAACCTTTCCTTTAAACCAAGTTATACCCGGCTGGACTGAAGGGGTACAACTCATGAAAGAAGGAGATAAGTACCGCTTTTATATTCCTTCAGAACTAGCATACGGCGAACACGGCCAAGGTCCTATCGCTCCAAATGCAACATTGATTTTTGATGTGGAACTGATCAAGATTCAATAATTTTTTAGTAAAAGGTAAAAGGTTCAAGGTAAAAATCAGCGTAGAATCATTTTGAACCTTTAACCTTGCACCTTTGACCTTTGTCCATGCCTACCTATCAACTGTTCGCAACAACACCCAAAGCGATGGAAACCCTACTCGCTAACGAACTGAAAGGACTTGGCATTGAACCCACAAGATCCACCATTGCAGGGGTTGCGTTTGAAGGCAACCTGGAAACCGCTTATCGTGCCTGTTTATGGTCAAGAACTGCGAACCGTATTTTACTGCAACTTGCCACGTTCACGGTAAAAACCCAGGAAGATCTTTACACCGCCGCACAAAAAATAGACTGGTTCGAACATATCGCTCCGGACAGCAGTTTTGCCGTTACCTTCAGCGCAAAAAACGCACCTGCGATTAATAATACGCATTTCGGCGCCTTACGGGTTAAGGATGCGATTGTCGATCAAATGCGCCAGCGCTTTAACAACCGTCCCCGCATAGATACCGAACACCCTGACATTCTTATCAATGTCTATTTACAGGGAGAGATCGCCCAACTGAGCCTGGACCTTTCAGGCGAAAGCCTGCATCGCCGTGGTTACAGAGATATCAATATCAAGGCACCCATTAAGGAGAATTTGGCTGCCGCCATGCTATTGCGCAGCGGTTGGCCGAAAATAGCCGGGCATCAAGGAAGTTTATGTGATCCCATGTGCGGCTCGGGAACGCTGCTAGTGGAAGGTGCCTTAATTGCGGCAGATTATGCACCAGGCCTGTTGCGCGATTACTATGGCTTTCTGGGCTGGAAACTTCATGATCCTGCTTGCTGGCAACGATTGAAAGCTGAAGCCGAGCAACGCAGGTCCGTCGGACTGACAAAACTCCCTGTCATCGTTGGCTTTGATCAGGATCGTGCCACCGTTAACACGGCTCTAGCACATATCACCAATGCCGGCTTGCAGAACAAAATCCATGTCGAACGCCGCGACATTGAATTCGCCAAACCCGCTGACAACTGGAAACCCGGCTTATTAATCTGCAATCCCCCTTACGGGGAACGCTTGGGTGATGAACAAGAAACAGCCGACTTGTACAAAAAAATGGGCGAAACGCTTAAAGCCAACTTCAGAAATTGGGAAGCGGCGTTGATCATCAGTAACCCTGAACTGGGTTTCCGTTTAGGAATTCGCTCAAAAAAACCGATTACCCTATTCAATGGTGCACTTGAATGTAAATTGTTGCGTCTGACCATTGATGAAAGCGCATTCTTTATTCCCAAAGCCAAAACACGGGATGAACGCATTGCTTTGGTAACCGAAAATAGCAAAATCAATCCCCAAGAAATTACCGATGACGAAATTGTTGCCTATCCGGATGTGAGCAAGGAGCGCGAACCCGGAGTTATAAGCTTTGCCAATAGAGTCAAAAAAAACCTGAGCAAATTATCCAAATGGAGCAAAAAAAACCAGATCAGCTGCTTTCGCGTCTATGATGCGGATCTGCCCGAATATGCGGTGGCCATCGACCTCTATCAAGGCGATAAAACCTGGATTAGTGTGCAGGAATACGAACCACCCAAAAGTATAGACCCACAAAAAGCCAATCAACGGCTGGCCGGGTTACTCTCGGAAATACCCACTATCTTCGGAGTCAATCGCGACCGGATTTTTCTTAAAATCAGACGCAAGCAAAAAAGTGCCGATCAATATGAAAAGCAGGGCAACCTGGGCCATTTCCATATTATTCAGGAAGGTGGCTGTAAATTACTGGTTAATTTTGAAGACTATCTGGATACTGGCTTATTCCTGGACCATAGACCTATACGGCAGCTCATCCAACAACAAGCCAAAAACAAGCGCTTTCTGAATTTATTTGGCTACACCGGCACTGCAACCGTGCATGCCGCTATTGGCGGCGCTTCAGCCAGCACAACCGTAGACATGTCCAATACCTACCTGAATTGGGCAAAGAATAATCTGGATCTGAACATTGTCAGTGGAGATCATGAATTAATCCAGGCAGATTGCCTTGGATGGCTTGCTCATGAAGCAGAACAGACCCTAAATAAACGCCAGTATGATTTGATTTTTCTTGATCCACCCACTTTCTCGAATTCAAAACGCATGAGTGACGTGCTGGACATACAAATCGACCATGTTCCCATGATCAAAGATGCTGCATCTCTGCTTGCTCCGGGTGGAGTCTTGTATTTTTCCACCAATTTCAGGCGCTTTAAAATCGACTTGGAGGCCCTCAGCAGCCTGCGAATTGAAGACATTAGCGCTTCAACAATTCCTGAAGATTTTGCCCGCAATCCAAAAATTCATTATTGCTGGAAAATCACGAAATGATGCGTAAAGTAAGGATTTTGGTGAGCGGTCGCGTTCAAGGCGTCTATTTTCGAGCCTTTACGCTAAAAAAAGCCAATCAGTTAGCTGTGCTGGGGACTGTGAGAAACTTGCCGGATGGCCGCGTCGAAATCATTGCGGAAGCAGGCACGGCAACGATAGAAAAATTGATTAGCTGGAGCCAAAAAGGCCCCATTACCGCTCGTGTCGATCATATCGATGTCACGGAGCTAGAACCAACCAACGAATTCGTGTCATTTTCGATTCTTTAAATACCGCCGACTTCACCACTCAATGCAGGATGCCTCCCCTTGGTTACTTGGCATTACCAATCAACTTCTCGTTATTGACGATTACTTCTAATTCCGCCCGATTATAATATCAGTGGTCTGAGCATCCAAAGTCCAGGGCTTGACTTGAAGTGCTTAAAACTTAATGGCTATAAACAAATTGCAGGCTACTTTAATTTGAGTGTTACTTCCTGACCGGTTTTCAAAACTGTCGACAGCAAGGATGCTGTCGTCAAGGCTACACGGATGTATTCACGCCGTGTTTTGAAGGCCTGTTTGGAAACAACCTGTAATTAAGTTAATAGTCATTTAAAACTTTATCAATCGGTATACCGGCTAAAAATATGTAGGTGGTTCGACAGAGTGATTACGAACGGAAAAAGCGAATACTTTCAACACAAACACCATACACACTGAGCTTGTCGAGGGGCAGTTGCCCAGGGTTTTGCAAGTCCCTCAAACGGTATGAATTATCCGCTTGCATCAGTGTGCCAGTCGCTGGACTGCAAAATGCCCTCATAATTTTTATTGTAGTTGCTTCCACTTTTCAGTACCCTAGCTGCTCGGCTTTCTCGGTCATGTAAAAACTAACCAGCGATCAGCGCCCCAAGGCAGGCACTGAGTTTAGCAAACTGGTTTAAATGAATACCCTGGAATTCGAGCAAATCAAGCTTCCAAAATAATAAATATAAACAATACAAAGGAGGAGAAAGATATGATGTTACAAGCATCTGCATCGGTTATCATCGCATTATTGATGGGTATTCTCGGAGTTGGATTTGTACTCTGGCAATTACGGCGTGTTCTTAGTTATGACCAGGGCAATGAGACCATGCGCAACATTGCCAGTGCAATCCAGGAAGGCGCATCCGCGTTTTTATCCCGAGAGTATCGCGTACTCGCCATTTTCGTAGTAATAGTCGCTACAGTCATCACTACTTTTTTACAATGGCAAACGGCGCTTTGTTTTATTGTGGGCGCATGCGCATCGGCAGGAGCGGGTTATCTGGGCATGTATGTCGCTGTCCGGGCCAATGTCCGTACTGCGGCAGCGGCCAGCATTGGACTGCATGAAGGCCTGCGTGTCGCGTTTGGCAGTGGCGCCATCATGGGCATGTCAGTCGTCAGCTTCAGCCTGATCGGAATGACCGTGTTGTATCTGGTGTTTAGCGGTAGTCCCAGCCAACTGACCTATATCACCGGCTTCGGCTTCGGCGCCAGCAGTATTGCCTTATTCGCCAGAGTGGGCGGCGGCATTTACACCAAAGCTGCAGACGTTGGCGCAGACCTGGTAGGTAAAGTTGAACAAGGCATTCCGGAGGATGATCCTCGCAATCCGGCGGTCATTGCCGACAATGTCGGCGACAATGTCGGCGATGTCGCCGGTATGGGGGCCGACCTGTTTGAGAGCTATAGTGGTTCCATCATTGCCGCAGCAACGTTGGGGGCCGCTATCGGTCAAAATACCACTGCGGCTTTTATCGGACTACCCTTTCTGGTTGCCGCTGTCGGCATTATTTCCTCCCTGTTTGGCATCTTCATGGTGATTGGCGAAGAAGCCGACGTTGCTCATTCAAATATCTTTACGTCGCATGATCTCGTCATCCGTAGCATTCGTTTCCTTAGAAAGTACGTCGCGGTAATTGATGAAAATGCAACATTGGAAGAATTATTGGCCGCACTGCGCCGTTCCGTGTGGGGCGCGTCCGTTGTTATTTTAGTGCTGTCTTTGTTAGCCGTTTTGTTGTCAGGTGTTCATTTTAATTATTGGCTGGTCATTCTGGTCGGCTTGATTGCCGGTAACGGTATTGCCTATGCGACAGAATACTTTACTTCCTACACCGAAAAGCCGACGCTGGGCATAGCCAATGCCACCCAAACCGGCGCGGCTACGACCATCATTCAAGGTCTGGCGGTCGGCATGATGAGTACGGTTTTACCTGTATTGATGGTGGCTGTAGCTATTCTTCTCAGCATCTGGCTGGGCTACAAAGCCGAGGGCACGATGGCGGCCGGCCTCTACGCCGTGGCGTTGTCGGGTGTCGGCATGTTGAGCACGCTGGGCGTTACCTTGGCCACCGATGCCTATGGCCCGGTTGCAGATAATGCTGGCGGCATTGCTGAAATGAGTCATTTACCGAAAGAAGTGCGCCTGCGCACCGATGCTCTGGATAGTTTGGGCAATACTACGGCCGCAACCGGTAAAGGCTTTGCGATTGGCTCTGCCGTTCTGACAGCTCTGGCGCTATTGGCCGCTTATGTCACGGCGGCAAAAATTGATGATTTGAATATTTTGGGTCCAACCATGTTACCCGGCATTCTGATTGGCGCGATGATGCCCTATCTGTTTTCGGCTCTGACCATGATGGCCGTCGGCAAAGCTGCTCATGAGATTGTTCTTGAAGTGCGTCGGCAGTTCCGTGAAATCCCGGGCCTGATGGAAGGCACCGGACAGCCTGACTACAAAGCCTGTGTCGGCATCAGTACTGAAAGTGCCTTGAGGGAAATGATTTTTCCAGGCGCCCTGGCAGTCGTTGTGCCCCTGGTTGTAGGTCATGTTTTGGGCAAAGAAGCGCTGGCTGGATTGTTGGTTGGCACAATGTCGTCCGGTTTCCTGTTAGCCGTCATGATGGCTAACGCTGGAGGTGCCTGGGATAACGCGAAGAAGTGGATCGAAACCGGACAATACGGCGGCAAAGGTTCGGATGCTCACAAGGCCGCAGTGGTTGGCGATACCGTTGGCGATCCATTTAAAGATACCAGCGGTCCATCCCTGAATATTCTGATCAAGTTAATGACGATCGTCAGTCTTGTCTTTGCGACGTCATTTGGATCAGGCTGGCTTAACTTTTAACGCTTAACCCTGCTTATTGCTCGAAGGTAGAGACGCAAAATCTTGCGTCTCTACCAATCCTGCAGCAGAACGACGGCTGCCTACGACCTACTATACCGCCGCTTCCCGGCAATTTTTACATCCGCTCAGCACCATCGGAATGGCCAGCACAAGCAAGCCAAACAGCCATTCCAGCAACTGCGTATTGGTGATTGTAAAAATAAACGCCCAATAGATTCGCTTACCGATCTCAGGGTAAGCCAGAATAAAATCACGGCCTATCGTAAAGGCCCGGACTTCACCGCCAATCAACAAAATACCTATCAGCACCAAACCATAGCCCCAAACTTTATAGCTTGATCGCCCTGAGCCGACATACCCAATCAACTGATTGAACTCCACCAATCGAAATGACCATCGTTTTGCAACTAGCCATCCCATAACCGTCAAACCTGACAAACTGGCAACGGAAATGTGGGTCAATGCAAATGGGAAGCTGATATAGCGTCCGTTCAATGCCAGCTGATAGCTTATATAAATGGCAACCGTGGCGACGAAAACAATGATACTCTGAATGCCTGATACAACTTTTCTATTGACAATTTGTTCCGCAAGTAAATTGTAAGCGCGAGGCATCGCCAAACCCGCCAAAAAAATATTCAAGCCCGCAACCAGGGCAGCCAGACAACGCTGCCAATCATTGTAACTGGTGTACCAGGATTTATCGGTTTGATTCACCAGTAAAGCGATCAAAAGCTGAACAAACACTAAAAATAAGGCCATACGCAGCGTCGATAATGATTGCAGTTTGCGCGCAAAAAAGGCTACAACCAACACAAAAATCAATGATGAAACCAGCAACTCTTTAAGCCACTTTGCGTTTTCATAAACTTTTCCTGTTAAAGGAAATACTTCCTGGCGATCCACTGAAAAAAGCCCCCAGTTTGCACCCACTATTCCCTCCAATTCACTTTTCCAGGGTTGGTTAAAGGCTTCAACAATGTTGTAATCGAAATGATTGTCCTGAGCGACTTTAATAAGGCCGCGAATGAACCGCGCCTCATTGACAACACTCGGTTTCGCCCAGCCACGCTGCTTACCTGCACTTGGCCAGCCAGATTCGCCGATCAGTATGGGTTTGCCGGGTGCAATGGACTCGGCCTCGTGCTGTACCTGCTTATAAATACGCTCAATATGGGCTGGCGCCATTGTGACCGGAATCGGTTCATCTTCCCAATATGGCAAAATGTGAATCGTAATAAAATCAACTTCCCTGATTAATTGCGGATATTTCATGTACATCGACCAGACATCGGCATAAGAAACCGGCTGTTTGACAGAGCGCTTAACTTCCCGAATATATTCAATCAGTTTTTCCGGTTCCTGTTCTCCCCGTAATAGTACTTCATTGCCGACGATGACCCGCTTGATGACTTCCGGATAGGTATTTGCCGCTTCAATCAAGGCATCAATTTCTTTGCGGTTATCGACATCCATATAACCAATCCAGGCACCCTGAATCATCTTCAGGCCCTGTTTTTGCGCCAATGCAGGAATAGCTTTCATGGTACCCTCGCCGCTGGCATAGGTGCGGATGGTATGCGTCTTTGCCGCCAACAAAGTTAAATCGGCTTCGATTTGATCAACAGTCGGAAAAATAGCTTCCAAAGGGCTTTGGCCCTCTCGAAAAGGCGCAAAAGAAAGACTATTTAATTTTCCTTCAGGAACGTCAGCGCCTACCTCCTGGGGCAAGTTGTTTAACAGACTAAAAATTCCGTTCAAGCCAAGCACCAGTGTAAGCAATAACACAATTCTCATAGGCAAATTTAAATCACTAAAAATTGAAAAAGTGAGAACAATATAACTCAAATCTTGACCAACATCGCACTTGAGTTTGCCTGGATACCCGGAGCATTATTTTTCATTTTAACCAATCGGGAGGAGCTTTATAAGTTTCAGCAACTTGCAACACCGGTTCGTCACAGGAACATGTATGAGACTGGCAAAGTTGATATTAAGCCTTGAAAAAAATCCAGGCATCCCCATCTTGGTATAAACCATTTTTAATTGTGTATTAGAGACGAGTAACTATGACTGTAGAAACCAAAAAAGAAACCTTAGGATTTCAAACCGAAGTAAAACATCTGCTGCATTTGATGATCCATTCCCTATACAGCAATAAGGAAATCTTTTTGCGGGAACTGATTTCGAATGCCTCGGACGCTGCTGACAAACTGCGTTTCCTGGCTTTATCAAACGAAAGCTTGTACGAAAGCGACAGCGATCTTAAAATTCGCCTGGAATTCGACAAGGACAAGCGCACGATTACCGTGATCGACAACGGTGTCGGCATGAGTCGCGACGAAGTTCAGGAACATATCGGCACCATCGCCAAATCCGGCACCAAACAGTTTTTTGAAGCCTTAACCGGCGACCAGGCAAAGGATAGCGAACTGATTGGCCAGTTTGGCGTCGGCTTTTATTCAGCTTTTATCGTTGCCGACAAAGTCACGTTAATTACCCGTAAGGCAGGCGCTCCAATAAATGAAGGTGTGCGCTGGGAATCGTCTGGCGAAGGCGATTACACGCTGGAGTCTGTTGAAAAGGAAAAACGCGGCACCGAGATTGTTCTGCATCTGAAAGAATCCGAAAGTGAGTTCCTGGACGGCTATCGCATCCGTTCCATCGTCAGAAAATTCTCCGACCATATTTCCTTACCCATTGTCATGGACAAAGAAGTCCTGCCGCCGATGGATGATGACGCCGAAGGCGCAGAGGAAAAGGAAAAACCGGTTCCAACCATCGAGGAAGAAACCATCAACAGCGCATCGGCACTGTGGACAAAAGCCCGTCAGGACATCAGCGACGAAGATTACAATCAGTTCTATAAGCATGTCGGGCATGATTACCAGGATCCGTTGACTCACGTGCATAGCAAGGTTGAAGGTATCAACGAATATACCCTGCTGCTCTATGTACCTTCGCGCGCACCGTTCGATTTATGGGACAGAGACAACAAACACGGTGTCAAGCTCTATATTCGCAAGGTCTTTATCACCGACGATGCCGAGCAGTTGATGCCGCGTTATTTACGCTTTATCAAAGGCATTATCGACGCCAATTCACTGCCGTTGAACGTCTCTCGCGAGATTTTGCAGCAAAGCAAACAAATCAGCACCATCAAGTCCGGCGCCGTAAAAAAAGTCTTGGGCTTGCTGGAAAATCTGGCTAAAAATGAGCCAGAAAAATACGAGACATTCTGGTCTCAATTTGGCGCTGTTATCAAGGAAGGTCCTATCGAAGATCATGCCAACAAGGCACGCATCGGGAAATTACTGCGCTTTGCATCGACACATGGCGATAGCGAAAAACAGACGATCAGTCTTGAAGACTATGTGAGCCGCATGAAGGAAGGTCAGGATAAAATCTATTATGTGACTGCGGATAGCTATGCATCGGCCAAAAACAGCCCGCATCTGGAAATCTTCCGTAAGAAAGGCATCGAGGTGTTGTTGTTATCAGAGCGCATCGACGAGTGGATGGTATCCAGCTTTGACGAGTTCGATGGCAAGCATCTGCAATCCGTCGCCAAAGGCACGCTGGACTTGGGCAAACTGGACGACGAAGAAGAGAAAAAACATCAGGAAGAACTCAGCAAAGATTTTGAATCAGTACTCAAGCAAATCCAGGATGTACTGGGCGATAAAATCAGCGAAGTGAAAATCAGTCATCGGCTCACCGAATCACCCGCCTGTCTGGTGTCGGACGTTTATGGCATGAGCCTCAACATGGAACGGATCATGAAGGAAGCAGGACAATCGATGAATTTCGGTAAAAAACCGATTTTCGAAATCAACCCCGACCATCCGTTGGTTATCCGTCTGAAAACCGAGCAAGATGATAACCGCTTTGGCGATTTAACACAGATTCTGTTCGACCAGGCCATTTTGGCGGAAGGCGGACAACTGGACGATCCGTCGGCATTTGTGCACAAGCTCAATGGCTTGTTGCTGGGATTGCTGCACTAACAGCGCATTCAAAAAGGCCGGAATTTCCGGCCTTTTTAATACCGGTTGCCAATGTTCTGTTTGAACTAACCGATACTGATCGTATACACTGCGTTTATTCCTGGCCTTAACTCTACAACGCTACCAGTTATGTCCACAGCCTTAAATAAACGCTGTTTGATTCATTTGCCCGTTGTTTTAATGTTCTCGGGTTCGCTTGTTCTTGCACACGTGTCAGATGCCCAAGTGAAGATAGGTGAATTTTCATCGGCAACTTCACTGGATCAATGGGAAAGCAAGACGTTCAAGGGGCAAACGCTTTATCAATTGGTAACACTGGATGGCACCTCGGTATTACGGGCGGAAAGCCATCACAGCGCGTCGGGCTTGATCAAAAAACAGCGCATCGATCTACTGAAAACACCGATTTTAAACTGGCGTTGGCGTACCGAAAATCGCTTTATCAATAGTAACGAGCAAGTCAAATCCGGCGACGATTTTGCCGCCAGAGTTTACGTCGTCATTAGTGGAGGCTTCGCTTTCTGGCGTACCCGAGCGATCAATTACGTCTGGGCTAGCGGTTCACCGACAGGTAAAATCTGGTCTAATCCCTTTGTCGGCGACCGCGCCATCATGATAGCCTTGCGTTCTTCATCCGATCAAACCGGCACCTGGTACACGGAAAGACGCAACATTCTTGCCGACATCAGGCAATATATCGATCAAGACGTTGACCATATTGATGCTGTCGCGATCATGACGGATACCGATAACACCCACAGTACGGCCAAGGCTTACTATGGCGATATCTACTTTACTGAAAACTAACGTTATGCACGGTACCTTACCTTATCTGGAAGCCACTGATTTCCCAGCCATCACCCGAAATTCGCTGGAAATTTTACAGGTAAACCTGGGCTATTTATGTAACCTGAGCTGCACGCACTGCCACGTCAACGCAGGGCCGAAGCGTACCGAACTCATGAATCTTGACACGGTCAATCTGGTATTAGACTTCATCAGTAAATCCGGCCTTCATACGCTCGATTTAACCGGCGGCGCGCCGGAAATGAATCCGCATTTCAACTATCTGGTGCAACAAGCCCGGGCCCTGGATGTCAATGTGATTGACCGCTGTAATCTGGTTATTCTGGAAGAACCGGGCTTTGAAGATACTGCAGAATTTCTTGCCACCAACCAAGTTGAAATCACTGCCTCCCTGCCCTGTTATCTGGAAGACAATGTCGATAAACAACGCGGCAAAGGTACATTTTTGGCCAGTCTGGCAGCATTGAAAAATCTGAATCGCCTGGGCTATGGCCAACGAGGATCGCCGCTGCAATTGAATCTTGTCTTCAATCCACAGGGAATTAACCTGCCGCCAGACCAACAGATACTGGAACAGGCTTATAAAACCTACCTGTCTGATCACTACGGCATCGTTTTTAATAAATTATTTACCCTAACTAATCTGCCCATACAACGTTTTGGCAGCATGCTGATCAGTAAGGGCTTGTTGAACGATTACATGCAATTATTGAAAGACAACTACCATCCGGAAAACCTGGAAGGCGTGATGTGCCGAAATACCATCAGCGTGGACTGGCAAGGTCATGTTTACGACTGCGATTTTAATCAGATGTTGCACTTACCCTTGGGTAAAAACCCTGACCAACAAACCCACATTCGCGACTTGATCGATCAATCGTTAAACGGCGCCGCCATTAATGTTCGCCAGCATTGTTACGGCTGTACGGCCGGACAGGGCAGCAGCTGCGGCGGAGCACTTAAATTACAATTTCATGTAGCAGATAACAATTACACAATAATTAATTAAGAACATTACAGGTACCAAAATGACCATCGAAACCGGAGTATTAGAACGTTATTCAGCTGGCGCAGCCGCCATACAGACTGACTTGTGTTGTCCTGTCGATTACGACCGCGAATTGCTCGCCATTCTGCCCCAGGAAATTATTGAAAAGGATTACGGTTGCGGCGATCCTTCTCGCTATGTCAAAAAAGGCGATGTCGTCCTGGATTTAGGCTCGGGTTCCGGCAAAATATGCTACATGGCCGCTCAATTGGTAGGGGATCAAGGCAAAGTAATCGGTGTCGACATGAACGATGACATGCTGGCTTTGGCGCGCAAATATCAGTCTGAAATGGCCCAGAAACTGGGCTCAAACCGCGTTGCATTCGTCAAGGGACAAATTCAGGATTTGGCGCTGGACCTGTCGGCCATGAATGAACACCTCGCACAATACCCCATCCAAAAGGCTGAAGACATTATCTCGCTACGCGCCTGGCAGGAAAAACAACGCCTGGAGTCGCCATTAATCGGTGACAACTCCATTGATCTCGTGGTATCAAATTGTGTTCTTAATCTGGTTCATGACAGCGACAAGGAACAGTTGATCCGGGAGATTTTCCGTGTCGTTAAGCCGGGTGGTCGCGTGGCGATCTCCGACATTATCTGCGACGAACGAGTACCCGAACATTTGAAGCAGAATCAGCATCTTTGGAGCGGCTGTATTTCCGGCGCCCTGCAGGAGCTCGACTTTTTGGACGCCTTTAGCAAAGCCGGTTTTATCGCTGTCAGCTATGACAAATGGGAAAGCCGGCCCTGGCAGGTTGTTGAAGGTCTGGAGTTTCGATCCGTAACGATTACCGCTGTCAAGCCAGAGCATGAACCCTGTATAGACAAGGGTCATGCCGTGATTTACCGAGGCCCTTATTCTGAGGTCTATGACGACGACGGCCATGTCTATCTCAGAGGTCAGCGCATGGCAGTTTGTGAACGCACCTTTAGATTGCTCACCGGAGAAACCTACGCCACTGATTTCATCGGCATTCTCCCTGCGCAGGAAATTGAAGGAAAACCGTGGGATTGCGCAACCGGAACCTTGCGCCCAGCCGCCGCAACCAAAGGCGGTCTGCATCAGAATACGTGCAGCCCGGGTGGCGGCTGCTGTTAACTTCACGCTGGATTCAGGATTCCGTTAAAAATAACTCCCCGAAAACGCAAAATCTCCCGGCAAGCCGTTCCGTGCTGAGCAAAATAAGCCCCCCTTCGGAGGCATGGCGTTACCATGAAACAGTCGCTGTTCGACGTACTTTTTTGTGTTTTCATATCTTTGCAAGTCATTGATTTTAAAAATACAAAAAAGCTGTTTCTTGAGAGCTTGTCGAAGCATGAATGGCTTGCCGCTACGGAGTGCAATTTTTTCGTCCATCCTTCGACAAGCTCAGACGAACGGAAAAATTTTCTTGGCACAGATCGGTAAGTTATTTTTTGCCATATCCTTAGCTCCCCGGCCTATTTGTGCGGCCGGGATGCTTTTCTGTTGCTGTTTATTTTGTACTGCTTGTATTTACAGGGTTTGATTTGATGGGCTGAAAGACTGATCATCGTCAAAAGACTGCCGCGTCAAACGTTCCCGATCGATAAATAATGCACTGAAATCAGTCTGGCCAGATTTTGGTCAATTTAACTCAATGTCAGAGACAATAAGCCATCGAAGAGTCTTTCGACAAATTAAAAACAGAGTTATCCACAGACTTTGTGGATAAAAATTTTATTATTGCAGGAATATCTTCGGAACAATGAGTTGGCTGCTAATAACCCATTCCAAATCCATTTCCAAAGAACGAACCGGCGGCAGCGCCAAGGCCAGCAGCAATTGGATCACCCGCACCTAACTCGTAGCCCAGAACGCCACCGATGATACCGCCGGCCAAACCCTGGTGCGAACGCTGGTCATAACCATAATATCGGGGTGGTGGGGAATAAACAACGGGCGGTTGTTGATAGTAATAGTTGTTGACCTGTGGTTGAGGATAATAGACTGGTGGCTGCTGAGGATAGTAGTTGTTGATTTGCTGTTGCGGATAATAGCCTTGATCATCCCAATCGTCATCGTCCGCCTGAGACAGGGATGAATAGAACGTAGCAGTCGCAATAAGTGGAATCAATATCAGCAATTTTTTCATCGTTTGTTCTCCATTAATAATTTAGTTCATTCAATTCTTAGGGAAAGATTATCCCGGTATATCGTGAATGGATACTTAACAAAAAAAAGCGTTTACCGTTTAAAAACGATGAGTACTGAAAAAAGTTCAGATCTTGAATAATTACAAAACTAAAAATCAATCTGTTGGAAACTGTACTGTACGTCTTCATCATTCTATGGGCTAGTGCATTACCTCAGCCCATAGTCCAACACCAACCCGGCATAAACTGCCAAACCAAACCAGTTATTATTCAAAAAAGCCTGAAAGCAGCGGGCTTTTACGCGGTGAAAAATCAACATTTGTTGATAACAGAATAAACCTCCGGCAATAATCACGCCGCCATAATAAAACCAGCCCAACTGCTGCATTCGCCCAACGATAACCAACAGGCACAGAATAATGATCTGCAATACCGCCATGATGTGACGGTCATAATCACCGAACAATATCGCTGTCGATTTGACGCCAATTTTAATATCGTCGTCCTTGTCGACCATCGCGTACATGGTGTCATAAACCAATGCCCATAAGATAACAGCCAGATACATCAGCCAGGCAACCGGCGGGATTCGATCCGTCTGCGCGGCAAACGCCATCGGCACCGCCCAGCCAAAAGCGATACCCAGATAAGCCTGTGGTAACTGGGTATAGCGTTTCATAAACGGGTAGCTGGCTGCCAAGAATGCGCCGACAAAAGACAGCAAGATCGTATAAATGTTAAGCAACAACACAAGTCCGAATGCGCTAAGACTCAACACAATAAAAACAATCAGTGCTTCTTTGGGTGTCACTTTGCCGGCTGCAATCGGGCGTTGCTTTGTGCGCTCGACGTGCGGATCGAATTCCCGGTCGGCGTAATCATTGATCACACAACCGGCCGCTCGCATCAGTACAACACCCAGGCAAAACACTAGCAACACCAGTATATCGGGCTTGCCGTTTCCGGCCACCCAAAGCGCCCATAAAGCTGGCCATAACAGGATGAAAATGCCTATGGGTTTGTCAAATCGGCCTAAAAGCCAGTATTGTTTTATTCGATTCATCACGAAGCCCTTATACGATTCAGAATTCTTCGTTATTGCCACTGGCTTTACCTTATACAAAGCGTGAGTTTTTGTTATAGTGCTATTATAACTTTTTCATTAACGGAGCGCGTGCACGATGAGCGTATCGATCTACCACAATCCGCGTTGCGGAAAATCCCGGCAAACTCTGCAATTGCTGAAAGAGCAGGGTATCGAACCCGAAGTCATCGAATACCTAAAAACACCGCCAACACCTCAGGAACTGGATGATATTCTGATTAAACTGGACATGGAACCTCGACAACTCATGCGTAAGAAGGAAGCCGAATACCAGACTAATGCGCTGGACGACAAGGCACTCGACCGGCAAGCATTGATTAATGCCATGGTTGAATATCCCATTCTGATCGAACGGCCGATTGTACTGGCCAATGGTAAAGCGGCTATCGGGCGACCACCTGAAAATGTCCTGACCATTTTATAATTTCCTATCATCACTCCTGCCATGACCCGAATTCTAGTACTTTATTTCTCCCGCAATGGCGCAACCGCAGAAATGGCCAATCTGATTGCCCGTGGCGTTGAGTCGGTTGAAGGCGCTGAAGCCATCATCAGAACTGTTCCGGACGTATCCACTGTATGCGAAAAGACGGCTGAAAACATTCCGTCTCACGGCGCTGTCTATGCCACACTAGACGATCTAAATGACTGCGACGGACTGGCCTTGGGCAGCCCGACCCACTTCGGCAACATGGCGGCTCCCCTGAAATATTATTTGGATCAAACAACGCCCATCTGGTTTTCCGGTGCCTTGGCCGGTAAGCCGGCCGGCGTCTTTACGTCAACAGGCAGCATGCATGGCGGGCAGGAAAGTACTCTATTATCGATGATGCTTCCGCTTATGCACCATGGCATGCTGTTATTAGGATTGCCGTACTCTGAAACCGCATTACACGAGACTGCGGCAGGGGGCACGCCTTATGGACCCAGCCATTTGGCGTCTGAAAATGCCAGCTTAACCGACCATGAAAAAGCTTTGTGTCGCGCTTTAGGCGCAAGACTGGCCAAAACCGCGCTGCAGTTAAAGCGACATTGAGCCAGATTGTATGCGCATGAACTTTACCATTAAACCCGGCAACTATTATTACCTGGCATTGGTCGGCTTTTTCGGGTTGTTCACCTTATTAATGCTTTGGAATACGATTTTTTCACCATCATCGAGATTTCCCGTGGCATTGATTTTATTAATTACGATTTCGCCTTTGCTGCTACCCATGCGTGGTTTATTAAACCGAGATCGCCGAAGCTGCGCATGGACCTCCTATATCAGCCTGATATACTTTATACATGGCTGCGTCGAAACCTATGCCAATACTCATGAAAGGCTGTATGCTTCGACAGAAGTGCTATTCAGCCTGCTGCTTTTCTTCGGGACCACGCTATATCTCCGTTTTGAAACGAATGCCGGCTGACCATGGCGCAGCAACTTCCGCTTCAGTTCGAATTCAGGGCCAATCAGACGTTTGCTGATTTTTATTCCGGTAGCAATCAGGAAATCATTGATCACTTGCAGCATTGCGTTACCGGTAGCGGTGAAGCCTTTATCTTTGTTTGGGGTATGCCCGGACAAGGTAAAAGCCATTTGCTGCAGGCCTGTTGTCATCATGCACAAAAACAAGAACTGAGATCGTTTTATTTTGATCTGGCCAGTCCATCATTACCAGATCCTTCCCTGTTAAGCGGCCTTGATGAATGTGAGGTCGTTTGTTTGGACAACATTGAACTCATCTCTGGAAATGCGGCCTGGGAATTGGCGTTTTTCAATTTTTTCAATCAGCATCGAGATCAAGGCCATAAACTCATCGTTTCGGCATCCTGCTCGCCCGGTTCGCTCGCCATTCAACTGCCTGACCTCAAAACACGCCTCAATTGGGGCCTGGCTTTAAAGCTGAAAATGTTATCTGATGATGACCGAATTGCCGCGTTAATCTTCAAAGCCGACCAGCTGGGTTTTGAAATAGCACCGCAAACCGGACGTTTTCTTCTGAGTCATTACCATCGCAATCCGCAATCGCTATGGACTTTACTTGAAAAACTGAATCTTGCTTCACTAGCAGCGAAGCGCAAGTTAACCGTGCCATTTTTAAAGACCATTCTGGAGCAAGACACGCATGACGCCTAAGGTTCTGGTTATTGGCGCCGGCGCGATTGGCGGATTTTATGGCTCATTACTCGCCAAAGCAAAGGCTGAAGTAGCGGTAGTCTGCCGTTCCGATTATGCACAGGTAAAAAAGCATGGCATAAATATTTCTAGCGAAACCCTTGGAAACTGGCACTTTAGGCCATCACGCGTCTTGCAACACGCTTCTGAATATGAAGGCGTTGCCGACTTCGTCCTTCTCTGTACAAAAGTGATTCCTGAACTGGATCGGGTAACGCTTATCCGCCCGGCGGTCAAGCCTCAAACATCAATTGTCTTTATCCAGAATGGTGTAGGCATTGAAAATGAACTGCTGGATGCGTTTCCTAACAATGACATTATCAGTGGCTTGGCGTTTATCGGCTGCAATCGTATCGGACCCGGAGAAATTAAGCATTTGGCTTATGGTCGACTGTCCCTGGGTACTATTTCCAGCCATCCCGGCACTAAAACCGCAGCTTTGTGTGAACTCTTCAACAAGTCCGGTATTGAATGTAGCGCCAGTGACGACATCATCCGGGATCGCTGGAGGAAATGTGTCTGGAATGCCGCGTTCAATCCGTTGTCGGTGTTATCTGGTGGGCTGCTCACTCTGGATATTCTGCACTCACAGGAGCCATTGGTGCGCAACATTATGCAGGAAATCAGCATAATCGCCGCCGCCATTGGCCATACCCTGCCAACTGACAGTATTGATATGAGCATAAGCAGCACCTACGGCATGCCATCGTATAAAACCAGTATGCTGCTGGATTTTGAAAACGGTCACCCGATGGAAACGGAAGCTATTTTGGGTAATGCATTACGAGCGGCTAATGGGGCGGGTATCGCTAGCCCGCACATTGAAACCGTGTATGCACTGATGAAACTGAGAGATATTAAATCGGGTACTGCACTTGCAAACAGCAAGCATGAATAAATACCGATGAACTTGTTACTTTTTATTTGTCCATAATTATCTGACCCTCCGGACCTTTCAGTGTTGACTGAGAAATCAAAGCCCGAAGGTTCTTCAGTGATCCTTTAGCTATTTAAAGCGCCAGCATAAGCCATATCAAAGGTTGGAATATGTTTATCCAGCCAGCCTTTAACCATTTGTCCAACTTCTTCAGTAACTTCCGCTTCACCTGCATGGAACTTAGTTTGCAATCCCGCACAAACGCCGACTAAAGCATCATGCTCTGCCTTGTGTTCAGCAAATCCGGAAAAATCTTTGGCCTGCATTTCTTTTTCTTCATGCGCAAAATGTCCGACAACATAGGCGATCAAATCATCCAGTTGCTCACCGATTGCAGAACGAGCAGCGCCCCCTGTTGCCAAATCATATAATTTGTTAAGTTTGCCAAACAGAATCTGGTGCTCATCATCTGCGAAGCCTACATTTGTACCATATTGACTAGCTGTCCACGTAATTAAAGCCATACTTGTACCCCTTTATAGTTTTATTTAGATTAACCGCACTAATTAGCCGTGCAGGGAAAAAAGTTTTTCTGCCTAACCAGTCTGCAATAAAACCTGCTCCCCATTCGACTTGCCGATAACAAAAGACTCTCGTAAGTTAGAGAACTTATTCATCCTGTTACCAGAAGTGCCGGCTTATTCTATGCGCTCATGGCAAAGCCGATTTGACATAAGTCAAAGAATGTTTACTTGAAATGCTTTTGTAGAAGGATGAGCGGACTATAAGGTTGTCACTATCCACTGACCGCCAATGGATACGCAGCGTAAGCGTCGATTAATAGCGGCGAACAGATGCATCGCAATAGCTGGACCAGGCGTCAATTCCACCGTTTAGATTGTAGACATGAGTAAAACCGGAATGCATCAGAAACTGAGCGGCTTGTTGACTACGCATGCCATGATGGCAAATCACCATGATCTCTTGTTGCGGGTCCAACTCCGCTAGACGTTGAGGTATTTGATTCAGCGGAATTAGTAGACTGCCTTCTATTCGGGCATATTCATATTCATAGGGTTCTCTGACATCCAGTAATACCAACGGATCATTTTTCTCGATTCGTTGCTTTAATTCTATGGCTGATACTTGTTTTACCGACATAATGACCTTTGGTTAAGAAATTTTTCCAATCGTTGCATTGCAGAGGTCATTCTATCCATAGAAGTAGTATAAGCAAAACGAATATAGCGCTCGGAGTGATGCATGCCAAAATCTTTTCCGGGGGTAACGGCGACGGCTTCCGCTTCTAAAAATTCCTGCGCAAATTGAAAGCTATCGTCGGTAAATCGGGAGCAGTCGGCATAAATGTAAAAAGCACCCTGTGGTTTGATCGGCACATCAAATCCAATACGAAGCAGATTTTCATACAGAAAATCCCGCCGCTGTGCAAACTCCGTTCTTCTTCGTTCAAGATCCCTCAAGGTGTGTTGATCGAAAGCGGAGAGCGCTGCATATTGCGAAAGTGAAGAAGTAGCGATAAAGATATTCTGGGCTAATTTTTCCGTGGCTTCAATAAACGCATCGGGCACGATCAGCCAGCCGATACGCCAGCCCGTCATGCCGAAATACTTGGAAAAACTGTTTATGACGAAGACATCGTCACTGAATTGCAGGGCCGTTGTTGCCTTGGTGCTGTAAACCAGCCCATGATAAATCTCATCAGAATAAAAACACCCTCCCGATGAATTCACCATCTCAATAGCTTGTTTTAGCCTGATGGGATCGATCAGGGTGCCGGTTGGATTTGATGGGGAAGCAATTAACACACCTTTGGTTTTAGCCGTCCAATGTTGTCGAATTAAATCTTCCGTCAAATGATAATGCGTTGATGCATCGACGGGTATGGTCAGGGTATCTCCATCAAAAAGTGCTACAAAATTGCGGTTACAGGGATAGCAGGGATCAGCCATTAGAATTTCTTCACCCGGATTTAAACTAACGCCCAGTGCCAACAAAAAAGCACCCGAAGCGCCCGGCGTCACAAAAATTCGTTCTTTAGCGACGCTGACTCCATAATGCTGCCGATAATAGTTCGCTATTTTTTCTCGCAACTCTGCTAATCCCGCAGCCGGTGTATATTTGACTTCACCTGTCTGCAAATATTGAATACCGGTTTCAACAATAGTGGCCGGTGTTGGAAAATCAGGTTCACCAATTTCCATGTGAATCACATCCCGGCCTTGTGCTTCCAGTTGCCTGGCACGATGTAATAACTCCATGACATAAAAAGGAGAAATACTCTGCGTACGTGTAGCCAGTCGATCTACCATAATTTCAACCACTCAAAAACCCTGATCATAGCAATAATCCTTGCTAACTTGATACTATTCTGCTAAAAATGCACGATTTATTTATCTTGTCTTTTAGGAGTAAATGGATGGCAGATAATGCTAAGCCGAGTGCATCACTTTTCACTTTTGAGCCTTATCAAGAAAAAGAAGGCGAAGACTATATGAATGAGGCTCAATTAAATCATTTTGAGGCCATTCTTAAAAACTGGAAAGCACAATTAATGCATGAAGTAGACCGGACCGTACACCACATGCAGGATGATGCGGCCAATTTTCCCGATCCAAATGATCGAGCAACCCAGGAATCGGAGTTCAGCCTGGAACTGAGAACGCGTGACCGTGAACGCCGACTCATCAAAAAAATTGATGAAGCCCTTAAAGAAATTGAATCCGGCGATTATGGCTATTGCGAGTCATGTGGTATTGATATCGGCATCCGCCGACTGGAAGCCAGACCCACCGCCACCCTGTGCATCGACTGTAAAACGCTCGATGAAATTCGGGAAAAACAAATGGGCTAAGTCTGGCTAACCAGGACAATCAAGCTTACATCGGCCGGTTCGCCCCCTCGCCTACTGGCCCGCTGCACTGGGGCTCCCTGTATACTGCCCTTGCCAGCTTTCTTGATGCCAGATCGCACCAAGGTAAATGGTTGTTACGGATTGACGACCTGGATACTCCACGCAATGTCAATGGTGCTGCGGATAATATTCTAAAAACGCTGGAGAATTTCGGCTTATTTTGGGACGACGCGGCGTCTTATCAAAGCCAATGTATTGATGTTTATAATGATGTACTCGACACGCTGAGAAAACAGCAACTAATTTATCCCTGTACCTGCAGCCGAAAAACGCTAAGTCCTTACTCGGCTGACACTGCACTGGCAAATATTTATCCGGGATTTTGCCGACATGTGACAACTCTGCCCGATCGCCCGTATTCATTACGCATCAAAACCGATGAGCGCATGATTTCCTTTAAGGATTCGTTACACGGACTTATTTCTCAGAACATGGCGAAACAACATGGTGATTTTGTAATCAAACGTAAAGACCACATTATTGCCTATCAATTCGCCGTTGTCATAGACGACAACCTGCAACACATTAATCACATCGTTCGTGGCATCGACTTGCTCGATTCAACAGCCAAGCAAATTTATCTACAGCAACTGCTTGGACTGCCCACACCTCACTATATGCATGTACCAGTCATCATCGATCAACAGGGCTACAAGCTCAGCAAACAAACGCTCGCCGCATCTGTCGATAATCAACAGCCCCAGGCCACACTTTTTAAGTTACTGGACTTGTTAAATCAACATCCACCAACGGAACTTGCAAGCAGCACGACGCACGACCTGCTTGATTGGGCAATCGCTCACTGGAACCCAACTTCACTCAAAGATTTACGTACAATCCTCCAAACAATTGACTAAGATGATTTCCTACTTGAGACAAATCAGGGGCTAAGCATGTCAGATGAAAAAATTTATGCTGTCAATGCCGATATTGCAGCACAGGCGCACATTGATTCCGAAACTTATAAAACGATGTACCAACGTTCGATTGACGAACCTGAGCAGTTCTGGGCTGAACAGGCCGAACAGTTTCTGCACTGGAACAAGCCTTGGCACACTGTGATGGATTCCGACTACCCGACGGGTTTTATACGTTGGTTTGAGGGTGGCAAACTGAACGTCAGCGTTAATTGTATCGACCGGCATCTTGCCACTCGCGGCGATCAAACCGCCATCATCTGGGAAGGCGACAATCCGGCTTTTGACCAAAGAATCACTTATCGGTTATTACACGAGCAGGTTTGTAAGTTTGCCAATGTCTTAAAGTCGCAAGGCGTTAAAAAAGGTGATTGTGTTTGCATCTACCTGCCCATGATTGCTGAAGCGGCAACCGTCATGCTGGCCTGCACACGGATCGGCGCCGTGCATTCTGTCGTGTTCGGCGGCTTCTCTGCCGAAGCCTTGAAAGATCGCATCCTCGACTCAAACTGTAAATATGTAGTCTGCGCGGATGAAGGCCATCGAGGAGGTAAAACCATAGCCCTCAAAGCCAATGTGGATCAAGCAGCTCTAAGCTGTCCCCAAATTGAAAAAATCATCGTCATTAAAAATGGTCATGGCGACATTAGCTGGCATGTCTCCCGCGACATCTGGTATCACGAAGTGATGGCGTCCGCTTCAGCCGATTGTCCCGCTGAAGAAATGGATGCGGAAGATCCCTTATTTATTCTATATACTTCAGGTTCAACGGGTAAACCGAAAGGCGTCCTGCATACGACGGGTGGCTATTTGTTGTATGTCGCCATGACCCATAAATATGTTTTTGATTACCACGACGGCGATATTTACTGGTGTACCGCGGATATTGGCTGGGTTACCGGCCATTCCTATATGATTTACGGACCGTTGTGTAACGGCGCAACAACCTTGATGTTTGAAGGCATTCCCACATATCCCGCAGCAGATCGCTTTTGGCAAATCGTCGACAAACATCAGGTCAATATCTTCTACACAGCTCCGACAGCAATTCGTGCCCTCATGGCACAGGGCAATGAATTTGTGACCCGCACCAACCGCAGCAGCCTTCGAATTCTGGGCAGTGTCGGTGAACCCATCAACCCTGAAGCCTGGGAATGGTATTATCATGTCGTCGGCAACAGCCGCTGTCCGATTATGGATACCTGGTGGCAAACAGAAACCGGCGGCATCCTGATTACACCGTTACCTGGCGTTACTCCATTAAAACCAGGCTCTGCTTCGCTACCCTTTTTTGGAATCAAACCCGAAATATTGGATGGTGAGGGTCGCCTTTTGGAAGGCCCTGCCGAAGGTATTCTGGTAATCAAGCGTTCCTGGCCATCTCAATCCAGAACCATCTATGGCGATCATCAGCGCTTTATCGACACCTATTTCAAAAATTTCCCGGGCTATTATTTCGCAGGAGACGGCGCACGTCGTGACAAGGATGGTTATTTCTGGATTACCGGCCGCGTTGACGATGTCATCAACGTTTCCGGCCACAGAATGGGTACTGCAGAAATTGAAAGTGCGCTGGTACTCCACATGGACGTTGCCGAAGCAGCCGTGGTCGGTTATCCCCACGATATCAAGGGACAAGGCATCTATGCCTATGTGACATTGAACGTTGGCGTGGAACCGTCTGATACGCTCAAACAGCAATTAATCGACTGGGTAAGAAAGGAAATTGGCGCCATCGCCACCCCGGACATTATTCAATGGGCTCCTGGACTGCCAAAAACCAGATCCGGTAAAATCATGCGTCGTATCTTACGCAAAGTAGCGGCCAATGAGATTAACAATCTTGGCGATACGACAACACTGGCTGATCCATCCGTAGTAGAAAACATTATTGACCACCGTGCCAATCACTAATGCCTGATTTATCCAGGCCTATACACGATTAAAACAATGATTAGGAGGCCGCTACCTTTCCGAACAGGGGTTTTTCCGAAACAACACCGCCATTTTCTACCCGATTGCGGCCGTTGCGTTTTGCTACATAAAGTGCTGAATCGGCGAGCTTAATCAGCCGAGTGGAAATATCAGACTCACCAGGAAACGCTGATGACTCGGGCAAATAGGTTGACGACCCTATGGAGATTGTGACTGATATTGAATCTTCATCCAGCTTGATATGTAATGACTGGATGGTTTTGCGTATCCGCTCAGCAATTTCCAATGCCATCACTTCATTAATATTCGATAATAACGCAACAAACTCTTCGCCACCGTAGCGCGCCAGCACATCATTACTTCGCAACTGCGTTTTTATGGCACTGGCGACAGCGCATAGCACCCGGTCTCCCGCATGGTGACCCAGTTTGTCATTGACCACTTTAAAATAATCAATATCCAGAAACAGACAGGAAATGGGATCTGCATTTCTTCGGCAACGATCCAGCTCTTCAACAATGCGCTGCTCCAAAAAACGCCTGTTATTGACGCCTGTTAAGCTGTCAACAAAACTGGTGCGTCGCATGGTTTCAAAGTTGAGGTTATTCTCCAAACAAATACTCACCACAGACACCAGATGATCAACAAAGTCGGTAGCCATGGTATCGGAGAATCGATCTGTCTGATAACTCCCCAGATTTAAGGTGCCCAGATACTTGCCACGACGATTTAGCGGCGTTATAGCAACACTTGCCGGTTTTTCTGCAAAGCCTGAAAAAAACTCATCACATTTAGCATTTTTATAAACGCCGATATAGGGATGAATTGTTAAACCAAATATCGACAACAATAAATTTTTGTTATCCAATAGAATCAAGCCTTTTTTGGAATGGCATTCATAGCCATCATCGTTTAAATACTTGGCTATTTCTCCTTTTTCATCAATCAGACATAAACTGATGACATCAAGATCAAAATAATGCCTCGCATCATCGAGAATGTGGTCAATCATTTCAGCCAAGGAATTCAGATTGAGTAATCGCATTTCAAAAGCCTGAAAGCGGTGTAAAGTTGTACTGTTCAGCTTTACGCGATCAAGCATGCCTTCCAAGTGGCTTTGCAAAACAAATAAGTCGGTATTTATATCATTTTCCAATTTTATTACTCTAAGATGGTAACTTTCAGAAGGCGGGTCCGCGGATTGACTGCAAATCCCAGGCTTTAGTGAATTCAATCAACATCATAAGCCTAGCAGCTTCTTACAAAATTACTAAGTGCTTTAATCAATTAATGATACAACTTAACCCTTGCTCGTAGCATGAGTTTGTAGTCGATCTGATATACTGAACAAAATTTGAGGCTCGAAGTTAAAACCATCATGGCCCCCTGATAATAAAAATCATGACGAATAGGCCAAATTGCGAATCTCGTTTTCAATACAGCGACACCCTGCCCTAAATTAATCAGCATATCCGATCGTACAATTCGCCAATAATTGCTCCTGCTAACTTTAAGTGATCCAAAGGTAAGCCAATGAAAAAATATAGATCTATTTCTAAACAAACTCGTACTTTTATCGCGCTAACGCTACTAACGACAAACGTCATGGCCATGGCAGCAAACTATGATTTGCTGAATCAGCAACCAAACAACTTTGGAGGCCTGGATCAGGATACCATTTCGCCTAACAGCTCCTTTGGTAATACGTCCATTTTGGATTCCATGCAGCAAGAAAAAATCAACGAGAAAAAAAGGGATTTCTTAGAGGTTCTCAACCTTCTGAAACAAAACAAATTAACGGATGCGGAAAATAAGCTGGCGAAATTATTGAAACAATCCCCCGAAAACCCGGAGCTTTATAATTTAAAGGCGCTGGCAGAGACATTAAAAAAAGATACCGTTTCTGCTGACAAAAGCTATCAAAAGGCAATATCCATCGATAAAAACAATATTCTGGCACATCTTGGCCTGTCAAAGCTGGCTCTCGACACCGGCGATCTGGCAAAGTCCAAAGAATATGCGGACAAGGCCATCGCCATCAACAGTAAAATAGTGAACGCTTACCTGATACTGGCCGATATTGCTAATAAGCAGAAAAACAATAGCGAGGTCGAATCGGTATTGTTGACAGGTCTTGAAAAAGTTAAGGGCAATATTTCGTCAGAAATTGAGATAATTCAGAATTTAGGAAAATTTTATGCTGCTCAAAAACAGCCTGAAAAAATACTTTCGCTGAGCGAAGATTTGCTGAAACGCTACCCAAACAATACGAAAGCACTTTCTTTACAGGCAGGCGCACAAATTGTTAATAATAAGAAATCATTGGCAGAAGAAACATTGACCCAATTGATCGGTCAGGATAAACAGGACGTCAACCATCGCTTGTTGCTGGCGAAATTATTGGGTGAAACGCCCGAGAAAGTAAAGGAATCCATCAAACTGCTGGATCAGGCATTAGCGATTGCTCCAGACAAACCAGAAGCCTACGTTTTCAAAACAGCTTACCTGATTAAATTAAAACAGTACCCAGAAGCTATGGACCTGGCCAACCAGACAGAAAAAAAATTCCCCGCACTGTCTATAGGAAAGCTCCTGAAAGGCGATATATTTCTTGCCCAACAAAAACTGGATAATGCCCTTGAGAATTATCAGCAAGCTTATAAAAAGCAGCCCAACGACAAAGTTTTATTTGTCATTACCGATATCCTGAACGCGCAAAAAAAACTGCCTGATGCTGTCCGGCTTTTAAACGATGAATTGACAAAAAACAGTAAAAACAACGCGATCCATTTTAAATTGGCAACCCTATACCAACAGCAAAACGATTTTCAACAGGCTGAAAAACATTACAAAGACATCCTGTCCGTGCAACCCGACAATGTACTGGTCTTAAACAACCTGGCCTGGATTTATTCACAGGGAAACAATTCACAAGCACTGGAACTAGCCAAAAAAGCGTACACATTGGCACCGGAATCTGCTGCCATTGCCGATACCTATGGTCATATTCTGGTAAAACAGTCTCAGCCAGAAGAAGGCCTGAAGATACTTGAAAAATCCGCTACCCTGGCGCCTAATTCAGATGATATCCAGTTTCATCTGGCAGAAGCCTATGCCGTAAATGACCAGCAAGCCAAAGCCATTGAAATATTGGAAAGGATTGTGAAATCGGAACAAAATTTCTCAGAAAAAAAAGCTGCAGTTGAATTGCTGGAAAAATTAAAGAAACAATAACGCTTCCCATCCAACATTCAATAACAGCTTATGAATATTGTGCTCGGCTTGTCCAGGAAAATGGGATTAAACCGGGCTCACATCTTAAGCTAGGTGGGCTATTCGGACAACTACTTCAGACAAACGCCCTTCATCATTGATTGCCCCCATTCGGTTTAACGTTTCGGATCAAAATGATCAGGAACTTAGGATATGGCAAAAAAAACTTTCCGAAGTCGATCGGTATCCTGAAATCTTCGTAGGAGCGGCGCCCTCGCCGCGATTGAGCGCCCAGTATGCCCTGTTCGAGGCGAGGGCGCCGCTCCTACTTTTTCCTGTGTGACTGTTTAAATCTTCAGGGTAGTCATTATGGGTCACATCCTCAGCATGATCTTACATATCTACTTCCAAAAAATATCCATGTAATTTCAACTTGCGATGAAATTCATCCACTATAGACTTAAATAAACCTTAAGCGTATATTCTGCACCGTGTCGGATAAAACCACTAATGTAAAGAACGCAGCTGAAAACCTTTTGCCTATCCTTTATAAGCAGCTATATTTAATGCCAAAGTCCAAATTGAGGACAATTGTTGACAAGGCTATAAAACAATCACGATCAATGTAACAGGATCATTGCCATGATACTTCGCAAAAATTTTGTTTATATCTATGTTCAAGTTATATGTCTGTTCTTTTCCAATGTTGCTATTGCAGACAAGTATCAAGATGAACTGCAAAATAGGTTAAACGAGCAGGTACTATCTCAGCCATCGAATATCCCTGACGACGCCACTTTGGACAAATCACTTAACGAAGCAACAGAAGGGGGTAAACCTAGCAAGTCAAAAACCCAGGACAGCTATTACCGGTACTTATACAACGGTTATTATTACCCGAACAGGTACTGGTACAACGGTTCTTATTATCCGCACCCGTATTCTTACTACAGAAGATACGGGTATTGGTATTAAAGTAGTTAATACATTATTTATCAAAAATTTTTTACAAAATAATTGGAGGAAAAATGGGGTTCTTGCGATTTAAAAATGTTCTAGTAACCGTATCCATACTTGCTTTTTTGTTGTTGGAAGGTTGTGCCGCCGTTCACACATCAATTGCCAAAAAAGATCTGGATGTTCAAACAAAAATGAGTGACACGGTTTTTCTGGATCCCGTTGGCCCGGATAAAAAAATCATTTATGTGGATATACGCAATACTTCCGATAAATCCAATTTTGATATACAAAGCTCCATTGTGCGTAGCCTTCAGTCTAAAGGATACATTGTCACTAATGACCCTGACAGGGCCCATTTCTGGTTACGCGCCAATGTACTGAGTGTTGACAAGGCCAGTCCCACTGCAGCTGAAACAGCTTTGCATGGAGGTTATGGTGGTGCACTCACGGGTGCGGCAATTGGCGCAGCAACAGGCGCCGCGTTAGGAGGTTGGAGCGGAGCCGGAATCGGTGGTCTGGCAGGTGCGGCAGCTTTTGGCATCGGTGAAGTTGTCGCTGATGCGGCTGTTCATGATGTCACTTATATGGCGATTACCGATGTCGAAATCGCGGAAAAGGCAAAAAAGGGCGTTATAGTCCGCCAGGACAGTAAGCAAGATGCCAAACAAGGCATAGGCGGTGGCAGAACTCAAACTTCATCGGAGCTTTCAGATAAGAAACAGTACCGCGTCCGGATAGTAAGTACCGCCAACAAAGTCAACCTAGAATATCAGGAGGCCGCTCCTGAATTAACCAATGGTTTGACACGTTCGATTTCCGGCCTTTTTTAATTGGCTCCTTAGCAGCAAATTTATGATTATTATCAACAGCCACTCTTAAGTTGATTGTTGAATCAGCGCTGCTCTGACACAACCGAGTACACCATAACTGTATTGGCCCTCAAACAGCTCAAAAACCGGTTTGAGGGCCATTTTTTGCTGCTCGGGAAGGCCGAGAATCGCTTCTTCTATTTGATCGATTTCCTGTTTCGGCAAGTCAACAACTTCATTTAATTGCAACAAACCCTTTTCCAATGCTTGCGCGAGATGACCGTAAATCGTCGTTTCCTGCAGTTCCCTTTTTTGCGCGACTTGCATAACCGTATAGCCCAACCTGAATAACTCCAGTGACTCCGTAGCCGTACCCGATAGAGTGGGCTGGACATCAGCAAATTCGCTGATCACCGCCAAAAAATCCTGACCATAAAGTTCCAGTTTTCGTTTTCCGATACCCGTTAGCAAACTCATGTCATGTAGATTTTTGGGCCGAAGCTCTGTCATGGCCAGCAATGTCTCATCATGAAAAATCACATAGGCGGGCACTTCCTGCGCATCTGCAATTTCGCGGCGTTTTGCTCTAAGCGCTTCCCAGAGCATGGCATTTTGACTAACCACAGCGGGTCGAGACGAACCTTTGATTCGGCTTGCCTTTTCGGGCTGGACATCCTTGCGTAACATTAGCTTCTGTTCGCCACGCAGTATTGGACGACACGATTCAGTCAACTTTAAGGCGCCAAAACTGTCGAAATCAACAGCCACCAACCCTCGGGCAACCAATTGCCTGAATACGGAATACCATTGTTTTTCATCTAAGGCCTTGCCAATACCAAACGTTGACAAGCGGTCATGGGCAAACTTTATCACGCGCTCGGATACCTTACCCAACAATACCTCAATTAGATAGGCCACGCCAAAGCGCTGCTCTGTTCGATAAATACACGATAAGGCCTGTTGCGCGACTAAAGTGCCATCCCAGGTTTCCGCAGGTGTAAGGCAGGTATCGCAATTACCACAAGGTTGTTCGAGATGATCGTCAAAATAGCTTAACAGCCCTTGTCTGCGGCAGTGCACCTGTTCACATAAAGCCAGCATGGCATCCAGTTTATGATATTCGATCCGTTTGCGCGCTTCGTCCGAACCTGATTCGGCCAACATGCGCCGAAGTGTAATCACATCCTGCAAACCATAAACCATCCAGGCATCGGCGGGCAAACCATCGCGCCCCGCTCTACCCGTCTCCTGATAATAGCCTTCAATACTTTTCGGCAAATCCAGGTGCGCAACAAATCGGACATTGGGCTTATCAATACCCATACCGAACGCGATAGTCGCAACAATAATCAAACCTTCTTCCATTAAAAAGCGGTGTTGGTGCCGGTAACGCATATCGTTATCCATGCCAGCATGATAGGGTAAGGCATTAATGCCTTTACTCTTCAACCATTCAGCGGTTTCATCCACCTTTTTACGCGATAAACAATATACAATCCCTGCATCACCGTGATGTTCGGTCTGGATAAAGCTGAGTAATTGCTGTCGCGCGCTCTGTTTCTGGACAATTCGATAACGAATATTGGGACGATCGAAACCACTGAGAAAGACTTGAGCCTGCGCCAACCCCAGACGTTGAATGATTTCCTCTCGTGTTTTGCTATCTGCCGTTGCCGTTAGCGCAATTCGTGGAATGGCTGGAAACCGTTCATGCAGCAAGGAAAGCTGCAAATAATCCGCCCGAAAATCGTGTCCCCATTGAGAAACACAATGCGCCTCATCGATGGCAAACAAGGCAATCGGGATTTTCTCAAAAAGTGCTGCCGTTCGAGCGCTCGTCAGCTTTTCTGGCGCAATATAAAGCAAATCAAGTTCGTTATTGAGCAGTTTTTGCTCAACACGTCTGGCCTCATCCAGTGTCAACGTCGAATTCAGAAATGCCGCCTTAACGCCTAATTGCAGCAAGGCACTAACCTGGTCCTGCATCAAGGCAATCAGTGGCGAAATGACAATCCCGACACCGTGTCGAATCAATGCGGGAATTTGATAGCATAAAGATTTACCGCCGCCGGTCGGCATCAATACCAGCGCATCCCTGCCTGCCACGAGTTGTTCTATCACAGCTTCCTGTTGACCCCTGAAGCTGTCATATCCAAACACGGATTTCAAAACGGCATTGGGTTTGCCTTCCACTCGTTCTCCCGCGTTACGATAATGTTTCTTCAATCACTTAAACCCTTTTATAATGGCCCGATTATATCAGGACAGCAGGGAACTCACGCGCACTCTATGACAAATTTGCAGAAATCGCTTTCATCATGCTTGAAACAACTTCGGGAAAACGGCCACCAACATCTGCTTTGTGGCGGACTCAAAGGAATAGAGAAGGAAAGCCTTAGAATTTCTAAAGACGGAATTATTGCTCAAACGCCGCATCCACATGTCTTAGGTTCCGCTCTGACGCATCCTTATATCACGACGGATTACTCCGAAGCCCTGATCGAACTGATTACACCGGCATTTGCCGATATAACCAAAACCTTGGGCTACTTACAGGACATCCATCAATACGTCTATGACCATCTGGACAATGAAATCTTATTGTCTTCCAGCATGCCTTGCGGAATTAACGGCGATGAAAGCATCCCCATCGCCCGGTACGGCTCGTCCAATATTGGCAAAATGAAGCACATTTACCGGCACGGCTTATGGCATCGCTATGGCAGAACCATGCAATCCATCGCCGGTATTCACTTTAATTACTCCGCACCGGTCTCGCTCTGGCTGGCCTTGCACCAACAGAACAACAAACAGCTCAATCTGGAACAATTTACTGCTGATGGTTATTTCGGTTTGATTAGAAATTTCCAGCGAGTAGGCTGGCTAATTCTTTATTTATTTGGCGCTTCGCCGGCGATCTGTAAAAGCTTCTTCAAAAGCCGCCCGGCATTAATGAGCCAATTTGAAGAATTTGATCAAGGCACCCTGTATCATCCCTATGCGACCTCACTGCGCATGAGCGATATCGGTTACAAAAGCAAAAATCAGGCGAGTCTGAAGATTGATTACAACTCCCTGTCGGCCTATGTAACCAGCTTGACCAACGCCATTCAGACGCCATTTCCCGACTACGAAAAAATTGGGACTGTGGTTAACGGTGAGTACCGACAGCTTAACAGCAACATCCTGCAAATCGAAAACGAGTTTTACAGCATTATTCGCCCCAAACAAATTGCCGAATCGGGTGAAAAGCCGACCTTGGCGCTTAAACGACGCGGCGTTCGCTACGTCGAAATGCGCTCGCTGGACCTGGACCTGTTTAACCCCATCGGAATTGATGAAGGCAAGGCCCGCTTCATTGAAGCCTTATTGCTGACGTGCTTGTTAAGCGACAGTGCTGAATTTTCCGAACAAGATCATAAAATCAATAACACCAATCAGCTGGCGGTTGCCAATTTTGGCCGAAAACCCGGACTGACTTTAGTGAAAAATCAACAAGCAATTCCCTTGCAGGACTGGGCTTTCGAAATTCTGGAAGCCATGCAACCGGTCTGCTCCATTCTTGATGAAAAAGACCCCCTTAAGCCTTACAGTGCCGCGCTGGCACAACAAACCCGGGGCGTTCAAAACCCTTATTTAACGACATCTGCGCGCATGCTGGAACAAATGACTGAACTGAAACAGCCGTTTGCCCGTTTTGCGTTAAATAAATCCACCGAGCATTTGGATTACTTCAAGCAGCATCAACTGGATCAGGTAACTGTCGAACAGTTTAACGAAATGGCCGAACTTTCGCATGCCAAGCAAAAAGCCATCGAGAGTAAAGAACAGCTTCCTTTTGACCAGTTCTTAAAGAATTACTTTGCGCAATGTTAAATGATCATTCACCAAGACAAACTGAATTATCTGCCCAGCAATAATAAAGAATTCCTATGACCCCGATAGATATCTCGCACTTACAAACTGAATTGAGCGGTAAAAATCCGCGTGTCATCCTGAAAAAAGCCCTTGAGCTATTCGATAACATCGCCATCTCCTTCAGCGGCGCCGAGGACGTCATTCTGATTGACATGGCTGTCCAGATCAGAAAAGACATCAGCGTTTTTTCACTGGATACCGGTCGCTTGCATCCGGAAACCTATCGTTTTATCGAAAAAGTCAGAAAATTTTACAATATCGACATTGAATTACTGACGCCTGACAGAATCGCACTCGACAGCTTTGTAAAAACAAAAGGTTTGTTTAGTTTTTATGACGATGGCCATCACGAGTGTTGCGGCATTCGTAAAGTTGAACCGCTCAAGCGCAAACTGGTCACCCTGGATGCCTGGATCACCGGCCAACGCAAGGATCAAAGCCCCGACACCCGTCATGACATTGCTGAAGTGGAGACTGATACCGCCTTCTCTACTGCCGAACACGCATTGCACAAATTTAATCCGTTGCTGAACTGGAGTTCTGAGCAAGTCTGGGATTATATCGAAGCCTATCAAGTACCGTATAACGAGTTACACGAAAAAGGCTTCATCAGCATCGGCTGTGAACCCTGCACGCGGGCAGTTTTACCCAATCAACATGAAAGAGCCGGACGCTGGTGGTGGGAAGACAGCTCCAAAAAAGAATGTGGACTACATGCGGGGAATATAAAAAAATAGCTTTTCTACATGAGGACATGGGGGGGCCAATGAATATAATGGACCTCTAAAAATTGCACTTCGACAAGCTCAGTGCGAACGGTAGTCTTTTTAAATCATAGACTTATTCGTTCATGCTGAGCTTGTCGAAGCATGAAAGGATAATTTTAAGAGGTTCTCTATATTCACCCAAAGATCGTTCATGGAGACCGCTGCTCTGAAGCTAACACCTTCAATCAAAACAACCACTCGAGCCAATATTCTTCAACGCTTGATTTTTTTATTTCACAACCAGCTCGACTAATCTGACGAATGCCGGGTTAAATAGTGTTAATCCGAATACTGTAATCCCGATTAATATTTTTAACAGTAAGTCCTGTTGTTTTAGCTCTGATCGAACAATACTTATCTCGGCTCGAATTTCGCTGATTTCTGCACGCACAAACTCCTTAGTTGCCAGTTCTGTACGCAAATCATTGTACAATTCCGATTTTAGCGATTTTTATATGCGTGATCCGTACGTCTGCCTGATGCTCTATCGCTTGAATCGAGCCTTCAATTGCTGAAGATAATGACTTCTGCTTTTTCTCGATCATGATTAAACGCGCCCCCTCCAGCAAAAGAAACACATCGCGCGGTATGGATTAAGACATTTGCCTGCTCCGTATAATTTTGTCTGAGTCAATTATAAAATGACTGCACAACGCGAACTCAAGCAACACCAAACATCCATCAAGCTTCTTGAATTTTGATTTTTATCCAGTGTGCATGTCCTGAGTCAATTTATCCGGCTGATATCAATCAAACATCAGACGAGTAGTCGAAAGGCAATTTTTTCAAGTCATCCAAGGTCAAAAATGATAGCTGAGCTGAGCTCGAATATGATCCTCCGTACGGAAAATATACGCAAAATCGCTTTGAGGAATACCTCCAAAAAAGTGGGCTTCCAGCTCAATTTTCCAGCTATCCCATAGACGTCTGCTGGCCTCAATACTATACAACTTGGTGTTATGCGTCCGATCGAAGATGACGCCGGCAAGAATTTGTGTGTCTTGCACATCATTAAAGCCAAAACGCAATGCCGTCAGAATATCATCCTGAAAAATGGACTGCTGCAATAATGCTTGTCGCATACCATAACCACGACTGTCATACATATATTCAACGACTACGCCCAAATCCAGACCGGTATCCTTGACATCGAACAAGGTATACTCAAATCCACCCGTTGCCGCAACAAAAGTAGACCCCTGACCAGAGCGCACCAAAGACTCCAGCTTCCAGAGCCAGTTGCCTTTGGTTGCCTGAATATCAATACTGGTTTGGTCGATATATTCATAAAAAGGATTTAATTGCAGGTTACCGGACGTATCAAAGACGGGCGCAAGCGTAGGCTGCCTTGATGTTCCATGAAAATGAGAAATTCCCATGTCCCAGTCTCCGATGGATTTAGACCAGCGTGCCGCATAAGCCAAATGCTTCTCTGCACCGTGTTTTTCATATTGGGCGTTGCCGGTATCAACAGGAGGAAATGTGCGCAAACGCCCTTGCACACCAGGAAATGTGCGCTCTCTAAAACCGGTTAAAAAAAATAAATCCAATGTTCCCCAGTCATGAATTAGCGCCAGATTAACCATGGGTTGCCCCAGCTTGTCTTCATTATCAATATTCTCGACAGCATCCGTCTGATTAATGATATCCACCAGATGCAAGCCTTCGGTTACGCCCCAGAATACTTTGCGGAAACCCACCCGAAGTTCCCAGGCTTTCGCCGCCTTAAGCCAAGTTAATTCACGTATGTCAAAGTGAGTGCGATGATTATCGTACTGAGAATATCGAAAAAAAGGCACAAACACCAAGCTTTGGGTATCGTTATCCCATTTATGGTAAAGACCAGGCTCTATAACGCCGGAAATATAATTGGCATGCTGCCTGTTATCCTGAGGATTATCGATAAAACCAAGATCTTCAATGCCTGTATAGCCGGAGAGTTCCCAGCAAAAAGCATTGTTACTGGTAAGGAGCAGCAATGCTAATAGTGCTCTCCGCATTGGTTATTGAGCTCGCTTCAAAGTATTCTGATCAAAATCCCGTTCGGTCAATCCCGAACGAAAACGAATATTCTCCGATAACAGACTGGTGCTTTTTCCGTTCTGATGGTTCGTCATCAATAGCTCATCAGCACGCCAATAGTGATTTAAGTATTGCTTGTATCCTTTAAAATCCAGCGTTTTTAACAAAGCATTCTTGCGATCATAAAACTCGTTTTTTAATGGAATATACCGTTCCTTTTCTATCCAGATGATTTGCCTTGTGTAGCCGGATTCTTCATATTGGGGAAACAGTTCGATGACGAAACAATCCTTGCCACCGATCACCTCATCCCGAAGATAGTTGTATTTATACTTGGGTATTTCAAAAGAAGTCAAGTCTTCGAAAGCATATTCACTCCCCAAAAACGGGCCTGATTTATTACTGGATGAAATCCGTTTAACTCGCTTCAATGCCGGTAAATACAGCCATTGTTCATCGGGTTCCAGTGCATGCGTAAAACTTAAAAAGGCAGTGCCTTTCACATCAGCGGGGCTATCAAAAATACTCAGACTTTTATTGCCATCCTCTTTCATTTCGAGGATATCCATTTTAAGCAACCGAACCGCCTCGTCACCCTGTCCGTTTCGCAATATCATTTTTAGATCAGCTTGGCTATCTCCGAAACCGGTATCTCGGCGATCCACTTCCTGAATAATTTCCAGGCCCTTTTCTTCATTCGTAGTGGCATAACTCAAATTCGCCCATAAAACAAAACTGATCGCTAGCAATAATTTTTTCATTTTTTATCCAACATCATGAGCAAAGGTGGTAAAAACAACAAATCCATCACCAATGCGACAGTAATAGTAATGGCACTGAGTAACCCCATTCCCGAGTTAACGGCAAAATGAGAAAAACTGAGCACCACGAAACCACTGACCAAAATCGATGAAGTCATCCAGATGGCCTCACCAACCGATGACGATGCATACAGTATTGCCTCTTCACTGTTTAGGCCTTTTTCTGTTCTGCCACGACGGTATTTGCTAATAAAGTGGATGGTATCATCAATGACAATGCCAAAAGTTATACTCGCCACGACCGATAAGCCCAGCCCCACTCTGCCATCAATCAGCCCCCAGATGCCAAAAGCAATTCCTGCCGGCACCAAATTCGGAATCAAGCTAATAAGACCCAAACGTAAAGAGCGAAACGCTGTAATCAGAATGATCGATATGACTGCAAGTTCAAATGACGACCCCAAGATCATGTTGCCGGTATTACGTTTACCAATATGAGCAAACATTAATGCTGTACTGGCAACTTCAACTTTAATGTCCGGCATATGCTGATGCAACCAGGCATTCACACGCGACTCAACATCCAGCAGTTGATTAGAAGTAACCCGGTTCAAGGTAACAATAACCCGCATCCCCGACTTATCAACATTCAGCTGGTCGTTTAAATCCAGCCCATAGGGCAACGACATTTCGTACATTAACAAATATTGTGCCGCCAGCTCGCGCTGCCCGGGCAGTTGATACCAGGCCGGATCATCGCCATGCATGCTTTTATTCAGTCTTTTTAAAGTATCAAGCACACTGTTAATATGTTTTACTTCTGGCTGTTGCCTTAACCAGATTGAAAACTCCTCCATGTGCTGCAAAAAAACAGGATCATTGACCGCGCCTTCCTGTTTTCCCTGAACTGAGAATTCGATCGTATCAAGCCCGCCCATATTCTCACTGAAAAAATCCGTGGCCCGTCTAAATTCAACCGTCTTGTCAAAATATTTAACAAAATCATCATCCAGCTCATTGAATGAGGCAAAATAAGTAAACAATATAACGATCACTGTGTTTATCGAAATCAATGCAAACCGGTGACGTATTACAAACAACGATAACCGTCCCAGAACTGAAATCCTTGTCACCTTTCTCAATTTTACCCGAACCGGCAAAACCATCATGAGTGCGGGCAAAAATGACACCGTCAACATACAGGCAGTCAAAACACCCAGTGCAGCAATATTACCCAAATCCCTGAAAGGAGGCGCATCACTAAAGTTCATTGTGAGAAAGCCAACCAAGGTCGTCAGATTGGTTAACAGAATCGGCTGAAAATTTGCCTCCAGACTATCCCTAATTGCCTGCTTTTTTTCATGACCATTTCGCATGCCATTCAGCATGCCTGCTAATAAATGAATACTATCGGCAACGGCAATCGTCAGTATGACGGTTGGGGCCACTGCCGACGTAGGTGTCAAATACATTCCAAACCAACCGAAAATACCGATTGCTGAAGTCATCGAAAACACAATCAGCAGGACGACGCCGATAACTGCTGTCACTGAACGTAAACTCAATGTGGATACCAACAGGATGATTCCATACATTATGGGAACCAATCTTACATTGTCACTCATGGCCGATTCAGCAAAGGCATTGCTCATCATCACTATCCCGGTTAACTGCAGTTTTATGCCGGGATGGCGGGCTTCTATGCTTGTTGCCAGTGCCCTGGCTTGTTTTGCGGCTTCAATAGATTCCATCGGATCTTTTTCAGGAAGCTGCAGTGTCACATTTACACCCGCAACATGACCCGTATTCGAAATCAGGCGATTAACCAACAAAGGTTCGTTAAGAGCAGCCTGCTTTATTGTCTGGAGCTCCGAATCAGTCAAAGATGCTGGATTAGCTACGAGATCAGCAACAATCAACTCATCGCCTTTTGCAACGGTATGCTGGAAATTGGTAACAGAATCGACTCGACTCGAAAATGGCAATTGCCAAGCTTCTTTCGTCAATTGCTGAATAGCGTCCAGGACCTTAGGATTAAAAACATTGCCATGAACGGGCTCAACAATAAAAAGAATATTGTCGCTTTTGCTGTAGGTAGCCTGTATGGACTCAAATGCCAGGAGCTGAGGATTGTCCTTGCTAAAATACGCACGGTAATCGTTTTTAAATCCAAGGTTTATTATTCCCGCAGATAAACCAAACAATATTGGTACTAATAGCAAAAGAACCCACCAAGGGTGATTTGTAACAAAGAAGCTTAGTTTAGAAATCGCTGATTTATCATACATAATTTCTTTTGTTCAAGAATAAATAACTGCTTGAGTATAGTGCACGACATGACACCAATCAAAACAGTAAATCAGGATTAGTCAAATACAACAGGGAACAAATCCCCCATAATTGATTAAGAAAAAAATGATTTTGACTGGTGTAGAATAGTTCTTCAATGCACAATGTCTTTACGAAAAATCGGCAAGGCCACCGAGAATACAACTACTGTGTCAATAATTTTTACAGCAATTAGGACTTGACTCCAAACAAACGTTTTATGCGCCAAAACATGATGCATTGCAGCGGATTTTTATTACCCCAAGGCCGCCATGTTTTTATTAGCTTGTTACGATAAGCGTCAAAATGAAATCCACACGGCGCGTGAATGACGCCGCCTCGATTCAAAAGAATCTTGAGAACATTCGTACAAGCAACTCCAGCAGCTAACTCAATGCCCATGGGTGTTGAAGGCACTTTTTTATTAAAGAAATTAACTGAAGACCGATCCACCAAATACTTTCTTTGCATAACGGTTGGCGACACACCGATCACAAAACGTAAAATCTGTTCTTCAAAAGAGTAACCGTCTAAATCGAAATATTCCTCAAAACTCATTTTCCCCGGCATAAATATCAACATGGCAGTTCCCATTCCCATTGGTGCGGCGGTAATTGTTGGAATATCTAATTCATAACATCGTGCAAAAACTGCCCGTCTTATCTTCAAGGCAAAAATATCTAAACTATCGACATAAATATCGACATCATGCAAAAAATCTTCGAGATTTTCCAATGAAATTCCGCTTGTAAAATTGCTAATTTCAATATCAGGATTGATTTCCCGAATGGTGCGCTCCATAACTTCAGCCTTTGGCCGATTTAGGGTACTCATGCTAGCGCCGTACTGACGATTAAAATTAGCAATTTCAAAAACGTCAAGATCAGAAATATGAAATCGGCCAATCCCCATTCTTGCCAACGTGATCAGATGACTACCGCCAACGCCTCCTAAACCGCCAATAGCAATTTTTTTGCTTTTAAGGAGTTTTTGTTCTTCATGAGTTACCCAGCCAACATTACGAGAAAAAGCTCTCTCATAATCGAATTTTTCCATGGTAGGCGCTCCTTAAAACGCAGTTTGAATATTAAGGTAATAAATTTAAAGATACGAACATCAATATCTGAAGCTTTATAGTTTTACTGGCTATCGTCGAATGCAATCTTTTCTGCAATGTAATCGAGAACCACTGGCTTGACAAGTCGATCTGCCGATTTTGTTGATTTTATGATTGTATACTGTACTCTTAAACCGGCATTAGCTTGTTGCGTTACATTTCGAAATTATCAGAGAACTAAACTTGACAAAATAGGTGTCAATCATTTTTACAAAAATGAGAGATTTCTGATTCCCAATAAGAAATGATCATTTATTAGCTATAACAAACAACGCATTAAAATACTTGGCACAACTTGTGCTGTTAGATTGTCGAGCTTTTAAAAATCAACCCTGAGGAACACTATGAATACAATACACAAAATTTTAGGAGCAACTACGCTGCTCATGACTATGGGTGCAGCAAGTGCATCACCTTTTTACATTGATAATGGTGTGAATTTTCAACCTGACACCTCAATTCCAACAAAAGTAAATGCAACCAGTACCAGCATTAAAAATGAGTTGACGGTAAAATACCAATCATCAACCAACATCACCTTTGGTGCTGATGGAATACTTTCAGTTGGCGACGCCATTGCAACATCTGGTGGTTTAGCAGTTGGGAACATATCTGAAAATGCAGTTACAAGTTTGAATCCAGGTCAGGGAATATTCGGTAATGGCTTTGCCGACAACGGCTTAGACATTAATTGGTCACTTTCCTTCAGTTTTACAGATCTTACTGGAACTGTTACAGGCTTTGATAGCTCAGTCCCAACCTTCCCTTTAGTCCACTATACGGGTGGCACGATAAACTTTCTCTATACCACCGATGGCAGTACTTTCAACAATTTTATGGATCTGTTAGTAACGGACAGCACATCTATAGGACCAAACCTTTCAGTAACCGGTAATATTGATTTCACCTCCGTTACAAATTTAGATAATGTTGAACTGTTCCACACAGCTGATGGAGTTTCTTTTTATGACGCTTGGCTTGCAGGTGGGGTAAATGCATTGTCATTCATCATTGATCAAAACACCAACCCGAATGTAGCAACGTTCGCCCCAATATTTTCCGGAACTGACTTGGTTGGGGCGAACATCCAAACCAACCATGACGGTAGTGTAACTTTTGCTGCCGTTCCTGAACCAGTAACTCTAGCAATGCTCGGCCTAGGCTTAATGGGTTTCAGTGCCTTTTCTCGCCGGAAAAAATCAGCTTAAGTTTCTTTATAGAAAAGCGTTAACATTTAAACTGTAAGTCCTGAAAGCCCACACTAGAAACCATGTGAGCTTTCTTGCTTTATACGCATTAGAGGTAAAAACCGCAGCTAATATTTCTCCTCTGCTGCAACTAAATTGACATCATTCAACCCGGCTGATTTGATCAATAACACGAAAAGCTTTAACTAAAACGTAATAGGATCCAGGCAAAGCGCTCAATCAGCGCTGTATGGATTATCAAGATAGATAAGTTGCTTATCAAGACTGTTATAAAGCTCTTTTAACTCGGGCTTCAAAGAATCAACAAAGGTTGGTTCGATGTAATATAAAGCCCTTAATCCATGATAATCGATGATCTCACCTAATTGAATAAAGCTAATTCCTGAGCGCTTTAAAAGCCTTGCTAACCTTGTGTCCATCATAACCACAGCATATTTAAGATGTTGTTGTCGAACAATGGAGGTAGCGGCAAAATAAAGTGAAACGGCAATGAAAGGGAAATAGCGCATCCCTTCTTCTATTTCAATTTCCAATGACATTTTTTCCGGATTGATACCATCTGGGCTTTTAGCGTCGCCGGCTCTCAATCTAAACTTTGAAAGGACAGCTAAGCGCGATACCTCTCCAACCAAAACGCACTCAGCATCCCGTAAAAATGCCACTTTTTGGGGGTTAAAGGAATGAGAGCAATTGGCTTCAAACGGGAGCAAAGCATTGGGATTTTGAGAGGGTGGGGTTACCACTCGGACACAGCCAGCATAGAGTCCTGACGGTTTATGCTTTATCAGAACATGAGTTGAGTACTCATCAAAAATGTCACGTTCACAATCAATAGGGCAATCTTTTTCGTACCCTAATTCTGCACAATAGACATCGTATCTGAGCTTAAAAACTTGTTTTTTTAAATCTTCAGTATTAGCTAAGCAAATCGAAAAATATTCATCAAAATGATACGCCAGGGTCTTTTCAGTCATCTTAGGACATCGTAATTTCGTGACTTTGATCACAAAGTATAGATGAACTATGAATTATTAGCTTTCTTTAATAGTAATAAGTAATCACATAACTAACACATAATTATACCTGATTATGTATAAACTTCAGCCAATATCCAAGAGCCATAAGTTTCCAAAAAACGTCGCCCCGGCCTCGACTGCCGGGGTCCAGGCTACACGGATGTAAACCCAACGATTAGCACTCCTGTTGAGTCACATCCCTGTGTTCTGGATCCGGCAACTGCTCCTGCGTTGCACTACTTCCTGCATCCTTGTAGTCGACCGGCAATCCATGCAGTCGACCCGCTTCCCGGCGAGCATGACGAGTTGTGCATAATCTGACAAAGTAGATCTAACAAATAGAAAAAATGCCTAAGCGGCTTTCTTTTGACTTTCTGACAACCGAATTTCAGAAAATAATCTATACCCATTTTTGTATTCTTTTTTCCAGTCTTCAAATTGACAGGTTTGTGCAACGTTCATTTTATAAGGATGCCGCTCTCCCCTGTGAAAACAGGAGTCGCCAATAAGCTCCATATTTAACCCACCCTTACAAAGAATTTTTGATAAGGCATTTGTTGTTAAAAAGTACACATTGGGGATTTCAAGATGGTAACAATATTCTGCGGCCGCATTAATTAACCCCCAGATTATGCTGCGATTGGTCCTAAGATTATTGCGAATCAGCTTCACATTATCAGTCTCTTTGATACACAGGGTTTCATCTTCGATTCCATGAGGGGGGATAACATCGTTAAATCGTCTCCTAATTTCCTTTACCAGGCATAACCTTGAAAATTCAACTACTCGATGAGGTAGACTTTTATCGATTGGTTCATGGATTTTACAATGCTTTTCCATTGGTAGCATTCGTGCTATTGGGGTGGTCAACCTCACTGCACCAACCCATTGATTTGTGAGCTTATGCCGAACAATGAAATGAACAGCCTGTTGGTCGTACTCATCAAACTCTTGCTCCATAGGAAAATCATCCTTATTTTCAAAGCCCATTTCTTCGCAATAAACCTGATAACGGATGGAATAATGTATGGCTTTGCTTTCTGGGGTATCCGCCAAAAAGACCTCAAAATAATCGTCAAACATGGTGCATTCTCTATATGTGTTGAGCTAAAAGACCTTGTCAGTTCTGGTTAGAAAGACATGTTATTTTTATCCTGGTTATTACTCACAATGATGAAAATGCTGCCAACATACTATTTCGAATCACTCAGTTTTCTTTTCAAGCTTTCACTTTTTACTTTCAAAGCGGCTACATACGGAGTATGTCAAAAACTAACTCAAACAAATACACCACATCAGGAACTCCCCTATTGAGTTCCAGTTTATTGATACTCAGCAACACTCTAGTTTTAAAGATAGACAGGGTAAATTAAGGTCTACTTAAATTGGAGTTTTTTTATGGTTTATTTTGCAATAAAAATTAGTCGCGGGATTAATGCTAAAAATTACCTTTTCCAGTGCCATTTATGGGAATTTCATTGTAAGTTGTCTGCTTTATATTTTACAATTCGACTGGATGAATAGGGTTTGGGCGGCTTATACCCTTAAGTGACACATCAGCCCTATTGGGTTTACAAAAGCTGCTCGTGCAATAACAACTTATAATTTTAGGAGGAAGGTATGTTTAAAATTCGTTCGCTGGTTACAGCATTAACATTAGCTGGCGCTGTTTCGGCGGCTTCAGCTGCGGAAACTTTGCCAACAACCGCTCCGGCACCTGCCGATAACCCAACCACTGAGGCTAAAGTTGAACTGGGGCAAATGCTGTATCACGATCCACGCTTGTCATCTACCGGCACAGTATCCTGCGCGTCCTGCCATAACACCATGCTCGGAGGAGAAGATAACAGACCGAACGCCATGGGCGTTAATGGTCAGACAGGCGGACGTAGCGCACCCACTGTATGGAACGCTGCTTTTAATAAAGTGCAATTCTGGGATGGCCGAGCAGCAAGCCTTGAAGAACAGGCCGCAGGCCCCGTTACCAATCCCATTGAAATGGGCATGAAAAGCTGGGATGACGTGGTTGCTCGCCTCAATCCGATTGAAGGTTACAAGGAAGCGTTTGCCAAAGCTTTTGGCACTGACAGTACGATCACCAGAGATAATGCAACAAAAGCGATAGCCGCTTACGAAAGAACGCTGATTACACCTAACAGTCCCTATGATCGCTATGCGGGCGGTGAAGAATCCGCATTAACACCACAACAGGTTCGCGGCATGAACAAAGCTGTAGAACTCGGTTGTACCGGTTGCCACAGTGGCCCGGCATTTAATGGCCCCGGCACATTCCAGCACTTCCCTGTCATTGACAATGGCTACTTCGAGGCTCAATACCATTTCAAGAAAGATAAAGGTTTGGCTGAAGTCACCAAGAAAACAGAAGACGAACACATGTGGAAAGTACCAACGTTACGCAACATTGCCTTAACAGCGCCTTATTTCCATAACGGGTCAGTAAAGACGCTGGATAAAGCGGTCCAAGTCATGGCAAAAGTCCAATTGGGCAAAGAGTTATCCAAAGAAGAAACTGCTGATATCGTGGCCTTTCTGAACAGCCTGACCGGTGAATTTCCACAACAAAAAATGCCGATGTTGCCCGGTACGCCAGGTAACACGTTTAATTGATTGTAAACTTCATCATGTGAGGCGTTGCACAAACGTCTCACAGCGCAACATCGACGCAATAGGGTAAATACCTATTGCGTTTTAACAGTTATTGATGACGCGAGAAACTATTGAAAAACTTACCCGATTACCAACAATCTTCAGCTGAAATAGCAAACACTCAAGTAGCCGTCATGCCGGCATGAATTGCCGGTCGACTGCAAGGATGCAGGAGGTAGTGCACCGACAGTAGGCGCTTTAGGCGACGCAGGAGCAGTTGCCGGATCCAGAACACAGGGACGTGACTCATCAGGGTAGCTAACCGCCGGGTTTACATCCGTGTAACCTGGACCCCGGCAATCCCTATCGGGGAGACGATCTTGGGAAATTAGTGAGATCATCACCGTTTCTATTTCGGCTGAAGTTTATACGTAATCAGGATAACTTATGCATGCGCAAGGAAAACACGCTCAATGACACTATCCGGCAAGTTAATACGGTTAAATGCAGTTGCGGGATAAAGATAGTCTTCACCTGATTCATCGATAACCCTAATTTGACCGTGCTTTTCTGCATCGGCATCAACGACAATCTCATAGAGCTTGCGCATTTCCAGTGATACTTCGTAGCCATGGTTATCGACACAGACGGCAAATTCGTGTTTGTTCATAGTCATATATCCAAATAACGTTTAATTTTAAATTCGCATTTGCCAATGCCGTTAGCTTCATACCAGTGAATTTCTGCATCGCGAAGAGAACCATCAGGCAAACGAACTGTGGCGAAACCTTTACGTTTACGCCAGTTACCCAGACCATGAAATTTACGAAGACGTGACAACTCTCTTATAGCGGAACCACGAGCAAATGTCTCGGCTTGTCTAATTTCACCAATTATTTCAAAGTCCATTCATAAATTCTAGCACGACAGATTGTGCTGGAGTAGCGTATTCCGCCATATCGAAGCACACCAAGTGATGCAATAGTTTGCACCCTAGCAAAGCTCAGCATACGACGCAATACGGCTAAGGCCTATTGCGTCTTACGGGCTTGCCAGCTACTTCCAGGTACAACTTTCAACTAAGCCCACCTGAAAGCAGAGGCGTATGCCCCATACGACTCTGCTTTTCAATTCATGTTGTATATCGGTGTCGCAGCAACGCGCAAATCAATCTGTTTTGACAAGGTCTGGAAAGCAGCACTGTTAACCGATTCATAGCGACTTTTAAATTCTTCTTCATTCATGTGTTCGGGAAGATCCAGGGGATCGGGCATGAAATCGCTGTAATCTTTGATCATCGACATGGCTTTCTGGATTTTTCGGGCATTTTCAGGCGAGGATGTTGCCATTTCTCCAAAACGCGTTCCGGCCTTGTCCGCCGCCAAATCGACAAAGCTGAACCCGCTGCCGCCCTGCGCATCGCTTAATTCTTTTTCTTCTCCCATAACCTGGGCAACCTGGCCGTTTACAGAAGCGGTAATTGCCGCCGAGCCAATGAAATGTTGGGCAAGATCAATACGCTTGTATAAAAATGCCGGATAATAGCGTCTGGTTACCGAATTCAGCAGCGGCGAGGACAAAAATCGCTTGGTAGCACTTTTATTAACATAGTCGTTGATAGTAAAAATGGCGATCCGGTTCTCTTCAATCGCTGTTTCCAGACTGGACCGCTGATAGGCCAATTCAAACAAAGGCTTTAAAAGCTCCGCAAGCGATAAGCGCCAGCCCGGATCATGCCTGGCGATAATTTCAGCCAGCTTTTGCTGATAAATCGCCATTGCCGGATTATCATTTTTGCCGGTGGTCAGGAAGTTTCGCGCTTGTATCAATGTTTCCGTACTTGAGTAATAGGTGATACTCAACTTTTTTTGATCGATAGTGACTGCCTTGATGGGGCGCGTTGCCAAGATAAAATATTCGTTCAAAAAGGTATGCCGGATAATGCTATCGATAACAAAAGCAGCCAATTTCGCCGGCAGCAGCAATTTTCCGGCTTTAAATTTAGTAATGCCGGGCAACTCATTGGTATTCTCATTCCCCAAGCGAAAACTGATGTTGACATAACGACCCAAGCGATTTTCAGGTAAGGTCATCGTGACATGAAAACGCACTTTATTGTTAATCAATTCTATTTTCGCGGCACTCGTGCTGTATCGATTTAACAGATAGTTGGCCGCCAAATTCAGATCTTTTTCGGTCAGCTCAATGACGCCCACTTCATCCGGTCTGGTTTTGGAGCCTTCATGAAGAATTTTTTTGGCCCGCAGAATATCGTCATGCGTGAGAGTCCAGCCCAGTTGCACTTCCGGTTTGTCACCAATGCCAAAAAATACCAGCATCGCACAGGCAAGAACGAGAGTGCCTACGAATATAACCAAGATGTGTAACAGCGTTTTCATCGAAATGATCAGGCAAATTCCAGTTTGAATCCCGCTGATTTTAGATAATCAGCCTCCTGAATCAAGTCAGCTTGAGTCAGCGGTGATTGCGACAACCACAAGACAGGAAATCGCAAGCGAATACTGTATTTCACCATGGTTATTTCAAAATCGGGCAGCGTAGATTCATGGCGATTACGCCTTAATAAAACGGCAAGCCGGAGAATAATGGTTAAATAAGGAGCAAACTGATCCCAGGGATGAGGCAGTTCCTTAAAGATGGCGCGTGAAAACTTGCGTCTGTGTGCCTTGACCATTGTTGATAATAATATTTGATCCTGACTCGAAAAACCGGCCAAATCGCCATTGGCAATAATATAGGCACTGTGTTTGTGATACTGGCTGTGGGCGATATCAATGCCAATCTCATGCAAGTCGGCAGCCCAATACAAAAATTGGGTGATGGCATCATTATTGGTAAACATCTCAAAGTTGGTTAACTGATTCAGCATGACCTCAATCGTTTGCTTGATGCGGCTCGCATGCTCTTTATCGGTATGATATCGGACTGCCAGTGCCTCAACCGTAGCCGATCGCATATCGTGATCATAGATCCGGCCCAGTAAATCCTGAATCAATCCCTCTCTTAATGCGCCATCTGCCACTGTCATTTGCTCAATTTTCAAACTTTTGAAGGTCGCGTAAACAATAGCCACGCCGCCTAAAAAAACCGGTAAGCGTTCAGGATCAAGTTCGGGCAAGCCAAGTTCATTGACATGACTACACTGATTGACATGCGCGACCAGATGCTCCAGTCCCGCCGCGGTAATCCCGTTATTACTCCAGCTTTTAGCCTGCAGAACCTTGGCAATGGACCGTAAGCTGCCGGATGCGCCGATTGCTTCATTCCAGTTTTTACGGTGAAACTTTTTCTGGAAAGGCTCCAGTTTCTGTTCGGCAAACAAAGTCGCCTGAGTCATGGCGTTTTTGGCAATTCGCCCGTCTTTAAAAAACTTGTTACTGACCTGAACGCAGCCCATATTAAGACTTTCCTTGTCATTGGGAGTATTGCCTGTGCCAATAATATATTCCGTGCTACCGCCGCCAATATCCATGACCAGTCGCGTCGATGCGTTGCTGCCAAGACTGTAAGCAACGCCCAAATAAATTAAACGCGCCTCTTCAATCCCTGAAATGATATGGATGGGATGATTGAGCGCTTGTTCGGCCTTAGCCAAAAATTGTTGGGCATTTTTAGCCGTGCGTAGCGTATTGGTACCTACAACCCGCACACTGCCGGGAGGAAAATTTCGTATTCGTTGACCGAACCGTTCCAGACACGCCAATGCCCTGGCCTGAGTTGTATTATCGAGGATGTTTTTTTTGTCGAGCCCCGATGCCAGTCTAACCATTTCCTTAAGTCGATCGACGATTTGGAGTTTCCCCTCGTTCAGAGTACAAACAATCATATGAAAACTGTTGGAACCCAAGTCTATGGCAGCGACGATTTCAGGCGGTTTTTTTAGCACGCATTTTCCAGTTTTGCCGACGAAACTCAATTATATCTGATAATATTGCAGGGTTTTTGCTATTCCTCATCAATGGATAGCGTGAGTAATTTAACTTATTTAAAGGCTGCCGTTAAGTGTTAGTTTCAGCATGAATGCATTATCTCTTCGTAATCTCAGAAAAACTTATAACAATGGCTTCGAAGCGTTAAAAGGGATTGATCTTGATGTTGAGGCCGGTGATTTTTTTGCCTTGTTGGGGCCCAATGGCGCAGGCAAATCGACGGCCATCGGCATTATAAGTTCACTGGTTACCGAAACAGCAGGGACAGTCAGCATTTTTGGCCATGATTTAAAAAGAGAGCGAGCAATGGCCAAAAGCTGCATTGGCCTGGTACCACAGGAAATCAATTTCAATCAGTTCGATACTGTCAAAAACATATTACTGAATCAGGCCGGTTATTACGGCACCCCCCGAAAATTGGCACTGCAACGCACCGAATACTGTCTGAAGCAAATGGATTTATGGGATAAGCGCAATGCCGTCTCCAGGCGTTTGTCAGGCGGCATGAAGCGCCGCGTCATGATTGCCCGCGCCATGGTTCACGCGCCCAAGCTGTTGATTCTTGATGAACCTACCGCCGGGGTTGACATAGAAATTCGCCGCTCCATGTGGCAATTGATGCGCGATGTCAATCAGCAAGGCACGACCATCATTTTGACCACTCACTATCTGGAAGAGGCTGAAAGTTTGTGCCGCAACATCGCCATTATCGATCAAGGCCGGATTGTTGAAAATTCTGATATGACCAGTTTGCTGGCGCGACTGCATGTCGATCATTTTGTTCTGGACCTGGCCGAACCGCTTGCTGCCGCACCCGTTATTGAGGGTTTTCTTGTCGAACGTGTTTCCGACAAGGTGCTGAATGTTGCCGTGCCGAAAGAAATCGGCCTCAACCAATTATTCAGTCAATTATCCGTTCATCATATAAAAGTGACGAGTATGAAAAACAAAAGCAATCGTTTGGAACAATTGTTTCTGGATTTGATCGACGCCAAAGCGTCTGGTGCCCATCCATGAATTATTCAATTGCTTTTCGAACCATTATTATCAAGGAAATTCATCGCTTTATCCGTATCTGGCCGCAAACCCTGTTGCCGCCCGCCATAACGACGGCGCTGTATTTTCTGATTTTCGGAAAGTTGATCGGTGGCCGGATTGGCACCATTCATGGCGCCAGTTACATGGACTATATTGTGCCCGGGATTATCCTGATGTCGGTCATCAGTCATGCCTATGCCAATGTCGTGTCGTCCTTCTATTCAACCAAATTTCAACGCAATATCGAAGAATTGCTGGTTGCTCCTGTTCCTAACTGGGTCATTCTTGGCGGCTATGTCGGTGGTGGAATTGTCCGGGGAGTTTGTGTAGGCGCAGTTGTGGCATTAATTTCGCTTTTGTTTGCCGATTTTTCTGTCAAGAATACCTGGATTACTCTGTCCGTGATGCTGATGACCGCAACCTTATTTGCCTTGGCTGGTTTCATTAACGCCGTATTGGCGGAAAGTTTCGATGATATTTCAATTATTCCGAATTTTGTCCTAACCCCCCTCAGCTATCTGGGTGGTGTATTTTATTCCGTGGAAATGTTGCCCGGAATCTGGCAACATATTTCCATGGGCAACCCCATTTTGTATATGATAAATGCCTTCCGCTATGGCATGATCGGGGTTACGGATGTCGATATTCAGCTGGCTTTTTTGATGACTGCCGGATTTATTGTTATCTTGACATTATTTAGCCTTTTTCTTCTGCATAAGGGGATTGGTATTAAGAATTAGCACCAAGGCGAGCAAGTCGCCGATAAGGCAGGTGAAATCATCATTTGCGCGTGCTGGGACCTGTGATCGGGATGCCGTTACTCATAAAACCCAGAAAATATTCCAGATTTCGATAATCCACGCTTTGTGCCGGGAACTCTTGAGCCTTGATTTGTTCCAGACACTCGGAGAAACGCCGGTGCAAGGTTCCTATTTCACCCCATTTCAAACGATAGGTTGGCCAGCCCCCGGTATGCCCCAATGACGGACTAAGCAATTCTGAACGAATTCGTTTACCCACATTTTGCACATGACAGGTTGCACAGGCAAAATTTAACTGGCCACGCCGCTGATAATAGAACGCTTTGCCTTTTTCATAAGCCGCCAGGGCGAGTGGATCGTCATCCGGAATCACCACATGAATTGCTTTTCCGCGCGACGTAAAGGCCAAATAAGCCAGCAAATAAACCATGTCCTGATCGCGATCGATCATCGGTTTTTGCTGATGCCTCATACGGCAGGCGTTCAGCGCGCCGGCTAAAGTCACCACTTCGCCATGCAGGCTATCCCATTGTGGATAGTCATTGGCAATACCGATACCCTGATTTGGAAAACAGTCCGCATAATGACTGCCATTCTTGAAAGCCGTTTCGAATAGCGCTTTGCCCTGCTCTATGGCGGGCTCGTAGGGTGGAAACTCCTCTATCGCCAGCCAGGATTGCTTGGCTACGGCATCGATGGCGTAGACGCCGTTGGCGTAATCCTCAAGCTTCAAATGTGGAAATTTTTGTTGGTAATAGTCTCTGAAGGCAAACTGGTCTTGAAGAGGATCGGCAAATAAGGCACAAGGCCAAAGGTGCAAGGCCAAAGATAAAATTAAACCTTTTACCTTGCCCCTTTGGCCTTGTGACTGTTTTTTATTTAACCACATGCGTTTCAGAATCCCGGTTACCTAGATCATCGATCCAGCTGATGGTGATCTTATCGCCGGCGTGACCGCTTTTAAGCATAAACGCGAAATACGGATCTTTGGAAATGCTGGTACTTAAATCAGCGGTAACTATCACTTGGTCATTATGAGTGACCGTCAGCAGCTTGATAAAGTGAGCCGGAATCAACGCATTAGTTTCCTTATTCCGGTTACGGCCGTGTTCCATCGGATGGGAAATCAACGTTCTGATCTGTATCTTGCCATCGATACGTTTAGTGCGAATTTTTATACTGGACATATTAACCTCCGCAACCGCCAATCGTGACTTTAACGCCTGCTTTGGCGCTGTAAAGCCCGTCATGGGTTTCTGCAACTACAATCACATCAGAGGTTTCAGCCATTTTCAACCGCGCAGAAACAATCGTTTCAAGTTCCGGCGCCAATGCAAACCGGGCACTCAATGGCTGCGGATTTTTTTCGACCAGAATATAGACCTTTCGTACATTGTTGAGGCTGCTGCTGACTGTTATCGGGACCACGGCACCATTTTCAGCAATCATCGGAACCTGGATATCGATTTTATCGGTTTCGATAATCTTCGAGCCGTTAAAAAGCTCTTTGAGTGTCTGCTCCAATAGACTAAATGCCGGTTTTGCGATGTCTGGCGCCGCATGCGCTGACGGACGGGCAAACAAACCGTAAGAATACGCCATCACTGTCAGGGCATGTTGAAGAAATGTTCTACGGGTACAAGGCATGGACACCACTCCGTTTGTTGTTGGTGCTGTTACTCAAGACTCCAAAGATAATCGACCAGTTGGTCAATCTCATCTTCGCTAATAATTTTATTTTTACCAAAGGGCGGCATGCTGGTATTCGGATTGAACTGAGTCGCATCCCAAATTTGCCCGCGTAATAGCTGCTTATTGTTAAAGCGCTTTGATAACGCCGACAGAACGGGGCCGATGTTACCCGGCGATTCACCGTCTGCAATCACATGACAAGCCAGACAGTTACCCTTGTCGCGCTCAAATGCAATCTTTTTGCCGGCTATCAACCTTTGTTCTGAAACGCCGATCATGCCTGCGCAGGAAAGCAGGAAAATAGTAATCATCACCAGACTCCATTTCATCGTTGCATTATCGTTTAAACAAGGACTGATACGCTCTGGCCGACTGTTCCGGCTGGTCATCGAAAACACCGCCAATCACAGCCAACAAATCTGCACCAGCCGCCACTAATGCGCCGCCATTTTCCGGCAGAATACCGCCTATGGCAACAATGGGGATAGTAAGAGCCTGTTTGGCTTTTTGTAACGTTGCAAGAGTCGCAGGTGCCGCCAAAGGCTTTGATGTCGAAGGAAAGAATCGTCCAAAAGCCGCATAACTTGCTCCATGCGCTTGCGCTGCCACAGCTTTTTCGACAAAATCGTAACAGGAAACTCCAATGATGGCATCCGGCCCCAGATATTTTCTGGCCTCCGCAATGTCGCCATCGTCCCTGCCAAGATGAACACCATCAGCGCCGACTGCGGCGGCCAACTCTATATGGTCATTAATCAGTAGCGGAACATGGTGCTGATGACAGATCTTTACTAATTCACGAGCCAGAAACACAGCATCCCGTGGATTTTTATCCCGATACTGAATCAGCACGGCTCCCCCGCGAATCGCTGCCGCCACGTCGTTGATAATTGTTTCGGGCGATTTATTGTCGGTCTGAGTAATGGCATACAAGCCGCGCGCGGGTAGTTTCATCGGTTTTCGTCAGCCCGGGTGGTGTCTGGTAAACGGCGACTGTCGTTGAAATAGCAAAATCGGTCGGGAACGTGTTGTCCTCGACCAGGCTGATAGGCGGCATTTAATGTCTGCCAGGTATATTTCTGAGCTTCATCGATTGCCGCCAATACATTCAATCCATGCGCCATCAATCCCGCAATACTGGCTGCCAGTGTACAACCTGATCCATGGTAACTCGCCGGCAAACGGGGCCAGGATGATGTCTGCACACAGCGTTGCTGCTGGAATACCTGATTACTGACAGCCGGTGTTGATTCATGCGTACCGGTAATCAACACCGTGTTACAGCCTTTGTCCAGTAAGGACAGGCCGCATTCCTGCAAATCCGTCAAGCCCGTCAGTTTCCGTGCCTCCTGACTGTTTGGCGTTAACACCGTGGTATATGGCAGCAGTAAGTCGATAATGGCCGTGATCAATAATTGATTCGACAGCGCCGCACCTCCACCTGCCGCCAGAACCGGATCGAGAATCACGGGAATCTCCGGATAGTTTTTAATTACCGAATGCAGGGCAACCACCGTTTCATGGTGACCGATCAAGCCAATCTTAAAGGCTTTAACGGGCAGATCGTTTAAAACCGTATGCGCCTGGCTGACAATATCAGACGGCGATTGAGGTATCAATTTTTTTACATTGCTTGTGTCCTGCTCCGTCAGGGCGGTAATCACACTGGCGGCATGACAGTGATGACTGACCAGCGTTTCAATGTCAGCCTGAAAGCCGGCTCCACCACTTGGATCGTGGCCGGAAAAACATAATACCACCGGGCGATTGCGACTCATCAACAGGCCTTGACGATATCCGCTATTAACTGCGGACCCCGATAAATAAGCCCGGTGTAGATCTGCACCAGGCTGGCGCCTGCCTGCAATTTTTCCTGGGCGTCGGCTGCACTCAAAATACCGCCTGCTGCAATAATCGGACAACGGCCCTGTAATTCGGCCGCCAGGCCTTGCACAACCCGCGTCGATGCCTGCCTGACCGGCGCACCGCTTAAGCCCCCTGCTTCCTTGGCCAAGCGATGGCCGGAGATGGCATCGCGCGCTATCGTGGTGTTGGTGGCAATGACGGCATCCATCTCAAACTCCAGCAGCAAGTTCGCGATATGCCTGATTTCATCGAGGCTTAAGTCGGGGGCTATTTTGACCGCGATGGGTACGTAACGGTCATGCTCGTCCTTAAGTTTTAATTGCTCCTCTTTGATAGCGGAGAGTAAGGCTTTAATTTCATCACCCTGCTGCAACTGACGCAGATTTTTGGTGTTCGGTGAAGAAATGTTGATCGTTATATAGCTGGCTGAGGCATAGACTTTGCGTAAACCGGCGAGATAATCGTCTTGTGCATTTTCTATCGGCGTATCGGCGTTTTTCCCTATATTAATGCCGAGGAGGCCACAGTATGCCGTTTTTTTGACCTTCTCCAGCAAGTGATCAACGCCCAGGTTATTGAAGCCCATGCGATTAATGATAGCTTCATGTTCGGGCAGCCTGAACAAACGGGGCTTCGGGTTTCCGGGTTGCGGCCTGGGCGTGACCGTGCCGATTTCAACAAAGCCAAAACCCAAGGCGGCCAGTGCATCTATATAATCGCCGTTTTTATCCAGACCCGCAGCAAGCCCGACCGGGTTTTTAAATTCCAGCCCCATGACGGTCAACGGTTTGTCTTCGATAACCGGATATAACAGCGATGCCAATCCGGATACATGCGTTGCATTGAGCATCTTCAACGTGACTTCATGCGCCACTTCAGGGTCAAGGGAAAATAACAGAGGCTTTAATAGGGGGTATAAATTCATGAGTGTCCTATCTATAAGGTAAGGTACCAAAGCAACGTTAATGAGGGCTTGCCAATTGATACTGCTCGGGAGCAACCGACGTCGGTCGTTTCAGAATCAAATCCGCCATCAACTGCGCCGATGCGGGCCCCATCACCAAACCGTTGCGAAAATGCCCTGCGTTAATACTCAGGTTGCTGATATCGGGATGCCTGTCGATATACGGAATACCTTGATCAGTGCCCGGTCTCAAACCCGCCCAGTGTTTAATCAGCGGATAATTTTTCAGAGCCGGCATCAAGTTCAGCGCGAATGCGTTCAATCGGTCTCTGGCCTCTTCGGATGTAGCTTTACTGAAATCGGTCAGTTCCACGGTACTTCCAGCCAAGATTTTTCCGTCCAGCCGAGGAATCAGGTATTGATCATCGTCGAGCACCATAAACGGGAGCGTATCCGGCTCAGCATCGAATAACAGCATCTGACCTTTAACGGGCATGATTTTCGGCGCATGTTTCGTTAATGTCGGTAATAAATGGCGAAATAATTGTCCGGTCCACGCACCGGCAGACAAAATCAACTCATTAACCGTCAGTCGAGTCGATGCCGTCTCAATGGCTGTCACACGATTGCCGGTCAACACGATATTTGTCAATTCGGCATGTTCAATCAGATGGACACCTTTATTCAAGATGTCCTGTTTCAACGACTTGACCAGTCTGGGATTACGTGCCTGAGCAATGCCGGGCAGCCAAAGCGGCTGATCGGGCTGAGTATTGAATGCATGAAGCCTGTCTGAATCAGCAGTCTGGTATGAAATATCATACCTGTTACACCACGATACCGCCGTTTCAAAGTCCGGATTTTTCGTTATCAATAAACCGCAGGGATTCCACTCCGGGTCTATTGAAGACTCGTTTTTTAGTTGCGATGCCAAAGTCGGGTATAGTTTCAGGCTTTGCAGTGCCAGGCGAGAAATAGCGTCCGGCTGGCGCCAGGGATACAAGGGTAATAAGATGCCGCCACCGGCCCACGATGACTCCTGCCCAACGGCATTTTTTTCAATCACCGTGACGGTTGCGCCAGCGAGAAGGAATTCGCGGGCCGTAAGCAGGGCAATAATGCCACCGCCAATAATGGTGATATCCGGGGTTTTGGTCATGAATGCCGAAATGGTAAGATGGGCGCTTGGCTGATTTTCTATGTGGTCCACCTATTTTAACTTACCCTGACTGCGCCAAACAACAGAATCACCTGTTGCATCGGTTTTTAAATCCTGTAAAGACAGAACTAAACCCTTAGTTAACTGAAAAACTAATACTTGAACATTTAATTGCACGACATCATGAAACGACTATTTAACAAAAGCTTTGTCACTAATTTAATTTCCGTTGTCATTATCGCAATCGGCTATCTTTGCCCGGTACAGCAGGAATTGGTCAAATCCATTGGCTTTTTTGCCCTGTCCGGGGCTATCACCAATTGGCTGGCCATTTACATGCTTTTTGAAAAAATCCCTTTTCTGTATGGTTCAGGCGTTATTCCAGAGCGTTTTGAAGAATTTAAATTTTCCATCAAAGCCTTAATGATGGAACAGTTTTTTACGGTCGATAATATTGAACGATTTATTGAAACCGAGGAACAGCAAGGCAGCAAAATGCTGAATCTGGATCCTCTGCTCAACGCTGTCGATTATGACCGGATCTATGAAGGCCTGGTTTCATCAATCATGGGCTCGTCCTTTGGCGGCATGCTGTTAATGATGGGCGGTGAAGAGGCATTGGCGCCATTGAAAACACCCTTCACGGAAAAAATGAAACTCACACTTTCCGAAATCGCCGAATCCGATCGCTTTAGAGACGCATTAAAACAAGGCCTTGATGCCCATAAAATTGGTATTGATATCATCGACAAAATCGAAATCGTTATCGACAAACGCCTGGGTCAGTTAACGCCTCAGATGGTAAAAGAGATGGTTCAGGCCATCATTCGTGAACATCTGGGCTGGCTGGTGGTTTGGGGCGGTATTTTTGGCGGCTTGATGGGCGCATTGTTTATTTTCGCCTGATGGACGTTATGGACTTGGCTTTTGAAGAATTCGGCCATGCCGAAAACCCGCCGCTGATCATTCTGCACGGATTTTTAGCTTCTGCGCGCAACTGGCGCCACATCGCTCAAAAACTTGCGGCCCATTTTCATGTGTATGTAGTGGATATGCGTAATCATGGCGCCTCACCCCATGCGCCCTTAATGGACTATCCGTCTATGGCAATCGATGTACTGGAATTTCTCAATCAGCGGGGCATCAAAAAGGCCAGTTTGATGGGTCACAGCATGGGCGGCAAGATTGCCATGTGGTTTGCGCTGAATTATCCCGATTGCCTGGACAAGCTCATTGTTGCCGATATTGCGCCCGTCAGCTATTCTCACAGCTTTAATGCCACCTTGGCGGCTTTGCAAGCGTTACCATTAGCTGAGATCAGTAATCGTAAACAGGCTGAAGTCTTGCTGGCTTCGACCATACCCGAGCTGAGTTACCGGCAGTTTTTATTGCAGAATCTGGTATTGATAGAGAGTCACTACCAGTGGCGCATCAATCTGGACATTTTTTATCGCATGGCACCGAATATCGCCGCCTTCCCGAATTGTGGCCATCTGCCTCCCTGCCAAAATAAAACGCTATTTGTTGCCGGAAAGGACTCTAATTTTGTCAAGGCCGATGCAATTTATCCCTCGTTTCCCACTGCCCAGCTGACATTCATTCCCGACGCAGGTCATTGGCTGCACGTACAAGAGCCAGCCGTCTTCATTGAGCACATCGAAAATTTTTTACGACATGCCTAAATAAAAATCGGTAACTGCCGATAAAACCACCAGCAGTTACAGGTTTTCCACTATGAATATGCCCACGCGATTATTTGCACTATTTTTTTTGCTGACCAGTACCACGCAAAGCCTGGCCGATTCTTTCCAGGCGCCCATGCAACAGGCCCACTGGGAGTTTCAGAAAACCGCAAATGCCTGTTATTTAATACAGCAGATTCCTTTGTACGGCAGTGCGGACTTTGTTCATAAAGCCGGCGAAGCGCTTAGATTTTCGATACAAGAGCAACGACGCAAGGCGCAGATCATCAAGGCTTCGTTAAAAATCATGCCGGCGCCATGGATTCACGACGTGATTGCATCACGGGACTATCCCGTTTATCTCGACAACTCTGATATAGGTGGTTACGGGCAACTCTCCGTCTACGGGGCGGCGGCAGAGGCTATGATTGATGGCCTTTTAATGGGGAACAACCCTACCTTTGTTTATATTCGGGATGCCCCCGTGTTGAATCTTGAGGAAACACGGGTCGCTGTATCGGCCATTAAATTTATGAAAAGCTATAAAGCCTTCTCGACCTGCCGTGAAACTTTAGTACCAACTCTTCGGCAAAACCACGCTTCGCTCAGCCGAAAATCCAGGCATCGAGGGTAAATAAATCAGGACATACTCATCTTGAGCGCTGCTGCCGTTGGCCACGGCGCCAAAACCAGCGTAAGCAGCAATATCGCAATCAGGATATTGATTTGTGCATGAATAGGCAAGCCACTACCCGCCATGTCCACCGCATTACTGGCGAAAATCAAAACCGGCACATACAGCGGTAATACCAGCAAAGACAAAATCATGCCACCTCGGCGCAAACCCACCGTTAAAGCGACACCTATCGCGCCAATCAAGCTAAGCACGGGCGTACCCAGCAGCAGCGTCAACAACAAAATGCCAATGGATTGGCTGGGTAATCCCAGAAAAATCGCCAGCAACGGGGCAATAATCAATAAGGGCAATCCGGTTACCAGCCAGTGCGCAATGATTTTCCCCAAAACAAGCACAGAGGCTGGATGAGGGCTCAACAGAATCTGCTCCAATGAACCATCATCAAAATCCGAGCGAAACAGGCTATCCAAAGACAACATCGCCGCCAATAATGCCGATACCCAGATGATTCCTGGCGCTATAGCACTCAGAAGCTGTGGCTGCGCGCCGATTCCTAATGGAAAAAGCGTAATAACCAAAACAAAAAATAACAGTGGATTGGCGATCTCGGATCGTCTGCGCAGAGCAAGCACCAAATCGCGTCTGATAATGGCAAAAAAAGCGTTAGTCAAAGACATCAGGATAAAGGGATATGTTGAATCTCAACACCTTGCAAATTGATATCATGGTGCGAGGTAAGTACGATCATGCCACCGTTTGTACAGTGTTCGACCATTAAAGATTCTATCAGGGCAATGCCTTGCTTATCCAGCGACGTAAACGGCTCATCCAGAATCCAGACAATAGTGTGAGTTATCAGCAAGCGCGCCAGTGATAGCCGTCGCTTTTGACCGGCAGACAGCGACTGAACCAAGGCATCGTCATAGCCGGTCAATTTAACTTTATCCAGAGCTTGTTGAATCGAGTAGTGCCCGGCGCTACTGAGTGCTAACGACACTTTCAGGTTTTCGTGCACGGTCAGCTCTTTTTTTATGCCATCCATATGGCCCACATAAGCCATGTCTGCATAATATTGGCTACCGCTAATTCCCTCACCGCACCAACGTACATCGCCTGCATCGGGTTCTCTAAAGCCACATAAAATGCGCAGCAATGAGGTTTTTCCGCTGCCATTCTTGCCCTCCAGCAACAAGACTTGGCCTGGTTTCAGACTGAAATCCAGTTCCTCGAATAAGATCCTGTCGTCGCGCATGCAACTTAGGCGCACGCCTTCAAGTAAAGTAGTTGATGGTTCTGTCATGAGTTGGTCGAGAATTGTCGCTGCCGAGTTATTTCATAAAGTAGCACACCGGTAGCGACCGAAAGGTTCAGGCTCTCTACCTGTCCCAGCATCGGCAATTTAACCAGCATATCGCATTGCTCGCGGGTCAGGCGTCTAAGTCCCTTGCCTTCAGCCCCGACAACCAGAGCCAGCGGGACGGTAAAGTCCGTTTGATACGCCGTCTGCGTTGCCTCGCCTGCAGTCCCCATCACCCAAAGCCCCTGTTCTTTGAGCCAGCGCAAGGTTCGGGACAAATTGGTGACCTGATATACCGGCACCGTTTCTGCGGCGCCACTGGCCACTTTACAGACCGTCGGCGTTATGCCGGTTGCATTGTCCTTGGTTATTATAACACCGTGTGCGCCGACCGCATCGGCGGTTCTGAGGCAAGCACCGAGATTATGCGGATCCTGTACGTTATCCAATACTAAAAACAAGGCCATGCCGGATATGTTTTCCATGGCAGTTTTTAGCTCGCTTTCGGATAATTCACCAGGCATAGCGATTTCGATCACCACGCCCTGATGATTACTGCCGTCGGCCAATCGATCCAGCTTTTTTCTGTCCACTTTTTCCGGCTCTATGCCCAGATCCAGCAAGGCTTCAATGATCGGCTTCAAACGCTGATCCTGGCGCTGCGCATCCATCCACGCTTTGCTGATTTTTTGCGGCGCATAATCCAGGGCCGCCTGCACAGAGTGCAGGCCAAATACTTTGTTTAGCTTCATTGTTTACATAGTTCGTTTCGATTTTTAGGAGGCTTCAAGAAAGCATTCTCACTGGATCAGTGCAAAAAAACTCAAATCAAGAAGCAAGAGCCGAAAGGAATTCTTCAGCAGATACACCAGTCTGTCGAAGTAAACCAGCCAATGTACCAATTTTGACTTCTTTATGATTCAGTACGACACAACCGACACTTCCCCGCCGTAACAGGACATGACTTCCGCTCTGCCTAATTCGAACAAATCCAAGAATATCAAGTGTGCGGATTATTTGCGCACCTGAAAGATGTGGCAGCTTAGGCATGTGTCGGTACAGTAAATGAGGTGACCAGCGAAGTTCTCGATACCGTCAATGAAAATTCTTCCAAGTCCAAAGCCGTAGCTTCTTGCAGGTTTTCCAGTGCCTCTTCAATGGATTCGCCCTGAGTTGTTGTGCCCGTTTCAGGATTAAGCGCAACGAAACCGCCTTCTTCGGCATATGTAAAAACAGCTGTGAGTTGCATCATTTTTCTCCTACCCAAAACTCATGATATCTGGTTATGAGTCGATTTAATTTAGAACAATATCGTATTGACTGATTACGGACAACTTTAAGCTAAAGTGGCATATCTCTCAAGTTACCGTTATGATGACATACTGAAAAGCCCCATGTGGATAGCCGGCATCCAGAAAGCAAATCCGTGACTTGTAATATGTTTACTTCATGGAACACAGCCCAAAGCCTCACCTTTACTTCCGTCTCTTTTTTGCAGGCTTGCTCGAAATTTCTGGTTTACTCGACTTTGCTTTTTTTACTGCACCCTGTTTTTTGACGAGTTCAAAATCAATCTTTTTTTCGTCCAGATCGACCCGAGACACCAACACCTTAACCCGATCACCCAATCGGAAACAGGTATTGGTGCGTTCACCTTTCAACTGATGACTGACAGGGTCAAAATGAAAGTAATCCTGACCAAGATTACTGATATGAACCAGACCTTCCACATAAATCTCGGCGAGTTCCACAAAAAAGCCGAACGATGTCACTGCGGAAATAATGCCGTCAAACTCTTCTCCCACCTTATCCATCATGTACTCGCATTTAAGCCAGCTGACGACATCACGTGTTGCATCATCGGCCCGACGTTCCTTGGCCGAGCACTGTTCACCCAGTGTGATCATTTCGGGAACACCATAACAAAAGCTGGCCACCGATTTACTCTGTAAGCAATGTCGGATCGCACGATGTACCAACAGGTCGGGATAACGACGGATCGGCGAGGTAAAGTGTGTATAAGCCTCCAGCGCCAGGCCGAAATGACCTTTTGTATCCGGACTGTAAACGGCTTGCGACATCGAGCGCAGTAATACCGTCTGAATCAGATGTGCGTCCGGCCTGCCTTTAATCGATTCTACCAAATGCATGTAGTCCAGCGGAGTCGGCTGCGGGCCTCCACCTAATTTCAGCCCGAGCTCGCCCAAAAATGTTTTCAGATTGAACAATTTATCTGCACTAGGCCCCTCATGAATCCGTAACAACCTGGGCATTTTTTTAGCATTTAAATACCGTGCAGCGGCGCTATTGGCCGCTATCATAAACTCCTCGATCAGTTTATGGGCATCGTTTCGCTCGGTAGGAACGATTTTTTCAATTTTACGCTCCTTCCCGAAGATAATTTTGGTTTCCTGCGTATCGAAATCCATGGCGCCACGCAGTTCACGACTGATACGCATGGCTTGATAAAGTGCATAGAGATCCTGTAAATGCGGCAACAAGGCTTTGTATTTTTTAGCCAGCACCTTATCACCATCCACCAGCATTTTTGCTACGTCGGTGTAGGTTAAGCGAGCATGAGAATTCATCACTGCTTCGAAAAACCGAGCCCGGCTGACCACTCCCTGATGATCGATCAACAGCTCGCAAACCATGCACAAACGATCGACCTGCGGATTCAGCGAACATAAACCGTTCGACAAAATTTCTGGTAGCATTGGAATCACTTGTTCGGGAAAATACACCGAGGTACTGCGATTTTTCGCTTCGCGATCCAGCGCAGAATCCAATTTGACGTAGTGAGACACATCCGCGATGGCAACCAGCAATTTCCAGCCGTTGGGCGTTTTTTTGCAAAACACGGCATCATCAAAATCGCGAGCATCTTCGCCATCGATCGTCACCAAAGGTAAGTCGCGCAGATCGACCCGATCAACCTTCGCTGATTCCGGCACTTCCGGGCTTAATGGTTTGATTTCCAGTAATAGTTCATCCGGCCATTGATGTGGCAACTCATAAGATCGTATGGCCATCTGTATTTCCATACCCGGTGCCAGATGGTCACCCAAAACCTCAATCACTCGTCCAATCGGTTGCCTGACTTTGGTCGGTTGTTCAACAATTTCAACTATGACAATTTGTCCTTTTTTGGCTTTAGCTGAGCCGCCTTTCTGAATCAGGACGTTTTGTGCAATATTTTTTATGTCGGGCACGACGTAACTGAAGCCATCTTCCTTAAAATACCGGCCAACAACCTGACTGGTATTGCGCTCCAGAATTTCAACAACAGCGCCTTCCCTGCGTCCTTTTTTATCAATACCGGCAACACGCACCAGGGCTCTGTCATTATGCAGCAAAGAATTCATCTCTCTGGGCGATAAAAACAGATCATCCGAGCCATCATCAGGTTTTATAAAGCCAAAGCCATCCGCATGACCAATCACCCGTCCAGCAATTAAATTCTTGTTATTCACCAGACAATACTGCTGTGCTCGATTAAACAATAACTGCCCGTCGCGCTCCATGGCACGGAGACGACGCCGCAATGCTTCAAGCTGTTCTTCGGATGCCAGCGAAAACGCCTCCGAAATATCGACACGGCGCAACGGCTTGCCGCTGTGCTCAATTAGTTGAAGAATATGTTCTCGACTGGGAATGGGATTTTCATATTTTTCAGCTTCGCGCTGCGCGTAAGGATCTTTTGTTGAACTAAAACCGGCGGGTTTTTTCGACTTTGATGTCATCTAAATAATTAATTGGAATGTTAAATGGTTAACTCAACTGAATAAAAACTCGAAATGCACACAATACCCATGCTAAAGTCATATGATACATGCTTTAGAGACCGTATGGCATTGAATAAAAAATTTGTTCGCAACATCGTGATTCCAACCTTTATCGCGCCAACAACCGTGTCAGACAGGATAAATCACTATAAACATCACAAACAAGAAAAGCATTATGCCTGATTGACAAAAGCATGTTGAATCTGTATATTTCGCGCTCACTTTCAAGCTTTTAAAGCTTCACCTGCCGAGGTGGTGAAATTGGTAGACACGCTAGCTTCAGGTGCTAGTGGGGGAAACTCCGTGAAGGTTCAAGTCCTTTCCTCGGTACCATGTACTTACGTAGTAAGTACGTATATAAAAATTTTCATAACATATTGTAACTAGAGTACTTATTATTAAATCTTAATAAGTAGAGCCACTTGCAAAATTATCCAATGGTAACCGGAGTAAGTTAATAAAGGCTCCTGAAAAGCCGGTTTTTTTGAGCAGATGACTGACTATTAAGCCATTAACTCAGTTTTTGTAAAGATCAGGGCA
>JABFSH010000062.1 GCA_013140705.1 Methylococcaceae bacterium
CCATTGATTTTAAAGGAGTTTTTCGAAACAAAAGCCGCGTGCAACAAAAATTCAATGACTTAGAGAGACTGGAGTCACGAAGATGGGTTAGGTTATCGGATGTATTTCAGAAGTTGGGTACTAGTCAAGCGAATGCCAATCCGGCGAATGCCCCTGTCAGTTTTCCATTCCTGTGGGATACACCACAACATGACTTTGTTCAGTGGAATGGCGTTGCCGATAACAATCCTGGCGGCCATTTGGGATTCCTGGGACCTTTGAGTCGTAATACGGGCGAAGTGCTCGGCGTGTTTGCAACCTTTGATCTTAAAAAACAACCGGGCGATATTGGTTACCGTTCGTCAGCCGTACAGCGTAATTTAATTCGACTCGAAGAGCACCTGGTTTCACTCGAGTCGCCATTATGGCCAGAAGGTATTCTTCCGGCAATAGATCGCACACTGGCCAAGAAAGGCCAGCAGATTTTCAGTGAATATAAGTGTAATTTATGTCACGGCAATCCGGCAGCATTTAACCGCAGCAGTTCCGAACGAAGAGTTATCGCCCAGTTTGCCAGTTTGCCCAATCTTGGCACAGATCCGACAATGGCCGTCAACGCTGTCAGCTATCAAGGCGACAGCGGCTTGTTCAAAGGCGAGATGATGATCGAATCAACCACCGTATTTGGCGATAAAACCCCGGTTTTAGCGGCACTGCAAAAAACCACAGCCGGTGTTATTTTGGAAACAGATCATGACAAGTCATTTTTCCGCCGAGGAATAGAGAAAATCTATGACTTCTTCGTAGCATTCACCAGTAATCCAATCAAAAAAACCGAACATCATGTGGACTTTGAAATTAACAACACGGTTCCTGACAGCCTGTTAGCTTATAAAGGCCGAAACTTAAACGGTATCTGGGCAACAGCGCCTTATTTGCATAACGGTTCTGTACCAAACCTGTACGAGTTGTTTATGCCCAGTTGTAGCGATGCCGAAATGGCATCCGGAAAACAATGTCGGTCTAACCATTTTACCGTCGGCAGTAGAGAATTTGATCCGGTAAAAGTAGGCCTGGTCAGCAAAGATCGCTCATCCTACCCAGGCTTATTTGAATTCGACACGTCGTTACCCGGCAATAAAAACACCGGACATCAGTATGCAGCGGGTGTAACACCCATCATCAAACTGGATGACAACGGCAAACCCGTTCGAAATTCGACGGGACAGTTCGAAACAGAAACCTTGCCGCCAATTACAGAAGCTGACAGAAAAGCCCTGGTAGAATATCTAAAGACGCTATAGCCTTGTAGCATGCATTCTGCACATACTGAGACAAGAAGAAAGTTTCAGTATGTGCCCTCACGTGCCATTACTTTCCTGATTACGTACAACTTTCAGTTGAAATGGTAAATCATCAAGTAGCCGTCATACCGGCATGGATTGCCGGTCGACTGCAAGGATGCAGAAGGTATGCACCAACAGTAGGCGCTTTAGGCGACGCAGGAGCAGTTGCCGGATCCAGAACATAGGGATGTGGCTCGTCGGTAAACTTAATCGCTGGGTTTACATCCGTGTAGCCTGGACCCCGGCAATCTATGCCGGGGTGACGTTCTTTGGGAAACTTATCGTTTCGATAGGGGCTGAAGCTTTTACGTAATCAGAATTACTTTTTAGTCCATTTTTTTATCAGCTGACTGCCCTGAACCAAAATAGGCTGACGATTCATGATCAGTACATAACTAAATATGCCTAATAGAAAACCAAACAATAAACGACCCGTCACTGAACTTTCTTGTTGTTTGGCAGCCGCTGCAGCAGTAGCCGCCGCGCCGCTCATGGTGTCAGAAAGCTTGACAGCAACCGTTTGCACAGCAACTTTCGATGGCTGGTAACTCGCATTCAGATCGGGCAATCCTAAGCTACGCCAGGCATCATAATCTTGCCAGATCGGATATTTACCCTTCCATAAGGCCTTGCTGAAATACGGCGCGAGACTCATGCCATGAGCTGATGGAATGCCTTTTTCATCTATATAGCCTTTATAAACCACCAAGCTGATGTCACCGCCCTCGCCTTTGCCATCGGTTGTAAAAGACTTTTCAACATGATCGTGAAACATCCAGATGCCCTGTCCGAAACTATGCAAACCGTCATCGATGCCGCTCAATTCCAAATCAATGCGCTGTGCCGGCACCATGCCATGCACATCACGGGTTATATAGGAGCTTGGTCCGTTATCAACGCCATCGTAATGGGTGATGGTCGGCTTATGACCATGGATATGCAGCGCAAACGAATCGGTATGCCCATTCAATACGCGCAATTTAACTTTTTGATTTTCTTCCATGGCAATCAGTGACTCCCTTAATGTAAGCGGGAACGAACGGCCATTCAACATGTAGTAATCATCCGTCGCTTCTGTGGTGTCGTATTCCATGTTCATGTGTTTTGCAATCAGGCGTGGATCATTGGCTGATCGTGCCACTACCTCATGTAGTTCCTTGTCGGCTGATTGATAATGCAAGTCATATTCACGTGCATATTTTTCAAGAACGGCAACAGAAGGGTGACGCACCTGCCCTGCACCAACATTTAGTGTTTGCACCCAATTGTTAGGGCGATTTTCCTCAACCACAAAAATACCTTGCAAGCCCATTGGAATATGCGTGTGCGGTTGGACATGGCAATGATAATACATGGTGCCCGGTTGACGCGGCTTGATAACATAGGTTTTACTTTGTCCTGGCATCGTATCCATGTTGCTCGTTTGTCCTACTCCATCATTACCGTTACCACCATGATCCATATAGGGGTGGTCGATGCCATGCAAGTGGATGGAGTGAGGTAAATAATGCGTATTTTCCAGAACGATCCAGATCACATCGTCCTGTTCGACTCGAATGACCGGCGACGGTGCACGCAACAAGGGATTGGCTTCCAGCTCGTAAAGACTTTTGGTCGACATGTCCCTTGTTTTGGGCGCGTAAACCCAAAACGTCGGCTGGATGCCGGGCGCGATATCAAAGGTCGTCGTTTGACCATAAAAATCTGGTGAATGCCCATTGAGTTCAACAATTTCGAGTTTAATAACGATTTTGTCCGGATCGCCATCTCCGTCCAGATCATCCGACACGGTGAGGGCATCCGCTGCCAGTTGGGTTTTCATGAGCGTATCCATGGAAATTCCATTGGTACCTTTAACAAAGGCTGCGATATCCGCCGGGTTGTCAGGTTCACACAAACGGGATTCCTGAATTGTTACACCATCAATGATCTGTTCGGTTCGCCATTCTGCCGGCGTAAATTCTGAACAGACCGGTTCTGAGGGACCTATTTCAATTTTCGCTGTTGGCGGCAAATCAGTCGCAGCCTGACTCCACGGATGCATAAGCAATAGCAGGATGCTCAGGGCAAAGGTGAAAAGTTGTTTATGCATACGACGACCTCAGAGTAAACAAAATTAAAACCCGATTTTGCAATCGAGCAATCTAATAACCATACTATTTTAAACGAATAAGATTAAGAAGTCTTTTCAAATACTCGAATTAATAGAATGAGATTATCCAACAATTGCATAGTTCAATGACAGGCGAAATTAGTAAAGTATGACTGTTAACAAACACAGCAAAACAACTTATACTAATTTAAATTTTCTTATAAAATCAATATTATCCATAATGTTATTAAGTGATGTTATCAGTATACTTGCCCTTTAATGCTGACTGTAAAATTTAAAAGCTGATTTTTCGTCTGTTTTCGTAAGATCTCCTCGAATTTTTGGTATTTTTCCCTGTTTATAAAAGCTTGAGACTATCTTGATGGGATGTTAACAATGCAGGAACCTGTATTATTAGTTAGTTACGCTGGCGGACTCGGACTCTTCATCCTCCTTCTATTTCTTGCGTTTATGATGACTTACCTTTTCAAGCAGCATAAACGATTCAATCATTTGCAGCCCCTGTCGAACAACGTTAGCAACAACCCATTACTCAGTTTTATTAACCAATTGCCATTTGTAGGAGTGGCAATTATCTGCCCGAAAACTCAAGTCTGGGTACACACGAACGACCGATTTTGCGAAATTTTGGGCTATTGCCACGAAGAACTTAACCAATTAAAGCTTTCTGACATTACACATCCGGGTGACCTGGAGCAAACTCATTTTGAATTTGAACGCATACTGCAAGGGGCAACGGATGCGTATGTGATGGATATGCGCTATATCGGCAAAGATGGAAATATCATTTTTGTCACCGCCGACATGAGATGCCTACGCCAGACCGTCGGCTATGAAAATTTAATTATCGCAACCATTCTGGACATAAGTGAACAAACGAAAAATGAAGCGGAATTACATCGCCAAATGCAACTTTTTTCAGCCTTAAGTCAATGCAATCAAGCAATTGTTCGTTGCAAAACGGAAGCCGTTCTGTTTCAGCAAATATGCCAGCATGCTGTCAATTTGGGCGGTATGAAACTCGCGTGGATAAGTGTAACCAACAATGAAACCGGACAGATCAATGTCATCTACCGTTATGGCAACAACAGTAACCATCTGCATGAACTGCTTCTCCTGGCCCATTCCGATCAACAACCGGAGTGGTACCAAGCAGACGCAGCCATTCGGGAAAACCGGCCATTCTGGTGCCAAGATTTAACACAAGGCTCTAGCACTGTCCCATGGAGTGACTATTGTCAAAGGTTTGGCTGGCAATCCTCAGCATCGTTACCTATCTGTCGCAATGGACGCCCTATCGGTGCATTCAATCTGTTAGCCGATAAACAGCATGCATTTGATGAATCCATCCGTCAATTAGTCATTACTATGGCTTGCGATATTAGTTTTGGCCTCGATAGCATCTCGCATGAAACTGAGCGTCGCGCCGCCGAAAACGCGTTGAAAAAGAGTGAAACCTACTTACGCACCATCATTGAGACCGAGCCTGAATGTGTTAAGGTCCTGGGACATAACGGCGAGCTCATCGACATGAACCAGGCAGGCCTTGCCATGCTTGAAGCATCCTCATTAGAGGAAGCCCGGCAACAACCATTATTAGATTATATTGTACCCGCCTATCGCGATGCCCTGGTCGCATTGCATACGCGCGTGATAAATGGCGACAAAGGTATACTGGAGTTTGAAATTATCGGCCTAAGCGGTACACGCCGATGGTTGGAAACACATGCCGCACCGCTTCGCGATGACTCAGGCCATATTGTCATGCTGCTCGGCGTCACTCGAGATATCACAACAAGAAAGCAGACTGAACAGGCCTTGTTTGACTCCGAACAACGACTGGCGCTGATTATCAGAGGTTCCCTCGATGCACCATGGGACTGGAATCTTGAAAGCCGACAACTCTATTTATCGCCCCAGTGGTGGAAAATGTTAGGTTACGTAGATTATCAATTGACTAATGACGAAGACCTATGGCTGGAATTCATCGATCCCGATGATGTAGCGAATTTTAAAGCCCGATTAGATGCCGCTCTCCGTGGCGACCAGGAGAGTATCAGCTTCGAACTGCGGTTACGTCATAAAAATGGACACTATGTCCCCATTTTATTACGTGGATTTATTACTCGGGATCCATCGGGGCAAGCAAAGCGTGTATCCGGCACCAACATGGATTTGACCGAGCAACACCGAGCTCAGGAGCAGGAAGAGCTACGCACCTTTATGTTGGAATCTTTAACCTGTGGACTTTCATTGGACTCTATCCTGAGGGGTGCTGTTCGCAAACTGGAGGCCATCAATCCCGATATGTTATGTTCCATTCTGCTGGCAAGCAACGAAGGCCATTTAAAAGTAAGAGCCGCCCCCAGCTTTCCCGAATTACATGATCAGGCAATTGATGCACTATCAATAGCCGTTGCTGCCGGCTCCACGGATTCTTCCATAGCAACCAGTAAACGCACCATCGTGGAAGATTTTAGCGATCATCCTTCATGGTCGGCTTATAAGGAGCTTACCGAAAATTCAGGGCTTGCCTGTTGTTGGTCGGAACCCATTTTTTCCAGTGATACCAGCGTACTCGGAGCCTTTGTAGTTTATCAGCACGCACCAGGCTTCCCTTCCATTCAAAATCTGAAACTCGTTGAGATGGCGGCCCACTTCATTGCACTTGCAATCGAGCAAAAACAGGCCGAAGCCCATCTTAAATTGGCCGCCAAAGTTTTTGAACAAAGTCACGAAGGTTTTATGATCACCGATGCCCAGCGTAAAATCATCATGGTGAATAATGCTTTCACCACCATTACCGGTTATCAAAAGTCCGAGGTCTTAGGGAAGTCATCCGAGCTGTTCTCCTCCGGACGTCAAAACAGGAAGCAATATAAAAAGATATGGACGACCATCCAGAATCAAGGATATTGGCAAGGAGAAATATGGAACCAACGCAAAAATGGAGATGCGTATCCGGAATTGTTAAATGTGAGCGTCGTGCGTGACGAAAATGGAAAAATTTCTGAATACGTTGGGGTTTTTACCGACATCACCCATATTAAGGCGTCCGAAAAGCAGCTTGATTTTCTTGCTCACCATGATCCTTTAACGTCTTTACCCAATCGCTTGCTGCTTTTTTTACGCTTGGAGCACGGAATCGATTTGGCCAAGCGCGAGAACAAGAAATTAGCGTTATTAATGCTGGATCTTGATCGTTTCAAGGACATTAACGATAGCCTGGGCCATACGGCTGGTGATCAACTGCTGAAGATGGTCGCTGAAAGATTAACCGGTCGCTTGCGCAATATCGATACAGTTGCCCGTCTGGGTGGCGACGAATTCGCGGTATTGTTGGAAGATATCACGCAGCCTGAAGATGCCGCTCGCCTGGCGGAATCCATTATTGCTGATTTGAACGAATCCTGGCTGCTTCCTCAAGGCAACGACGTAAGAATTGGAGCCTGCATCGGCATCAGTCTTTACCCTGAGTACGGCGATACTCCGGAAGTACTCCTGCAACAAGCCGATACCGCTTTATACCAGGCAAAAGATGCCGGCCGCAATCGATTTGCCTATTTTTCTGATGAATTAACCAACGCCGTACGCGAGCGGATCAGCCTTGAAGCCAGATTACGCCGCGCCATTGTTCAAAATGAATTACGCGTCTTTTATCAACCTCAGATTGATATTATCTCCGGCAAAATTGTGGGCGCAGAAGCATTGGTTCGCTGGCTTGATCCTGTTGAAGGCCTGATTCCTCCCATTCGCTTCATTCCGGTCGCTGAACAGACGGGACTCATCATGGCCATCGGCGAATGGGTACTGAAAGAAACCTGCCGGCAAGGCAAACTGTGGGCGGATTCGGGCCTGCCACCAATTAAATTATCAGTTAATGTTTCACCACATCAATTGTGTCAGGGCGATATCAGTGGATTAGTCGCAGACGTGCTCGCAGAAACGGGATTTACCGCTGAGCATCTGGAACTGGAATTGACTGAAAGTGGCTTGATGGAACGAGAACTGGAAGCCGTACAACTTCTCAAAAGCTTGCGTGCACAAGGCATTCGTCTGGCAATTGATGACTTTGGCACCGGATATTCATCGCTAGCCAACCTCAAGTGTTTTCCCTTGGATGTATTGAAAATAGACAAAAGCTTTATCGACGAAATACCTTACCATCAGGATGATATGGAAATTGCAGCGACTATCGTCGCAATGGGTCACACATTAGGCTATAAAGTGTTGGCCGAAGGTGTTGAGACCAAAGAGCAATTAGCCTTTTTGAAGTCAAAAGGCTGCGATTTGTATCAAGGTTATTTCTGCAGTAGACCACTACCTGCATCTGAATTTGCAGCGTTGCTGCGAGACTCGAACCAATACCACTCCCAATAAAGTCACATGCTATACCTACTCCAGCGGGATGCCTACATGGATGTAGGTAAGTAGAGCATCGACAGTAGTCGCTTTAGGCGACGCAAGAGCAGTTGCCGAAAGTTAGGTTGGATTCAAATAACATCCTATTGGGATTGGTATAACAAACACTATTTATGCCGACAATCGGTCAGATCAAGCAGCTAAATTCACCATTATTTCACTACAATCTACAGTCCAGTTAGAAGCTCCTTAACACCACCTAACCAGTCGTTTTCAACACAATCGGTTATTTTGTACTCCTAGTAATTACCTGATAATCAACTATGTTTCTAGCTAGCTCTACTACATATTCCGAGGAAACACTCATGTCGCAACGAATCCTGTACTTTCTTACCCCAGGCGACAACATCAGCCCATTTGATGTCACGCTCGCGGCTGATGCGGGCTTTGATATGGTCATTCCATTTACCAAAGTGGAACCTATGAAAGTGGCGGCCATGGTTCAGGATGCTATTTTTTGTCGTCCACCCAAACGCTTTAACGACACCGGTATTTTTATCGGTGGCCGGGACGTGCATTTGGCAACAGACATGTTTCTGAATGCCAAAAGAGCAATGGTTGGACCTTTTGAAGTCGGTATCTTTGCCGATCCTAACGGCGCCTATACCACTTCGGCAAGTATTGTCGCTCTGGTTGAGCAAGTGCTTAAAGCGCATTCAGCCAATGGCTTAGACGGAAGAAAAGTTGCCGTGTTTGGCACCGGACCGGTCGGACTTTGCACCGCAATTCTGGCTACTAAACAAGGGGCTACTGTCAAGTTGTGTCAATTGGTTGCCGATGATGACGAAAGAGCCGCCAAACGTTTCTGCGATCGCTATAATGTAAACGTTGAATGGGTGTCTGCTCAAACCCAGGAAGAAAGGGACAAGGAAATTCAAGACACTGAGGTCGTTATTTGCGCGGCCAGAGCTGGTGTGCGTATCCTTGAGCGATCCCTGATCAATGCAACAAAATTAGTTGTTGTAGCCGATACCAATGCCGTTCCTCCCAGTGGTGTTGCTGGCATCGGACTCAATGACCTTGGCACTGTGGCTGACTATTTCGGCACCAGCTTCTTGAGTATCGGTCCATTGGCTATCGGCAACTTGAAATATAAAACCCAGTTTGGTTTGTTTGAAAAAATTCAAACGTCTTCTGAAGCGGCATATATAGATTTTACCGATGCATACGCTTTTGCTCTTTCAGTCCTTGAACAACAAGCAATTAAGCTAGGTAAAGCAGTTTAAATATACTGCGTTACTTTTCTGACGATCTGACTTACCCAATGAGAGTAATGATGACACAACGCATTCTTTATTTTTTAACTCCCGGCGACAATATTAGCCCGTTTGACGTTACCATCGCTGCCGATGCAGGCTTTGATTTGGTGGTACCTCTTACACTTATTGATCCAAAAAGTGTAACCGGAATTGTTCAGGATGCCATATTCTGTCGTCCCCCCAAACGCTTTAATGATACCGGCATTTTTATCGGTGGCCGAGACGTACATCTGGCGACTGACATGTTCCAAAGCGCCAAAAAAGCAATGGTGGATCCATTCGAGGTGGGTGTGTTTGCAGATCCTAATGGCGCATACACGACATCAGGCAGTATTGTTGCATTGATTGAGCAGGTACTTAGAGAGCATTACTACAAAAATTTGCACGGTCTGAATGTTGCCGTGTTTGGTACCGGGCCTGTCGGTATTTGTGCGGCCATACTGGCTGCTAAACAAGGCGCCAACGTAAAGCTTTGCCAATTGCTCGCTGATGACGATCAGCAATCTGCATTACGATTTTGCCAACGCTACCAGACGGATATCGAATGGGTTTCAACCCAGACCAATAAAGAAAAGACCGCAGAACTTGCCGATTCCGACGTGATTATTTGCGCCGCAAGGGCGGGTGTGCGTATTTTGGAAGGTCATTTGAATAACGCCAGTAAATTATTGGTCGTCGCAGATACTAACGCCGTACCGCCCTGCGGTGTTATGGGCGTAGGCTTACATGATTTAGGGGCCCGCGTTGAATTCGCTCATGGCTGCTTCAGAAGCATTGGGCCACTAGCTATCGGGAATCTGAAATACAAAACCCAATTCGGATTATTTGAAGATATTCAAAAATCCACTAAAGCCGCTCTCATTGATTTTCCTGATGCGTTCAGTTTTGCATTATCTCTATTAGAAAAACAGTCTATAAAACTCAGCAAGGTAAGCTGAAACACGATTGCAGTTTCAACTCAAAGAACTAGCTCGCCCCGGCTTGTTTGAATATCGTCATCTATTGAACCATGGACAGCAGTACACTTGCTTATTCGTTAATTATTGCTTTGGCCTGTATATCGGCATGATACGATGACCTTACCATCGGCGCGCTGGCGACTTGTTTAAACCCCATTGATTTGGCCATGGCACCGTACGCATCAAACTGCTCAGGTGTCACATAACTTTTGACCGGTAAATGCGCCTTGCTGGGCTGCAGGTATTGCCCCAAAGTCAGCATTGAACAACCGTTAGCCAACAAATCAGCCATAACCCGGTGAACTTCATCCGGCTCTTCTCCTATACCCAGCATCAGGCCTGACTTGGTAGGTACCTGGGGTTGAAACTCATGATACCGGCGCAATAACGCCAGAGATCCCTGGTAATCCGAGCCAGGCCGAACCTGTTTATAGAGCCTGGGAACCGTTTCCAGGTTGTGGTTGAAAACATCGCAGGGGTCATTCGCCAGAATCTCGATCGCCTTTTCGATACGCCCCCGAAAATCCGGTACCAGAATTTCGATTTTTGTGCTCGGCGTCTGTTGACGAATTTTTTTGATGCAATCGGCAAAATGTCCCGCCCCACCGTCCCGTAAATCATCACGATCCACCGAAGTGATAACAACATAGTTTAATGCCATCGCCTGAATGGCATTTGCAAGATTTTGGGGCTCATCCTTATCCAGCGGCAACGGTTTGCCATGTGCAACATCACAAAATGGGCAGCGGCGGGTACATAAATCACCCATAATCATAAAGGTAGCCGTACCATGCTGAAAACATTCAGCCAGGTTCGGACAGGCCGCCTCTTCACAGACTGTATGTAATTGATGTTCGCGCAATAATTTTTTTATACGTCCAATTTCATCACCGGCCATCACTTTTATGCGTATCCAGTCGGGTTTACGCAGTGTAGTTTCAGCGTTTTCAATCTTGATCGGTATTCGAGCCAGTTTTTCGGTGTTACGTTGATGTGATTCCGGAGTTGAACGCGAAGGAGCTTGAAAGGTCATGAATGTAACGCCTTGTTAATTGCCTGAATAACGGGAATGACCAACTCTTCATTAGTGACAGCCACACCAAGATCAGCCAGTCGGGTAACCTGGAGTCCTGTATATCCGCAGGTGTTGATGTCATCAAAAGGACTCAAGTCCATCGTATTGTTTAGACTTAAACCATGATAGCTGCAGTTTTTTTTTATTCTTAAACCAATGGATCCAATTTTTTTTTCATCGACGTAAACACCCGGAGCATCGGCTCTTGCCTGCGATTTGATGCCGTATGACGACAATGCGCTGATCATGGCCTGCTCCAAAATGCTTACTAATTGCCTAATGCCGAGATCAAGTCGTTTAATATCCAGCAGCGTATAAACAATCAGTTGGCCTGGGCCATGATAGGTCACTTGTCCACCCCTGTCAGTATCTATGACAGGAATCGAAGTCCTATTTAACAAATGTTCACGTTTACCATTTAAACCCAGTGTGTAAACAGGCAGATGTTCAACCAGCCAGATTTCATCAGCCGTATCTTCAGATCGGTCGAGAGTGAACCGCTGCATGTCGTGCCAGACACTTTCATACGGTTGTAGCCCAAGATTACGTATGTTGAATTGCATTAGGTATCGAAAATTTGACTGTATGAGGCGACAGGGATAGTCATCCATAGGTGCCAAAGTAGAGATGTCAAATATTGCGTCTCTACAAAGCCATCAAAACATGCGGATGATCCGTCAAATCCTGATAAATAGCATCCAGTTGCTGTTTGCTGGATGCTTCAATCAGTATGGTAACCGCAATGTAGTTCCCATCTTTACTGGGCCTTGTGGTAACGGTGCTTTCATGAAAATCCGGCGCATGCCGACGAACAATCTCCACAACCACCAAATCCAGCGACGAACTTGATTTACCCATAACTTTGATAGGAAACTGGCAGGGAAATACTAACAGCGTCTCTTCGCTCATACTAATGACTGCTTGTAGTTTTGAAAAAGTTGGTCGAGCATTTGAAAGACAGGGCCCGGTTTACCATCTGCGATCGGCCTGTAATCCAGTTCCACAACAGGAACAAGTTCACGCATCGAGCTGGTAATCCAAATTTCGCTGGCTATGGCCAATGCATCCAATGAAATTACCTCTTCAGTGCACGGAATACCATGTTCCTGAGCGATCTTTACTATCACATCTCGTGTGATGCCCGGCAATATGTCATTACCTTTGGGCGGCGTAACCACTATGCCATCTATCACCGCAAACACATTGCTGGCTGCACCTTCAGTCACATAGCCGTCTTTAACCAATATGGCTTCCGCACAGCCTTGATCGATTGCCGTTTGCCGGAGTAGAATATTGGCCAACAAGGTAATAGCTTTAATATTACATAAGCCCCAACGGCTATCATCGACACTAATGGCTCTAATGCCCGTGTATTTTCCTTCATATGGCAGGACCTCCGAACACATCACAAAAACCGTCGGTGCTATATTCTTCGGAAAAGCATGATCTCTTTTCTCGGCGGCACCTCGAGTAATCTGCACGTAGACGGACTGATCCTGACCTGAATCCAGGAAAGGCATAATAATGTTTAACCACTGTACACGATCATGGGGATTGGCCAAACGAATACCCGCCAGACTAAGCTCCATGCGCTCCATGTGTTGTTGGAAATGAAACAACTGCCCGTTATACACAGGTATGACTTCGTAAATCCCATCACCAAATAAAAAACCTCGATCCAGCACCGATATCTTGGCTTCATTAAGCGGCACATAAGCGCCGTTCAGATAGACGGATTTATTTTGCATCCGGTTTGTTGATCATTTGCAAGGCCGTATCGTACAGTATCTGCATGATATTACCCTTATTAACAGTCTTCAGCGCGATTAAATCCTTAGTTGCAAGTATTTGATCTTTCAAGGTAACATTGACGGAACCCAGTTTATCACCCTCTTTTACGGGTGCTGTGATATTCGTATCGACTTTAAGCTCAGTTTTGATATCGTTAAACAGACGGCGTGGGATAGTCACAAAAAGATCTTCACTGAGTCCGAGTTGTAACGTATTCGAATCACCTTTCCAGATTTTAGCCTCATTGATGGACGCTTTGCCTTGATACAACCGATGCGATTCAAAAAAGCGGAATCCATAGTTCAGCAGATTTTGATTTTCAATGGCTCTAGCTTGGACGCTCTTTGTGCCCATAACTACTGAAATCAATCGCATGCCGTTTCTTAACGCTGATGCAACCAGGCAATAACCAGCTTCTTCGGTATGTCCGGTTTTAACGCCATCCACCGACTCATCCCGAGAGAGCAGCATGTTGCGATTTTGTTGGGTAATTTTGTTGTAGGTAAATTCCTTTTGTGAAAACCATCGATAATACTCCGGAAACTCTTTGATCATGGCCGAAGTAAGAATTCCCAAATCACGCGCTGATGTGTAATGATTGGAAGATGGCAAACCATCACTGTTCTCGAAATGGCTATTAACCATTCCCAACCGTTGCGCATGTTGATTCATCATGTCGGCAAAAGTCAGCTCATTACCTGCAACGTGTTCCGCCAGTGCCACACTCGCATCGTTTCCCGATTGAATAATCACACCTTTCAACAGATCTTCAATAGCGACTTGTGTATTAACATCGATAAACATTTTGGAACCGCTGGTTCGCCAAGCTTTTTGGCTAACGGTAACCAGATCGCTTAAATGCAAATGGCCATTACTGATCTCCCTGAAAACCACATAGACAGTCATGATCTTGGTAAGACTAGCGGGTGCCAGTTTAACATCGGCATTATTCTCCGCGAGGACTTTACCGGTATTATGGTCTTGTAAAATGAAGGCGCTGGCCGCAATTTCCGGTGGCGCCGGGGTATCTATTTCAGCATCTTCAGCAAGAACCGGTATCGTTATGGATAGTAATACCAAGATTGATAAGAATTTAAAGCAGGTAAAATTTTTGATGGATAACATTCGCTATTCAAGATGGGCTCAATAAAATTATGGCTATTCTAACATGAGGTTATATTCGTGACACTCGAAACTTCGTTAGGAACACGGTGCAACTCGTGCAAGGATACTGCTGAAGCAACTTACAGGCGGGCATAGACTGTTCGTTGGGATAAAAAGAAGGGACTCAGTGAGGGAGAGTCAGCAGACAATGCTATTAACTTAACGATTTTGCTGCCAGAGTGATGACCTGCGGGATCCGAAGCTGGCTATTCGCTTCGACTCCGCACAGCTAACGGCTTGAGTCAACAGCAACTAGCCTGCTGCGGTCCTGTTGGAACCCGTGCAAAAAGTTGTATCAGTTCTGCTTGGTTTCTGATTCGGTAACGATTTGCGTATCGGTGATACCAATTTTTGCAAGTTGTTGATAGAGTTTATCAGCACCGTCAGAAGAGTCGATAGGACCCATTTGTACTTTATATAGCGTAGCAGTCTTGTACTTAGAAGCTCTAATTTTCGGTTGTGGCAGATGATGCGATGAAATTTTATTCTTTAATTTCAAGGCTTTTTTCTCACTGCCAAAACTGCCTACTTGAAGATAGACATTCGATTCGTTTTTTTCTGAGGACTTTTGTAATTGCGGCAAGGCCTGACTGGAAGAGATTGATTTGATCTCAACCTTGCCGACACCGCCTTCTTGGAGATCTAATTTCTTTGCAGCCGCATAGGATAAATCCAACAACCTATTACCGACAAAAGGCCCCCTGTCATTTATACGTACAATGACGCTTCGTTGATTCTCAAGGTTAGTAACCTTTGCATAAGAGGGTATTGGCAATGTATTGTGGGCCGCCGTTAGCGCATACATGTCGAATATTTCACCATTTGCCGTTTTTTTACCATGAAAACCTGGCCCATACCAGGATGCAATGCCCTGCTTCAGATAACGTGCAATCCGGGGAATAAAATTATCTTGAGTACCCGAGTCGTCATGTGTTTCATTGACAGATTCATCATTTGCAGCATCGTCTTCAAATTTTTTTACATTCAAAACGGTATGGTGCCTAAATTGAACAGCCCTGCCCAGTGTAGGGTGATCGGCTAAATAACGCTTGGGAGCATATGTTGGTTTGGACACCGTAGTCGTCATCGAAACCGGCGTTGAAATATCAGTTGTTTTAATTTGCTCTGTCGAACAACTGCACAAAATAAAAATGGATGTAGCTGGTATGATTTTATTCATAAGAAGCGGATTGTTTTTTATTTGAGATAGCTTGGCTTAATTGAAAAACAGCCATGGCATAGAGGGGGCTATGGTTGTATCGCGTAATTACGTAAAAATTGTCTAAAGTTGCCCATAGTTCTTCGCCATGCTCTTGTTTTAAACCAAGAAGTTTTACTTTAGTATTTAACGGTACGGATCCTGAAATTTTTGAGATGATCGATTGTAACTTGTCAATTCTTAAATCAGGCTTAAGGTCATCAAATAATATGCCGTAATCTTTTTCATTTTCCGCTAGTGAAAAAGCAATTTCGCGGTCTTTTTGCCACCCATGTTGGGAAAAATAGTTTCCAATACTGGCAATGACATCTTTGTTATCATGCCAGATGTCTTTACGCCCATCTTTATCAAAATCAACAGCATAGCTTATAAAGCTACTGGGCATGAATTGTGGAACCCCCATAGCCCCTGCATAAGAACCGGTCGGTTCGAGAGGATCGCGATTTTCATCCCGGCACACTAGTAAATATTTTCCCAGTTCACCAAGAAAAAATTTGCTCCGCGGCGGATATGCAAAAGCAAGCGTTGACAAGGCATCAATAATCCGATATTTGCCGGTATTTTGCCCATAAGACGTTTCAACGCCGATAATTGCTACGATAATTTCTGCAGGTACCCCATATTGTTGCTGGATTGCAGACAAGACCTGCTCATTTTGTCGCCAAAATTTCACGCCATTATTAATTCGCGCCTCCGTCAAAAATATTTTTCGATATTTATACCAAGGCAGGCTTTCTGCAGGAGCTGAGATTTTTTTGAGTATATCGTCCTTTATGTCGACCGAATCAAATAATACATAGAGTTTTTCCTTATCGAACTGGTGGCTTGACGCCATGTGCTCGATAAATGCATCTACCGATTCGGTATTGTTCAAATTACCTGTACAGCCTGTCAGTTGAATACTTAATACACAAACGAAAAATCGAAACGCATAAGCCCCCAAAATGCCTATGCAAAATGTTTTAAAGTATTGAATGGTCGCTATTAAAGAAATTAAATTCATCAAATAGGTAAGGATTTTCTATGCGTATGAATGGACATTAATATTCCGAAACCGGCCAGCAAGGTAACAATGGAGGTACCACCGTAACTAATCAACGGCAGAGGAACACCAACAACCGGAAGAATGCCGATAACCATACCGATATTGACAAAAACATATACAAAAAAAGTAAATGCCAAACTACTTGCCAATAGCCGGTTATATGTGTTTTGAGCCTGTGTTGCAATGTATAAACATCGTCCAATAATCAACAAATAGAGAATTAACAAACCGACACAACCGAACAGTCCAAACTCTTCCGCAAAAACAGCAAAAATGAAATCCGTCGAACTTTCCGGCAAAAATTCCAGTTCGGACTGCGTACTTCCCAACCAGCCTTTTCCATAAATGCCACCGGAGCCAATGGCGATCTTTGACTGAATAATATGGTAGCCTCGACCTAATGGATCGGCTTCAGGATTTAAAAATGTAATGACTCGAGCACGCTGATATTCACGCATAAAATGCCAGATGATCGGCGCCAATGAAGCCAGCGCAGCAATGATCGCTACAATAAATCGCCACGATAAACCTGCAAAAAAAAGGACACCCGCTCCGGAACTAGCGACGAGTATCGCCGTACCTAAATCGGGTTGTTTAGCAATTAATAAGGTTGGAATAATAATTAGAAAGCCGGCTATCAATAGTTGCTTGACTTTAGGCGGCATTGCATACTCTGATAGATACCATGCAATCATCATGGGCGTGGTAATTTTGATCATCTCTGCAGGCTGAAAACGAAAAAAACCTAAGTCCAGCCAACGCTGCGCACCTTTACCAATCTGCCCCATGATTAGAACGGCAATCAGCAATAAAATGCCTGATCCAAACAATACGGCAGAATACCGTTTAAACTGGTTTGGGTTAATATGCGCCAGCACGGTCATCAACAGGAATGCCAAACCGATGCGGGCAAGCTGCCGTCTCAGCAGATCCAATTCCTGGCTGCCAGCACTGTAAAGGATCACAAAACTCAATATCGCTGTCAACAACAGACAAATGAATAACGGTATGTCGATATGCAGCTTTCTGAGCAATTTGCCAAGCAGCGAAGGGGGTTGAAACTGATCTCTACGGCTTTCAGTTTTCATATTCGGCCTTTAAGTACTTTTTGATTATTTGTCCGGCGATTGGCGCTGCGACAGAGCCTCCATGGCCACCGTGTTCGACGACGACGGCTACTGCAATTTTAGGATCATTGGCAGGTGCAAAAGAAACAAACAACGCATGATCACGTAATTTGAATTCAATTTCATTTTCGTTGTATTTAGCGTTTTGTTTGATGTTGAACACCTGGGCTGTGCCTGTTTTACCGGCGATTTGATAATCGATATCCCTGTTGATGCCTTTGGCCGTTCCACGTGCGCTATGAACAACATTGATCATGCCTGCAATTATGGTTTCCAGATTGGCCGGCTTAACTGGAATGATCACTTGATTGTTATCTGGAAGGGCTCCGTCATTTGAGACATTCTCCATATTTTTAACCAGATGTGGATGCACCACTTTACCTCGACTTGCCAAAGTGGCCGTAGCTTTAGCAAGTTGCAGCGGGGTTACCTGATGATATCCCTGTCCAATCCCGGTAATCAGGGTTTCACCAGGATACCAGGCTTGATTGCGTTGATTGCGTTTCCAATCACGGGATGGCAGTAAACCGGCCTTTTCACCTTCTAAATCAATACCTGTTTTTTCACCAAAGCCAAATTGCTGTAAAAAATCATGGATATGATCAATTCCAATGGCAGACGCCAACCGATAAAAATACACGTCACAGGATTGTGTAATGGCTTCGTCCATGGCAACCGAGCCATGACCACCTTTTTTCCAATCGCGGTAACGATGCGTGGCGTTAGGCAATTGATAATACCCCGGACAAAAAAGCTTTTGTTGATGACTGATCACGCCGTATTCCAGACCCGCCAGGGCGATAAAGGGTTTTATTGTAGATCCGGGCGGATAAAGGCCCCGCAAGGCACGATTGTAAAGTGGCTGGGATTCGGAAGTCTGTAAGGCTTGATAGGCACTGCTTGCAATGCCGACAACAAACGGGTTGGGATCAAATCCGGGACGACTCACAAAAACAAGAACACCGCCTGTTTTGATGTCAATGGCAACTACAGCTCCGTTATAGATATCCAACGCATCATAAGCCATTTTTTGCAAGTCGATATCCAGGGTCAAATACAGATTGGCCCCCTGTAATGGATTTACCTCATTCAATGTATTAAGTGGACGTGCCTGTACATTGGTTTCTATTTCAGCATAGCCGGTTTTGCCATGCAATTCCGTTTCATAACTACCTTCAATACCTATTTTTCCAATATGCGTTGAACCTCGATATTCAGCAATGGGCAATTCCTTCAGTTCAGCTTCGTTGATACGACTGACATAGCCAACAACATGCGAAGCCAGGTCAGCATAAGGATAATTCCTGACCAGGCGTGTGTGAATATCGACTCCTGGAAAAAAAGGTCTGACAACAGCAAACTTAGCCAGTTCTTCCTGAGTCATGCCTATGAGTAATGGCGTACTATTAAAATATTTCTGCCTTTTACGTTGTTTCTGATAGATTTCAATTTTTTCATCGGAAATATTCAGCAATTTTTGCAACTTGCGTAACGTATCGTCCAGGTTCGGTATTTTCTCCGGAATGAGTTCCAAACTGTAAGACGGCGTGTTTTCAGCCAGTACTTTTCCGTGGCGATCATAAATAATGCCGCGCGTAGGAACCAAGGGAACAATTTTGATGCCATTTTCTTTTGCAAGCAAAGCATAATGTTCGTGACCAACAATTTGCAGATAAATTAATCGAACGATAAGTCCTACCGACAACAACACGATCAAAACAGAAGCCGCGAAGATGCGGTTCAGAAATAAACGGTTCTCGACTAGATCGTCTTTAACAGAAAAAGCTGAGCGGGACATGAACTGAAGTTTGTTTTACTTGACACGCCGGGACAACCGGACAAAACGTAGTACCGTATAAACTATTGGCCAACAAAGGGTGCCTGAAAATACAGGCAACCAAAAGGTGGCTTTAAGCTGAGCTGGGTGTTGAAGATTTTTTATCAAAAATAACAATAGCTGCGACAGTAATAAACAGAAAAATATAAATAAGCCTTGCTGAATAAGAGGAAACTGACGCAAACGCTTATGCAGTTTCAAACAAATGAAGATCACTAGCGAATAAGCCAGCGCGTATTGACCAAACATGCGTCCAGTTAGCACATCCGTCAACAATCCAAATGTCCAGGCATGAAAAATGCCCACCCGCTCAGGAAGCGCCAGCGACCAGTAGATGAGAACCAAAAGAACCCAATCCGGGTTAATTGTGCTGAGAAAACCAGGCCAATACGCGATTCTAAGAGCCATTGCCAAAACAATGGTCAAAATAATCCGGCCAAAACCAAAATATTCATTTATCGGCAGAGGCCTTGATTTCATTGTCGTTTGTCGATGGTTTCGAGGTCAGAGGAACGGGCGTTGAGTGACTCCAGACAATCATCAATTCCCGGTTGCGATCGAGATGGGCCTTAGGCGTCGCTGTAATATTGGCGAAGGGTTTATTAGGTTGAGAAGTAAACTCATCAACCACGGCGACCGGATAACCAGGTGGAAAAGTCCCCCCCATGCCCGATGTGATCAATAAATCGCCAGGGTGTATATCAGCATTGTTAGGTAAAAACGGCAGAACCAAACGATTAATTTGTCCGCTACCGACCGCTATGGTGAGTAAACCATTACGATTCACTTGAACAGGAATGGCATGGTTCGGATCGGTAATCAACATGATCTCCGAACTCAGCGGCAAGGCACGAAAAACTTGTCCGACAACCCCGTTGCCATCAAGAACCGGTTGTTGTTGATGAACACCAAAGCGCGTGCCTTTATTAACCAGCACGATATGTTCATAAGGAGCTGTTTTGACGGATAAAAGTTCGGCAATCAAGACCTGCTCACCGAGCTTAAATGAGTTCTCCAGAAGCGCACGCAAGCGAATGTTCTCTTTCTCGAGCGCGGCAAATTTCAACAAGCGTGTCTGATGAACGAGTTGCTGTTCCCGCAAACTTTTATTTTCCTCTTTTAGCTCTGTATAAGAACTGAGCGCTTCCGATGTTTGGTCAAGCAGAAGCGAAGGAAAATCGACCAGATATTTTATCGGATCAATAAAAAATGAAAGTACAGCTCGCAAGGGATCCAGACGTTGACCGCTGTTTTCAGTCGCAAGCAAAGCGCACGAGGCAATAACCGCAACGAGCAAACGGGTATTGATCGAAGGGCCACTGGCAAATAACAGTTTTATAAAAAGATACCTCTGTTTGAGTTCTCTGCGGTGCCATTTCCTGACTGATCCATATTTACTGGATTCAGATAATACAGGGATTTACAAATCTGGACAGGCGCTATATCTATTTCAGTCGGCCTAACCGCAAGCGTTTGGATGCGACTAAAAATCAGCTCGGAAGTTCTATTAAAAAAGTTACTCAAGTGAAAACGTTGAAATTCCCTTTTTATCCAACATCTCCAGCACCATACCGCCACCTCTGGCAACACAGGTCAGCGGATCATCAGCAATATGGATCGGCAATCCGGTTTCTTCAGCCAATAAGCGATCAATGTCTTTCAGTAAAGCGCCACCACCCGTCAAGTAAATGCCCCGACTGGCAACATCTGAACCCAGTTCAGGCGGCGTCTGTTCCAGGGCCATTTTGACGGCGCCCACGATCCCGGATAATGGCTCCTGTAAAGCTTCAAGAATTTCATTACTGTTTAAAGAGAAACTGCGGGGGACTCCTTCAGCCAGGTTTCGACCTCGAACTTCAATTTCCATGACTTCGCTGCCCGGATAGGCCGTTCCAATTTCCAGTTTGATTCTTTCCGCTGTTGCCTCACCTATCAGAGTACCGTAATTTCTGCGTACATAGTTGATGATGGCTTCATCGAAGCGATCGCCTCCGATGCGAACCGAATTGGAATACACAATACCGTTGATTGCAATAATGGCAACTTCCGATGTTCCGCCGCCAATGTCCAGAACCATTGAACCGCTGGCTTCATCAATCGGCAAGCCGGCTCCTATCGCGGCAGACATGGGCTCCTCGATTAAATACACTTCTCTGGCGCCAGCCATTGCCGCCGACTCTCGGATGGCACGACGTTCAACTTGCGTAGAACCACAGGGAACACAAATCAGTATGCGAGGACTCGGGCGCAGCAATTTGCTTTGGTGTACTTTTTCTATGAAATATCGCAACATGCGTTCAGTGACTGCAAAATCGGCAATAACGCCGTCTTTCAGTGGGCGGATAGCGGTGATATTGCCGGGCGTGCGACCCAGCATTTTCTTAGCTTCAGCACCGACCGCAGCAATGGTCTTGGCACCACGGAGTTTGTCTTCTTTAATTGCTACCACCGATGGTTCGTTAAGCACTATTCCTTGTCCGGGAATGTATATCAACGTGTTGGCGGTTCCTAAGTCAATTGATAAATCGTTAGAAAAAAGTCCGCGAATTCTTTTGAACATTATTACCTGTTTCCTTGAGGGTATGAAAATGGAGTTACTTTATCAATCATGCGAGTATTTGGGCAAGATATAAAGTATCATATTTATATCATAACCGTGAAGCTGGCTTTTATATTTAGGAGTAAATAGTGTCTTTAACAGCTGAAGATGTAAATAAAATTGCGCGTTTGGCGCGTTTGGGAATCAAAGACCTGGATACAGACGCCTATGCAAAGGATTTATCTAACATATTGGATCTGATGACTCAGATGAGTGCTTTAAAGACCGATTCAATCGCTCCGATGGCCCACCCTCTGGATCAGGCACAACGCTTAAGACCTGATCTTGTCACTGAGCAGGACAACCGCGAGAACTTTCAAACCTGTGCACCGCAAGTTGAAGAAGGGCTTTATCTTGTCCCCAAAGTCATAGAGTAAAAGGATAGACACATGCATAACCTCACTATTGCGGAATTAGCTCAGGGCTTGCGCGCAGGTCATTTTTCGAGTCTGGAATTAACCCAGTCGTATCTGAACAGAATCAGGCAACACACAGAACTCAATGCCTACATTACCGTCACGGAAGAATCCGCATTACAGGCAGCCAAAGCAGCTGATATCCGGCTAAGCTCTGGAGATGCTGAATTATTGACGGGCATCCCCATCGCACACAAAGATATTTTTTGCACGAAGGGTGTTAAAACTACTTGTGCCTCCAAAATGCTCGACAATTTCATTGCTCCTTACAATGCCACCGTAGTCGACAAGCTGAATCAGGCAGGTGCTGTGGTGTTGGGTAAACTCAACATGGACGAATTCGCGATGGGTTCATCGAATGAAACCAGCTTTTACGGCACCGTCAAGAATCCGTGGGATTTGACTGCAATTCCAGGCGGCTCATCAGGGGGATCGGCTGCTGCGGTTGCTGCAAAACTGGCTATCTGTGCCACAGGAACCGACACCGGAGGCTCGATAAGACAACCCGCCGCACATTGCGGCATCACCGGTCTTAAGCCGACCTACGGCAGAGTTTCGCGCTACGGAATGATCGCTTATGCCTCCAGCCTGGATCAGGGCGGACCAATGACTCGCAGCGCCGAGGACGCTGCAATCCTGTTACAAGCCATGGCAGGATTCGATGAAAAAGATTCCACGAGTCTGAATGTCCCAGTGCCGGATTATCGATCGGGGCTCAATGATTCACTGGAAGGTTTAAAGATCGGTTTGCCTAAAGAGTTTTTCGGGGAAGGTCTTAACAATGAAGTCGCCGCTGTTCTGGAATTGGCCATTAATGAGTACCGAAAACTGGGAGCTGAAATCCGGGAAGTTTCCATTCCCACACTCCAATACGCCGTCCCGGCTTATTATGTGATCGCACCCGCGGAATGCTCCGCCAACCTGTCACGTTTCGACGGTGTTCGCTTTGGCTACCGCTGCGATCAGCCAGTGGATTTGAATGATCTTTATACCCGCTCCAGAGGCGAAGGCTTTGGCAAGGAAGTCAAACGCCGTATTCTCATGGGCACCTATGCTTTATCAGCAGGTTATTACGATGCCTACTATCTGAAAGCACAAAAAATCCGTCGTTTAATCAGCGACGACTTTAAGAAGGCGTTATCAGAAGTCGACGTATTGATGGGGCCGGTCACGCCAACAACCGCTTTTGCACTCGGCGAAAAATTGAGCAATCCTATCGAAATGTATTTATCGGACATCTATACCATCGCCATCAATCTGGCCGGAATCCCGGCAATTTCAATTCCTGCCGGTTTTGTCGAGAACAAACCGGTCGGATTGCAGATTATCGGTAACTATTTTTCGGAAGACCGTCTGCTGAACATTGCTCACCGCTACCAACAAAGCACCGAGTGGCATCGCGCCTGCCCGAAAAATTTTGCATAAGGAGAAAGCAACAATGACACAACAAAACCAGTGGGAAGCCGTGATCGGATTGGAAATTCATGCGCAGCTCGCAACAAAATCAAAAATATTTTCGGGTGCCTCCACAGCTTATGGCGCCGCTCCCAATACCCAGGCTTGCGCGGTTGACCTGGGTTTTCCCGGTGTGTTACCGGTCCTCAATCAGGAAGCCGTGCGCATGGCTGTCACATTCGGCACAGCCATTGACGCCGAAATTGCGCCCTACTCCGTCTTCGCACGAAAAAACTACTTTTATCCGGACTTACCCAAAGGCTATCAAATCAGCCAATTCGAATTGCCAATTGTCGGTTTGGGGCATTTGGATATTGAAGTTGACGGTATCAGCAAACGCATTGGCGTGACTCGCGCCCATCTGGAAGAAGATGCCGGCAAATCCTTGCATGAAAACTTTCACGGACTAAGTGGCATTGATTTAAACCGAGCCGGCACCCCGCTGCTGGAAATCGTTTCACAGCCCGATATGCGTTCTGCCAAAGAAGCTGTTGCCTATATGAAAAAAATTCATGAACTGGTGTGCTACCTGGGCATTTGCGACGGCAATATGCAGGAAGGCTCATTCCGCTGTGATGCCAACGTGTCTGTTCGCCCCAAAGGCCAGGAAAAGTTCGGCACACGCGCAGAAATTAAAAACATCAATTCATTCAAGTTTGTTGAAAAAGCGATTAACCACGAAATCGAACGGCAAATAAATGTCATCGAAAACGGGGGGTCCGTCGTTCAGGAGACCCGTTTGTATGATTCAGTCAAAGACGAAACCCGCTCCATGCGCAGCAAGGAAGAAGCTAATGATTATAGGTACTTCCCTGACCCGGATTTATTACCTGTCTTCATCAGCGAAGAATTCAAGGCTCAAATTAAATCGCAGCTACCTGAATTGCCTGACGCGAAAAAACAGCGTTTCAAAAATGATTACGCCCTAGATGATGAAAATGCAGCCATCTTGACGGCTTCGCGGCACTTGGCGGATTATTTTGAAGCGCTTGTCAAAGCATCGGGTTGTGAAGCCAAACTCTGTGCAAACTGGGTGACGGGTGATGTGCTCGGCGCACTCAACAAAGCCGGACTGGATATTACCGATTCGCCCGTAGGCTGGCAGCGACTGGCCGGTTTACTCATCCGCATCGCCGATAATACTATTTCCGGCAGGATTGCCAAGCAAGTCTTTGACGCCTTGTGGACCAGCGAAAACAATGAAAGCGCCGATGACATTATCACTGCCAAGGGCTTGAAGCAGATTACTGATACCGTCGCCATCGAAGCAATTATTGATAAAATCATTGCCGATAATCCCGGCCAGGTTGAACAATATCGCAGCGGTAAAGATAAAGTCTTCGCTTTTTTCGTCGGCCAGGTGATGAAAGCCATGCAGGGCAAAGCTAATCCGGCTGAAGTCAATAGAATGTTGATCGATAAGCTGAAATAATCAAATATCAGCGCTGAGCCAGTCACCAATTACACGCCTATAGGTGCTTGCGCAAACTGAACAAGCTATTTTCTTTAGCGTCCGGGTTTAAATTTCAAGGCCTTTGCCATGACTTGATAAATATAGGTTTGCTCTTGAACGCCGTGAAACAAATAAGCTTTCGGCCCTGTTGCAAAAATTACTACATCGTCAGCAGCATGCGTTTCTCTGGCTAATGGCACAGCCGAGGCTTGCAGAAAATCCGGATGCATGGTTTCTTCATTCGTTAAAGCCAGAGGGCTAGTGGCTGCTCGGTAGCCTGGACCATTTGCATAGCTGAGCGTTGTATACGGATTACCGTTTTTGTCCTTTGCCAGATTGACCTCGCCGGGTTCCTTGACCAGGCCCAGAATCGGGTTGCCACGCTCCGGATAACCCGCAATGGTAAACGTATGACTGTGATCAGCCGTAACAATAATCAGCGTATTTCGGTTATCGGTTTTTTCCAGCGCCTTACGTACCGCATTCGACAGCTCGACAGTATCCGTCAAAGCCCGAAACGCATTACCCTCATGGTGCGCCTGATCAATACGGCCGGCTTCCACCATCAGAAAATAACCCTTTTTATTTCTGGACAGAATTTCGATAGCCTTTGCCGTCATCTCTGTCAACGAAGGTTCACCTCCTTTATCGTTTGGACGATCATGCTCATAGTGCATATGCGAACGTTCAAACAAGCCCAGCAAATGATCAACCTGACGAGCATCAATCGCATCAAAACCGGCCTTGTTGTAGACATAAACTGATTTAGGATGGTGATTCAACCATTGCTGGGTCAAATCAAGACCGTCCTTGCGGCTGCCTTTTTTATCGGTGTCTTCCGGATCGGGCTGTGTGTTCGGTAAAAATTTTTCGCGTCCACCACCCAAAACAACTTCCAAACCATTACCATATGGGAAATCAACCAGTTGTCGGGCAATATCGTTAATGCCAACACCGGCCGGCACATCGGCGTCCGACTCCCAATCGCGGCCAGAAGTGTGCGCATAGCAGGCTGCAGGGGTAGCGTGCGTAATTCGCGCTGTTGAAACAACACCGGTTGACAAACCCTTTTCCTCGGCCTGCTCCAGCAAGGTCTTCAGTTTGTGGGCATTAATCACCTCAGCACTTTTTTCCTGATGCCGGACAGTACCATCGACAGACAATTCACCGTCATTGGTTTTGACACCCGTAATAATAGCGGTCATCGTGGGCGCAGAATCAGGGGTTTGCTGATTGGCACTATAAGTTTTTGACAGCGCCACATAAGGCAGTCGCTCAAAGCTCAGCGAGTGTTCTTCTCCACCCCGATTATCCGGTAATGTCTGTCCCTCCAAAATACGCGCGGCGGTAATCGTCGAAATACCCATGCCATCACCGACAAACAAAATCACGTTTTTGGCATACTTTTTATTGGATGTTAATTTTTCGGCGGCTTCAATAGCGTTTATGCCGGAATCCAGCCAAAATTGGGGGGTTTCCGGGTTTTTATCAGCCCAGGAAACATGGGACACACCCAATAGCAGATTCGCCAGCATCAAAGCAATCGTAAGCCTATTTTTCATATCATTCATCAGGGCATTTTTTAGATTTAAGAAAAAATCAAGGAAGGTCTTGGTTGCGACAAAGCAATGATGCAGCCAGGAACTGACATATAAAAAGAAAATAGCTTATTAAACCCCATCGTACTAACTGATAAACTAAATCACCATAAAATCCGCAGATGTGAGTAGAGGATGGGTGCTGATACCCACCATAGCAATTTGCACTGACGCGCCAGCTCCGTTACCATCAGCATCGTAAGATAAAATACCGGACGAGGTGTTATACAGGACATAATCATCGGCATCTGCCGCAGCTCCACCAATACTTGCCAAAAAATTGCCCGCCGCTAATGTGCCGGTGGTAAGCAAGTTGGTAAAGAGCGCATTTTCAAGCTGAATGGTGTCATCCGCAACGCTGAAGTCGGTGATTATGTCACTATTAGTATTGCTATTAACAGGTGAGTTAAAGCGAAAGACGTCCAGACCGGCACCTCCGGTCAGGCTGTCGTTGCCTGGCCCCCCTACAATCAAATCGTTACCCGCACCACCGTTCAGTATGTTATTGCCGGCACCTCCATTTAAGGTGTTATCACCAGAATTACCCGTTAAAATATTGTTAAGAGCATTACCTGTCCCATTAATCGCTGCTGCACCTGTCAGGGTAAGATTTTCCAGGTTGGCTCCCAAGGTGTAAGTGATTGAGCTGTTAACCTTGTCAATTTCAGTCGCCAGGGTGGATGTTTCTGTCACTATGTCGCCAATATTATCGACCACATAAAGATCATTGCCTGTACCACCGACAAGTATGTCAGCGCCAATGCCGCCAATCAATCTATCAGCTCCGTCACCACCGGTCAGTGTGTTAACACCGGCATTGCCGGTCAATATGTTATTGAGCGCATTACCTGTCCCATTAATCGCTGCTGCACCTGTCAGGGTAAGATTTTCCAGGTTGGCTCCCAAGGTGTAAGTGATTGAGCTGTTAACCTTGTCAATTTCAGTCACCAGGGTGGATGTTTCAGTCACTATGTCGCCAATATTATCGACCACATAAAGATCATTGCCTGTACCACCGACAAGTCTGTCAGCACCGGTGCCACCGTTCAGTGTGTTAGCACCGGCATTGCCGGTCACTATGTTATTGAGCGCATTACCTGTGCCATTAATCGCGGCTGTACCTGTCAGGGTAAGATTTTCCAGGTTGACACCCAGGATATAACTGATTGAGCTGTTAACCTTGTCAATTTCAGTCGCCAGGGTGGATGTTTCTGTCACTATGTCGCTAACATTATCGACCACATAAAGATCATTGCCTGTACCACCGACAAGTATGTCAGCACCAATGCCGCCAATCAATCTATCAGCTCCGTCACCACCGGTCAGTGTGTTAACACCGGCATTGCCGATCAATATGTTATTGAGTGCATTACCTGTGCCATTAATCGCGGCTGTTCCTGCCAGGGTAAGATTTTCCAGGTTGGCACCCAGGATATAACTAATTGAGCTGTTAACCTTGTCAATTTCAGTCACCAGGGTGGATGTTTCAGTCACTATGTCGCCAATATTATCGACCACATAAAGATCATTGCCTGTACCACCGACAAGTCTGTCAGCACCGGTGCCACCGTTCAGTGTGTTAGCACCGGCATTGCCGGTCACTATGTTATTGAGCGCATTACCCGTGCCATTAATCGCGGCTGTACCTGTCAGGGTAAGATTTTCCAGGTTGACACCCAGGATATAACTGATTGAGCTGTTAACCTTGTCAATTTCAGTCACCAGGGTGGATGTTTCAGTCACTAGGTCGCCAACATTATCGACCACATAAAGATCATTGCCTGTACCACCGACAAGTATGTCAGCACCGGTGCCACCATTTAGTGAGTCGTTGCCTGCACCACCTCTCAAGGTGTCATTGCCGGCATTGCCATTTATGGAGTCGTTTCCTGCGTAGCTATTGAGATCGTCCGCAAAGGCAGATCCATTAAGCACATCATTGCCTGCAAAAACGAATTGAAGCAATCCTGTTACATCAGCGTTTTGAAGATATGTAAAGACAGTTAAAGCATCAAGGTTTCCGCCAGATAATACATAGTATTGGACACCGCCAATCCAGAAATCGGTCGATATCAACGTACCACCTGTCAGGCCGATCGCATTATAGCTGAACGACCCATAATAATTCTGGACGGCAGTTCCATTCGTTACCTGAATCTGCGTCGCTGTCGCCAAAGACACGGTACCAAACCAGATAATTTCCGTATCCATATTCACTGCTTGAAAAGCTGTTAATGTTGCCATAGAAATAACTCCATAATGAAAGCGTTTCTGGTTGGGACAAAACAGGAACGTTCTAGTTCAAGCAATTACCGATTTCTTGCTGAACTCACTTTTGTAATCAAAAAGGCTGATGAAAGAGGACATGAAAAAGGTCATGTCTTGCGCAATTGTATAACTTTTCCTCATAGGGGGATTACGTTATTTTACAAAAAGTGTAATTATTCAGCGCCCTTAAAACTCACGCCCCATATTCATGGAGGTGCTATAAGATAAAGTCAGGCAACTTGCCATCGAAAAGCAGGGTGAGAGCCTGGGTTGCCGACACCTGGTTTTTGCGGCAAGTCGACAAATAGCTGCGGACACGGCAAAAAATGTCGGCCCCTTCTGGCGAGCGGAAACAGCCGGAGATTTTCTGCTGAAGCTTGGTCATGCGGATGTCGTTCTCGCCTTGATTATTGGTACCCACAGGGCATAAATGAACGGCACCTCGGCGTCGGTCAGGAACCTGAGGGCTTCGGTTTCGTAGTTCAGCAACCGCTCGAGCAAGTTTCGCGATTTGCTGCGCTTGGGTCGACCTCGCCGGCCCGGCACTTGACTCGGTTCGGGGGGTGGGCATTCGCTTTCGGCTTGCTGCAGTAGGGTCCGGTATTGCGCATGGAATGCGGTCGCCTGCGCAGCAGGCAGTGCGCTCCCATGTGCCGTGACGGCCTGTTGCATCGTCAGCAACAAATCGATCATGTCCTCCACACCCCTTTTGGCATGGGCATGGTAAAGCGTCCATTGCGGGTTGGACACACAATGCAGCCAATGCGTTTTGCCGGCGCTATTGATGCCGGTCTCGTCGCTGTGCAACACGCGGGTAGCGAGCAGGTTGGCGATCAGTTTTTGTTCGAACTGCGCCAGTAAGCCATAAGCCTGCTGATTGAAGGCAAAGACTGAACCCGCGCTAATCGGCAATTGCAGTTGATCCTGAAACTGCTCCTGCACCCGTTGGTAGGGAATCTGTTGATACTGCGACAGGTAGACCGCCTGGGCCTTGACGCCGTTGCCGTATTGAACGGCCTTGGTGACGTGCGCCGGAAACGGGGCGGTATAACGCTGTCCGTGTTGATCTTGCAGAATCTCGGCCCG
>JABFSH010000076.1 GCA_013140705.1 Methylococcaceae bacterium
TTCTTCGAAATATTCAAAAAGATAAACCGCAAATCGGCGATGTGAGAGGGCGAGGACTGATGATCGGTGTCGAGGTAGTCAATCCGGTTGACCTGCCGGATGCGCTCGGCGTCTATCCGCCCAATCGGAAATTGGCTTGCCGCATCCAGACGGAATGTTTGAAGCGGGGGCTAATTGTGGAGTTGGGAGGACGCCAAGGCAGCGTGGTGCGCTTTTTACCTTCCTTGATCGTGACGGCCGATGAAATCGATCGGATTGGTACTATCTTTGCCGAAGCTGTTCGCGTATCGGTTGTTACATAACCGAGAGGGCTAGAGACAACACCGTTAAGTTAAGCCGTTCGTGGTGAGCCCTTCGGCATCGCTCAGGAGAGCCTTGTCGAACCATAAACGGCTTAACCGATCACCCTTCGACAAGCTCAGGGCGAACGGTTAATCCTTAACTTAACGGCATTGGGGCTAGAGAGGAGGTTTATAAAATCGACAATGCTGTTCAAACACTATAAAGGAAAGCGATAGTCCCTATGTATTTATTCAATAACCACGAAGACGGCTTGAACAAGCAGACAAACCGCCTTCCGGTGGTGGCAATCGCAATCGCGGGCAAAATACGAACCCTGTTTGACATTTTAACCGGCGAGGAACGCCCGCGCTCTATCGGTAGCTTATTATTGATTTTAGTGCTGCTGTTGCATCTATGGGGAGCGCTTTGGTTGTTGCAACCGGTGGAGCCTATCACGCTGGCGCAACCGCTGATGATGGAAGTGTCCCTGGTTTCCGCACCGGGTCAACAAGCTTCAACCGCACCGCCGGCGGCGCCCAAATCAGCTGAGCCGATTAAACCGAAAAAGCCGCCGGTTAAAAAGCCATTGAAGAAAAAAAAGCTGGCGAAACAAAAACAAGCGAAGCTGCCAAAACCGGTGACAGTTAGCGATGCAATGCTGCCCGCGCCTTCACTCACTGAATCGTTTGCGGATGCTTCAGAGACGAGTAGTGATGCCGCTACAGCCGCCAATACCGCAAAATCTGCAAGTGGAACGCAGGGTAATGCAGAACCCTATAGCGAAGCCAGTTTTAACGCCAATTACGGTACCAATCCCAAGCCGAAATATCCAATAATTGCCCGCAGCCGAGGCTGGCAAGGCAAAGTGCTGCTACGGGTCAGCGTGTCCGCCGAAGGGCTTAGCGAGTCAGTCACCGTACATCGCAGCAGCGGCCACGATGTGTTGGACGAGTCGGCCATCACCGCCGTTGAAAAATGGCGGTTTATTCCCGCTAAACGAGGTAATACGGCGGTGGCCTGTACAGTAATCGTACCCATTATTTTTACTTTAAACAATTAAGAAAAGGAAAGAGAGAATGCCCTACCATATTGCCCCTAAACTGATCATCGACGGGACTTTGTACACATTGTTAGCTTTTTCGGTACTGACCTGGACGGTGATTCTGTTCAAAATCTGGGAATTCAGCAAAGACAGTTATTACAACCGCCGCTTTTACAACCGGTTTTGGGATGTGCCTGATCTGGCTGCTGCTAAAACCCTGCCTAGCTATGTATCCCGCGGCCCCCAAGCACGGCTTGCAAGCAAAGGTTATGCCTGGCTGGACGGACGCCAACAGTCATCAGGCCAGCACCTTAAATATCGCGGCGTTCCGGCTGAGATATTGGAACAAACTTTACTCATGCACATGCAGAAAGAACTGCGGGCCATGGAAAGCGGCCTGACCATGCTTGCCAGCATCGGTAGTACCGCACCGTTTGTCGGCTTGTTCGGCACCGTGTTGGGCATTATGCATGCCATGCATGAAATTACCGAAAGCGGTTCGACCAGCCTGGATGTGGTCGCCGGCCCGATCGGCGACGCCCTCGTTGCCACGGCCATCGGTATTGCGGTCGCCGTACCGGCGGTGCTGGCCTATAACTTTTTCTTGCGCCTGGTTAAACAACAGCGCAGCGATTTGGAAAACTTTGTTGTCAGTTTTATGCACATCGCCTTCACATCCGATATCCCGACCAAGGAATAATCATGGCCTTTAAACCGCAATCAGACAACGACGAAGCCATGAGCGAAATCAACGTCACCCCGCTGGTCGACGTGATGTTGGTATTGGTGATCATTTTATTGGTGACCGCTCCGCTATTAACGCAATCCGTGCATGTAACCCTGCCCAAAACCGCCGAGACCACAGCGGATGTGAAAGAGCAGCCGTTGCAGTTGGGTATCGACGAGCAAGGGATGATTACCCTCAATAAATTGCCCCTTGCCGATCTCACTGCATTAGAAACGGCTTTGAAGGATGAACTGGCGCAAAACCCGGAAGCAGCTTTGCACTTATACGCCGATCAAGCTGTGGTTTATCACAAGGTAGCTGAAGTGATGGCGACTATTCAGCATGCTGGGATTGCGAAAATAGCTTTTGTGACGGTGGAGCAATAGTTTGCATGGCTTATAGAAAATATTCAGGACTCCAAAACGTTATAGTTCTTAGGATGCGCATCAAGCGTGATTGAGATTGATGGACTGTATCGATGATGACATGACGCTGGAACGCGCTGGGCTGCATTCCCATGAGGCCAGCTCATCGTTATACCCAAGTCCGTCATTCCGGCAGGGATTGCCGGAATCCAGGCTACATGGATGTATTGAAGCCCAACCATCCATGGCACTGGATACCCGCTTCCCGGCGGGTATGACGAATTACCTAGACACTTGTGAATAAAGATGATTCGAGACCGTGGGACCGATATAACGCTATGTTAGCAGCCCTACGCAAGCTATGTTTTCCGTTGGTATTGATCGCAACCAGCTGCGCTACCACGCCAGAACGAAACCCAGCCAACACCCATGGCGCGACTCCTTCTCACTGGACAACTGCCAGTTCTTCAGCAGCTCACATCAAGAATAAATGGGTAGACTCTTTTGCTGATCCGGCCTTGACCGCGTTAGTAAACGATGCGCTAAACAATAATTTCGACCTGAAAGCTGCCGCAGCGCGAGTGGATGCGGCACGCGAACAGGTTGGTATTGAGGGCGCAGCCCGTTTGCCGCAGTTATCTTTTACGCCGGGATACCAGAATGCCCAGGTCCGTGATGTCGGTTTGGAATCCAGCCGGTTTAGTGCGTTCGAAGCGCTGTTCTCCATGAGTTGGGAAATTGACCTCTGGGGCCGGATTAAAGCATCCCAGCAGGCAGTTCGACAGGAAGCAGCAGCCGTGTCCGCAGACTTTCATGGCGCTCGATTGTCTTTGGCAGCCCGTACCGCGCAAAGCTATTTTGAGCTGATCGAGGCAAATCTTCTGGTTGATGTCGTCGAGCAATCGGTCAAGGATCGCCGTACCATTGTTGAATTAGTGCGCGGCCGATTTGCAAGGGGCTTGACCCGCGGCCTGGATTTGCGTCTGGTGCTGACCGATTTGGCGAATGCCGAAGCGCAGCTTGCCCAGGCCCGCAATCAGGTGCAAATCGTTACGCGCAGGCTGGAAGTTTTGCTGGGGCGTTATCCGAGTGGCGGTAAAAAGGTGATTAATCAAGTCTCTACTACCCATTTGCCCGTGCCGCCACCCGCTCTATCCGCTGGCTTGCCGTCACAATTGCTGGAAAGGCGTCCGGATCTGGTCGCTGCCTTTTCGCGACTGCGAGCGCTGGATTCCCGGGTGGAAAGCGCGAAAAAAGCGTTATTGCCAAGAATTACCCTGACTGCCAGCGGTGGTACCAGTAGCTCGGACTTGGCCGATTTGGTCGACCCCCGCGCCGTCGCCTGGAATGTGGCCGCAGGCCTGGTGCAGCCTATTTTTACCGGCGGACGGCTCAAGGGCGAAATTCGCCTGAACGAGGCGCGTACTGTAGAGGCTCTTAATAACTATCGAAGCGCCGCGCTGAACGCTTTTCGCGAAGTGGAACAAGCGTTGGCTGCAGAACAATGGCTAAGAGCGCAGGAACAGGCGCTCAAGGAGGCTGTCGAGCAAACCCGTGCCAGCCGTAAACTCGCGGTGTATTCGTACCGTCAGGGTTTAATCGAAATTCTCACTTTGCTGGATAGTTACCGCAGCACCCTCAATGCGCAAAGCGCGCATCTGACTGTGCAGCGGCAATTGCTCAGCAATCGTATCGACCTTTATTTGGCTCTGGGCGGCGGTGTTTGATGCTGAAAAAAAACCGGCTGAAAATCGTCTTGCCAGCCATCCTGTTGCTGATGGGCATCGGCGCGGCTTGGGCTATCATGGCTCTGCGTCCCCGGATAGTCACGCAAGCGCCAAAGACTGAAGTGCCTCTGGTGTCCGTTATTCAGGTTGAACCGCAAACGCTCAGGCTCACCGTTCATTCTCAGGGTATTGTCACGCCGCAGCATGAAATAGATTTGATCCCGGAGGTGGCGGGCAAGGTCATCCAACTGCATCCGGATTTTGTCGCAGGCGGTTTTTTTGAACGTAACGCGTTGTTAGTGGCTATTGATCCGCGCGATTATGATTATGCAATTGCCCAGGCACAGGCGCAAATCGCCGAGGCCAAACGTCAACTGGCAATGGAAGAAGCGCAGGCCGATCAGGCTCGCAATGAATGGCAAGCGTTGGGTGATGGGGCGCCCTCGGCTCTGGCCATGCGCGAGCCGCAACTGGCCGAAGCCCGCGCCAAACTTAAAGCTGCGGAAGCCAATTTAACGCTAGCCCGGATTAAACGCAGTCGCTGCGAACTGCGTGCGCCGTTCACCGGGCGCTTGCAGACCAAAAACATCGGCCTGGGTCAATTTATTCAACCGGGAGACAAACTCGCCCGGATTTATTCCACCGATGTTGCTGAAATCAGATTGCCGCTGTCCACCGACCAGCTTAGGTTCCTCGATTTACCGCTAGGCGAAAACAACCGCTTATCGCATTCCCATGCTCCAGCCCTTCGACAAAGCTCAGGACAGGCTTGGGAACGCGGCCCCAAAGTCATATTGACAACTGAATTCGCAGGCAAGATGCAAACCTGGGAAGGTCGTATCGTGCGCACCGAAGGCAGCTTGGATGAAAGCACCGGGGTACTCTATGCGGTTGCCGAAGTTCAGGAGCCGTACCAGGAAAAAGATAATCGTCCGCCGCTACTCTCCAAATTGTTTGTACAAGCTGAGATAGAAGGCAAGGCCATGCAAGGCGTGTTTGTGTTGCCGCAATCTGCAATGAATGCCAGTCAGGAAGTACTGCTCATTGACGCCGGACACAAACTGCACATTCGTCGCCTTGATGTATTGCGAAACGAGCCGGATCGAATTCTGGTAAAAAAAGGGCTGAACACAGGTGACCGGATTGTGACATCAGGCCTTCAGATGCCGATCGAAGACATGACCGTCAGGGTTGATGAGAATTCAAAGAGTGAAAGTCCAAAGGCGGATAGTCAATGAATTCGCCTCAAAAACGTCAATCTACCGGTCTGCTAGCCTGGTTCGCCTCCAATCCGGTGGCGGCCAATTTGTTGATGGTGCTGATCTGGTTTAGCGGTATTGTCAGCCTGTGGCGTATCGATAAAGATGTCTTGCCGTCCTTGGTATCGGATAGTATCGAGATCATAGCACCCTATCCGGGGGCGGGACCTGGCGAAGTCGAGAAGTCCGTGTGTATCCCGTTGGAGCGCGCTGTATTCGATTTGCCGGGGATCAAGAATCTAACCAGCGAAAGCACCGAGGGGAAATGTACGGTACGTACCGGTATTCAGGACGGGTACGACCTGCAAAGCCTGTTGTCGGCTATCCGCATGCGTACCTTGACGATTTCTCAATTGCCCAAAGCAGTGGATCGAATTGAGGTGCAAGAGCTGAACTCGGGCAGTTTTGTCATCAATGTTATCCTTTTCGGCCCCGCCGACGAGTTGACCCTGAAACGATTGGGCGAAGGGATTCGAGACGATTTACTGCGCATTCCTGGCGTGACCAGGCTCGGCGATTTTACCGCAGAAGCACCTTATGAAGTGTCGGCGCAAATTCCAAGCGCCCGTTTGCGGCAATTGCAGCTTTCGCTTCAGGAAGTGGCTGAAGCAGTGAGTCGAACAGCGGTGGACCTTCCCGGCGGCGTCCTCAAATCACCTGCCGGTGAATTACTGCTGCGAACCGATGGCAAAATAGAAAATGGCGAAGTGCTCGCTCGTTTACCGCTGATAGTCACTCAGGACGGTCAACAGCTTCGCCTCGGCGAAGTGGCGACTGTAACCGACGGTCTGGCCGAACATTGGGCGGAAGCGCGTTTTCAGGGACAGCCGGGCTATGGCATCGAAGTTTATGCGCGCCATAACACGGTTGCAGTGGCCGAGCGCGTAAAAGCTTATGTTGCCGACCGGTCGGCGAGGTTGCCGGAGGGGTTGCAGCTTGCCACTTCCTGGGATGCTTCGGTGTCTTTTGCTCAACGGCTTGACACCTTGGCGCAAAACGGACTGCAGGGGTTCTTATCGGTCTTTGCCGTGTTAATCGTTTTTTTGCCAACGCGCGTTGCAGTCTGGGCGGCGCTGGGGGTACTCACTTCAGTGCTGGGCGCACTGTGGTTGATGACACTTCTTGATATTTCGCTGAATATGCTGTCCCTGTTCGGTTTTCTGCTTGCCACGGGGATATTGGTCGACGATGCTATCGTTATAGGGGACAATATTCACTGTCTACAGGCTGAAGAAACGAAACTTGAGAGCGCCACCCCCACCTTAAAAAACTTTGATGTCGTTATTCGCGGGGTAGACGAAATGGCGCAGCCCGTAATTCTGGCTGTACTGACGACAGTGGTCGCCTTCTTGCCGGGGCTGTTTCTTCCCGGCTGGGCGGGACGAATGATGCAACCGATTTGTTTGGTAATGGTTTTGGTACTGGCGTTATCATTAGTCGAAGCGTTGCTGATTTTGCCGGCGCATTTGGCAATTGTACCGGGCGCACGAACTGATCCTGGTTATTTGGAGCGCTTGCGTAATGCGGTAAACCACGGACTGAAGCGTTTCGTCGCTTGCCTTTACCAGCCGTTTCTTGAATGGGCGTTACATTGGCGTTATCTCGTATTATCCGGATTTGTAACGCTTTTGATGCTTTCCGGAGCGTTGGTTGCGGGAGGATACATCCGGTTATCCCTGGAAGCCGATGCGACGCTGGATAGCGTTTCGGCCCTTTTGACTCTGCCGCCCGGTTTACCCTATAGCGAAATGCGTACCCTGGCGACGCGTGCCGAACGGGCTTTGTTCGAACTGCGCGACACGCTGGACCGGGAGCAACCACCCGGTAGCCCGAGCGTCGTGACAAATTTGGAAACCTCGATTCACCCGGAGTGGACCGGTCTCTGGGTGGAAATAGCTCCTCATGCTCGACAACATCTGAAAATTGATGATTTCGTTCAGGTGTGGCGGAAAAAAATAGGCGATATCGGGCGAGCCAAGATTGATTTTAGCTATAAACAGGGGGATTTGCCCTACGATATTGAAATCGATCTGAGCGATACCGATTCGTCCCGGCTCGACCAGGCCGCAGAGACGTTAAAACAGCGGCTTGCCACTTATCCTGGTGTTTATGATGTCACGGATTCTTCGAGTCCCGGCAAGCCGGAACTGCGGGTACGCCTGAAACCCGAGGGCGAACGGCTTCACCTGACGCTCAAAGGCCTTGCCGAACAGGTTCGTGGCGCCTATTACGGCGAGGAGATTCAACGTTTCGTGCGCGGACGCGAGGAGGTCAAGATTATGGCGCGCTTGCCTTTGGAGGAGCGACGTTCTCCGGATGCCCTGCAAGCCATGCCTATCAAGTTGCCATCGGGCGCCCACGCGCCGCTTGGAGCGTTGGCCGAGGTGCATTTTGTGCCGGGCCATGCCCGTATCGATAGGCATGGCCGCCGTTCCGTACTGAAAGTGCAGGCACGGGTCGATTCGCAAATGACTGATGCGAATGTCGTCTATACCGATCTGGAAAGCAATTCCCTGCCTGCTCTGTCGAAACGTTTTCCTCAATTGCATGTGGAGTTCGGCCAGGAACGCCGGGAACGGAATGAGGCAATATCATCTTTGGCGCGCAATTTCCTGATTGCTCTCGTTATCATCTATGCCCTGATTGCTGTCCCTTTCCGTTCCTATATCATCCCGTTTGTGTTTTTACTGGCAGCTCCGGTTGCCTGGTGCGGAGGCGTTTTGGCCCATTGGTTGATGGGCCTTCCATTATCCATGGAATCCCTGGTAGGAATGGCCGCCGCCAGCGGGGTTGTGGTTAACGACAGCCTGGTGTTGCTGGATTTTATTCAGAAACGCCGGACAGACGAAGCGGGCGGCGAGACATCGTCCTATGAACAACTACCCGTCTCAAATCTAATCCTGGAAGCGTGCCGTTCCCGTTTCCGCCCGATTCTGCTGGCATTTTTGACATCTTTTGCCGGCGTCTTGCCGCTTCTGCTGGAAACCAGCGCGCAGGCTCAGTTTTTGATTCCGATGGCCTTGTCTTTATCTGCCGGATTATTGTTCGGTTTGGCCGCCAGTCTGGTGTTGACGCCAGTTTGTTATGCCATTTTGGGGAAAGCGTGAGGTTATGTTATGCAATGAATGCTTGCTTGCTCCTCGCATGACCAATACCTGTCCGATGTATTTTAAAATCTGAAATATAAGAGGCGTTGAAAATGATACAAAGAATTTTTTTTACAGCGGTAATCATGGTCGCCACCGTTTCTGTCGGTACGGCCGGGATTATCACTAACGGGACTTGGTCGCCGAGTGGTTGCGGAACTGAACCCGTGGTTCCGGTTATTGAGCAGAGCAGCGTTGACGCCTATAACCAAAGTGTCAAGGCGATCAACGAATGGCAGCAAAAAGCCAATACTTATAACACCTGCCTTATTAATGAAGCCAATGCAGACAACGCTCTCATCGCCAAAATGGCGAATGAGGAACAAAGCCGATTGCGGACAGCGATAGAAAAGATCAAGACTGAAACAATGGCAGCCAAGGCCAAGTTGGATAGTAAATGACTTTTTTATTGCGGCGAAAATGGGGTACCCGAAGTGAAATTCGGTGTCGAGAAGGAAAATTTAATTTTCAAAATCTCAAATAGACGCAGAATATCCGAGAGCAGCATATTGGTTTTGCCCGCTTCAATATCGGCTATGAGCAGTGGTTCGCATCCCGACACATTCGCAAGCTGTTGGATGGTTAAATTGCGCGATGCGCGGGCTGCTTTGATTGTGGTCGAGATTTCCGTAAAAACCGTGTCATTTAAAACAGATTTTTGTAAAGTTTGGACTTTATGTGGCGCGGGAGGTTCCTCGTGCTTGCCAATCCATTGCCATAACTTAGCAATACCCAGCCAGTATTTGTACGCAGTTTCATCAGAAAAATGCCGGTGCGCTTTCCAGAAACCAATAACGTGGCGTTTACCCAGACCGTGCAGCGATATGACTTTCTCGGTCGACTCGACCCAATCGAGAAATTCAACAATCCTCGAAACCTGTCGTTTTCTATTTTCCTTACCGCCGCCACGCACATAATCCCTAAAATAGGTTTCCGATTTTTTAGCCAAGGTAAGCATTGGTGATTCCTGTGCGATTGTGACCGAGTTCAATTGATATTTGCAGACGAGCATCATGGTCGATTATTTTGGCATCTTCCTTGCTGACCTTCAGATAAATAGACAGATGCAGAATCCGCTCTTTTCTCGACCATCCTGCATCGACTGGTGAAGGGGCACTGGTAATTTCCGCATATCTTTCCTGGGCGTAGGCATGGCGTTCCGGATGGAATGATATGCCGGCGATTTTGGCCTGCTCGTAGCATTCTCGTCGGAAATCCCCGTAAAGCCTGTTTTTAGGGATCATGGATCTCCCATTCTGAACGGAAACAGCATTTTCCAGAGCCGTAATTCCACCCGGACGACAGGGGACACACCTGCGCTTGCCCCCTTTTGTGCCGGCTTTCAGTGTTATACGACCCTGTTTCACGGCCTCTTTTAGCGCCTGCTTCGGGTTCAGCAGGCATGATTCTTTAAAACGCAGGCCAAATGCACGTTGCAGCCCAAGCAGGCAGGATATCCGATCGCCCACTACACGCTGGGCGGTTTGGTGCGTTGCCTCAGTCATCGCCTTGCTTTCAACGGGAATGTACAAGCGTTTTTGAATCCCACAATCTTTGCCTGGGCGAACGGTTTTCCACTCATCCCCAATCACGAGTTTAAGCACGGTGTTCACCGCAGAAACGTAGTTTTTGGAAGCCGAAGAACTTTTACGTTCGCCGGCATCCAGTTCACGCTGAAGTTGTTGCCCGTACTCGATGACAATCTCGGGTGTGACGTTCTCCATTTTTTTCACGCCTTGTTCTGCCGCCCATTTCGAAAAATAGCCCCAGCGCTGACCGATGTCGTACTTGGACTGATAACCACCGTGAAACTTCCTGGCGACGATCATCCTGCCTGCAGCCGCCATGTCTCTGGAACCGATCCCGTAATTGCGGCTCATAGGCCATCGCTATCTAAGGTCATAGGCGTTTATTCTTGGCATGGTTGTTCCTTCCGGTTTCCCGGTTAAATTTCAGCTCCACTCCAAAAACGTCTCGTTTTGACGGTTTTGAGGTGGAGCCGGGGATTGTCCTAAATTTATGAGTCGCGAGCAGGAAAGCCCTGGCTCAAAATCCCTCTTTTTACACGGACACAGTTCTCGCGACGGTGAGCGAATATGCACGGGACAAATTCCCGGCGGACATGTGTAAAAAGGTGGATCGGTGCGCATTTTCGTACTCGCTGCGCGACGAGAATAATGTGGTTTTTCCTTCTATCCGGTGTGTGTCAGTCATGCCAAGCGTCCAATTACGACGATGGTTTTGCCGGAGTCCAAAGAGAATTTCCTGAAAAGACACTTTTTGCCCCGAATCCCGATAGCGTAGGTCTTTGATTATAAAGCTGTAATTAATCGATTGTTAAAACGTCTCTGTTTAAGGGGCATTAAAAAAACCGAATAAGGGGGGCGCCGCCGCAGATACGGGGCGATAGACCAAGACAGGGGATACACAATAATTCTGTCTGAAAAGTTGGACTGGGGGTAAAAAAATGTTGAGCGCCTGTCCTGTGGGCAAGAGTTGACATTTTGGGATTAAAAAACAGCGTGATTGGCAAAAGTGCCACCGGGTAGGAAAAACCGGAGTAAATCGCGTGCTAGTTTGGAACGCCAAGAAATTAGCGAAAAGCGGATAAGACATTAGTCGATCACGAGGGTGTGCATAGAGCACGAGGATATCCGGACATCTCGGGTCCAAATAAACACCGCAGAAGCGGCTATAGCGCACAGGGCGCAACGGAACTCGACCGATCGCGGACGATCAGAATTGAGCTATTAAAACGAATTAGCCAAAACTGGCCGTAAAAATATCAATATATACAATGGCCTGGGAGTTCCGTCCCACTCGCGAGCGAGCAATCCAGGTAAGAGACCTTTTCTATCCCGACGTCATACCGGCCTTTCGGGTGTAGAGCATCATGCAACATTCCCATTAATTGCCGGTGATTTTGACAGAACCCAGCTGAAAGAGTCAAGCGCTCTAAAAATAAAATTAAAAGAGTCGTTTTTTGGCTGTCTTTCACCCCGACACAAGTAAAAAAATGCTGTCAAGATGTTCTCGGATGCTCTAAGAAGCGAACAGAAGTCATGAAAACATCTAAGGTGTCGCAAGAGGTTCCAGGCTTTTTCATGACGGAATATGCCAGAAGTTCTGAGAAGTTCTGGTGCATTCTGGGGCTGCTTTACAGCTCTTTAGCAGTCGTGACCGAATAATTACAAATAATCATCACGACCTCTAAGAAGCCATGAGGTGTTATCGGGCGGTTTAAAAACCTCTTGGAGATCGTAAAAACATTTAACAGATAATAACAGGCGCTAAATTATGATCATTCGTTCAATAGATGTAGGTTATGGAAACACGAAATTCTGCTACGGAGAGGGCGACGCTAAGCTCAAATGCAGCCACTTCCCCTCAATTGCGTCATTATTCACCGGACTGGATCGGGGCGCCGGGGTGATGATTCGACGGGAATTGGTCGAAGTGGAGAGTGATGGCAGCCGGTATCTGGTGGGGCGAGACAGTATTGACACCCTCTCTGCCCGCGATGATCGAGGCAGAACCTTACTTAACAGCTACATTGATACCCCGCAACACCTCGCCTTGTTTCGAGGGGCGTTGGCGTACATGGGTGAATCAAAAGTCGACTTAATGGTTTCAGGATTACCCGTGAATTTTTTTGCCCAGCACAAAAATAGAATGGCGGAGCGATTAAAAGGGGAGCATATCTATCCCGATGGCAAGCGGATTTATATTAAAGACGCATGGATTATTCCTCAGCCAATTGGAGGGTTTATCAATTATTTTATGAGCGCCAATCAGATCGATAATCTTACCGATTTAAAAAGCCTGACCATTGATGTTGGTTATTACACGGTTGATTGGTTGGTGTGCCGCGGACTGAAGCTCCAGGACGAACGGAGCGGTAGTACGCCCGGCGGAATGTCGCTGATTTTGGACAAATTAACGTATTTAATCAGCGAAGATCGCCAGGCGCCCTTTTCAGATGTCAATATCGTCGACTCTGGTATTCGAAATGGATTTAAGGCTCGAATACAGGGCAAGGACTACAATTTCTCGCACTTAATCAAAAAAATGGATGCCTACATTATTACTGCGATCCAATCGGTTTTAAGCAGTGTCGGTTCGCTGGATGATATTGACGTCATCGTTTTGGTTGGTGGCGGTGCAGATTGCTATAGGCCGATTATTGAGGAGTTATTAAATGGCCGTGAAATTATAGTGCCAGATGATGGTCTTTACTCAAATGTTAAGGGATTTTATTTGGCGGGTAACGAGCGCGTTAATAAATTAGGGAGTTAATTTGATATGGAGAGAATCAGAATTAACCTGACACTAGAGTCGGATTCAGACGCTGATCTGTATGGCTACTTAATAGATATCCCACCAAGGCGCAGAGCGACATTATTACGCGCTTTAGCCAGGCAAGGACTAAATGGCGGTCATCATTTAAGAGTCGGAATAACAAAAACCGTTACGGAAAATAAACCAGAAACACCGAACTCAGCGATTAAAAAGGATGCGCCGATAATCATCGACGATGCAAAACAGAAATCATTCAGCGATGCATTTGACGACATGATGGAAATCTAAATCAAATTAAGAATGTTTGATGATAGTTTATTCAATACTGCTGAAGGCTGACTACCTGGAACGACTTGCGAAGTTTTCCAAAAAAAATCACGAAAACAACGTTTTTACCCCTTGCATATTCATTGACCTGTGAGAAATTAAGGTTTTAGATCTCAAGCTTGAGGAATTGTTATGTTCAAGTTGTTTATATTTCTGGTAGTGAGCGGATTATCAGGCTGCACACAAGCTCAACGTCTTGCCCTGCTAGAAAATGCGGAAATGGATAGATGTGCGATGAACCGTATGACGCAAACCAAGATCAGTGGCCAACACGGCTACCTGCGAGCCCGGTACGAATGCCGCCATGCGGTTATCGATAATAAGTTGGCGAAGTCTCTACGTGCAGAAACTAAAGAGCAACAAATAGAAAGAGAGTTAAGGAGATTCGTAATCTACTGAACATTTGCATCCCCCTTTAGGGTGACTCCAGGATCAGCTATGTGTAACGGCTCGCGTTTGAAAACAGCCGTGCTCGCATTTAACGCTATTTTCGGCTCACATTCTATTGTTATGGGCTCACACTAATTGCAAATGCCGGAAGGTTCAATATTTCGTCTCATAGAGGGAAATCGCAGTATCAAGGTAACAGTATGATCCCGCAAAGTTGACGGATTAGAGTTGAGTAATTTTTTTGCAATGTATAGCACTAAGTGTTATATTTTAATTCTAAAGATAGAGCAACGAACAAACAGGACAGCGTGCGGATATTCAAAAATAAGGCCTTCACACGATTTGCTAAAAAGTCAGGGATAGACGATGCCAGCCTATGCAAGGCGATCAGGGACGCCGAACGGGGATTACTGGATGCCGATTTAGGTGGCGGTGTTATCAAGCAACGTGTCGCCCGCATCGGTGGCGGCAAGTCGGGAGGGTTTCGCACCCTAATCTTATTTCGCATAGGGATATTGGCGTTTTTTGTTCATGGCTTTGCCAAGAATGAACAGGCCAACATAGACGATGACGAACTGGTGGCATTGCGGAAATTGGCGGCGGTCATGCTTGACTATGACGACGCTGCACTGTGCCGTGCGTTGGAAAACAAAACATTGATAGAGGTGATCTGCGATGAAAAAACAATACCGTAGCCGTTTGATGGCATCTGTGCATGAAACCGCCGAAGGCCTGCATGAAGCAGGGGTGATGGACAAACGCACCTTGCGACAATTTGACGAACTGTGCCTAACACCGGTCAAGCCCTTGCAACCGGAAGAAATCCGTGCGCTTCGGCAGCGGGAGCGGGCTAGTCAAGCCGTCTTTGCACGGCATTTGAATGTCACAACCGGCTTGGTAAGCCAGTGGGAGCGCGGTGAGAAGCATCCACAAGGTGCATCCTTAAAACTCCTTTCTCTGGTTGCCAAAAACGGGCTGGAAGCCATCGCCTAAAGCAAAACGCCAAGCCCGCTTGGTCTGGCCGGATCAAACGGATAGACCGAAAGAACCCTTACTCATTTCCAGGCAAATCCATTGTATCTTATAGGTTTACCCATATGAGACGCCGCCATTGAGACAACTTTCGTGTATCAATAGGGTACAATTTTAGTTTTTGAGGCATTCCGGCTTAAAAGCCTAGGCCTTAATGAGACGAAAACTGGCTCATCCGATATTTCAATTAATGTGAGCCTGACCGGTTTCAAACGCGAGCCGCTACTGATGTGAGCCAAAAGTGGAATGCGTGGAAAAGTTCATAAAATCCAGACATCACAAGCATTGCGATTTTTTATTGCCTAAATTCGACGCCGAATTTCACTTCCGGTAACCCACTCTCGCCGCAATAAAATTAAAAGAGGCTGAAAAAGCGCGCCTTTTACCCCGACGCACACTTTTTGCGCTGGCATAATTTTTTTTCGAAAATTAATCCGGCTAAAGAAAAATGCTCTTTAACTCACCCGAATTCATCTACTTTTTTCTGCCATTCTCGATAACTGCTTGGTGGGTCTTGCAACGAATGAAACGCGAGCAAGATGCGCAATGGCTGGTTGTCATCGGTTCCATCTGCTTTTATGGCTGGTGGGATACCCGTTATGTGCAGCTATTGATAGGGAATGCCCTGGGTAATTTCTATCTGGGGCAGAAAATCTCGCAGACAAGGTCGAAAACGCTGCTGACCGCCGGGTTGATAGTCAACGTCGGCTTACTGGGCTATTTCAAATACGCCGACTTCTTCATTGAAAACTGGAATGCGCTGGCCGGCAGTCAGAATTCTCTGTTGCACCTGATATTGCCTCTTGGCATATCATTCTTCACCTTTCAGGTGATTGCTTACCTAGTCGACTGTTACAAAGGTTATGTCAACGATTTCAATCTGCGCCGCTTTGCGTTTTCGATTTCGTTCTACCCGCATTTGATCGCGGGTCCGATTCTGCATTACTCCGATGTCATGCCTCAACTACGAGGCGGCATTGTTTTTGATGCTAGACAGTTTTCGCAAGGCTTGTTCCTGTTTGCGGTCGGCCTGTTCAAGAAAAGCGTGATTGCCGACCGCATCGCCGAAAAAGTTGATCCGTTGTTTGCAGCGAACAGCGTGCTGCAATTTTTTGAATCCTGGGTTTCGGCTATAGGCTATGGCTTACAAGTTTATTTCGATTTCTCCGGGTATTCGGATATGGCAGTCGGTATCGGCCTGATGTTTGGCATCATCCTGCCACAGAACTTTAATTCTCCTTACCAAGCAAACAGCATCGCCGACTTTTGGAAACGCTGGCACATGACGCTGTCCAGATTCCTTCGAGACTATGTGTATACTCCTCTGGGCGGCAACAGGAACGGTTTTGGCTGGGGATTATTCGCCGCTGCCATCACCATGATCATTGGTGGATTCTGGCATGGCGGCGCATGGACGTTCGTGCTTTGGGGCATTTTGCATGGGCTGTTCATTGGCATTCACCGACTCTGGATGAAAGCCGGTGTCAGAATGGCCGAGCCGCCGGCCATAGCCATTACATTCCTATCGGTCACGGTGGCCTGGGTGGTATTCCGTGCAGAATCCGTCGATCAAGCTATTTCCATCTGGAAAGGGATGGTAGGGATCAATGGTTTTGCTATTCCCAGTGTCGTGTCCGGATTTTGTCAGACCTGTACCCAAGCCACATTAATTACCGGCATGGAGTTCGTACAGGGGGCGATTTTGTTGGCGATCTGCCTGGAATATGTCAACGCCCAGAAAACGGCACAGCAGCTTGAGCCGAACTTCAAAAACCTTATCTTTTTCACCACACTATTTTTCACCAGTATCTGGTTGTCAGGATCCCATGAAAGCTTTATCTATTGGCAGTTTTGATTCGTTTTGGAAAGTCGCATTGGTAGCTGGCGGCATTGTCGCCTGGTCATTGCCGGTCTGGAATGTGGTGGTAAACCCCTACCAGATCTTCAATCCCGCATTTTCGATAGGTGATCGATTTTCATCTTCGACAACCAATGAGCGGTTTTTGAAGGTTGAGTATTTGCTGAATGAAGTAAAAGAAACTTCACCGAACTCTCGGGAAGCAATCGTCGGACAAATCAACAATGAATCGCCCAGAAACGGTGATTCAGGAAAAACACTGAACACCATGCATGATGCCTTTATCGTGGGATCATCGATCATGGGCTTGGTGGATCCTGCTTTGGTGAATCGCTATTTCCCCGATCGGCACTTTTACAACCTGGCATTTTTAGCGGCCAAGCCCGATGAAATTCTGGCAACGTTGCGAGGATTGAAACGGGAGGGAGTGACGATTAAAACCGTCGTGTACGGGTTGGAACCCATCGCTTTTACCGATATTAAATCTTACGGCCCAGCGTATCAGTTACATCCAGAAGCCGGAAACCAAAGTCGGCAACGAGTTATTTTTGATTACTTGTTTGCTTCAAGCCTTTCGGATGGGTTTAGCCGATTGGTAACTGCTATCAGCGGCAAGCCGTCCGTCAGGTACGACATTGAGGGCAACGGCAGATATTATCTCGAACGCTATGACCGGGAAATTGAGAAAGACCACGAAGGGTTTATCCGAAAACAGTTCCCTGTCAACGCTAAACCCGTTAAAGCACCGCCCTGGATTGACAGTCGATTCGAGGATTTTCGGAAACTGACTCATTGGCTGAAGGACGAAAGAATCGATGCAAAATTCTATTTGAATCCGCTGCATCCTTATCTTGCAGATGCCTATGGGGCTAAGCGGCTGGCTGAATTTAAGCAGAAAATAACGACGTTAACAGATCAAGGTAGTGTCCAGGATTGTACTGAATTACTAACCGGTGAAGATTTTAATCGAAGATTTTATGACTATAAGCATTTCAGATCGATAGAAGCATCAAAAGTTATTGATTGTGCGTTATAAGTCATTAATGAATATAGATGTAGTAATATAGTCAAACTGTTTTATAGTTTATAACCTTGAGATTTTTCGGAAAGCCAGGACATTGTGCGTTGGCAATAAAAAACATGCTAAAGAATCTCCTCAAAGATGGCATATCCGCTATTTACACCATACGATGCGTCCTTTTTGAATCCAGAAGTGGCAGTTGCACTTTTTCTGTTGATGTATTGAAGGAGAAACAGTTGGACGCCCCCATAAATCTTGATTGATGGTCCAACGCGGCCGACGATCAGGATTTAACGAAAGAGATATCTGAACACCACATCCACCAGGACAGTTCAAGCATGCCCATTTTTTGATACCACTATCCACTACCAACCACAGTTCCCCTGGCGGGATTTCCTTATTGCTGGGATATTGGCTGACTTGTGACACCAGAAGCTCAAAACTAAGTAGTCCAAAACGACGTAATGCGAGTGAAAAATAACGTCTCATCTGGTCACCCAATCACACCGAGAAATGGACTCACATCACCCCGTCCCCAGACAGCCTCGCTTCCACAAACTGGACACGAGTTGATCGGTTGGCATGTCATCGCTCGATCCTCGACACGATCAAATCGCCTAATGCGATTATGGGTCATACCAGTATTTCCCCGAAATCCTGTCAGACCCTGAATTAGTTCATCCACTGCTGCACACGCAATGCTGGTCGTGAACGTAACGACGGCTGGAGCCGGATCGCCGCCTCCTTCCACATAGGCCTCGGCCTTACGGCGTTCGAATTCTGTTGGATCGTTTCTTCGCAGCCCTTCTTCCGCTGCACGCTGAATATTTACAACTCCTAGACATATCAGGCATGGACTGCCAGGTCTGATGGTCGATACTCGACCTATCATGTCATAATCGGCATCATTCCTTGCTGAGCGCATGCGTAGTCCTACGTCAATCACTGGAATTCCATAATAGTGAGCAAGGCGATTTAAAGTGAGACGCCCTTGGTGGTCATCGGTGCAACCGAAAAGCACATCACAGGAACGCAGCAAATCCCGCAGGGCCGGATCACCTACCCAAGCTTTTCGGGTAACCACCTGATTGCCTAGATCAGCAGCTTCGATTTCACGGGCAAGTATGTCCACTTTGGCTAAACCAGTAAGCACATCGGATGTATGCGACCCATGCACCCGATTGAGGTTGGTGGTATCGATTTTGTCGTTGTCGATCAATGCTAGGTAACCAACGCCAAGCCGAGTGAGCAATGATACCACTGCACTACCAGTGCCGCCGCAACCGATTATCCCTACGCGCAGCCCCCGAATAATTGGATTAAAACCGGGACCAAAAAGCAACGATTGGCGCTCAAGAAAATCCATTTTTTTATCCTCATCGCATGTTCTCCAAATCGAAATTTTGCCCCCAATCACCGAAATTGAACATGCTTTCATAACCACGGTAGGAGAAAACCACAGTCGCCCTGCGATAGCATTATTATGACCGAACACAAGGCTAGCCAGTTCCAGACGGCCTTTATTGTATGCTGTGCGGGCAAGTTCCGCTTCGTTGCGATCATCCTGATCGGAAAAGAAAGCTTCAGCATTTGGATGAGTATGTACCAGCCCCGCAACCAGCCCTCGATGTTGAGCCAAACCCAATAATTTCATAAATCCCTTTGTCGACCACGTAACATGCATGGAAGACGAGGAGACCATTTCTTCGGCAGCTATTGGGACGACCTCATGAGAAATTAGCCGGGTACGCGGGTGTCCAGACCAGGGGTCTGAAGCGATTTCCGCTTTACCGAACAGGATATAGGCTGCTGCTTCGGAACCGTTCGCCCGATAAAGCAACTCTCGAAGGGTAGTCGCATGGGACTCCAACAGAACAATATCGAGCTCTCCTTTCATTACTTGGCCTCCGAAAGTGCATGCTCAATCCGTTTGATCATGGTGTGCAGGCCATCGGTTCCTGGGCGCCAACTGGCGTTATGACGAGACCAGCGCTGCCAGTTGCGTCCAACGAATGGATGCGGCACATCGGCGCAGATTGGGTAACGACCAACAGAAAGTAGAGTCAGCCACGGATCGCAGAAAAACATATCCGGTGCCACGTCTGGGTAGCCTGGCGGCAGTATCACCAATATGTCAGCGACTGCGTGGTTGAACTTGCCGACGAATAGAGGCATCTGCTTTAACACAACGCCCGTATGTACCCCATCATTGATCAACTCAGCTTCAATACCATGATCGCTTAGGTAACGCCGGTCTGCTTCCGGCAGCCCCATAAGGCCTTCAGTAGTATCACGAATGAGTGTGATAAACCGTTCAATACCGGGCTTGCTAAGATCGATCAGATCCGTATCTCTAACCAGAATGTCCTGACCGCCACGAACTTCAAGATATACGTCATAAGTATCCGCAGGCACATCAGCTAGCTTTTTTAGTACCCTGCCGCTAATACTGGGCTTGCCCCATTCCAGTTGACTATCATCTATGGTGAATTTAAAAGATCTATCGGTTTGGAAGAATACAAAACGTTCTACACCGCAGCCACGCAAATCATAGGTCTCATCAAGTCGCAGATCCTCGAATTCACCCGACGAAAGAATTGCGTAAACACTGTGATCTTCGACTGGATGAACGCCTGCGGCTTGGAGGATTTGACGTCCGGTCGGTACCGGATCGCTAAGCTCAATATGCCGCTCCTGTAATTGCTCGTCGGCTACCACTATACGATAGAAATCTGCTGGATGAAGAGGTTTTCCTTCGTTAATAAACGCACCGACATCTTCAAGAGGGTTGCGGTTGTCACCGCTAGAAATATTGTGTTGCATTAAGAACCATTCCTGTGCGGCCATCTGCGGAATTGCAGTTTTCTCGGCCTTCAATTACTCAATCGCAACCGATTTCAGAACCGGAAAGCTAAATCAAATTTTTATTTTGATTGGACCGCTAGGCAGTTTGCCGCAAATAAAAAAGCTCGGGCAGCGAGGACAGGTTCGTGCCTCTAAATTAGTTGGGAAATCGCCAGAGCGGACGTTTTGAATAATTTCACCGATTTTCTGCTTTCGGGTGGTGAGCTTGCGTGGCGAGATAGACAGCTGTTCTGTGGTTTCGCTGGTCAAATAACTTACTTCGACGCATGCCCGCCCTCCAAAGGCTTGTTCCGCTGCGAGATGAAGAATTGTATATTCGATGTCGTCAAAAGCATTGGATCGTGGCTTGCCGGTTTTCACCCGTCGGACCACAACCCGTCCATTTTCTTCTTCGGATACACTATCGGGTTTAACAAGAATTCCGCCTTCCCCCACACGCAAGTTGATAGGCTGCACTGAAAATGGAACCCCAATATTCCTGATCTCAATAAGGTAATCGATGAGGCGACGACCAATTCGGCGATAGTCTTCGGCATAACCATGTTCAACCGTGCCCTTGGCTTGCCATGCCTCTTCGAAACGTTTGTTCAGTTCAACAACGCTGGGATTAGATGTTTCATGAACGGTTTTTAGCCAGTCGAAAACATCACTGACAACGTTGTGCATTTTCATAAAAGCTGTTTCTGTCCGCCGTCCACCCAGTTTTAGAACATGAGTGTACAGGAATCTGCGTGGGCAGCGTTCGAACAGACTAAACTGATTATCTGTCCAGGTAGGCTTTTCCTCCCAATCAATCTCAATACCAGACGGTGTGGTACTTTTGCCTTGCCGATACGATATGGGGTGAGGTCGTAGAAGCAGATAATCGATAGGCTTAATAAACTTTGAAGGATTTCGCGTCCTGCCACCATTCTGTAACGAGGATGCATAGAGAAACAATCGATCCCGAGCACGGGATAACGCAACGAAGAACAAGCACTCTTCCTCTTCATCGTGTCCGCTCTTGACTGCTTCGAGGCCTTTGAATCCAAGAGAACCATGGATTAAACCATCCGGTGGCACACAGCGCGGAGCAATGTTGTTCCGTGGTAGTCCGGATGTCACCATACCGGGAATGTGTACGGTGTCAAATTCGAGACCTTTGCTAGCATGAATGGTCAGAAGTCTCACAGCATCAATACCTTCGGCAACGGCCGGCAATTGACGTAAACTGCGGTCTTCGGATATTAAGACGAGGCGACGAATCCTGTCGAGCAGACGCAAGCTGGGAATTCCAGCTCCCGATGATTGGCATCGACAGAAGTTGAGAAATTGCCATAGTGCTAAACCTTTCATCCGGCTTTGAGGATCGCGTGCTAGATACACCGCCTTCGCAAGCCCAAGCCTATCAATCACCCATGTGGTCAGGATCATCCAGGGGTTATCCATCTGGTTTAGTCCGTCGAAAAGATTAGCAATACGTACTAGCACAGCCTGGCTTTCTGCTTTCAGATTGGGTAAATTTGTCACTGCCTGCCACCACTTGAGCGGGGGAGGATCGATTTCCTTCAGGTACGCAACAATCTGCAAAACATCCTGCAACGGCATTTCATATTCAGGTATCGTGGTAACTCTTATTAATCCGACAGCATGTGGATCGGTCAACATCGAAACTAGAGCAAGAAGATCCTTGATCTCCGAACGCTCGAATAGACTGCCAAGATGTAGAACAGGAATATTTCTAGCTTCCAGGCCCTCTGCAATTTCGCTCAGCCTTGCGTTAGAAGCGCATAGTAGCGCTTGTTTGCGATACGGTATTCCAGCGTCACACTGTGCCTGGATCACTGCTGCAAGCGCCAATATCTCATCATCCGTTGATCCAACGACCCTGAATTCAGGTTCATCGTCTGTAGTACCTCTTGAAACGGTTAATTGCAGCGGCAGAGCACCTGCAGATGCCTTCATGGTAGACGAAAAGGCGGTGAAAGTATCAACGACCTTTTGTACGGATCGGTAATTAATGCCAAGTTGGCATACCTTCGCACCGGGAAAATCGACGGAGAACTGGGCCATATTGGTAGCCGACGCACCACGGAATCGGTAGATCGACTGACGAGCATCGCCGACCACCCAAAGATTTCGACCTTCAGCGACAATAGATTTCAAAAGACGCACAGATGCGCGGTTAACATCTTGATATTCATCGACGAGCACATGCTGGTGCCGAGACCTCAGCGCCTCTCTAACTTCAGAGTCGGCCTCGACTAATCGCACAGGTAGGGCAACAAGATCACCAAAATCAATTAGTTGCTTGGACATCATCAGATGCTCATAGGTTTCGAAGAGCAGCGCGACCTCCAGGCACTTTTCCGCACGGATGGCAGCCTCGGCATCTTGAGGATTGTTTGCCATGGCCTGTGCCAAAGATCGGTAGGTTGCAGCATCGACTACTTCATCCTTTGCTCTCGATATCGCGATTAGCATATCGCTAAGATCAAGCGCGGGATCCCAAAGATTCCGATAGTGGCGCAATGGAAGACGGGGTAGTTCGTCTTCAAGTAGTTCAATCGCTTCTGATTGGTCGAGAAGGCGAGGATCGGGCGGCAACACAAGCTTGTCATGAAAACGGCGGATAATATCCAGTCCGAATGCGTGAAATGTGCCTATCCACATCGCCGCAGCAGCCGTAGGATTATTAGCGGCCAGTCGTTCGCTTAATTCATTGGCGGCCTTGTTCGAAAAGGTAAGGACAAGAATTGACATGGGATTCACCCCTTCGGCAATCAGGTTCTCAATGCGTCGTACAAGTGTGCGCGTCTTGCCAGTGCCTGGTCCCGCCTGCAACTGAAACGGACTGTTCCGATGTTCTGATGCTGCGATTTGCGTCGGGTCTGGAGTCAATGCCTCTGATGAGTTGGCGGCATGAGTCTCTGTTGAGAAATCCTCTATCGGTAACAGGAGCGCGTCTAGAAGTTGCTGCTGCACCACTGACAGCGGTGCAGCAAGGCGCTTAGCGATATCATTCGATGATAATCCAACGTTCACATGTAGATCACGAACCACCGTACGCGGCAGAAGTAATTCGCGAGCAAATATATCCATTCGGATCTCTCTGCGCTCTCGTACTCCATAATCGATAACTTTTTCGACACCAACGGGAGCTTCTTCGATAGAGCGATCCGGTTCGATTTGCTCAGTTACGACATCCTGTACTCCTCCTTCCAAAACGACGTGTCCGAGTTCATGGGCAATAAGAAAAGCCCGCTCGAATTCAGACCCTGCGTCTTCATACAAGATGATACCGGCTTGGCTATCGAAAGCCGCGCGCCCTCCCTTCAATTGAGAATCACCCGGCTGCAATGCGTACACATCCAAATCTCGCCGTATGGCTTCACGTTTGACGAATTCGAGCAATTGCCATGGGTCATCACCAGCCGCAACAGCTGTTTGATAAATGCGTTCGGCTTCCCGACGTGCGGCTTCCGTCGCATCCATTAACTAATCCTCTAATGCCTTGAGTGAATTTTTTTGAGAATCCGTAAGCTGGGACGTTTCGATTGCTTCTTGAAAAGTTATCTGATTGGTTACCATTGGTTTCACAGATGATCGAAAACTGTGATTCGATATCATGCTTGGAGAACCATTCAAAAAGACCAAAACTGCATCTCCTGTAAGTTCCAATTCGGCCGCAAGCTTTTGAATGAAGCGTATTGGAATTGTCATCGGTTCTATAGCTCGATCACGCAAACGCACCAATAGCAAATTAGTAATATCGAGTCGTTTAGCAAGCGATTTGAAGGCGGTGGAGTTCAATTTGGCAAACGGATTTATAAGCGGTGCATCATCGTCCACGCTCATAATTGCCTGAAACCGCTGCCAAGCATGTTCGACGGTATCTTCTGTTGACTCAACCACGTTATTACTTCGAGTACTATCCAGCATTAATTCAATTGAACAATCGACCAGCGCGATAGAATGTTCAGGAAATTCAGATAGGTAACGTTCGAGAGTCTTGCGATCATGGGTTGGCTCGACTGCAAAAGTCAGAAGAACCTCTTCTTCACTAGGCATAGTATTTTCGTTCATTACACATTCTCCCCTTGAAGAATGGTTTTAAGCGTTTTGAATGCACGATCACGACGATTGCGAACCGTCCTTTCGTCGCACTTCAGAATGCGTGAAATAGTCATAATATTTTTATCTTTAGAATCAATTTGAAAACCTTGCAGGAGTAGTCCAATGACTCGCTTTTGGTCATCAGGTAAATTATCAATCGCAGCAGTGAGCTCAAACCGGAAAGCCGGATCATCAAGTATTGACGAATTGCCGCTCTGAAAGTCAGCTGCAGCGGCTTCGATCTCGGCCGAAATCTCCAGGCCGTGATCTTCGTCCGTACCCAGTGGGATTGTCTCAACGTTTGATGGGCCAATTTGACGTAATGCTGATATTCGGAAAGCTGCAAACGCCTTATCAAAGCGAATTTCAAAGAAGTCCAAATAGGATGAGCTTCCTTTGTAGTCTTTTGCGATCCGTTCAACAAACCGCCCCATAATCTCCTCTCGAATTCCACGAGCGTCAGCGATTCTTGAATCAGCGATAATTGAGCACAACGACTGCTCGACCCGTTTCATAAGAATCCGGAAAATTTTCTCGAAGTCTGTCTTTGCCCCTTCTATCCCAGCCCTCCGAAGAAAGTAAACCAACACCTCTGATGGTACATAGCCAGGTTTTGTTTTGGATAAAGTTTCGAACTGTCGAAGCCGTTCCGATGACTCAACTATTTCGAGTTTTTCAAGGAAGGCTTCAATTTCAGGGGGACGCTCATACTGTGTACCATCTTTCTTTTTCCGCTTAAGTGGTTCTGGCATTCATTATCTCCATAGTAATTTCCACATATTTATTTGCCACATATATCGGTCAGAACTAAGCTTGCGTCATCGCTCGTCAAAACGGCGTTGTAGAATGAAATGTTTCAAAGAACTGCATGTATTAGTCAACGACTCTCTGCCATTTAAGCGACTCAAATATCCAAGACAACGCCACTTCTCTTAAAACCGGCCTTGGCAATTCAAAATAGGCTGAGTTTCTTGATAGCGTCTGATAGCCGTTCTGCCCCAGAAACTGGATTGTTGTCAAAAATCATCATGTATTTAAACTCTGAACCGCATTTCGCTTCCCAAAGCTTTCCGAGCTTAAGCTTGAATTCCGAGTCAGAATTATCCCGATCATCACCCTTGGTTTCGATAACTATAACCTTGCCGGTTTTTGTCCTAACAATAAAATCTGGGTAATGATTGATAAAACCATTGATCCTGAATCCTTTGCCTCTGGAAAGGTTTCGGTGCCACCACTGAATATTTTCAAGATTGGCAATATCGTTAATGACCCGTGATTCAAAAATCCCCATTGATGCTTCCGTACCATAGAGACTTTTTGGTAAAGCCGGGGCATTACTTGATGGTGTAATTATTTCCGAAAAACCGAAGCTTGGTTGAATCAAAATTTTGTCAATGTCCAGAATATCTATAAATGTCTTGTAAGCATGCGCATCAGCCAGTGTTGTAATTTTTTGCTTGATCTTCCTGATATAAGACACGTCCCTTTCCAAGCAGTCTCGTATTTGACTTTCGCTAAATGATTCGACAATACGTCCGATGTATTTTTTTATTTCTTGGTCGGTGATTGGGTACATATTGCCAATCAAATCTGCTAAACGCGCAGTTAGATTCATAACCTGGCTTGATCTGTCACCTTTCAAAATCAGGGCATTAAATTTTCTTCTATCGTTAACATTAACCTTGAACGGTGTGGCTTTGTAATTTTCATCACCAATTTCCTCAAGATCTACTCGATACATTTCAGTTTCAACGTCTTCAAAGCTAATGCTTGCATCGGCCTGGGAAAGTTTGAAATCCTTTAACAATAATTCCCGCTCAAAAATTTGAACGGCATCGTCGTCATCAAACCAAGCCCCCGTCTCAACCTTAGTAAAAAATTGCGGCAGCTTCATGTCCATCGCCTGTTTTCTGAAGATATCCTTGATTTTATGCTTGTTCATTTTGTCTTCCAGATCTGCGGGAATGTCAGCATTAACGGCTTCTTTTGCTTGTTCCTCATAGTTTTTATTCTGAACAATCGCTTGCTGTGTTACCTGGTCAACAAAAACCTGACTACAGGATTCTTCCTTGACGCCATCAGTGCCAACATGGGTAGCCAGCAAATATTCTTTGCCGATCGCATCAAGATCATCGAGATTGCTTGAACCAGATTTTTCGGGCGAAAGATTGTTCGACTGGTCAGATTGGTCTTGAAACATTCCGAATAAATCATTCGTTTCTGGTTGGGTATGATCTGTTGGCTGATCTTGTTGATCATGCTGTGGTGTTATGTCTCGATAATCCTTGTCTGAAAACCCTGCACGGTTTAAAGCCTTGACTACGCTTTGCAGCGTATCCATGAAAAGACTTGATGCCGTGAAGACATAACTGAGGTTCAATAGATCATGGCCGTGTTGCTGCACATGCGGCATTCGTAGAATTCGACCGAGAATTTGCTCGACATCCACTGCCGAAGACTTATCGGCCAGTGATGCCAATATGTAGGCAAATGGGCAGTCCCAACCTTCCTTGAGCGCATTGACGGTGATGATATAGCGCACAGTGCATTCACGGCTCATCAGATCAATGCCTTTAAGCTCATTGATGTCAGCAGTTTTGATTTTGATTTGTTGTTCCGGGATACCAAGCTCGATCAATTTCTGCTTGGTCTTCTCGTAAGTCGTATTGTCTTCGCCGGTGCGCGGCTGTGCCTGGAATAATACGATAGGACGAATATATTTCCCGCCCTTGGCTTCTTCCTGGATGGCAATCTCTTCAAGTTGTCTTCTTAAAATTATAGCACTTTCGATCGCTTCTCCCCTGCTTGAACGATTGGCGACAATCACTGGTAACTTAACCATGTGCTGCTTTTTGAGCGCCATCGCATCCACATAACTGATGATATTGCTATTGTTTCTGGGGGTAGCAGTTAAATCAAAAATGAAATGTGGATTCAGGTTGATCAGCATTTCTACAGATAGCGCGGTTTCAGCATTATGGCTTTCATCGACAATCACAACCGGTTTCAAACGGCGAATTACATTGATCAGGGCAGACGGATCGTATTCTGGCAATAAAGATTCGGATTCATTGGTATCGTTGGCCAGGAAAGAGGCAAGATAGCCGTTATCCTGGTAGATTTTTCTATCCTCCTTATTCTTGGCTCGCAAGCTGTCAAAACTCATTACTACGATAGAAAGTTGTTCGCTCACAGCATCCGCCGAAAAACCTGCGCCCATCAGCAAGTCGCGTTTTTCGTAAACAACCACTCGATTACGGAAAAGCTGATTCAATCTTTGTCTATAAGGATGCTCTGGATCAGCCAAATTCCGAACCGTTTGCTCCAAAATCGTTAAGGACGGGACCAACCAGATAACCAGTTTGCTACGCTCGGGGTGATATACAGCAAAGGCATCAAGAATGGTTTTAATGGCATTAACAGCAATAAAAGTTTTGCCGCCAGCTGTAGGCACTTTGGCACACACATGCGGGACACCTGGTACATTGTTTTTGTACGGTTCCATGCCGGTAACGCCTTTTTCATCCCAATAGGCTTTAAAGGCTTTCCTCAGATGAGGATTGACTTCCAGTTCGGCCAAATAGCCAGCAAGATTATCGATAACGCGATCTTGATAGTCTTTTAATTCCATGATGTCTATTCCTAAAAGCGTGTAATATCGCGTGGGATCTTTTTGAAGATAATGCCGTGTTTTGCCATAAATTCTTTGGTGAGCAGACATTTGTCGGCGTAGATAATTACAGTTGCCGGTTTGTTTGTGCCGAATTTTAATGAGCTAAGAAAATCCAGATCAAGGCAGGTGACTTCCTCTGGTTCGTAATAGAAAATCCAGGCGGTATCACTATTGAGACCGATTAAATATGGCGTATAGGTATTCCAAGAGGCAATTCGATATTCCGATGAAATACCTTCGCTATAGGATATATAATGACGTATGGTTTCAGTGCCAACAGTTTCATTCAGTGTGTCGTTATCGTTGAAAATTTGCTCGCCGATCGTGTAGTAGTCGAAACTGCCGCCAAGCCCGGCAACGGCCTTGTTCCCTTTGCCATATCCGCTCATAACTCGCCTGACTCGTTCAGCGGTAATGGTCTCGGCATAATCCATCATTTCGATAAGAATAAAACGTCGAGTCCCATTATCAAGTTTGTTTGCCTCAAGCACTGCATGCGCTGTGGAGCCTGATCCAGCAAAAGAATCAAGTATTAAGGCATCAGGTGGTGACGCATACCTAAAAAGGCGTACCAAAACTTCATGATCTTTAGGATTGGCAAATACCTTCTTGCCATCAAATATTTGGCGCAGAAGTTTAACTGAGGACTGGGCTTGCTTATAGATATACGTGGGCATTACTTGCAAGCCGACATTTTCGTCATCCAAAGTTGTGTCATCGTCCACTTCTTCCGCATCATCAGATATTTCATCGAGCTCTTCTGCTACTGGAAACAAATGAGCTTTTCGGATTGGTGGTTCAGTATGGTCTTCACGAAACACGACGAGACCTAAATTAATTTGCTTTTGCATCTGTTCAAGTGTGGCGTATATCCAGCCACGTTCTGGAACCGGGCATGGCAATCCAGTCTTACCATGGATAACGTCATAACGTGGGCCACCACCACCCGGCCAAGATATATCTCTGTCACGCCAAGGCCCCCATTTATCAACGTGTCTATATCTACTGAGTTTTTTAGCTGGATGTTTTTGGGGGAGTGCCTTATACCATAAGGCCAATTCGACTTCGATTTCATGATATGAATCACCATGAATTTTTGCAAGTCGCCGCCACTCCTGAATTATTTCCTTAGCACCAGGTTTTTCCTCTCGCCAAACTGTGTTTTGCTCTCGAAGAAGAAGTAATGACTTTGCGTACACCAAAATATATTCATGTCCTGCTGAAAAAAGTTTGGCATCATTTTTCCTGGTCTTGTCCCATATCAGTTGGGCGATGAAATTTTGCTCCCCAAATATTTCATCCATGATCTGACGCAGATTGTGCATTTCGTTATCGTCTATGCTGACGAAAATCATTCCATCCCGCATCAGTAGCGGAAATTGTCAATGTAGTTGTCGCCTCGACGGCTAAATCTTGCTCTGTTTTGTGCCCTGAATAATCACCTCCTTGGTATCATTTTTTTGTTTAGGACTTGTCTGGATTAAGGTGGACTGCTTGGAT
>JABFSH010000014.1 GCA_013140705.1 Methylococcaceae bacterium
AGCCACGTCGATGTTGTCGATTATCAAACCGGAAAGACCCGAAAGCGTTGATTTGACGACTATTATAAGGCCAGTTTGAAAAGGCGAATTTCGCCTTCGAGGATCGCCGCCTGGCCATTTTCGGCTTCTGGGTAGTTCGGTATATTATGAAGGGTTCAGCGCTTCTGAGAAGCTCGGTATTTGCGACTAATGCCGCATTTTTCAGGCTTTCTCGCATCATCGCTGCGACGACCATTTTGTGCCAAAAACCTTGTCAAGCTTTATTTTTAGAATTTCGCTGAATAATTACGAGTAATTTAAATTACTGTTTTTATTAAAATATATGTTTTTACTGAAACAATCTTTTGTCCCAAATGACTTTTTGCGGTTCTGAAATTATTAATTTTTTAGCATCAGGATGAAACGGGTTTACGATCGCGTTTCGATCAAGCCTGGCAATGACGGAGGGTACAATTAAAATTGCGGACCTGGCCTCATTTAGCCATTGGTCGCCAAAAGTCCTAGCTGAGGCGGTGTTTTCCAAATCCCAGCCTGGGGGAAGTAAGTTCTCTTGGATAATTTCTACCGAAATGTCTTCGGATACCTCTGTAACGACATATTGATGGGTTTCCGGTACCCGGCCTATATTGGCATGTGCCAGAATTTCTAACATGGCGCAGGAGTAGGACAACGAACCATAAATAACCGGCTTGCCAGGGCTATTCCACCTTCCACCAATTAACGCGGCACCCGTTCCATCCCAAATGGAATGGCGTCCGTCAGCTATCCGGAATATCCGCACTAAGCCGCGATTCCGTAATACAAGCGCCAGAGTAATTCTTCGACTCGGCGGGCACCTAGTTCGGTCATAGAAACGTCTAATGGAGTGCGGCCTTGCAGCATTGGATGGGGCGCATGTAGGAACACCCTGGCCTCGTCTTCCGAGTTCCAAACATATTGGGCTGTCGCATAGATTCTGGCTAGGCGTTCAGTCCGTTCGGACTCTTCGGCACTCAGCTTGTCCCGGCGGCGTTTATAGGTCGCTTCGGGGACTATGCGGTACAGCAGTTGCTTACGTTCTTCCGAGTTGAGGCCAATATTGTCTACAATGGCTTTCAAAGCCTGTTTCGGCAAACCGTGCGATACCAGCGAATCCAATTCGGCAAAGGAATGAGGCACAGGCAAGAGCGACATAAATGAAGCTATTTTCTCTGGTGTTACTAGAACCATCTTGAAACCTTAAAGTATCATATGATTTTATTATTTTGTATCAACTGATACTGTTATGTCAATAATTTCTACAGGGCAATCGCGCTTAAATGACTCCGAGTATGCGAAGTAAAAGCTTTTATGACCATGCTTTGCGGGAAGAAGATGATTTAAAAGGCATTGCCCGTTATATCGTAGCCAATCAAATACGAGCTGGATTGGTCGAGAAAATTGGGGATTATCCCCATTGGGATGCAGTATGGCTGTAGGTGCGAATTTATTCGCACTGGATACAGTTATTGTGCGAATAAATTCGCACCTACAGTAATTGTTAAGTAGAAGGATATTCATGAACGCAAACGAATTAGCACAGGCTAAGAATCCGGACTTGATTGCGTCGCTTGTCGCTATCAAGCGCGCAGCAAGCTTGGCAAGACAAACAGCCATTGCGACCAATACGGGCATTGTTGTGGTGAAAAATGGCAAGTTATGTCGTATTTCTGCAGCTGAACTTAAAATTCAGGATGCTCAATGAGTCAAAAAATATTGCAGACTGTTGCCAGCCGTTTAAGCTTACGCCCACCGCAACGCGAGTCATTGGAAGCATTACAAAAGGCGATTGCTGCGACACCTGACATTCTTCACCCGAAACGCGATACAGCGGCTATGCTGGAGACTCTAAAATCTGAATATCCTAAGCTGTCGGATTTTGAACGCGAGTTTCCATCGCTGTGCTTTGCGCTGGCGACCAGTGTGGGTAAAACTCGCTTAATGGGTGCCTTCATCAGTTATTTGCATTTGGCGCATGGCATTAGCAACTTTTTTGTTTTAGCGCCTAATCTAACCATCTACAACAAGTTGATCGCAGACTTTACCCACAATACACCCAAGTATGTGTTTAAGGGCATTGCGGAATTTGCGGTTAATTTACCGAAAATCATCACAGGCGACGACTATGAAGTGAAAGGTCGTGCGCTGGATGTCTTCGCCTCTATTTCCATCAACATCTTTAACATTTCGAAAATCAACTCAGAAGTTCGTGGCGGAAAGGGACCTCGTATCAAACGCTTATCCGAATATTTGGGCGATAGCTATTTTAATTACCTTGCTGGTCTACCTGACCTTGTGTTGTTGATGGATGAGTCGCATCGCTATCGTGCTGATGCGGGTGTTCGTGCGTTGAATGAATTAAATCCGTTATTGGGTTTGGAGCTGACTGCAACGCCTTTTACCGAATCCAACAAAGGCCCCGTACCGTTTAAAAATGTCGTTGTTGATTACCCGTTAGCGCGAGCGATGGACGATGGTTTTGTTAAGGAGCCTGCTGTTGTCACGCAACGCAATTTTGATCCTTCGCAGCATTCGGCAGCGGATATTGAGCGTATCAAACTGATGGATGGTATTCGCCTCCATGAAGCGACTAAAGTTGAGCTGCTGACTTACGCGCACGAAAACGATTTGTCTGTAGTGAAACCCTTTATGTTGGTGATTGCCAGAGACACAACACATGCGGCGCAATTGCTTGAGTTGATGGAATCGGCAGCGTTTTTTGACGGCCGCTATCAAGGCAAAATCATTCAGGTGGATAGCAGTAAATCCGGTGCTGCTGAAGAGGAAATGATTTCCCGATTATTAGCGGTGGAAAGTCATGATGAACCGACTGAAATTGTTATTCACGTCAACATGCTTAAAGAAGGTTGGGATGTTACCAACCTGTATACGATAGTGCCGCTTCGTAATGACCGATGCCATCGTACAAGCAAAAGCCGATGCTGCGTCTAAATGGTGTCAGAACGCCAGCGAGTATTTATTGAAAAACGGTGGTAAAGCCTGGAAATACTTGTTGATCCCGCATGATGAAGCTAAGGAGAATTTTCAGTTGGGGGATTTCGTAAAAAAGTTTAAGGTTTGACTGGTAAAACATATATTTTCACTCTTTCGAACTAATTCGCATTTAATATATGAAGTACTTGCAAAATGCTGGTCATTGTCCTTCGACTTCTGGCAAACCCTTCGGCTTCGCACAGTCGGGGCCTTTTCAAACCACAAACATGCATTTTGCAAGTACTCCTTATGAAAAAAAACTTTCTGACAGTTTCATTGCACGGGTAAAAATATGTTAAAACAAATTAAAGACTCCTCCAGACTGACGCAATTTAAAACGCGCTATCCCAACGCCAATGCCATTATCATTGTTTTCGCCATTGTCATGGTATGGCGCGGTGCTTGGGGTTTATTGGATACCTATTTCTTCCCTGGTTCACCGACGTTCAGCTTTTTAAGCTGTATCGCCATTGGTGCCCTTATTCTGTATCTGGATGATTTCAGAATCGAAAATTTAAAACGGTAGCGGGGCATTTTTTTCAGGAAGTATCAAAGCCTTAATGCATCCGGCAAAAAAAACTCACTAACCAGCATCTGTCTGTGGACGATCGCATACACTGTTCGGCGTCCCCAGGTTGGCTGATTGATGGCTGCTGTCTCAATGGCAGCCCGACTCCAGGCACTGGGTTCTACCAAGGCGACATCCATTTCCAGTCGCTCCAGTTTCGGATAGGAAAAAATGACTTCGCCCAACGGACGGTTGCCAAGATGGGATAAGTTACGATGTACGCCTTTGACAGTTTTTGCAGGGATAATGGTACGGGCTACAAGCAGTGGCGTTCCTTCGGCATGCAGCAGGACTTCACGGGTTAAACAATAGTGCTGTTCATGCACGCGCAGCAAACGGCGTTCACTTAAAAACGGAATACGCCATTGATGAAAGAGTATTTTCACGCTGACTGCATTACCGTAATAATCACGCAAGCGCTGGGTCAGCGAACCAGCTTCATAGGTCCATGACTGGACATTTTCCGGCAGGCCATGACGGGAACCTTGGCGATGCTGAAACCACTTGGGTTCCTGGACGAATAAAAAACTTTTGCTGGGCAAGGGTCACACCTCGGAATAGTCGGTTGCTTCACCCAGCCAGCGCTTGATGAGCGGGGCTATGGCATGGGGTGATAGGTTGAGAAAGGTATCGGCGCATTGCTGGACAGTTTCCAGTAGCTCGCTATCTCTGGCCAAATTGGCGATTTTAAAATGCATTTGTCCGGTTTGCCGGGTACCCATCAATTCGCCCGGCCCACGCAATTCGAGATCTTTTTCCGCAATGACAAAGCCGTCATTGGTGTCTCTTAAGATACCCAGTCGTTGTCGTGCAGTATCGCTCAGCGGCGCTTGATACATGAGTACGCAATAACTATCGTGACCGCCTCGACCGACACGTCCTCGCAATTGATGAAGTTGGGAAAGTCCCAGACGTTCCGGATTTTCAATAATCATCAAACCGGCATTCGCTACGTCGACGCCGACTTCGATGACTGTTGTTGCAATCAATAAATCAATCTGCTGGTTTTTAAAGGCTTGCATGACAAGGTCTTTTTCCGCAGATTTCATGCGGCCATGAATCAGCGCAATTCGTACTTCAGGCAAAACCGACATCAATCGTTCAGCCGTTTTCTCTGCGGCTTCACACTGAAGGGCTTCTGATTCTTCAATCAATGTACACACCCAATATGCCTGCTTGTTTTGACGCACCCAATGGTTGATTCTGGCAATCACCTCATCGCGTCGATCAGCAGGAATAACACTGGTAACGACCGGTTTTCTTCCAGGCGGCAACTCATCAATGATCGAAATATCCAAATCGGAATACTGGAGCATGGCCAATGTACGGGGAATCGGCGTTGCCGTCATTACCAACTGATGAGGTTTCAGATTATCCAGCTGGCCTTTGGCCCTGAGCGCGAGCCGCTGGTGCACGCCGAAACGATGCTGTTCATCAATAATGATGAGCCCCAGGCGATGAAACTGTACGCTGTCCTGAAATAACGCATGCGTGCCAACCACAATGCCGGCAGAACCATCCGCCAGCGCCTGTAAAACGGCTTTTCGCGAATTACCTTTCAATTGCCCGCTCAAATAAGCAATATGCGTGTCAAAATTCTCAAACCAATGCTGGAAGTTGCGAAAATGCTGCTCAGCCAGGAGTTCGGTCGGCGCCATGACAGCAACCTGAAAACCGGAGGTCAAGGCCAGTAATGCACAGTACGCTGCCACGACTGTTTTGCCAGAACCTACATCGCCTTGTACCAGACGCATCATCGGGTGAGCTTGTTGAAAATCTGCTTCGATTTCAGCAATGACACGCTGCTGTGCGCCGGTTAGCGTAAACGGCAGCGAGCGCAGAAAATGATCACTAGCAATCGAATTTTTATTGAACTGGGGTGCTAAAAACGCTTGTATCGTCATTTTGTTCGCACGTAGAGTGACATAATGCGCGAGCAGCTCTTCGAAGGCCAGGCGCTTAAGCGCCGGCAGCTGTCCATTTTGAAGGTCATCCGTAGAAATCGATGCATCCGGCGCATGCAGCGTCTGTAGAGCTTTGTCTAGGGTCGGGTAGGAATAATGTTGCAAAATTGATTGGGGAATCCAGTCTGTTAATTCGCCAGCATTTTTTTGACACAGTAAGAGCGCCTGCCTTACCGCTTTGCGGAGTGTGTTTTGACTCAGCCCTTCGGTTGAAGGATAAACCGGTGTCAAACTCGTTTCTGTGATCAGTGCGTTCGGATGTGATATTACCGTGTATTCAGGGTGAATGATTTCGAGACCCGCAAAGCCGTGACGCGCCTCGCCAAAGCAACTAATCTTTGTCCCGGGTTTTAATGCTGACGCCTGGCTGGCCGTGAAATGATAAAACCGGAGTGTGATAAATCCCGATGCATCACTAATGCGGCAGACCAGACTTTTGCGACCTCTGGGTAACAGATCCGTAAATTCGACAGTACCACAAATAAGGGCGCAACTGCCAGTCAATAGGGAGGCAATTGGAACTACGCGTGTTTTGTCTTCATAACGATAGGGCAGATGAAAAATCAAGTCCTGAATTTTATGGATTCCGAGTTTTTCCAGACGTTTTGAAGTTTGAGCGCCTATCCCGGTTAAGGTAGTGACCGGAAGCTCCAGCGAAATCATTACTAGGAACAGGCGTCTATAAAGACTGAAGAATTGAGCGACTAGGAAGCTGGATACTCCTGGGTTTTCAAGTGCATAATGGCATCCATTTCGACATCGGCGTCCTTTGGTAAGGCTGCAACACCCATGGCGGCTCGGGCAGGGTAGGGTTCATAAAAATACAGGCCCATGATTTCATTAACGATTGGAAAATGCACTAAATCGGTTAAGTACACATTTAATTTGACAATATCGGAAAGATCGCCACCGGCAGCTTCGGCGACGGCTTGTAAATTTTCAAAGACCTGTTTAATTTGTGCGGAAATGTCACCGTCGATCAGGGTCATAGTTTCAGGAACCAACGGGATTTGTCCTGATAGATAGACGATTTGATCGACCTTGACGGCTTGTGAATAGGTTCCGATGGCCTGTGGTGCTTTATCAGTCCGGATAATGGCTTTTGTCATTTGCTTTCCTGTTTGCGGGTTTTGTTGAAAAGGTTTTAAGCCTTCACGCGAGTAATTTTTAAAACAATGGATAACTCTTTCAGTCGACGCATAATCTTGGCTAGATGAACCCGATCCTTGACAGTGAGTGTAATAAGGTCAACGGAAACTCGGGCATCCTGATCGATGACATGGACATTTTCGATGTTGGAGTTGAGTTCAGAAATGGTTGAGGCAATCGTAGCCAAAGAGCCGCGTTGATTGAGTATTTCAATACGAATTTCAGCTGGAAACTCACCCGACAATTCCTGGCTCCATTCAACATCCAGCCAGCTGGTTTGTTTTTTTCTGACTTCATTGCTATTGCGGCATTCATGATGATGAACCACGATACCTTTTCCGGGATTAAAAAAGCCGATAATCGAATCGCCTGGAATCGGTCGGCAGCACTTTGCCAAATTAATGACCATCCCTTCGGTACCTTTGATAACTAAAGGCGTTTGATGAGTTCTTTCCTTGGCATCCAGCCTGATATTGGCGTTAATGTCATCCTGTGTCATGTGTTTGGCTATCAGGAAAGGCATTTTGTTACCGAGGCCAATGTCCTCGAGCAATTCCTCCATGGATTGTTTGCCGGTGATTTTAAGCAATGCCTGGATCCTGTCTTCCTTAATGCTATCCATTGTTACTTGCATGGATTGCAATTCTTTCTCCAATAATCGCCGACCCAGACTGATGGCTTCCTGTTGTTTAAAGTTTTTCAGATAATTGCGAATACTGCTGCGTGCTTTGACGGTAATGACATAGTTGAGCCAAAGTGGATTGGGTCTGGCCCATGACGCGGTGATCACTTCAATGGTGACACCGTTTTCAGGTTTGGTTTGTAACGGCACCAGTTGCCTGTCAATCCTTGCAGACACACAGGAGTTGCCGATATCTGTATGAACCGCATAGGCAAAATCAACCACGGTGGCACCACGCGGTAATTTGACGATTTCTCCCTGTGGCGTGAATACAAAGACTTCCTGAGGGAAAAGATCGACTTTCAGGTTATCGATAAATTCAAGTGAATCGCCGGCTGATTTCTGAATTTCCAGCAGGTCTCTCAACCATTCATTGGCACGTGCCTGAAATTTTTCCGCCTTATCATCATCGGATTTATAAAGCCAGTGCGCAGCAATCCCGGATTCTGCCATGCGATGCATTTCCTGGGTTCTGATTTGAATTTCTATTGGAACGCCGTAGGGACCAATCATGATGGTATGCAGGGACTGATAGCCATTGGCTTTCGGTAGGGCTATATAATCCTTGAAGCGGCCCGGGATGGGTTTGTAAAGATTATGGACCACACCCAGAACGCGATAGCAGGTATCAACGTCTTGACAAAAAATACGAAAGGCATAGACATCAAAGACATCAGTCAAGGCCACTTTTTTATTCAGCATTTTTTGATAAATGCTGTATACGTTTTTCTCTCTTCCGGAGACATCGCATTGAAGATTAGCCTGTTCCAGTCGATTTTTTATAGCGCTTTCAATGGTATCGATTATTTTTCGGCGGTTACCCCGCGCCTTTTTGACGGCATTGCTTAAAATGGCGTGGCGCCTGGGATACATGGCTTCAAAACTCAATGACTCGAGTTTGTGGCGAATATTGTTCATGCCCAGTCGGTTGGCGATAGGGGCATATATGTCAAGGGTTTCACGGGCAATACGCCGTTTTTTTTCAGACGGCATCGCACCCAGAGTTTGCATGTTGTGCAAGCGATCAGCCAGCTTCACCATGATGACTCTAAGATCCTTGGCCATCGCCAGAAACATTTTACGAACATTTTCAGCTTGCGCTTCCGCATGCGATTTTGTGTCAATTTTGGTGAGCTTGGTAACGCCGTCGACCAGATCGGCCACTTCCTTACTGAACTGGCTGACCAGATCATTTTTGGTGATCGCCGTATCTTCAATGACGTCATGCAGAATGGCTGCCATGATGCCGTTGGCGTCCATACGTAATTCGGCAAGACTGATAGCGACTGCTACCGGGTGACAAATATAGGCTTCGCCGCTTTTTCGAAATTGACCAGCATGAGCGGCGGCACCATACTCATAGGCTTTAAGACAATCATTGATTTGACTGGGGTCGAGGTAGTCCGATAATGCCGTGCATAAACGTCTGATCAGCTTATCCTGAGGACGTTCAAGCTCGATATTATCGGCTAATTGAAGCATGTTTTTATCCGTTAGAACATCATAGGGTGTTCATCTCTGCCACCACGATGCAGCTGAGCAATATTTTGCTCGGTCACATGACCTGCTGCAATTTCGCGCAGGGCAACAACAGTGTCCTTATCTTTGCCGCGTGTGACAAATTCTGTCGCACCATGGCTTAACTGACGCGCTCTAGCGCCTGCAAGTATCACTAACTTAAAACGGTTATCGACGTGTTCCAAACAGTCTTCGACAGTAATTCGGGCCATTATTTGTCCTTGTACTCAGTTAAATTATCAATCATAAAGACAGACAGATTGGATTTAAAATTAGTTGCAAATGCTTCCGGTTATTCGTCAACCCAACTTGTCAATCAAGTTACAGTATACAGTAAGCACGTTGTAATTAACTTCTTGATTTCAAAATAGCAACGGCAGGGAGTTCTTTACCTTCAAGAAATTCAAGGAAAGCGCCACCTCCTGTTGATGTATACGATACTCTATCTTCGATACCGTATTTATCAATGGCTGCCAGTGTGTCACCACCACCGGCAATTGAAAAGGCACTGCTTTCAGCAATAGCGGTTGCCAGCGACTGTGTACCGTTACCAAACTGGTCAATTTCAAATACACCGACAGGGCCGTTCCAGACGATCGTGCCTGCCGATTTCAAAATGTTCGCGTATTGTTTCGCTGTGTCGGGACCGATATCCAGTATCAAATCATCCGCGTCGACATCAGCCACTTTTTTTACCGTTGCAACAGCGGATTCGGAAAACTCCTTGGCACAAACCACATCAACCGGAATTGGAATATCTGAACCCGCTTTCTTGGCATCGGCAATCAGGCGTTTGGCTTCATCAATCAAATCGGCTTCGTACAGTGACTTTCCAACAGGAAAACCGGATGCGGCAATAAAGGTATTGGCAATGCCGCCGCCAACGATCAGTTGATCCACTTTTTCAGACAGTGATTTCAAGACCGTTAATTTGGTTGATACTTTGGAACCGCCGACAATCGCAACCAAAGGCTTGGTAGGGGTTTCAAGTGCTTTACCCAAAGCATCCAATTCACTCGATAATAATGGCCCCGCACAAGCAATGGGCGCAAATTTTGCCACGCTGTGGGTTGACGCCTGGGCTCTATGAGCGGTACCGAATGCATCCATGACGAAGACATCGCATAAGGCCGCCATTTTCTGGCCGAGCGCATCGCTGTTTTTTTCTTCGCCGGTATTAAAACGAACATTTTCGCAAAGTACCACTTCGCCCGGCTGAATGGTAATGCCATTCAGCCAGTCTTTTTCCAGGCGTACCGGTTTGCCAAGCAGACTAGACAAACGTTCGGCTACAGGTTTTAATGAAGACTCCTCATCATACTGGCCTTCAACAGGACGCCCCAAATGGGATAGCAACATGACAGCTGCACCGCCTGCCAGAGCTTTTTCAATGCTTGGCACACTGGCTTGAATGCGGATGTCACTGGTCACTTTGCCATTTTTTACCGGTACATTCAGATCCTGGCGTATCAATACGCGCTTGCCGGATAAGTCCAGATCAACCATTCGTTTTATCGACATATAAATTCTCTCGTTTTATGTTTAGGTAAATAAGTAATCATTTAGTTCAGGCAAAATGCCCCCTCTTTAATCGTTTGCAGGTCGTATCATCTATTTCCACTTGATGGAACAGCCGATGCTGGGAATTTGTTGCTGTGGGCCTGCACCTGTTTCGGCAATCAGCTTCATGGCTTCAAACAAATCGCGCCGGCAGTCTGCGGGTGCCGTTTCCTTCCGACTGGCGTCCAGTCTGCCTCTGTACTGCAGTTCGTAGTCTGCATTATACCCAAAAAAATCCGGAGTACAGACGGCCCCATAAGATTTAGCCACTTGCTGGGTTTCATCGAGCAGATAGGGAAAGCCATAGTCATATTGGTCGGCAATCCGTTTCATATTCTCGAATGAATCTTCGGGATATCCGGCAACATCATTGGACATGATGGCAACCGATTCAATGCCCAATTGTTTTAATTCGCGTGTATCCCGGATGATCCTGTCTCTGACTGCCTTAACATACGGACAATGATTGCAGATAAACATAACCAGCAAGCCGTTTTTGCCCATACATTGCTGCAGCGACCAGGTGCGACCCTCAATGCCGGGCAGATCAAAATGCTGTGCTTTTTGGCCAAAGTCACAAATTGGGGTTTCTAGTGATATCATTGGTACTCCTTATAGACTGTAACCAGATACTTAAAAACAGGATCTGGACGGCAATATCCAGGTTCCATGGAGGGTTTTGAGTTTGCCATTCGTGGCACGGAGAACTGCTTTTCGGTTGGCAGGATGAGTTTGAACGTCATTAGATAATGTAGAATAATGGAAAGTTTTTAAACCACGTACTGTCAATCGTATTGGCTCAAACCCTTTTCGGCACGTATAAAATCATTTTGTTGCAGACGTTCCATTAATCGCCGTAAATTTTGATCGTGCTGGCTTTGGTCATTTTGACGATGCCATAGATGCAGGACTGGTACCGCAAAACGACCTTCCTTGCGTTTAACGCCGTTATGTATCAGTCGTATGACAAGATCTGAATCTTCATAACCCCATCCCTCGAATAGCTCGTCAAAGCCGTTAACCTCGATAAAATCCTGTTTCCAAATACCGAGATTACATGTCATTGCCTTCTGCCAATGTCGAGGTTTGATGGTTCTGAGTGGCCCCAAAGGCAACCGCAGCAGCGGGGCAATTCGATTAATCTTCCCGGCTAGCCGATATAAAAAGAAATTACGGAATGATAGCTCGTAAAGTGCGATTGGTTTATTCAGTACGGCCTGAGTGAAAGGTTTGCTTAATAAAACCCGGTTACCGGGAACAAAATAACCTTGGCGTGCTAAATTTCGATGCGTACTGATAAAGTCCGGAAAGACTATACAATCGCCATCGATAAAAATCAAATAGTCACCGATACTATTGGCAACTGCTTTGTTTCGAATGGTCCCAGCTCTAAATCCTCGATCATCATGACGAATATGTTTGAGCGGAACCGGTCCCTTGAAAAACCGATCTTTTAGCATGTCTGCCGTTGCATGGCTTGAGCCATCATCTGCAACCAGGATTTCAAAATGATGATCGACTTGAGCAAAAAGGCTTTGCAGGCTGGCGGCAAGCGCTTCGGGCCAGTTGTAGGTGGTGATGATGACAGAAATCAGATTCACGCAAGGCGGCCTTTCTTTTTCTGCAAATTCAGTAGCTTCAGATATTTATAATAAGTGCCTTCCGCATTCGATATCGATAGCATCAGTCCTTCCTGGCCATCTAAAAAAGCGGCTTTTAGGCAATACGTACGAAAAAAACTCCATAGTCCTTTTAGTATCGCCTGAATTAAACAGGTTCTTTTACCGGCTTGATAAAGCTTTTCGGCGCCCAGCGAAGAATAGTGATTTATTTTATGCAGCACTTCCTCCGGATCAATGAAAGCCTCGTGCAGTATGGGCATACTGAGTTTATCTGTTTTTCCGTCAATAATAATTCGTTCGTGAACGGGATTATCGGTAAAGCGCCCCCGATTGCGTTGAAATAATCGCAAGACATAATCCGGCCACCAGCCTCCATGTCGAATATCCTTGCCGCAATAACTGGATAAACGCGGTATCCAATAGCCATCGATCTCTGACTGAGTGATGGCCTGTTGTATTTCTGCGGTCAGTTCAGCAGTCAACCATTCATCGGCATCCAGTGAGAGTACCCAATCGCCTGTGGCCATTTTCAGTGCACGTTGTTTCTGCAGACCAAAGCCCGGCCAGTCTGTTTCGAAAACCTGCTCCGTGTAGCGTAGGCAAAGGGCTACGGTGTCGTCGTCACTGCCGGAATCCAGAACAATAAGTTCATCCGCCCAGGCTACCGAATCAAGGCAGCGACAGATATTTCGGGATTCATTTTTTGTGATGATGATGACGCTTAACATGGAACTGACATAAGGATGAGCGGATGAATAATGATAACTTCTAAAAGGGTTGATGGAAATCTGGACGCTTAATGAAGGGAGGGGAGCGATAATGTAATTCCAGCAAACAAACCCTTTTACTGGGATTTACGTTTTTATCCCAGTAAATTACGCCTGGGTGGTCTTCAATCCCGCACGCTCAGACATGAAACCCAACTAATGGAGACTGCAAGGCGGCAAGCGCTTTCAGGTTTTACTCGGTCAATGAAAAGCCGATTTTAATGGTAACCTGCCAATGGGCCACCTTGCCTTCGATAATGTGTCCACGGGTTTCGACGACTTCAAACCAGCGCATATCATGAATGGTTTTAGATGCCTTGCTAATCGCGTTTTCAATGGCGGCTTGTATGCTAACCGAAGATGATCCGGTCAATTCAATTTTTTTATAGATATGATCAGGCATGGTTATTTCTCACTGGGTGTAGTGTTGATGAAGTTCCTTCAGTCGTTCGGGCGTTCCAATGTCCATCCAGAAACCGGAATATTTTTGCCCCGTGACATGGTAGTCAGAGATGGCTTTGCGTAACAGTGGCCCCAGCTTGCTTTTACCTGGTGGTGTGTCTGCAAATAGTTCGGGATGATAAAGACCAATGCCGCTAAAGGTCAATAAAGCAGCACCGCTTTCCGACAGATAACCTGCATTGTCCAAAGCGAAGTCGCCAAGCGGATGATGGTCCGGATTATCGACCAGCACCAGGTGGGCCAAATCTACAGTTTGATTTTTGAGCTCGGCAAAAGGAAAATCAGTGGCGATATCGCCGTTGACCACTAAAAACGTGTGCTGGCCAAGCAAGGGTAAAGCATTGATAATGCCGCCAGCTGTTTCCAGCGCTTCGTCACCTTCCGGCGAATACTGGAGGAGGGCGCCAAACTGTTCACCATCGCCTAAGGCGTCTTCAATCTGTTTGCCTAGATAGGCGTGATTGATGACGATTTCATAAAAGCCGGCAGACACCAGTTGCTTGATCGTGTGTACGATAAGTGGTTTGTCAGCCACCGAAAGTAAGGGTTTAGGGGTATAGTCAGTCAGAGGCCGCATTCTCTCGCCACGGCCGGCGGCCAGAATCATTGCTTTCATGCTGTGATGCTGTGAGTAAGCGGCAAAACCTGCTCGTCTAAAAACTGACTAAATTGAGCCAGCTCCGGATATGCTTGAGCTTGCGTCTTAACGTAATTTAAGGTGCGGGGTATGTCTTTTAGATAGCTGGATTTACCATCACGCAAGTTAAGGCGTGAAAATATGCCGATCGCTTTAAGATGTCTTTGCATGCCCATCAAATCGAACCAACGCTTGAAGGGAGCTATTCCACAGTGTATTAACCCCGCTTGCAGAAGTCGATGATGATAACGGGAAACCCACGCAAGAACCTGTTGCTCAGGCCAGGCAATATAACAGTCACGAAGTAATGACACCAGATCGTAAGTTATAGGACCGACAACAGCATCCTGAAAATCGAGAATACCTGGGGAGTTGTCGTTCAATACCATCAAATTGCGTGAATGGAAATCACGATGTACGCAGGTGACTGGTTGTTCCAAAGCCGAATGAATCAGTAGCTCATAAACTGGTTTTTGAATCGATTCAGGAATCTGTATGTCCAGCGATTGCCCTAAAAACCATTCGTCAAAAATGTTTAACTCCCGCTTAAGCAAGGCTTCGTTATAGTGCGGCAAACAGCAATCTTCTAGTTCGATGTTTACTTGTAATTTTAATAGACTGTTGAAAGCACTTTCATATAGCGCTTCAACCGTGTGGGAGTTGAGTTGATCAAGAAAACCATCGGAACCGAAATCTTCGAGCAATAAAAATCCGTCGGACTGGTTGATATGAAATATATCGGGTACATGGACTTTTGCCTTTCGCAGTAGCTTGGCAACTCGAATAAAGGGCTCGATATTTTCTTTGTCCGGCGGCGCATCCATGACGATGTATTGACCTGATGCCGTTTTAACTCTAAAGTAGCGGCGGAAGCTGGCATCGCTGGAAGCGGGGTCGAAGGCGATTATGGTCATTAATAAGTCATTCTCAAGCCAGTCCAGCATAGCTAGAATCCTTAAGTCTTCAGGTATCATAAGTATTGGGTCAGATTAGTTCTATCGCTGTAGAAAATTAAGGTAAAATGCCTGTCCGGCATTTTATTCGATTTGCGACCCACTAAGCTACTATAACTTATACGACTTATGCTCCGCCGCTTATTTTTGTTTTTCCTACCATCAATTTCCGTCAATGTCAGTTTAGCCAGTGAAGCTTCCTGGGATTGTCAACAAAGCAAAGATAATAAAGAATGGGTCTGTGTTGGTGATAAAAAACCAGTTGCGGCAGAAACTCAAGTCAAGCCCCAGACTACGCAGGAAAAACCATCAACGCCATCCAATACGGTGGAAAAAAATGTGCCTGCACCCGTTAAGGCGGTTGAGAATGCAGAACCCATAGAAAACAAAAAGATAGCAAGCAATCCAGCAGTTACGAAATTCGCTAATAAACCTTCACGATCCAACGTTTTGGCTACCCGAAAGCCAGCCAGCATTGATGTAAAACCGGAGACTAAAGAACCGACTGCTCAAGGCTGGACATGCGGCGCCAAGGGCAATGATGAGCAGTGGGATTGCAAACTGGTAGGAGCTGATCCAAAAGGCCAGGCCCAGGTTGTTAAGTCAGAAAGTTACGGATTCAGTTTGTTAGAACCTGCCTTCGATCACCGTCAGGAGCAAACCTTCAGGACACTGACATCCAATCTGCCTCATGATCCATGGGAAAACTGCACCGTACATATGGGCACAGGTCATGAGATTGTGCGCGGGAAAGACCTCAGAACATCGTCGCCATTAGATGTTAAATCAGATTATTCGGAAATCTTTGATAACGAGATCGGCAGTTATTATGGCAACGTTGAAATGAACCGAGGCGATCAGCGATCATCCTCTCACACGGCAAATTATGATTCCGTATCGGAAACACTCGATTTGCAAGGGGGTGTTTATTATAGTGAAGACGAATTGGCATTGTATAGTGAATCGGCCACGCTTAAACTGGCATCGGATCAGGCCAAGTTAAGGGATACCTTATTTATAGCGCCGACCACGCCCATCAGAGGCCGCGCAAAAGTGGTTTATCGCGATAACAAAGACTTATCACGTTACAAACAGGTAGCGTATACCAGTTGTAAACCCGGCAATCAGGACTGGGTTGTTCATGCGTCCGAATTAAAAGTCAATTACGCCACCGGTAAAGGCGCCGCAAAAAATGCCTGGCTTGAAGCCAAAGGTCTGCCGGTATTCTATCTGCCTTATCTGTCTTTTCCAATTGATGACCGAAGGCTTTCCGGTTTTCTTGCACCTTCCTATAACTATACGCAAACTGGCGGCTTTAGTATTAATGTGCCGTATTACTGGAACATTGCTCCCAACTATGACGCAACTTTCAATCCTAAATATTTTGCCAAGCGTGGTATGTTGCTGGGAGCAAATTTCCGTTATCTGTTCGAAAAAACCAGAGGTAATCTGGCCTTTGAAATCCTGCCGTATGATAGCGTAAGAGATCGTTCGCGTTTTTTAGGATCGTTTAAAAATCATGCCCGCTTGACGGATCATATCAGTTCAAACATGGATTTGAATTATGTATCGGATAAGGACTATTTCTCCGAGTTAGGCAACGCGCTAAGCTTTACCAACTTCAGTTTTATCAAGAGCACGGCCGATGTTAACTATATAAGGGAAGGTGTTTCTTTGATCGGTCGATTTGTAAATTACCAATCGGTTGATCCGACCTTAAGCGATGTGCGTCTTCCGTACAAAAGATTGCCGCAGGTCAATTTCAACTTGAACCATTCTTTTAAGTTCATGCCTCTGGATACTGCACTTGACAGTGAATATGTGTATTTCCAGCATAATAACCTTATTGATGGTCAACGAGTTAACGTCAAACCCTCCATCAGCTTTCCTCTTCATACGACAAGCGCTTTTTTGACGCCTAAAATGTCTCTTCAGCACACTCAATATGAATTGAATAATCTTAGTAACACCGGATATGCTCCTGGAACACCCACTAATGTTGGCACGGCAAGCACGATCAGCAGAACCTTGCCTATATTTTCTGTTGATAGCGGCCTGTTTTTTGAACGCGATGTTAATATGTTTAAAACTGCCTTGACTCATACTCTGGAGCCGCGCTTATTTTATTTATACATTCCCTATAAAGATCAGAGCAATATTCCAGCCTTCGATTCGTCATTGTATGATTTTTGGTTTAACAGCTTATATAGAGAAAACCGTTTCAGTGGCTCGGATAGAGTTCAGGATGCCAATCAGCTTTCAGCAGCCATAACCTCACGTCTGATTGATCCGGCTTCGGGGCGAGAACGCCTGCGATTGGACCTAGGCGAAATTGTTTATTTTCGTGATAGGCGAGTTACAGCACCAATCGTTGTCAGGGGTTTTCTGCAGCCGACACCACCTGAAACAAGTACCTGGTCGAACTTTGTGGCCGAATTAGGTAGTGAGATCAACCGTCATGTTGCAATCGAAACAGGCATACAGTGGAATCCGCAAAACAGTGATGTAGAAAGAGGCAAAGCTATTTTGCATTTAACGAATGAGCCCAATGAACTCTTCAATATTGGTTATATGTATCGAAAAAACCCGTTAGTTACCAATTTGAATAACGGCAATCGGGTTAATGACATTATTCAAAGCGATGTGTCGTTTCGCTGGCCCGTTTACGATGACTGGTACGCAATCGGCCGTTGGCAATATTCGTTGCTTTACAATAGAACTCAGGAGAGTTTTCTGGGTCTCGAGAAAGAAAATTGTTGTTGGCGTTTTCGCATTATCGGAAGACATTATGTCAATGGCTTAATTAACACCGCCATTACTGATGCCAATGCTCAAGCAGCACAGGGTGTCAGCCAAACTGGAGTATTTTTCCAGATAGAACTTAAAGGCTTAACCGGTCTGGGGCAAAAACTCGACGAATTCTTTGAACAAAATATCTCGGGCTATCGGAAATCTGAGTAATGTTTATTAGGAAAAAAATGAAAACCACATTGCTATTTATTTTTATCATAAGCTTGCTCGTTAGCAGCTATACCTTGCAAGCAGAAGTTCTGGATAAAATAGCTGCTGTCGTGGATGACGACGTAATTCTTGAAGGCGAGTTGGATAGTGAAGTATCAACCATCATGCAGCGAATCAAAGCTAGCAACACGCAGGTGCCTCCCGACTTCATTTTGCGCAAGCAGGTTCTGGAAAAAATGATCATTGATAAACTTCAACGTCAGCTTGCCGACCGTGCAGGGATAAAGGTTACCGAAGAAATGCTCAATAACTCAGCCGCCGATATTGCCCAAAGAAATAACATGAATATTGAACAATTCAAGGCCGAACTGGAAGGACAAGGCATTAGCTATAAAAACTTCTTGGAAAACATGCGTAACGAGATCATCATTAATCAGTTGCGCGCCAGAGAAATCGGGGGGCGTATTAAAGTGACCGATCAGGAAGTTGAACACGCCATGGAAACTCAGGAAAAGATAGGCGACGAAGATGTGCAGTACCATCTGGGACATATTTTAATCGCCGTTAAAGAAGGTGCTTCGGCCAGTGAAATCGATAAAGCCCAAAATAGAGCACAAGAGTTAGTCACAAAATTAAGGGCAGGGCAGGATTTTACCGAAGCCGCGATGGGAGAATCTAGCGACAGCAATGCCTTAAAAGGTGGTGACCTGGGCTGGCGCAAAAAAGAAGATATCCCCACATTGTTTGTTGACAGTATTGCCACCATGTCGCAAGGAATTGTGGCGGAACCAATACGAAGCCCGAGTGGATTTCATATAATAAAAATGCTTGAAATCAAAGGTTCTGCCACTGGAACTCATATGGTAACCAAGACGAAGGTCAGACATATTCTGATAAAAACGAACGAACTCGTTGATGATAACGAAGCTAAAAAACGACTGCTCGTTTTGAAAGCCCGAATTGCCGATGGCGATGATTTTTCAGCTCTCGCGCGCGCGCATTCTGATGACAAAGGTTCGGCGCTAAAAGGAGGATTGCTGGATTGGGTTGGACCTGGGGACTTAGTGAAGCCATTTGAAGAAACCATGGAAAAATTGGCCATCAAAGAACTGAGCGAACCTGTACAGACACAATTTGGCTGGCATTTAATACAAGTTCTGGAACGTGAAAACAAGGACAATAGCCAGGAGTATAAAAAGAATTTAGTGAGAGATGCCATCCGCAAGCGTAAAATTGAAGAGGAAACCGAACTCTGGTTACGAAGATTGCGGGATGAAGCCTTTGTAGAAATTTATAATCCTTAGCTTCAATTCGAGTTAACAACAAGCCTATAAAGCCTACAAATCAGTGAATGATTGTTATTGTAGCTCCTAACTGTGTATAAAAACTCGCGTATCAAATGTTAAAAATTCGACTGCAACAGACGCTCATTAGTAAAGATCTTGCGCCACACCGTGCGCTAGCAAAATCTATTGTTGATGAAATGGGAATAGACGCATTCGATTTGGCAGCAGCGCTGATATATCTGTGTCACGATTCCAGCCAGATACCGGCAGAAGAGAAAAATAACAATAATCAAACGCCAATTGACTGTAGCCACCCGGAATTAAAAATGGTGCGTTATCGGTTAGACGTCGGAAGCCAAAACCAAATAACCCTGGAAACTATCAAAAACCTTCTGGTGAATGAATCCGGCGTTGACAAAAACAACATCAGAAATATCACTATACAAGGGCAATATACGCTACTGGATTTGCCTGATAATATGCCTCAAGACATCTTTTTACATTTGAAAACCGTGGAAATAAACCAACATAAGCTGGATATTAAACGCGTAAAACCCGGTAATACAAAAAGACGAGGAAAAAATCGCTCCCGACGCGCTCGGCAACGTCATTCGAAAATAGTTCATGGCCCTTCAGATCAGGTGAATGGTGGATAATTTATTCATACCACACTGAGTAGCATTTACAACATCATTCAATTCACACCTTTCTGCAGCATTCCCTATGAACACCATTCAATATATCGACACGACCGAACAACTCGCTAATCTATGCCTGCAGATCAAAAAAGAGCCTTGGCTGGCGCTTGATACTGAGTTTTTACGTGAAAAAACCTATTATCCAAAGTTTTGTCTATTGCAAATAGCCTCTCCAAGCTGGGTAGCGTGTATAGACCCAATAGTATTACCGGCTCTTGATGATCTTTTTGAGGTTCTCTACGATCCATCCATAGTAAAAGTCTTTCATTCCTGCCGACAGGATCTGGAAATTTTTTATCAGGTCACAGGCAAATTACCCGAACCCGTGTTTGACACCCAACTTGCAGCTCCACTTTTGGGATTTCAGGATAATCCTGGGTATGCAATGCTGGTTTCCAGCTTATTAAATATAAATCTTAATAAAGCACATACTCGGGCTGATTGGAGCAAGCGGCCCTTAACGGAAGCTCAAATACAATATGCGGCAGATGATGTCATTTATTTATGCAAGATTTATGAGTTGATAAAGCAGAAATTAGCCGAATTAGGAAGGGAAGACTGGTTGAAACAGGATTTTGCCGAATTGTCCAATCCTGAATGTTATGAAATAACACCCGACAAGGCATGGTACAAAATCAAAGGTAAAAATAAATTAACCGGCAGACAGTTATCAATCGTTCAATTGCTGGCCGAATGGCGAGAGAAAACCGCTCAATCAGAAGATCGACCCAAAAGCTGGCTACTTCGGGATGAACAGCTTTTTGATATGGCCAAATTGCAGCCCGAAACCATTTCAGATTTAGCCGAGGTACGGGGAATTAATGAACGTGTCATAGCACGCCATGGTAAAGAGTTATGCGAGCTTGTGACGCTAGCTAAAAATCGAGCCCCAACACCGCTAAATGAAAAAAGCAAACCGGTAAAGAAAACGCAGCAACAAGAAGCCATATTGGATATCTTAACTGCATTGGTAAGAATACGTGCGGAAGAAAATGCGTTAAATCCTGCCATTCTAGCAACACGAAAAGATTTGGAAGAACTTATGTTTAATGAAGATGGTGATTGTCACTTAACCCATGGCTGGAGATATAGCATGGCAGGCCGTGAACTAATTGGACTGTTAGAGGGTAAGTCATTTCTGGGTATAGATTCGGGTAGACTGGCTATTATAGAAAAATGATGATGTTGGCTATTTTTGCCCATTCCCTCGAAAAGGTAAAAATTAGCAATGGCTAATATTTGAAACCCTAATCTACATCGTCTTCCATGGATTTACGCCAGAAATTTGGATCGTTAAATCGTGCAGCAAGCGCCTCGATGTTGACTATCGTGGGTTCCCCAGTAAAGTCCATATTACCGATTAAATTAATGTTTCGCCAGGCAGCCGGCGAAACGTTCTTGATAAATTGAATGGCCTCCTGATCGTCAGCAGCCAGCTTCTGTTCGTAAACCCGTGATAAGAGCAACATATTGTAATAAATAATAGCGTTAGCTATGAGCCGGGAGCATTCATTCCATATTTGCTGCTCGGCTTTCGTCTTGACGCGGAACTTGCCGGAATTGACATAAGCAATCGCTCGCCGCAAGCGGTGATAAGCTTCTCCGCGATTGAGCGCCTTTTGAATATTTTTTCTATAATTGTGGTCATCGATATAGGTCAGGATATGTATAGACCGGCAAATATTTTCCAACTCCCATAGCGCTTTCTTCGTCTGGTTTTGCCGAGTATAACTGGACAGCTTGCGTACAATGGTCGCCTGAGTCACTTCTTTTTGGGCTAGGGAAGCCAGAATACGTTGATTAATGGGCCACTCCGTAATGACCAATTTATCAAGCACCTTCCGCGAAGGCTTGATTAGCGCATTCCCATAGTGGCTCGGGTGATAGAACCCAACGAGTCCATCCATTTTTTTGTGCAAATCACGATAACGCGGTGCGAATAGATACTGGAAGACACGCAAGATGAAGAAATTCACTTGGTTGGTACCGTGCGTGTCAGTCGAATGACGCGTCGGCCGAATTTCCGTTGTATTGTTGTACAGAATGTCGAATACGTATTGCGATTCATGAGCGTGCCCACTAATAATATCGGCATTGGCTGGCACCTGGTTCACTGACAAGGTATAGGAATTCACGCTTTTCTTCATACCGAAATTCTTCTTGGAGTGTCGGGCGTTGATGGTATCAATTTGTGTTTCAATGCGCTGGCCATCACTGCTGGAATGGATGTGGTGATCGATATCGTACTCGCGGAACAGTGGTAGCGCTGCCGTAGCATTAGCAATGGCATCGTTTGCCACATGGAGCGTTTCGGCCCGTAAAAAATTTCGAGCCGTTGTCAATAAGGTCGAATGGCTGAGTCCAGAAACATCAGCCATTTTCCATAAGCCCATATTCGTCCCCATGGCCACAATACAGGCGAATATGAGACGCGGATCGGCATCCTGCTTGACGTTACGCTCCAGTACGTGGGTAAACGCTTTTAAGAACCCAGCTTCACCGGCAACAAACCAGAGCAGATCGGCAACACCGATGCTCGTTAATTGGCTGTAGAATGGACTATTAGTCGTTTCTTCCTCAGTCGGATAGATCAATGACCAGTGTCGTTTATCGCCGGCACCGGTAATTTTAATGTATTGATTGTCGCCGTTTTCAATACGCCGGTTCACAGACGTGTACTGGTCTTCCAATTCTTTCCGCAAGTCAGCCAAAGTGTCCTGAATCGGTGCCAACAAAATGGGGGCTCCGATCTCCTGCAGAATCGCATCCTTATCCCTTTTCCACCGCTCAGTGTTGATGAGGTCGTCATCGAAACTCCGGAATTCATTACTGTCCTTAACAAAAACATCACAGGCCTCAAGCGCCTTACGTAGCTGCCGGTAAACGAGGAACTCATAACGGTCTACTTCCAGGTGCTTCCGTTTCCCTAATTTAGTATATAAATAGCGCTGCAAATTTTTCGCGATAATGCCGGTTGGAAAACGGGCCGGATCTACCTGGCGGGGTGTTTTACCCTGACGCAGGAGATCCTGTAGAAACTGAATCGCTTCCAGAAGTGGCGCATTCTCTACTAGTCCGGCGAAAAGTCGAGGTTGTAGAACAAATGCCTCAAGTTGAGCTTGAATTTATATTGCAGCTTGCCATAATACGACCATTCAAACGTGGTCTTATCGAATTCAATATTCTGCATATAATCCGACACGAGAGGAAAGTGTTCGGCTTTCAACAGGGAAAAAGCCGTTTGCTTGACCGACCCGAAGGGTATTTCGTCCGGTATGGAATCGTCAATGAACAGCTCAAGCACTTGCCCAGCCGCCTGAAGGCTCTCACTGGCTTTGATGATCGCTTTCTGCAGGGCATCCTCGGATGCCAGTTTCGCTTGTTTCTCATATTGACCGATGAGATGAATCAGCGCATCAATCAGATTATCGTTGATTTGCCGAAAGCGATGAAAGGCAAAGCACAGCAAATACAAACGCGTCGTCTGGACTGCCATTCGTCGAAGCTTGTAGACGGTATAATACAAGACCATCGAAGCGTAATATTTGATGCTTTCGTTAGACAAGCCGTTAGCACTGAGAAAGGTTTGCCCGAAGGCATACAGGGGTTGGAAATATTTTCGCCGTTCGACTTCTTGCCGTAACTCGCTGTAGCTAAAGTTTTTCGGCTCGTGTTTGAGCAGACTGATACGGTACATGCCTTCATCCGACTGGAGCAACACATCGAGTTGTTTTTTGACCATCGGCGTTAGGGTCTGTGTCAGCAAATTCGTAATCCTGCGGCGCTCACCGGTAACAACTCGGCTCACCATATCCTGCAGGGTGGTGTAGCCGGGGGCAACCATACGCTGGTTCGCTAGATACTTCAGCGTTTCGCGCAGAATAAAAACCGGATGCGTCGACAACATGGCAACGCGCTGCGCTTTTTGTTCCAGTTCAACCTTGGCGGTGTTATCAAAGTTGCGAAAATTGTATAGTTGAAGAATGATCCGTTGTTGTCGAGGCGGGTCGGCTTGGAGAGCTCCTTGACGGTTGCCAAGCCCATGCCGGGAAAATATTTTTGGAGAATATAGTTCAGATCGTCTTGCACTGCTTCCAGCGGATAAGCAAAAAACTGGCGTTTCGCCTTGAAATATCCCAGTTGCAGCGCTAAATGGACGGCTGCCGAACGGGTGTGAATAGCCTCCATGAGGCCCATTTCGTCGGCACTTAGGTCGAAGTAAAAACAGCGGTCTTCATCGTTGAAATGTGGTAAACCATACAGATCATCGATTTCCTTCAGAGTCAGGATCGACAGGCGACGCGATTTAACGCTCATAAATCCGCATTGTCCGGCGAGTGCAAAAAGTGTACTTTCTGCACTGTAGCTTCACCTGTTCTTTTCAATCGCAATGCCCTTCATTTTTAGTGCAATAACCTTTGCCAAGATCATAATGCATTTAACTGTAATCTGTGTTAACTTTTTGCACAATGAAAACTAGTTCTAATACTTCAGATATGACGCTCCATCGTATCGGTTATGCACGCATCAGCAGTATCGGCCAAAATCTGGATTCCCAAGTCGATGCATTGCAGAAAGCCGGTTGCGGTAAGATCTTTTCCGACAAAATGACCGGTTCGCACATGGATCGCCCCGGCTGGGATCAGCTTCTGAGCTATGCTCGCCCTGGTGATACCTTGGTCGTGAACGAATTAAGCCGCATGACGCGCTCTTTAATGGATTTACTGGCAACGGCAAAAGTGCTGGAACAACGGCAGATTAATCTTGTGTCATTGCGTGAAAATATCGATACGACAACGGCTACAGGCCGTTGTTTCTTGTCGATGATGGGCGCCATTCACCAAATGGAGCGGGAACTACGCGCAGAACGAGCGGCTGCAGGCCGTTCATCGGCTAAAGCGCGCGGCAGAACGGGAGGAAGACCAAAAACTGACCCCGAAAAATTGGAAAATGCCCGAATCTTATACGAAAACTCTGATAAAACGGCTGCCGAAGTTTGTGAGATTGCTGGTGTGGGCCGGCGGAGATTCTTCGCCCATATTGCAGAAAAACGAAATGGCTCGGCCAAAATTTAAACCTATATTAATTAACTATTGGGCCTCTATGCAACGAGTTTGTTCTACTTTCACTGCCGGTTTCTTACTGTTGCTGTTTTGCGCTGGCTCCGCCGTTCATGCCGAACAATTAACCCAACCACTGTATTATTCACCAAAATTCCTTGAAGCTAAGCGTCTAACTACGATCCTTGAACAACCCGAGGACACCATTGATTTCGCCCGGGCCAAGTTGGCCATCGACAAAATGGTTGACCCAACCATTGATGTTAAGGCTAACCTCAAAAAGATTGACGCAATGGTTAAACAGATTAAAGCCTTGTTGCCGGCAAAAGCAACCAGCACGGACAAAATGCTGGCGGTTAAGAAATATATATACGAGGCCGGGACTTGGAATAATTTCCAGCCTTACCACTATGATTTTGATGACCCCTCTGGCACTATAGTCAGCCATAAGTTATTACCCAATTATCTCGCCTCTAAGAAAGGCAATTGTGTCAGTATGCCTTTGCTGCTTATTGTATTGGGACAACGGCTTGGCATTGATGTAACAGCTTCCACTGCGCCCAAGCATGTGCTGGTCAAATATACCGATAGCGATACCGGGCAAACCTACAACTTGGAGACCACCAGTGGGGCTAACCCAGCTCGGGATGTCTGGTATCAGCAAACCATGCATGTCACAGACCAAGCGCTGGAGAACCGGATTTACCTGCAAAAACTGTCAAAACAGGAATCCTTGGCAGTAATGGCCACGGTTTTGGCTGAAAGCTATTATGAAAAACAAGACTACGAAAAAGCTATGATGATTTCAGATGTGGTACTCAAGCATAATAGTAACGCAGTTGATACCATGTTAATGAAAGGCTCACTTTTTTATAAGCTGTTGGCGAAACACTACCTCAATAAATACCCAACACCGAATCTAATTCCAGTAGTTGAACGGCCTTATTTTGAATTTCTGAATATTAATAACCGGTTCTGGTTTGAAAAGGCTGAGAAACTGGGTTGGCGAGAGCCAACCCAAGCTGATGAAATCAATTATCTGAACAAAGTCAAACACGATGCTAATTTGCTGCAAAAACAATAGGGGAACAATAAATGCCGCTGAATAAATTTTGGGCCAGCTTACTGGCTCTGCTTGTCGTGAGTTATTGCGATATCAGTTCTGCACGTTACGTGCAATCGGATCCCATTGGACTTGCAGGGGGAATCAATACTTATTCCTATGTCAAAGGAAATCCGGTTAATGCCGTTGATCGGTTGGGCTTATGTGCTGAAGGTCAGGCATGGAAGTCGGATGGGCAACACGGCTATTGCGTCCCAGAATCGGAAGCCGGTTACTTACCTGGTAATGCGGCTAGTGATGCAGCCAACTTCTGTCCTATCCCTGCAGTGAAAGGTGCTGCAGTAATAGGGGTTGTAGGTAAGAACATTGTTGATAATGTTATCAAAGCCGTCAATTCAAATTTGCCGCATGCAATTGAGAGAGCAGTAGAAAGAAGTATTTTTCCAAATAAAGATGTTGCTGCGGAAGCTCTTCGTAATTTAACAAAGCAAATTGATAAAAATGGTTTCCCTGCAGATGCAATTCGAGACACTGCCTATGTTGATAGAGTGCTAGTGCCTGTTGGCAATGAAGGTTTAGCGGTTTACCAGGTTGGCGAAAATGGTACGGCAAAATTGAAAACAGTACTTATTAAAAATAATGATTAGAATGAACAATAAAATTATTTTAACTGTGAGCGAAGACGATGACGATGTGGCATATCTAGAGCTTCCCGGTCATCCTGGTAGGGGTGTTTCGGGTGCAATTGGCAGACAGATACGTCTTTTGGATTTAACTAATTATGTGGGCCCGGATATATATTTAGACTTTGATAGTAAAGGCCATCTTGTTGGATTGGAAATTCTTGGTTGAACTTGGATACTGCTGAACGAAGTGATGTGCATCGGGCGAGAACCAATTAACAAAACCCACATCTTCGGTTTATGAAAATTCATTTACTGGAAATATTGGCGTTTGGTATGGTAAAAATGCCGATGAGCAAATTTATAGATATTTCTCAGATAGGGCTGGCGGCGCACATTTCAGCGGAATCATACAAGAATCTCAAGTCCCAATAGATGTTTTGAGGCAGTTGGGTCAATAGGCGATGCTAATAGGTAAAAAAGAAACCTTTGCGGTTGAATATGAACTCGATAGCAATCATGGAGAGGAATGGATGTTTGGGAAAATTTGTTATTGGATAAATAATATTCAGGTTGGTGATTATGAGCTTGGGACCTCTCTACGTGATGTGCTAGTAGCAATGGCATTTTTAGTTCCCGATTGTGGAAATCGGGAAGGACTTAATTTATGTAAACTCTCGTATGAAGAAGTTTTTTCCCTATTGAATGAGTCAATTTATGGTGGCTGCGAAAATACAGCTGCTCATCTACTTGATACGCCAGCTAGGTTTGAGGCAAAAATACCTGTAGATGTATTTGATCAATGGAAAATATTCCTTATTGACTGCAATAGTTTCTCAATTTTTTTATATAAGAGAGTTGAGGATAAAAATGTCCGCTTCGTCCGTCTTCTCCAGGGAGAATTTGATGACGTTATAAGAAAGCTATATAACGATTTGGAATCAATATATGCAGGAGTCGAGTAGGGCCATCCGGTGGATTCTACCAGTCCGGTAACGTGCGTGCTGAATGAAGCTTTTGTATTTTCTCACTTAACGCATCTCATGGATTGTGATTTCGTCTAAATACAGGATTTAAAACGGGACTCTAAATATTAGCTATTGCAAATTTTACCTTTTCGAGGGGATGGGCAAAAATAGCCATGTTTGAAGCCAATTCGAAGCTATCACTCCTTTATTTAACATAATATACATTATGCGAAGTTATAGAATTATTAAAACATCGCTGATGATTAAACTAGACCAACAATCTGGGTACCGCTGCCAGCAATTTTTGTGTATAAGGATGCCGTGGATTCATACAAATCTGTGCCGTTTCGCCTTGCTCAACAATCTTGCCCTTGTACATAACCACAGTCCAGTCACTCAAATATTCCACTACACCAATGTTGTGGGTGATGAACAATAGTGTTAAGTTGCGAATCTGTCGGATGTTCAATAATAATTGCAGGATCTCTGCCTGCACGGAAACATCCAGTGCGCTGGTAATTTCATCACAGACGATGAATTCAGGATTCAGTGTCAGCGCCCGAGCCAAACCAATTCTCTGTCGTTGCCCACCTGAAAACTCATGCGGGTAACGCCACAAAAAATCGCGCATAAGCTGGACACTTTCCAAAATTTGTGCGGCGAGTTCGATACGCTCTTCATGGTTAGCACCGATGCCGTGAACCTTCATCGGCTCAGTCAGCATGGTTTCGACCAGCAAGCGAGGATTTAAAGAAGACTGTGGGTCTTGAAAGGCAATTTGCATTTTCTTTCGCCAAGGTCGTAATTGGCGCGCATTAAGCCCCGTCAGCTCATGTCCTTCTAAATGAATACTCCCGGAAGTAGGCTTTTCAAGCTGTAACACAGCCCTGCCTAGTGTGGTTTTGCCGCAACCGGATTCACCAACCAGCGCAACGATTTGACCTTTCGGAATATCCAGCGATACTTTATCGACTGCTCGAACATAATCAATGGTGCGTCGGAACAAGCCTTTTCTAATTGGAAACCAAACTTTCAAATCGCGAATTTGTACCAGAGATACATTGTCAGCTACCTGGCTTATCGCTTCTTGTATAGGTGGGCGAACCAAAGTCGGCTTAGTTAAATTTTCCGGGAGTGACGCCAATAAATGCTGCGTGTAGGTATGCTGGGGATTGCGTAGTACAGCTGCACAGGAACCGTTTTCGACTAACCTCCCCTCTCGCATCACACCAACCCACTGCGCCATTTGCGCCACAACGCCAAAATCATGCGTGATGAAGAGCATGCTCATGCCGGTATCGTCTTGTAACTGGCGCATCAGACGAAGTATCTCTGCCTGGACTGTTACATCGAGAGCCGTAGTGGGTTCATCAGCAATCAGCAATTGGGGTTCGCAGGCTAACGCCATGGCGATCATCACTCGTTGTCGCTGGCCTCCCGATAACTGGTGAGGATAATCACTGAAACGCTCGGAAGCTTTAGAGATTTGTACCTGTTCTAAAGCTAGAATAGTACGTTCCTCAGTCTCGGTGACACTCATACTCGGATAATGTAATTGCAGTGCTTCCGAAATTTGCTCACCTATCGTCAATACCGGATTCAATGAGGTCATCGGTTCCTGGAAGATCATGGCAATTTGCGAACCGCGGACTTTGCGTATAGCGGGATCGTCCAGTTTCAATAAATCCTGACCGTTAAATAATATCTCACCGCTTGGATGTGATGCTATCGCTTCAGGTAGCAAGCGTATCACCGATAGTGCACTCACTGATTTCCCACTTCCTGATTCACCTACCAAACAAAAGCTTTCTCCTTTTGGAATAGTAAAACTGATATCTTCAACAGCTCTCACTTCCCTGCAGCCTGATTTCAAATAAGTGCGCAGATTTCTAACTTCCAACAACGGCTGATTCATCAATTTATTTCAAGCTGCGTGAAAGTTTGGGGTCAATGGCATCCCGGAACGACTCGCCAATTAGATTATAGGAAAACACTGTCATGAATATAGCGCCACCCGGAAATACTGCCATCCACCAATTAAAGGTTGAAGACTTGACAGCCTGATCGAGCATTTGGCCCCAGGAAGGCGCATCAACGACACCAAGTCCTAAAAAGCTCAGTGTCGCTTCCGATAGTATGGCGCCAGCGACGCCGAAACTTAAGGCGACAAGTAAGGGTGCTACGCCATTCGGCAACATATGACGAAAGAGAATCGAATTCAGCGGCAAACCACTCGCCACAGCTGCCTGAACGTAATCCTGTTTGCGTAACTTCAAAAATTCAGTACGCACATAACGCGCATAACCCGACCAGCCGGTAACACCAATAATGACCATCATCATGTACATGCTACGGCCAAAAAAAGCTACAAACGTTAGCAACAAAAAAAGCGTCGGTATATCTTCAAATATTTCCACCAAGCGCATCCCCAACATATCAACAATACCGGAAAAATATCCCATTAAGCCACCCACAACCACACCTATCAACAATGCAATCCCGGAAGCGATCAAGCCGATACTCAGTGAAATTCGACAGGCATGTATCATCCTGCTCAATACATCGGCACCATTTTCCTCGGTACCCATCCAATGCAAATGACCTTTACTTTCTGATTGAAGAGGCGCCTCCAGTCCCTTGCTGCCCAAGTCACGCAAATAATCCATGGGGGCGTAGGGAATCGGCGGCATAATGCGCCAATCCACGTCCGTATAAGTAGCGACGCGAAAATCATCATAGATCACTAATATCGGAGGTTTGATGAACAGCGTAACCAGCACTGCGGTAACGGCACTTCCCAGCAAAAACAGTAAAATGCGCTTGCCGAAATTCAGTCGCAGGCGGTAAACCAGTATGGCAATGAAAAAAGTCGTCAGTACCCATGCATCTTCCGCGGAAAAATAGTGCAGTACTGGTGCCGATATAACGCCGTTCTTGCTCATCAACAGCGGCATGGAGTTCGCCAGAAATGGCGCGAATACAGCTGCAAAGACTAAAAGCGCAATCCAGGCAAGACCGACTTTTACGCCTACACCGGCCAGTGTCTTCCGCCAGATCAGAGCCGAATAAGACTCTCGATTTGCAATTTGTTCAGTCATAGCTTACCCGTGGGTCAGCCAAGGTATAGCAAAAATCGGCAATCAAATAGCCTACCAAGGTGAGAAACCCGCTAACCCAGGTAATGGACAAGACCAGTTCGCGGTCACGACCTTTGACAGCTTCCACGGCAAGTTGGCCCATACCATTAATACTGAAGATATTTTCCACGATTAGCGAACCCGCCAACAAACTGGGCAATAATCCTGCTGAGATAGTTATCAAGGGTAATAAGCTGTTACGAAATACATGCCGCCACAAAACATCATGTTCTGACAGGCCTTTTGCACGAGCCGTACGAGCGTAATCCGAATGCAGATTTTCCAGAATTGAAGTACGCGTCAATTTCGCCAGAGCTGCGAAACTACCATAGGATAAACAAATGATCGGTAACACCAAATGCCATAGTCTATCCAGTAAAAAACCACGAATAAAGCCGGTTTGGCCCCAATGTGGTAAAAATGGCATGTCCTGGGCTTCCCGACTGCCGATTCCAGAGGTAGGGAACCATTGAAAATGTTGAACATTGGCAAAGAAACCCAGCAACAGTACGCCAGCCAACATAGTGGGAATAGACCATAAGGCCAACATTGACATCCCTACGCCAACATCAAAAGTTTCACCACGACCAGTCGCTGATCGCATCCCAACCAGAATCGCGATAAGGTAGGTGAACGGTAGGGTAATCAGATTGAGCAATAGTGTGATTGGAATCCGCTCAGCAAGAATATCTGCAACGGGGCGCCCGTATTGAAAACTCGTGCCCAGATCCATACCTTTGGTGAAAGAAAAGTCACCTCGCCTGCCCTGCTCGTCAGTTATAAAGCCGATCGGCGAAACATTATTCAACCACCGTAGGTATTGAATAGGTGCTGGCTGGTCTAGTCCGTAGCGTTTATTGTAGTAATTCAGCAGGGCCTGCTTTTCCTGAGGTTTCATGTCCATGCCGCCGATTAATGTCTGCGCACTAATCCCGCCCGGCGACATGGCCATGACCGTAAATACCAGGACGGTAATCCCCAGCAAAGTCGGAATCATCAGCAACAGACGACGCAGTAGATACGTCAACATCAAACCATACTCCGTTTATTGTGTATATTTTTGCTGGGCGACAGGCACATAGTTTTCCAGCGGTAATGATCCCAGGTTTAAGCCCAGTTTCGTCATTTGCAGATTATGAATGCGTTTATCGACAAACAGCAGACTTTTGCGACGCATCAGGAATGTATATGGCTGATCTTCATGGATTATGCGTTCGGCTTGTTGCCACAAAGGCATGCGCTTGCTTTCATCCATGGTTCGGCGCGCTTCCTCAATTAGTTTATCCAACGAAGGATTATTGTAAGTAGTGTAGTTGTCGCCTTTACTGATGGCCTGTTCACTGTGAAATATCTGGTACAAATCAGTTTCAATGCCGCTGGTCCAGCCTAATGTAATCGCATCGAAGTCTTTTTTATCGATATTTTCCAACATCACCGGCCATTCTTGCGGAAAAGGAATCATCCGGACGCCTGCACGGGCATAGAGATCCTTCAACAGCAGGACCATGCGCTTGGTGTCTTCATTTGCCTGGAAATAGGTTAATTTAAATTCAAAAGGATTACCCGATTTGTCTTCCAATACACCATCGCCATTGCGGTCTTCATAGCCCGCTGTCCTGAGAAGTGCTTTGGCCTTTGCCAAATCGTATGTATAGGGGGATAAACTGCTGTCATGCTGCTTGCTGGTATTACTAAACGGACTGACCGCTGTCTCGGCGTAATTCAGATAGACATCCTTGATGATCCGGCTCACGTCAGTCAGGTAGGTCATGGCCTGCCTAACCCGTTTATCGGAAAATCGGGTCTTTTTGCCAGCCCGCTCCTGATTCCAGGCAATATAGCTGTATCCTACGACTGAAGGCATATATTCGAAATTCTGGCTTTTTGCAGAAATTTGTTCATCCTTTTTTAGTTCATCATATTCAACCGGTCGGGCCGTATAATTATCGATGTCACTGTTTCTATAAGTAGTCAGTCGCGCACTGTCGTTCTGTATGATTTTCCAGAGGATTCGGCTGTATGAAGGTTGAACATCGCCCCAATAACGTTCATTACGGACCAACTCTACGTTTCCTTTATCGGGTGTCCAGTTCTTTGGGTCAAGCAATTTATAGGGGCCGCTGCCCAACAACAAGCCCTTCGACTCGTTAAACTTTTGAGGTTCCTTCAAAAAGGCGGCATAGAAATGTTTTGGCAAAATAGCCATGCTGCCAGCCAGTGACAATGCTTCAAAATAAGGCTCCTTGAAGGTGAACACCACCTGATATTTGCCGCCCACCTTCACATCCTTGATTTTTTGCAAATACGCCCGGTCACGCGGCGCCTGAATGGCGTCGGTCATGATAAAGTCAAAGGTAAAGACCACGTCATCAGCGGTCAAGGGTTCGCCATCGGAAAAAGTGACATCGTCACGCATTTGAAAACTGATGACCAATCCATCGTCACTAATAGTCCAGCTTTTGGCGATTAATCCTTCCCAATCCAGTGTATCGGGATTACGTGTGATGAGACTCTCCAGAATATAGCTTTGTACATTCGAGGCGTAGAGGTCCGTGGAAACGAATGGCGTAATCGTCTTTAGGTTAGTTGAAAAGGCATCAACGCTCCAATCGCCTTGCGCATAATCTGAAAGTTGTGTCGCCGCAAAAGCGCGTTTGAAAACGGGGGCGATTTCGTCACTTGACGATTGTGTCGAGGCTAGTGATTGACTGACAGTTCCGGAGGCAATAGTACTTCGAAGTTCACGAATATCCTTGGCCTGTTCCAGGATTACAGATTGTATCTCGGTCAGTTTCAACCACTGTCGGTCAATCTGGTACATTGACAGAGATAATAAAAGTACCAGGAAACACAGAAGCGAATAGTTAATCCAGTCCCTGGGGGTCAGATGATTTTGCATGACTTCATAATGGTTGCAGAGTTTTAACGGAGGATAAGACGAAAATGATTTTATTTCACACCAAAGCCAATCAGTGACTTTCTCAATGAAGGGATCAAGTCCTTCAATGCGGTTCCTATCGATTTAATTTTTTCTACACCGGTTCTATAGCGTCGGCTTTTTAAAAAAACCACATGGTTTTTTTGAAATCCAGCTGCTTTAAATAATATTTCCAACTCATTTTTGGTGAACTCTCTATTATGCCGATCCGGGAAAAAAGACATGCCTTTATACAGAATGGGTGCTGCGTACAAATAATGTTTTTCATAATCGTAAGTGATGTGCTTGCCTCTTAGCAATCGGCTTCTATTTCTGAAGCAGGCGGCGTTCGGAACATCCAGCTCTAAAATTCCGTCCTTGCGCAATACTCTGTGCATTTCCCTGACAGCTGGAAGATGTGAGTGCGAAAAATGCTCCAATGCCTGACAGCAAACAACCGCATCAAAATATCCGTCAGGCCAATGCAGGTTGTCGACTTCCACGTTGCAGAGTTTAAAGTCCTTTATTTTATCGAATGTTCGAGGAAATTTTTGCCGGTTGTCGACAATATCAACAGCATAACATTCATGTCCCAATTCATGCAGCAGAGATAATAACAGGCCCGCACCGGGTCCAATATCTAAAATTTTTTTACAGTTTCTTAGTTCATATGCAATCAAACAGAAACGGTCGATACTGCCTCTAAACGTGTCTTCAGATGATTGATCTGACAGATCATACAATTTGCCCTCATTTTTAAGTTTCAAAGACATCCGAAAGATGTCATTTCTTGATAGATTTTGGGTCACACTTTCCCCCTGAGGAAAATAGAATTTGTCAAAGAAAACCGGCTTCGTTTAATCCAATAGCTGAGGTTATTCATAAATGCGGAAAGTTATATTTTGCCATATTCTAAAAAACGCTACTGATTGAATGAGTGGAAATATCAGACAACAATGTTTTAACAGGTACAGTAAAATGACGAATGAATTTCAATGAAGTTTAATTCCACTTACTTTTATCATGCAAACGTTGGTATTTCATAATTTGTCAGATCGTATTCAGGCGCGGGCCCCTGTTTATGGCGCTTGTTTTATAAGCCTATTCCTTATAGCCATCTATTTTTCGACTGCGCTAGCCATCATTTTATCAGGTGTCATCGGTTTATTTTGGTTGCTGACCGGTCAATTTTTTACATTAGCCCGAATACTGAAAGAATATCCTATCGCGGCATGGTCGTTACTGTTGTTTATTTGTTTTTTTGTAGGCTCTGCTTACGGTAATGCATCTATTAAAGAGACCTTCGTTATAATATCAAAATATCGGGAATTGTTTTTCATCCCTGTTTTGATTCCATTTTTAAAGAAAAACCCCCATCGTAACTGGGTATGGCTGGCATTCACTGTTGCATCAGTATTATCTTTTTCGATTTCCTATTTGATGAGCCTGGGCATTCTTGATATGACAGAAATTCATGGACCTTCCTGGAAAAGTCGCATCACGCACAGCCTGTTCATGGCGTTTTTTGCATTCTACTGTATGCATAAGGCTTATAACGACAATCGCTTTTCGACACTCTATGTAGTGATGTTCCTGTTGTCTGCTTATAATCTTTTTTTTATTGTCGAAGGACGAAGTGGGCAATTAATTGCCGTGGCCTTAGTGGCTTTATTTGCCTTGCAGCGTTTCAAGATAAAGGGGCGTATTCTGACGATTCTTGGATTTGCAGTTTTTATGGGGCTGTTTTTAAATTTTTCAGATAAATCCAGCCGAATTCATGAAGGCATTGCCAATACCAAGGCTTACATGAAAGAACACCCCGAGCAAACCGACTCTTCAATGGGGCAACGTTACACCTTCTGGCATTATTCATTAAAATTGATGGCTGAAAAACCTTTTATTGGCCACGGTACGGGCAGTTTTGCTCAGGAATATCAACGTGTTGCCAAAGGCGAACACTTTATGGCTCAACATCCTCATAACGAATTTCTTTTGATCGGAGTTCAGCTTGGCATAATGGGGCTCATACCGTACTTTGGTTTTCTTGTCAGCCTGTTTTATTACTCGCTAAAATTGCCCGATCAGGATAAGTGGCTTGCGCAAGGGCTTTTGGTGTCTTTAGTGATTATCAGTCTAGTTAATACGCCAATTTTTGATCATACCGAAGGCCACTGGTTTGCCTGCATGATCGCATTGTGTTTTGCTTCCCTGGGTTCGGACGATAAAATACTAAAGGAAGATATTTAAAAATCTGTAAGCGTTTTGGGTGGAAAAGCCGCCCTTAACGCATTGGCAATCGCAAACACATCAATGACTTCCTGTGCGATAGCTCCGGTCACTGGACTAAGATAACCCAATCCGGCAAACACCATGCCGAACAAACTCAGTAATATGCCACCGATTGCGCTCTGCAGCGCAATGGTTCGCATGCGGACACCGATATGAAAGAGTTCGTCGACTTTGATCAGTGAGCTATCCATAATGACGGCGTCGGCTGATTCACCGGTAATATCGCTGTTATAACCGAAGGCGATACCAATTGTTGCGGCCATCAATGCCGGCGCATCATTGATGCCATCGCCTAAGAACACGGTTTTTGCATGTTTGGTTTCTTCACGGACAATGTCCAATTTTTGTTCAGGACTTTGGCTAAAAAAAACATGTTCAATGCCAACCTCATCGGCCAGATAACGCACTTCGGATTCCCGATCGCCGGAGACCAACATCACTCGATCGAATAAATGATTAGGCTGCAAATGGTGAATGAATGACGTACTATCGCTTCGTAGCTCGTCTCTAAATTGCAGCGTTGCGGCATAAACATTATCAATCAGGGCAATACATTCCAATCCTCCCGTTACTGCAGGCAGCAAATCAGTCGCAGCCGGATAGCGGTTAAGGAATGTTTTTCGATTGATGATGGCAACCTGCTTGCCTTGTACATTGCCTTTAAGTCCCTCGCCCGGCAGTTCGGTGACGTTCGTAACACCCAGCAATTTTAATTTTGCCTGTTCAGCCGATTTAATGATGGCGCTGGCCAGTGGATGTTTGGAATAACGTTCCAGACTGGCAATGAATTGCAGCACATCAGTCTTGTTGTGATGATGTGCCGGAATTAGCTCAACCAGTGCTGGACGACCACAAGTCAAAGTGCCGGTTTTATCAAAGATGGCGGTCCGGCAGGCGCTGATGGTTTCCAGAATGGCAGGATTTTTGATGATAATTTCGCGTCGCGCTGCCAACGAAATGGAGCTGATTATAGTGACGGGTATGGCAATCAATAAAGGACACGGAGTGGCAATGACCAACACCGCCAGAAAGCGAACCACATCGCCGCTGATAAACCAGGCCAATAAAGCACAGACAAAGGCTACTGGCGTATAGAAAGCACCAATCTGGTCGCCTAGTCGACGTATGTTGGGCCGGTGCTGTTCAGATGATCGCATGACTTCCATGATTTTTGCATAACGTGAGTCAATAGCCATCTTATCAGCACGAATGGTCAACGCGGTATCACCATTAACGGCTCCGGACATCACCAAAGAGCCACTGGTTTTGGACATCAAATAGGGTTCACCGGTCAAATACGATTCATCCATGGAGCCTGAGCCTTCCAACACCGTGCCATCAACGGGACAAATCTCATGCGGAAGCACCAGTAAAATATCACCCAGAGCCACTTGTTCCGTGGCAATATCGGTAAAGGTGTCGTCCGATTTTCGATGAGCAACAGACGGCATGCGCTTTGCCAACGCTTCAAGTACGGAGGATGCTTTGCGTACCGCATAAGACTCCAGGACAGCACCACCAGACAACATTAAAACGACTAAACAACCCGCCAGATATTCATGCAAAATAACGGCAGTAATAATGGCGAGTCCGGCCAATAAATCAGAGCCAAAATCAGCGTGTATAAGCTTTACACAGAGTTGAAAAATTAACGGAATTCCGCCCAGCATGAGAACAGCAAGCAAAGGAATTTGCAGCAGCGAAAATGCAAAGTCAAATTGCCCAATCAAACCATGCAACGTTGCGGACTGAAGTGAAGCATGAAAGGAAAAAGTGTACACTTCACGTCCATATTGGAATCCATAATCCAGAACAAGATTGATACCTATGCCAAGTATGCTGATGATGGCTATGACATTTTCCGATTTTAAGGGCAGTGTGTTTGACATTCTTTAAAATTCCAATGAGCTATGAGCGTAATAGTTTTGTAGGTATAACAATTTCGTCGTTAAATTGGTACGATGTGCTGAGATAAATTTCTCGATCAGTTAAGGGAACTTCTAAAAATTATCCATTCATGCTTCGACAGGCTCAGCACGACGAATAAGTTTCTGATTTAAAAAGACCGCCGTTCGCACTGAGCCTGTCGATGTGCAACTTTTAGAGGTCCCCTTTTATTAAGGGGAGTTTTATAAACCCTGAACAGCAAGGCTCTGAAATGAATTATGCCGTCTAATCTTGGACAAAACTGGATACTGCTTCGTGGATTAAGTCGCGAATCGGCTCATTGGGGAAGCTTTGTCAACTTGATGGAGTCGACATTTCCTGATGCATCACTGACTCTGCTGGATCTGCCCGGTACGGGATACTTACATAAAGCAGCGAGCCCGACCGCTATTATAGACTTTGTTGAACAAGTGCGCTGTTCTGCATTGGAGCAAAACTGTCTAAACCAGCCGGCAACCATTTTGGCCTTGTCATTAGGGGCAATGGTTGCTTGGGAGTGGCTATTGTCATATCCGGATGAGATTTGCGGAGCGGCTTTGATCGGTACCAGTTTTGCCGGATTAAGTCCCTGGTATCAGCGACTACGGTGGCAAAGCTATGGCAGACTGCTTGGTTTGATCAGACAGAAAACAATGGAGGACAGAGAACTGGCGATTTTGCAATTGGTCAGCAATCGCCGGGATCAGGACGGGCAAATTAAGGAGCAATGGGAAAAAATACAAACCGAACGTCCAGTCAACATTAAAAATACTTATCGCCAAATACTGGCAGCGGCGGCTTATAAACCGGATGACAGAAAACCCAAGCAACCGGTTTTATTAATGCATGGCCGTGGTGACAAACTGGTTGCCCCCGAGTGCTCTGCAGCAATTCAGAAGAAATGGAATCTTCCCCTTGAAATGCACCCTTGGGGTGGTCACGATTTGCCGCTTGACGATGATTTATGGGTGATCTCGCGATTAAAAAAATGGATCGACATCAGGCTTGAGGCGTCATTATTTTTTTTTGATATAAAAAATCTGCATTTGTGATGATTTTTTCAATTCAAGGATTTGATGGCCGGTTTGCTCACTATAAACGCCTATGTCCAAATGAGCGGCAGGATCTGTAGCAATCATTTTTACAACTTCACCACTTGCTATTTCTGCTAGTGCTTTCTTTAAACGTAGCAACGGTAGCGGACACAACAAACCACTGGCATCGACTTCCAGGTTATATTCAATCATGGGTTGAGTTTAAGTATTCTTAACTAACTACGAAGTGCTTATAATACCATCCTCTACCTCGTCGGCGAATACTGCACAATGGACTATCTTCCCGTTTTTTTAAATCTTAAAGGACGCATGTGCCTGGTAGTAGGAGCCGGTGAAATTGCAGCCAGAAAAATTGAGCTGTTAGCAAGAGCTGGCGCCGATGTCACTGTCGTTGCAAAAGAAATGGGTGCTCAGGTCTCGGCTTTTCAGGCACTGTATAGACTTGAGATTCTACTAAAATCTTTCGAGCCATTGGATGTCATTGGTTTTACTTTAGTTGTCGCTGCGACCAATGACATCACAACCAATCAAATGGTTGCCAAGGCAGCCGACGAACATCAAATTCCTGTCAATGTGGTTGATAGCCCTGAGTTATGCGGTTTTATTTTTCCGGCCATTATCGATCGCTCACCTCTCATTGCAGCTGTTTCTTCGGGGGGGGCGGCACCGGTATTGGCTCGTTTACTGAGAGCAAAAATAGAAACAGTGATCGCACCGGGCTATGGCAAACTGGCCCAATTAGCCGATAAATTTCGAAGTACTGTTAAACAACAGATTAAGGAGCCGGTTCAACGCAGAATTTTTTGGGAAAATTGCTTTCAGGGTTTAGTTGCCGAATTGGTTTTTTCAGGCCAGGAGCTAGAGGCGGAAAATCAACTGCAGAAAAATCTCGTTGATCACGTGGCCTCCTCCCCTGTTGGTGAAGTCTATTTGATTGGAGCGGGTCCCGGAGCGCCCGATTTGTTGACGTTTCGCGCGCTACGACTGATGCAACAAGCGGATGTCATTGTCTATGATCGGTTGGTTGCGCCGGAAATTATTGAATTGGCTCGCCGGGATTCAGAAAAAATTTATGTTGGTAAACAACGACAGAATCATGCTCTTCCCCAAGAATCGATTAATCAGTTACTAGCCAACATGGCCAAAGCCGGCAAACGCGTAGCCCGACTTAAAGGCGGTGATCCTTTCATATTCGGCCGTGGCGGCGAAGAAATCGAAACCCTGATGCAGCAAGGCATACATTTTCAGGTTGTACCCGGCATTACCGCCGCTTCAGGCTGTGCAACGTATGCAGGAATACCCTTAACGCATCGGGACTATGCCCAGTCCTGTACATTTGTCACCGGCCATCTCAAAGATGGTTCCATCAATTTAAACTGGACGCAACTGGCAGCACCCAATCAAACCATCGTCATTTACATGGGCCTGATCGGGCTCAGCACCATTTGCCAGTCATTAATTGAACATGGAAGCTCCGAAGATTTGCCTATTGCCCTGGTGCAACAAGGAACCACAACGCATCAAAAAATAGTCACGGGCACATTAAAAACCTTGCCGGCAAAAGTTGTCGATCAAAACATTAAAGCGCCTACATTAATCATCGTCGGCATGGTGGTTACTTTACATGATCAATTAAATTGGTTTCAAGGCACTGATAGCAACAATATCTCGTGACAATCCTTAAATTCCATATCCAGGGCCGCTTTGGTCAAACTCGAGAATGGAAAATTTCGGACGGTCAACTTTTTAAGACCATAGAGGCTATAAGCGCATGAATTTATCAACGGCAAGATTCTCAGCAAGCGGCGAATACCTTATAATAAACCAGGTTTACAGACGAATTGATCTTTGGAACATGATGTTTTGGTATCCCGCAGACTCAACCCTGTTATCGTTAGCCTTATTCGATGAAAAAAGTTGTTGGTGTAAGTGCTGATGATCTATTACAACGGTTAAAAATAACACGCTCAATTCAGCGATTATTCATGAGATTTATTGAAAATGGGCTCAAGCCATTTAAAAAATAAAAAATAATTGTGTTTTGATGTTATTTTTTCTATCCTTTAGAGCTTTTAACCGTTAATTTAACTTTTTACCACCAAAAGGAACGCTGAGTTCCTTAACTTAACCACAAAGAGAGAGGTCAACATGAAAAAAACTTTAGGTACTTTAGCTGGTGTCGCATTAATTGCCTTAAGCAGTCAGGCATTTGCAGATGAATCCGCTGAGATTGGTAAAAAAATCTATGACCGTGCATTTGGTCGTGGTTGCGGTACTTGCCACGATATCGCTTCAAATCCACAATTAACGGCTAACATCCAAGCGGGTACCTTGGACAGAGCAAAATTTGAAGATGTCATCAAAAATGGCAAAAACGGCATGCCAAAAGCTATTGATGAGATTATGAAAAATGCGGCCGTCAAGAAAGCAGGCTATGGCGAAACCCAAGCACTTGATGCTCTGTGGGCTTATCTGAGCACTAAATAAGTTTAATCCTTTCAGGTTAAACAAAAAAACCGCCTTTGTCTGAGGACAAGGCGGTTTTTTTATGTCCGGGAAACATTAAAAAACTATCCGATCTGCTTTATTAAAAGGCTCGTCATGATTAGATAAGCTACTGATTTTATATTTATTAGTGCACGCTTTAACTGCGTTCGGGAGAGCTTTGCCGGGAAATTTTTAGAAATTCGATTCCCTTTGCAGAGGCTATATTTGCTCTAAGTATACTAATTCTTTCCTAAATAACTGGTTTTCACTTGTTTATGCGGTAAAAGATTGCTGTTTTTTATCCATATTCCGGCAGCAGCAGCCAACATTAGTCCGCAAGACCCCAAGGTAAGGTAAATTAAGGTTTTCAATTTACTGACTTCATGCACCAATTGCTCGTTAGTAATCACTGCCTGATCTTTCTTAGGTGCTTCTGCATAGACTCGTAAAACTTTAATATCGTTTTTTAGATCCTCAATCGTTCCTAAAGCGTTAGCAACGGAGCCTATCTGAATACTCTCTTCCAGCGCCCTTAATTTACTTTCCATTGAACCGCTCACTAAACCAACCAGTTGCCCCTTCAGCGTGTTCACTTCGGCAGACAACACAGGGTTCATTTCAACAGAGTTCGGATCGTTTGCCGTAACATTTTTATAATCATTAACAAAAACATGGGAAGGGAGTGATGAGAAGCCAAGAATGACTATAACCACCATCAAGGAGAACACAATAGTGAGTAACAGCCTGTTAATTTTCATTAATCCTTGATTCACGGAAATTCTTTGCAGATCAGCGCGAACTTTAATAATCTCTGAATTTATTTTTTCTCTATCACTCATTATATTCTTCCCCTTAAGCCAGACGCCTGGCCCGCTGGTTCTGGATTAACCCATTTATTTTTATTGTAGAATGACATGCTCAAAGATTGAGACATAATTTTTGATTATACAAGGATAATAAAATTTGTCCTGTGTTTTTATTAACGGTTTTGCTTTAGTTGCTTGGACGCCGCGATTCTCATTCGAAGCGCATTAAGTTTAATAAAGCCCTCTGCGTCTTTTTGATTATAAGCGCCCTGATCTTCTTCAAACGTAGCAATGCTTTCGTCAAACAGGCTATCCGTATCCGAGGCGCGTCCAACGACGATGACATTGCCTTTATAGAGTTTTAATCTGACTTTGCCGTTTACATTAAGTTGCGATGTATCGATCATGGTTTGTAACATATGGCGCTCGGGACTCCACCAGTATCCGTTATAAATAAGTGACGCATATCGCGGCATTAGCTCGTCTTTTAAGTGCGCCACTTCCCTATCCAGGGTTAACGATTCAATTGCACGATGCGCCTTTAGCATCACGGTTCCCGCCGGAGTTTCATAACAACCACGCGATTTCATGCCAACATAACGGTTTTCGACGATATCTAAGCGACCAATACCATTGTCTCCGGCAATTTTGTTTAATTTTTCCATGATTTGTGCGGGGGTGTACGCAACGCCATCGATTGCTACGATATCACCCTGACGGTAGGTCAGCTCGATATAGGTTGGTTGATCTGGCGCAATCTCTGGAGACACTGTCCAACGCCACATATCTTCCTCAGGTTCGGCCCAAGGATCTTCCAAAATACGGCCTTCGTATGAAATATGCAACAAGTTGGCATCCATTGAATAAGGTGACGCCTTGCCCTTTTTCATCTCGACTGGGATATTATGTTTTTCGGCATAAGCCAGTAATGTTTGTCGAGAGGTTAAGTCCCATTCACGCCAAGGTGCAATAATATGAATATCGGGTCTTAGTGCATAGGCACCCAGTTCGAAGCGTACCTGGTCATTGCCCTTACCGGTTGCTCCGTGAGAAATAGCGGGGGCATTGGTTACGTTGGCAATCTCAATCAAGCGCTTTGCTATTAATGGACGGGCTATCGAGGTACCCAGCAAATACTCGCCTTCGTAAATGGCATTGGCACGAAACATCGGGAAAACAAAATCGCGAGCGAATTCTTCCCGTAAATCGTCAATATAAATTTCTTTGATGCCTAAAGCTGCAGCCTTGGCTCGAGCCGGCTCAACTTCTTCCCCCTGCCCTAAATCGGCCGTGAAAGTAACCACTTCACAATCGTACACATCCTGTAACCATTTAAGAATGACGGAGGTATCCAATCCACCCGAATAAGCCAAAACAACTTTTTTGATTTCCGACATAATACTTGTGTACCTAAAAATAAAAATAGGTCAAATTATACCGGAAAATTAAATTAAGGTCCGAAACCTGAAACGCAAATGTTATAATGCCCATCATTCTTAATAACCACTAATTTTTGATGGTAATCTGTTCGTTGTGTTGGCCAGTTTCCAGACAAGATCATATATGTTTTGCTTGTGAATTCCAAAGATTGAACAGATGATTGTGCAACAACCCTACTGCCATTAATTTATGTTGTTACATCAAGCCGAGGTAAACCAAATCTGTAATACGATTGTGAGTGAAGCTGAAGTAAAGCCTGAATTACAGTCGAACAAACTTGCGGCGCAAAATGAACTGGGGGGGGATGGTCCTGATCCAACGCGTTATGGTAATTGGGAAAGAAATGGCCACTGTATCGATTTTTAACGGAATTAATCTTAATGTATTTTAAGACTTCACCCATTCAATATCGCCGTTGCCGAAAATTTATTAGCAAGTGAACCGCAGACAAACAGTTTATGAAACACATTAGATCACCTGGATACCTATATGGCACATAAAAATGACCGACCGACCTCCCCGCATCTACAAATTTATAAATTGCCCCCGACAGGGATTATCTCGATTTCTCATCGGATCACAGGGGTTTTATTGTCGTTTGGTTTAATCTTCTTCGTTGGTCTACTTCTATCTGTTGCCGGCGGCCCAGATAGTTTTGAGACTATGCAAAATTTGATGCGTATCAGTTTACTGCAATTGATTTACTGGGGTTTCATTTATGCACTTTTTTTTCATTTATGTCATGGCATTCGTCATTTGATATGGGATGCCGGCCAGAGCTTTGATCGTGAAACGATGAATCGTTTTGTCATGGTTGAATTGGCGGCATCGATATTACTGACCTTAGTGGTTTTTGTATTTCTTTCGTAAGGATGGCTTATGCATTACAGATCAGCTTTAGCCAGGGTTCACGGCCTTGGTTCTGCAAAAAGCGGTACCAGTCATTGGTGGATGCAGCGGGTTACTGCAGTAGCACTCATACCGTTATCATTTATCATCATCCATTTTATCAATACGTGTTTTGAGACAAATTTCCAGCAAATATCGGAATGGTTTGCCTCGCCTTTAAACAGTGCCAGCATGATTGCCTGGATAATTGCAGTTTTTTATCATTCCGCATTAGGACTACAGGTTGTCATTGAAGATTATGTTGCTCACGAAGGTAGCAAAATTATTCTCATCTGGTCTTGCAATCTATTTTTTTCATTTTTAGCATTACTGGCCTCGGTCGCTGTTTTTCGCATCATATTGATAGGGTGATACATGATTTCGGATTATAAAATAATTCATCACAGTTATGATGTCGTCGTCGTCGGTGCCGGCGGCGCGGGGCTTAGAGCTACTTTTGGAATGGCTGAAAAAGGCTTGAAGACGGCCTGCATTACTAAAGTATTTCCCACCCGCAGCCATACCGTTGCTGCACAAGGCGGTATTAGCGCCGCGTTAGGCAATATGGGTGAAGATGACTGGCGTTTTCACATGTACGATACTGTCAAAGGCTCGGACTGGCTGGGCGACCAGGACGCCATTGAATACATGTGCCGTGAAGCCATGGCTGCGGTTATCGAGCTGGAACATTACGGCGTGCCTTTTTCCAGAACCGCCGACGGAAAAATTTATCAACGTGCGTTTGGCGGCATGACCACACATTACGGCAAAGGTCAGGCGCAACGTACTTGTGCAGCGGCCGATAAAACCGGTCATGCCATTTTGCACACCCTGTATCAACAGGCGTTAAAGCATAATGCCGAATTCTTTGTTGAATACATCGTTCTCGACTTGATTATGGAAGGCGATGAATGTCGTGGCGTCCTGGCCTGGTGTCTTGATGATGGCTCGCTGCATTTATTCAAAGCGCATGTCACCGTTCTGGCAACGGGTGGTTATGGGCGCACCTATTTTTCCTGTACTTCGGCACATACGGTAACCGGTGACGGCAATGCGATGGTGTTACGCGCGGGTTTGCCGTTACAGGATATGGAATTTATCCAATTTCACCCGACCGGTATTTATGGCTCCGGTTGTTTGATCACCGAAGGCGTCAGAGGTGAAGGCGGTTATCTGACCAACTCGGAAGGCGAACGTTTCATGGAACGCTATGCGCCATCCGCTAAAGATTTGGCTTCGCGCGACGTAGTCAGTCGCGCCATGACCATTGAGATTCAGGAAGGTAGAGGTGTGGGTAAACTCAAAGATCATATTTATTTGCACATTGAACACCTGGACCCTGCAATAATTCACGAACGCTTGCCTGGCATTGCCGAAACCTCGAAAATTTTTGCCGGCGTCGATGTTACCAAACACCCCATCCCCGTTTTACCTACCGTACATTACAACATGGGCGGCATTCCCACCAACTATAAAGCGGAAGTGGTAACTCTGGATGGTGACAATCCCGATAAAGTCGTGCAGGGCCTGATGGCAATCGGCGAAGCCGCGTGCGTTTCTGTCCACGGCGCGAATAGACTGGGTTCAAACTCGTTACTGGATTTAGTCGTTTTCGGTCGATCAGCAGCCATACGTTGCGCAGAACTCATCAAACCCGGCACTGCCCAAAAACCACTGACCAAGACCGCCTGCGATAAGGCTCTCGCCCGTTTTGATAGGATACGTAATGCCACAGGCAGCCGCACTACTTCGGATATACGACTGGATATGCAAAAAATCATGCAATCCAAAGCCGCCGTATTCAGAACTCAATCGACGCTGGATGAAGGCATAGCCGCCATGGCAGAAATTAAACAATCGTTTGTCAATGTCGGTATCAAAGATAAATCCTTGATCTGGAATACCGATCTGGTTGAAACCCTGGAACTGGATAACCTGCTTTGTCAAGCCAGCGTTGCGATCAATGCTGCCGGTAATCGACACGAAAGCCGTGGCGGACATGCGAGGGAAGATTACCCAAACCGTGATGATGCCAACTGGATGAAACATACCTTGACATGGTTGGTTGACGATAAAATAAAAATCGATTATCGCCCTGTGCATTTATATACCTTAACCGACGAAGTTGACGTTATTCCACCCAAAGAGAGGGTTTACTAATGGCTGAGTTCACCTTGCCCAAAAACTCGGTATTGACCGAAGGCAAAACCTTTAAAGCATCTGCAGGTGCAACCCATGTCCGCCGCTTTGAAGTCTACCGCTGGGATCCGGATACCGACGAAAATCCGCGCATCGATAGTTATGAGCTGGATATGGATAGTTGCGGCCCTATGGTGCTGGATGCGATCCTGAAAATTAAAAATGAAATCGACAGTACGTTAACTTTCAGACGCTCGTGCCGAGAGGGTGTCTGCGGCTCGTGCGCGATGACCATCAATGGTAAAAATACCCTGGCTTGTACCAAAGCCATCGATTCTTATCCCGATACCATCAAAATTTTCCCGTTACCGCATATGCAGGTTATTAAGGATTTGGTTCCGGATATGACCCATTTTTATGCCCAGTACGCCTCCATAAAGCCCTGGATAGAAACTCAAACTCCGGCACCGGCCGATTCTGAACGCCTACAAAGCAAAGAAGACCGCGAAAAACTGGATGGTTTATATGACTGCGTGCTGTGCGCCTGTTGTTCTACCAGCTGCCCGAGTTACTGGTGGAACAGTGAACGCTATTTAGGGCCGGCGGTGTTATTACAAGCCTATCGCTGGCTGGTTGATAGCCGTGACGAAAACACCGGCGCACGTCTCGATGACCTGGAAGATCCATTTAAACTGTATCGCTGCCATACCATTATGAACTGCACTGACACCTGTCCCAAAGGTTTGAATCCCGCAAAAGCCATCGCTGAAACCAAAAAACTGTTATTGCAAAGACAGCAAGGATAATGGTTGAATCCGGCAAATTAAAATGGCGTTGCCGACGCGGAGTTTTAGAATTGGATATCGTGCTAGAGCGTTACCTGACTACTGACTATTTGACTGCCACAGACCAGGAGCGCGCAAGTTTTATCGATTTACTCGACCTTGAAGATAATGAGTTGCTGGAAGTCATGTTAGAAAAAATGAATTCCAAGTCTTGAAGATACTTTATATAAGCACATAGTGCCTATGTGTTGCCGGATTTTGGATATTCTGGGTTTAATCAGTCAGACTTTTGTGCTGCAGTACTGATTATCAACCACTTCTTAAAATGGGTTACTATTTGTTTAGCAACGTCTTCCGGTGCCTCAAAAGACGTATCTATCACCAAATCATAGTTTTTATGATCTCTAAATTTAACGGAATAAAGATCTAAAAATCGATTATCTTCGAATTCCTGGCGCTTTAAATTGTTTTCCAATGTGGCGGCTAGTGATGGATTATTTTCATCTTTTCGAGAAGCATTAAAAACCCGCTCAGCACCAATTTTTGCATTCACGGATAAAAAAACTTTAAAAGCGCTTGGAATAAAATGCCAGGCTAAGCGGGAATCAATAATTAGTTCATTGCTGGTTTTTCCAATCTCGATAACATAAGAGTCAATTTCATCATCAATACTTCTGTCCGTTTGTGATATTTTATTGAGCTCCAAGGTCGTTACACCACGTCTTTCTGCGATAGTTCGTTGTATTTTTCCTGTGCTGATAACGTCAAAGGCAGTCAATTCTTTTAATGCAGCTGCTACTGATGACTTGCCACTGCCAATGTCGCCGGACATTGCAATAATTTTTTTCATGCTGTTTCCTGTTTAAATAAATTCATATTTTTGAAAATGATGTGTCGGACATTCACCAGTTCTTAAACTAATTATTGGCCAATTTAACTGTTCGGCGTAAGCCATTAATTTCTGATCCGGGTCGACTGCGACTGGATTGTCGACTAATTTCAGCAAGGGCAAATCATTGTGCGAATCGCTGTAAAACCAGCTTCCCTGCATGGTGTTGGCGGAATGCATCAACCATTCCTGAAGTAATTTCACTTTACCCTCCTGAAAACAGGGTATGCCATTAAACCGACCGGTAAATCGGCCATCAATGATTTCAGGGGTGGTGGCTAACAAATTGTCGATACCGTAAAGATTGACGATCGGCTCCGTAACAAACCGGTTGGTAGCCGTGATAACAATTAGTGTGTCACCTTGGTCTTTATGTTTACCAATAAGTTCTTGTGCGGGTTGCAGCAGTAATGGCGTAATAATTTCTTGAATAAATTGCGCCCGCCATTCGTAAAGTTGTTGAGGGTTGTGATCGGCAAGGGGACGCAGTGAAAAATTGAGAAACTCAACGATATTTAAAATACCTTGCTTGTAGTCATCATAAAATTTGGCATTTGCTTTTTCATAGTATGCTTTATCAACGATACCTCTATCGACAAGAAATTGTCCCCAAAGGAAATCGCTGTCATCAGCGATCAACGTATTATCTAAATCAAAAATAGCTAAACTCACAAAAATCCTTAGGATGTAATTAAATAGTTTAAGCCCTATGGTATCGGAGCTTTTTTTGTGGAACAATGTGTTAATTAACTAAATCCCCCGACCTCTTTATAGTTTATCACACGTGTGCATAAGCAAGAGGAAAGGAAAAACACAGGTTTTAACATGATAGACTCTAAGGGATACCGACCCAATGTCGGCATTATCCTTTGCAATGATGAGGGTCGCGTGTTTTGGGCAAAACGAATGGGCATGAATGCCTGGCAGTTTCCGCAAGGCGGAATTAATGAAAATGAAGACCCTGAAACAGCGATGTATCGAGAATTGTGGGAAGAAACAGGGCTGCAACAGCAGCATGTTCAAATACTCGGGCGAACACGCTACTGGTTGAGGTATCGCTTACCCGAACGCTATGTCCGTAAAAATTCTTTGCCCTTATGCATAGGACAAAAACAAATTTGGTATATTTTGCGACTGCTCACACAGGACTCGAATGTACGTTTTGATCACTGCCCCAAACCGGAATTTGATGGTTGGCGTTGGGTAGAATACTGGGAGCCATTGAAAGATGTTGTATATTTCAAGCGTAAGGTCTATCAAAAGGCCATGGATGAACTTGGAGCCATACTAACGATTGATTCGGTGCCGGTGAATGCGGAGGGCTATTTGGCAAAAGAAAAATATGCCCGAGCACTCGGCAAAATTACTAACACTGTAACTACTCATCAAAAGCAGTAGATTAGCTAAAGGCGTAAAATCCAAAGATAAAGGGCTGTGCTTCGCCTTTGTTTACCCCCGTGTTACTTTTGATTAATTAGTTTATGCGTCTGTTACAAAGGCCTTTACTCATCCATTTCTTCTGTCATTTGAGCAGCCTTGTTCCATCTGTAATTCGGCGCCACACTGATTAATACTGTCAACAAAGCCGCAATATACGGAACCGCCTGTACCGATAATACGGATATCCATAATTTCCCGCTCAAGTTATCGAATTGTTCCAGTGAATAAATAAACCAAATAGCAATACCCAGTAATATCAATAACAGTAACTCCTGCCATATGATCAAAAGCCCAGAAAGCAAGGGACCTTGCTTTTCATATTTCGGCGTCCGCATAAAGGGTTTACCCGAAGTCAAAAGCCCTTGCCAGGTACCCTTGGCAACCGTGTGGGTTAGCGATAAACCGGATAAGGCTGCACCTAGTGATTGCCATACCGTACAGGGGACTCGTGCTTGATATAACCATAGCCCCCTTAGAATTTTAAAGCTGAAAAGACCGATCGTTGGGAGCAGAAACACGTTAACAGGCAGTTCGCTGTGTAAGGGATCTGCAATAAGTATTGCTGACAATATTAGGCTGGTTGTTGTAAACAATAAAGCCAACGCATCAGAAAACCAGGGTAACCAGCCGGCGATGAAGTAATACCGTTGCGCAGAGGTTAAAGGAGATTTTTTGGTCGGCAAAAAACTGCGCCAATGAGCTTTTATGATTTGCATGGCGCCATAAACCCAGCGGTAGCGCTGCGTCATGTAACCTGACATGGTATCCGGCATTAAACCTCGACCAAACGATTCTTTGCAGTACACCGAATCATAACCGGCTTCATACAATCGAAGACCCAATTCACTATCTTCACAGATGCACCATTCTGCCCACTTACCGACTTCAAGCAAGGCCGATTTACGAATCATCGTCATCGTACCGTGTTGGATAATGGCATTGTATTCATTTCGTTGAACCATACCGATATTGAAAAAGCCGGCATATTCCCAGTAACAAAATGATTTGAATGTACTAACGTGCAAATCCCGATAATCTTGCGGTGACTGGACAAAACCGACATTTTCGTTATCGAAATAAGGCACCATACGTTTTAGCCAATCAGGTGACAAAATATAATCACTATCAATGACAGCGATAATCTCCGCGTCACTGGCGGTTTGTTCGAGAGCATGGTTGATAGCCCCGGCTTTAAAGCCAGGCCAGTTTTCCAGATGGAAAAAACGAAATCTTGAACCTAAGCGCTCACAGTCATCACGAACCGGCTCCCAGACAGCAGGATCCTTGGTGTTGTTGTCCATGACCAGGACTTCCAAATTAGGATAATCCACTTTAGCCAAGGCTTCCAGCGTTTTACGAACCATCTTGGGTGGCTCGTTGTGTATAGGCAGGTGCAACGAAACTTTTGGGTATTTGAACTCAGCCGAAGGTGTAAGTGGTTCAAAACTTCGAATACTTTTTCGATGCCAAACAACTTCCGCAATTTCCAGACTTTCAATCAACAAAATAATGACTGCCAAAATCTGCATCAAGATTAACAACACCCAAAATACAATGGTGAAATTAGTCTGGTATTGTTGAGCACCTATCGAAACGGACCAAAATATAACGGATGCTGCGAGGTTGGTGATTAATCCAATAAATAAGATGCCTGGCAATTTTAAACTGCTACGCATAAACAAGAACAAACCCATCAATGCCAAGCTGAATACAGCGGCACCAGTTGCCCAATGTTTCCAGCTAGGCAAAACCAGTACATCTCCATCCATGGGATATTTGGCTTGGCGATCGGCATTAAAGATACCCCAATAAGCTCCGGCTGAACCTTCAATGGACATTTTCCAGGGCTGGTCAAATGCTTCTACGACATAATAAGCGATGCGTTCATCTGCTGCACGGTTAAGGAATTCGCGTAAAAACTTCGCTTGATTTGAGCGTGAAGCAATTGCGTGTTTAAAAGGTTGTCCGTCAGAAGGCCAACCTACCTCGGTAATAATTATTGGCTTGTCGGGAAATGTACGCTTCATTTCATAATATCGTTCAAACACATAATCCACGGCATCATCTGCGGATATTCCTTCCCAGAATGGCAGAATGTGAACTGCAATATAATCAACTTCGGCAGCAAGCGCAGGATGCGCGAGCCACATGTCCCATGTTTCTGAGGTACTGACAGGACGCCAAGTTCGCTTTTTTACTTCGCGGATGTACTCGATCAGTTGTTCTTCGGTTAGGTCTTTTCGCAGCATCACCTCATTACCGACCATCAGACGAACAATTTTTCGATTATTTTGGTTACTGACCTGAAGTAAGGTTTCTATTTCCTGGCGGTTTTTCTCAAGATCCTTATCAAGCCATGCTCCCATGGTGACATTGAGATTGTGTGTGGCTGCAAGCTCAGGTACTTTATGCAATCCTTTCAGCATGCTGTAAGTGCGCACTGCATGCACTTTATTTTCAAGTAGCGTTAAATCCTGGTCAATTTCAGCTTCAGTAGGATATAAATTATCCTTTTGGTTATGATTCTTGCGCATGGGGTTAAAAGTAACGCCCATCGTAGTTTTGGTCCACGGTTTTAACTGCAAGGGGTTATTGACATAGCTCCAAATACTGAAATTAATGAAGGCTAACAAAGAAATTGCAATCAGAATAGCTATCTTTCTTATCATTTGGGTACTCGAAAGTTTTTCATGTAACGAAATAATTATTTATTAATCGTAGAGTTAGGCTGATTTTTGATCAATCCGTGATTTAACGGATAAATCGCTAATCGAAAATCATTAGTCTGGCTTGGCGCAATTACGCAGTCATTTCGAGCATAGATAAATAGTATCCTTTATGCATTATCAACCTAAGAAAAAGTCGAAGCCACGTAAAATGACTAAAACACAAAGGAGTTACATTAAAAGTAGCAACTATTTATTTATTTGTTTGCTAGTTCTTATCCTTTTTAATGTAGAGGTCCGTTATCGTGCCGGTAATCATTTCAGCAGCGAAGGCAAAAGTTTCTGACAATGTCGGATGGGCGTGAATTGATAAGCTGATATCTTCCATATCAGAGCCCATTTCCAGGGCCAGAACCGCTTCAGCAATCAACTCGCCGGCATTCGGCCCGACCATACCGGCACCGAGAATTTGCCCCGTTTCTTTATCGGAAAGAATTTTGGTAATCCCTTCCTTTCGACCCATACTCAACGAACGACCACTGGCAGCCCAAGGAAACACGCCTTTTTCGTAATCGATACCCTCTTGCTTAGCCTGATTTTCAGTCAGTCCCATCCAGGCGATTTCCGGATCGGTGTATGCGACTGAAGGAATGGTTAACGCATCGAACCCTGCTTTCATGCCAGAGGCAACTTCAGCCGCCACTTTTCCTTCATGCACGGCCTTGTGAGCCAGCATCGGATTACCAACAATATCGCCAATGGCAAATATATTGGATACGTTGGTCCGCTGTTGCTTGTCGACTTGAATAAATCCTTGCTCATTCACTTGAATGCCGGCCTGCTCTGCACCGATCAACTTTCCATTCGGCCTACGACCAACGGCCACTAACACAGCGTCAAATAACTCAAACGTCGGCGCGTCCTTGCCATCAAAAGACACTTTCAAACCGTCGGGTTGAGACTCGATTCCTGTAACGCGTGTTTCCAGCCAAATATTGCTGTATTGTTTTTTGATGCGCCGAAACAGAGGGGTAATCAGATCTTTATCGCAACCCGGGATAATTTGATCCATCAATTCGACAACACTGATTTCAGAACCGAACGCATGATAAACTGTAGCCATCTCAAGTCCAATAATACCACCGCCGACAACCAGCAATTTTTTCGGAATGGTTTTTAATGCCAAAGCACCGGTAGAGTCCATAAGCCTTGGATCATCGTAAGGAAAACCGGGGATTTTCGTCGGATGTGAACCGGCAGCGATAATTGCCTGATTAAAACGAACAGTCACAGCCCCATTGTCCGTGTTGACAACAAGCGTGTCCGGCCCAGTGAATTCGCCTGATCCCTGTATAAATTTGACTTTGCGCTGTTTGACCAATCCAGCAAGTCCATCATTCAAAGCTTTTGTAACACTTTCTTTCCAGGCTCTTATCTTATCGATATCCAGCGTGGGCTTGTTAAAGCTAACCCCATGCTGCTGGATTTCTTCGGCTTCATGAATGATATGAGCCGTATGAAGCAAGGCTTTGGACGGTATACAGCCGACATTGAGGCAAACACCACCAAGTACAGGATAGCGTTCTATTAATACCACTTGTTTGCCGAGATCAGCTGCGCGAAAGGCAGCGCTATATCCGCCAGGACCACCACCCAACACCAAAATTTCTGCGTGTAAAACCTCTTCACTCATTGTATGAATTTCCTTGATTAAAGTAACAAACGGCGAATATCAGCCAAATATTGCTTAACAACCGCCATAAATCGCGCGCCTTCAGCACCGTCTATGACGCGGTGGTCATACGTTAAATCCAGGGGCAACATCAGGCGAGGCACAAACTCTTTGCCATTCCAGACCGGCTGCATTTTAGCGCGAGTAATACCCAGTATGGCAACTTCCGGAGCGTTAACAATCGGAGTAAATGCGGTGCCGCCAATCCCACCCAGGCTTGAAATGGTAATACATCCACCTTGCATATCGGTAGGTAACAATTTGCCTTTTCTGGCTTTGTCGCTAAGCTCAGCCAATTCGGCGGCCAGTTCGTTTATGTTTTTTGTATTTACGTTGCGTAAAACGGGAACCACTAAACCATTGGGCGTATCTACGGCAATACCGATGTTAAAATACTGTTTATAGATTAACTGTTCGCCATCACTCGCCAACGATGCATTGAAGCTCGGAAATTGCTGCATGGCGGCAACCAAAGCCTTGATAATGAACATCAGCGCCGTAATTTTTATCTCTCCGGTGCCTTTTTCTAAATTGAGCGCATTACGAAATGCTTCTAGTTCGGTGATATCCGCTTCTTCATGGTAGGTTACCATGGGCAGATTTAGCCAGACACGGCTGAGATTTTGCCCCGTAAGACGTTTAATTTTGCTCAGTTTAACAGTTTCAATGGCACCAAACTGCGAAAAATCAACGGAAGGTATAACAGGAATACCAACATTGCCACTGGCAAAAGAACTCTCTGAGATGACTTTTTTAACAAAATTTTTGACGTCTTCTTTCAGAATTCGGCCTTTTCTGCCACTGCCGGTAGCAATTTTTCCAATGTTGACACCCAACTCCCGGGCAAAGAGTCTTACCGACGGCGACGCATGGGCTTTTACGGTGGAACTGATAACCTGGGACAACTCCATTTTCGGTGCGATTACCGGAGCAACAGGTTCGAGTTCTAACGATGTTTCAGGTGCAGGTGTCGGTATTTCCAGCGCTGCATTGAGGGCTTGAATTGGTTCTTCAGCCTTTTCCGGACTGCTTTGTGCCACAGTTGACTGAACGGTGGCAATAAGAGAACCTTCAGATACCTTGTCGCCTGGCTTTATAAATACTTTCTCGATTATACCAGTTGCGCTGGACGGGAGATCCATGCTGGCTTTGTCAGTCTCCAGTGTAGCCACTGTCTGTTCCAGTGCGACCATGTCACCTGGCTTTATGAGAACTTCTACAACATCGATCTCCGCAACGTTGCCGACATCAGGAACTTTAATTTCAATTAACGTTGTCATTCGTGTCCTATCGTTGTTATTTTAACCAAGGCGCTTTAGCATCGGCATTAATTCCGTATTTAGCTATGGCCACATCAACTTTGGCAAGATCAAATTGCCCCATATCAGCCAAGCTTTTAAGTGCTGCAATAGTTACATGATAGCGATCCACTTCAAAAAACCGGCGCAAATTTTCGCGAGTATCAGATCGTCCAAAACCATCAGTTCCCAGCACCGTATAAGGGACCGAGAGATAGGGGCGAATTTGTTCGGCAAAAGCGCGTGTATAGTCACTGGCGGCCACGACTGGGCCTGTTGCATTGCCAAGACATACGGCGACATGGGGTTGCTTGGGCTTTTCAGAGGGGTGCAGACGATTCCAGCGTTCACAGTCCTGCCCATCCCGAGCGAGCTCGGTAAAACTTGGACAACTCCACAAATCCGATTCTACACCCCAGTCCGTACGTAGTAATTCTGCGGCAAATTCGACTTCGCGAAAGATAACACCGGACCCGATTAATTGAACCCTGGGGCCTTTCTTTTTTGAGCCCTGCTTAAAACTATACATGCCTTTCAGAATGTCCAGTTCAATTCCTTTTGGCATGGCCGGATGGCTATAGTTTTCATTCATGACGGTGATGTAATAAAACACATCTTCCTGTTCAACATACATTCGCCGTAAGCCATCTTGAATGATGACCGCCAGTTCATAGGCATAGGTTGGATCATAGGATACACAATTAGGCACGGTTGCCGACATCAGATGACTATGGCCGTCTTCGTGTTGAAGTCCTTCGCCGTTCAGTGTCGTTCTGCCTGCTGTTCCCCCCATTAAAAAGCCGCGCGTACGTTGATCGGCTGCCGCCCATATCAAATCGCCAACGCGCTGGAAACCAAACATGGAATAATAGATAAAGAACGGAATCATCGGCACATTGTGTGTTGAGTATGATGTACCTGCTGCAATCCAGTCGCACAGGCCACCGGCTTCATTAATACCTTCCTGCAAAACCTGACCGTGCTTGTCTTCCTTGTAGAACATCAATTGATCGGCATCTTGCGGAGTGTAAAGCTGCCCAACCTGAGACCAGATACCCAGTTGTCTGAACATGCCTTCCATGCCGAATGTTCTTGATTCGTCTGGCACTATGGGAACGATACGTTTACCAATGTTTTTGTCTTTGACCAATATGTTCAACAAACGGACAAAAGCCATCGTCGTTGAAATTTCCCTGCCCTCACCGCTTGCTTCGAGTAATGCCTTAAAATCATTTAATACGGGAACATCCAGTGTGTACGACTTGGTTCTTCTGGCCGGTAAATGGCCTCCCAATTCCGTGCGGCGTTGTCGCATGTAGGCGAGTTCTTTCGAGCCTTCTTCGAAAGTAAGATACGTCAAATCGTGAAGTTGGTGATCCGTAATGGGGAGGTCATAATTATCCCGGAAGCGTCTAAGCGACTCATCACTCATCTTTTTCTGTTGATGCGTAATATTTTGAGCCTGTCCCGACTCTCCCATGCCATAGCCTTTAATCGTTTTTGCCAGAATGACCGTCGGTTGACCTTTGTGATTAACAGCCGCATGAAACGCAGCGAATACTTTCGCAGGATCGTGGCCACCGCGATTAAGCTCCCAAATATCACGGTCAGACCAATCGGCAACCATGGCCTTCAATTCGGGCGTATTAAAGAAATGCTCACGCACATAGGCTCCATCTTTTGCCTTGAAGGTTTGATAATCGCCATCAACACAGGCCATCATGCGTGCAGCCAGCAAACCGTCGGTATCTCTGGCCAGCAAGGCATCCCAGCGCTGCCCCCAAACCAGCTTGATAACGTTCCAGCCTGCACCGCGGAACTCGCTTTCCAACTCTTGAATGATCTTGCCGTTACCGCGCACTGGACCATCGAGTCGTTGTAAATTGCAGTTGACAACAAAAATAAGATTATCCAGCTTTTCGCGTCCTGCCAAGCCAATCGCGCCCAGGGATTCGGGTTCATCCGTTTCACCATCACCCAGAAAACTCCAGACCTTGCGTCCCGAAGTATCAGTAAAGCCTCTATCCTGCAAATAGCGCATAAACTTTGCCTGATAAATCGCCATGATGGGTCCTAGACCCATAGAGACTGTTGGAAATTGCCAGAATTCCGACATCAGCCAGGGGTGAGGATAAGACGACAAACCATTGCCATTCACTTCCTGGCGGAAATTATTCATTTGCTCTTCCGTCAAACGTCCTATTAAAAAGGCGCGAGCATAATCGCCGGGTGTCAAATGGCCCTGCGTGTAAATCAGATCGCCGTCATGTTGTTCGGAAGGAGCATGCCAAAAATGGTTGTAACCCACATCATATAAAGTCGCGGCAGAAGCAAAGCTGGCAATATGTCCGCCTACATTAGTGTGTTTATTAGCTCTGAGCACCATCATCATGGCATTCCATCGCACATAAGAACGGATTTTTTGTTCAATACCGGGATCACCGGGGAACTGTGCCTGTTGTGCAACTGGGATTGTATTGAGATAAGCCGTATTTGCGCTGAATGGGATATCAAATCCAGAATGACGAGTGACAGCCACTAACTGTTCAATCAAAAAATGTGCACGTTCACTACCATCTTGTTCCAATACTGCCTGCAGAGCTTCAATCCATTCCCTGGTTTCTGCCGGATCGATATCGTCCTTTCCGGTGATTTCTGCAATTAAACTGTTATTCATGTTTTATTCCTGTGGCGGAGGTTGTTCATGGCTTTAAATGAGTAGTGCTTTAAAGCGTATTTCAGCATCTAGATGATTTGTTTTGAATGTAAGTTGAGAAGACTTCTATTTCCAAGAAATGTTAAAGACATTAGGCCTCTTCCCATTTCAAAATCAGTATTGAGCAGCAGCTTAAGTAAAGCGGCATAGTATATACAATTGAACTCTTGCAATCATCAGTTTTAATCATGGAAGACCACCGCCGTCTTTGGCAGGTCAACCCGAACAAAACTAAATTAATTCTTTTTTTATTCGGTTACTCAAAAAATACCGGATTCGGGTTTTTTAAAATTACTGGCGGTTTACCAAAACCAGGAAGGGACAACTATCTCGTATCCTTTAATACTGAGATAAGCCCCATTCGTTATGCTATGGGGGTCTCAGAATACCTTCCGACGATACATTATCCTAAATTAATCAATAACGATATTTATTATCATTTGGGAAGGCGAATAAACAATTTGATCTTCAGTACGGAATAAATGCTTAATATGATTCTAATAATTTGAAAAATAAAACAATTATTAGTTATTAAGAATAATGAATCCAAGATTATTTGTATTTAGAAAATTATGAAAATATGAATTCATACAGAGCAAGCCAATTTAACACTTATTTTTTCGAATATGGACGACGTTAACAACATCATAAAAGCCGCTGTTCTAATTTTAAAGGAAGAAAGCGAACCTCTTCAACTCGTGCCCTCGGTTGCTATCAAGCTATTGAAATTAACCAATGATGAAGATGCCCGAATTGACGATTTAACTCGGATAATTGAAACAGAGCCTACTTTAGCGGCAAAAATTTTGCGCAATGTGAATTCAGCCGCGTACTTCTTACCCAACAAAATAACAGCCATTAACCGTGCCGTGAATATATTGGGTTTCTCGACCGTACGAAGAATTGCTTTGGCTCAATTGTTTTATAACAAAATGATAAAACCGAATTCAAAGCAAAAATTTGATCAGCTGTTTTTCTGGCAACACTGTCTGTTTGTTGCCTCATTGAGCAGAGGGATAGCAGTTGCTCTTAAGCATCCGGATCCGGACTTTGTCTATACCGCAGGCTTGATACACGATATTGGCAAAATAGTCTTAGAAACTTATGGCCGCTTAAGTTATAGCGATTATATTTCTTCAGAAAAAAGCAATATTTCATCGCACGATAGTGAACGTAGTTTTTTCGGTTTGTCGCACGCTGAAATTGGACATGTTTTCTGTCTGGAATGGCAATTACCACTATCCATCACAGCAGTTGTTGCCAGCCATCACCAGCTACCTGAAGCCGCGTCACCTTTTACTGAGTTTCGGCAGGAAATCGCAATAGTTGCCTTCGCCAATTCTGTGGCGTGGATGCAAGGGGTTGGCTCTTACTATGATGCCGATTACCACCCCTTTTTAGAACAAGATGTGTTGGCTTTGATAAACGTTGATCAATTGAATCTTGGCCATCTTCTTCAACAAGTTGATCATGAGATGCAAAATACCCTCGATTTTTATGGCATAGAGTTTCCGAGCATCCACCATTTACGGGCAACTTTAATCAAAGCAGCCATCAATCTGAGCAAACCCAAAGTCGACAAATCAGACAGCCAAGATAAGCCTTTCTTTCTCTCGAGTCTGACGGCCCCGCATCACAGTTTGAATACTGATGAGTTTTTACCTAGGACTTTGGCGGCCATTCACGGTGATTTTGGATTTGACCGGGTTATGATGCTTACAATCAATGCCAGGCGTCGTCGACTGATTGCCCCCTATTGCTGGCCGCCATCTGAAGCAGACAATTTTGATATTGATGTAAATTCATTATCAGGTCTGTTCTTGTGTTGTTTGCGTGAAAAAAAACCAGTTCTGATCAGTAGTGATCTTGAAAGCGACAATCCCATTTTAAAACAACTCAAAGTGTCAGCCTTCGTTGCTATTCCTATCGTACATGAACAGCGACTGCTCGGTATTATCTATGCGGATAATTTCGTATCAAAAAAAAGGCTTTGCAAAAGCGCATTGTCTGAACTGACACTCAGTGCCTCTCAGCTCGGCATTGCCATGGTGAATGCCAAACACTATGAAATTGAGAAGAAACAGGCTCAACTTGATCCGTTAACACAACTTTACAATAAGCGTATGATCAATTATTTCATGGAAGAATTTTTCAAAAACAATTCTTCCAACTTAGATAAAGTCGCTATTGGATTTATTGATATAGACAAATTCAAGAAAGTAAATGACCTATGCGGGCATCAGACAGGTGACGATGCATTGAAGGTGGTTGCCGACATCATGAGTCAATTTACGCGCCCCGAGGATTTTATTGGTCGTTATGGTGGTGAAGAGTTTATTTTTCTGCTCAAAAATACCGATAAAACGGGTGCAATAGCCTATGCGGAACGAATCAGAAAAGAAATTGAGTCACGAGGACGGTTATTACGAGAAAAATTCCTTAATCTCGAACTGACTGCCAGCATAGGTGTAGCCACTTACAATCGATCCTATGCCAATTACACCGATATGATCAAAGTCGCTGATCAAGCCATGTACCTTGCTAAACATGAAGGCAGAAACAGAGTTATCCTGCTGAGCGGATCACCTGCATTAGTCTGAATTATGGTTTAAGATGGATGACTATACCTGCGCCATCCGCCGATTTTTGTTTTTCGGATTCTTGCTCCGGTGACATCAATAATCGGCCGTCAACTTGAAGAGGTCTGTTCTTTTTTTTATTATCGCTTGCAAAATAATTCTGATCGGACCGCTCTGTATTTTGTTCAATTAGACGATCACTTTTATCAACCTCGGTAAACGGGACCGAAAGATCGAGCGGCTTTTGAACTTCGCTAAATTTTACAGTATTGGCTTCATCTGCTTTTTTTACCGGGTTAGCAGCCGATATCTTTTTATTTTTTTGTGTTTTATGTTGACTCGTCCAGGGTTTGGAATGGCTATCAGCTTTTTGCACATTGAAGGACTTCAGTTTTGATTGATCTGAGTCAATTTTCTGTTCAGCCCGAATTTGACCTGTCAATATGACGCATGAAAGTAATATAAAAACTGATATTAAAACTCGCTGGACTTTCATTTTACTTCTCACTGCAGTTATACCATAAGCGAATGATGAGCTATTTTATACTGATAGGCACCAATTGGAATACCTGATTACCCGGACCGTTTAAAGACCATCAATGTAATATCATCATTCAGTTTGTCATTGTGCCGAAACGACTTCAACTGTTTCAGTAATTCAGCAATAATTTGTTGCGGAGATTGGCTCGAATGGGCTATAAAAATTTCCTTAACGCGCTCCAAACCAAAAAATTCACCATGGACGTTCTCTGTTTCAGTTAATCCATCGGTGTAAAGAAGAATCATGTCCTTTTCAGTTAATCCAATTATTTTTTCTTCAAACTGAACAGTTTCATGTACACCCAGTATCAAGCCATCGGCATCAAGCAGTAGACAGGAATTTCTCTCGGGATTGAATAACAGAGGCGGAGGATGACCGGCATTGGCAAATCGAAGTTGCTGTTTAACATTGTCATATTGCAAATAGAACAGGCTTATAAAAAAATCCGCATTATTCAGATCATGAAACAGAAATTTATTGAGTAGTGTCAATGTTTCTGACGGTGTACTGGATTGATTGGCCTGCGCTCTGATGACGCTACGGGTCTCAACCATGAACAGGGAAGGCCCAATCGAGTGTCCAGAAACATCCGCAATTACAATGTCCAACAGTTCGTCGCTTCGAAAAAAGTAATCAAAGTAATCGCCCCCCACTCTGTCGGCAGGCAAACAAAAGCCTGTTACCTCAAAATGACTATTTTTTATGGGTTCTGCCGGCAATAAAGAGGCTTGTATTTGCTGTGCGATTTTTAATTCGTTTTGAGCAATCGCCAGATTAATTTGCGCCTGGCGAATTTGCTGTTCGGCTGCTTTGCGAGCTGAAATATCGTGGATGAAACCACTGAATATATACATATTGTCCAATTTTAAAGGCGAAACGCTGATTTCAACTGGAAATTCAGTGCCATCACGACGCAATGCAACCTGCTCAATCTGTTTATTCAATAAAGGGCCATTTCCAGTCAATAGAAAATGTTTTAATCCTTGACTATGGGCATAGCGGTTGCGGGCAGGAATAATTAATTCGGCCAAGGGTTGACCAACAGCCTCAGTTGTCGACCATCCAAACATGTCTTCAGCGCGACGATTCCAATCGGTGATGATTCCGTACGAATCCATAATGACTATGGCATTGATTGAACTCTCAATGATCAATCGGATCCGCTTCTCACTATCTATCAATGCTTCCTGAAAATGCATTTTTGCGGTAATGTCGCGATCCGCCCCGCGCCATTTAAGCAACTCACCTTCAGGACTTAAGATTGGCAAGCCTGTGGATTCAGTCAACACCAAGTGTCCGTCTTTATGTCGGTAATGATTGGTGATTGCGAAAAAGGCTTCCTCGCTGGTAGCGTAATATTGCTGATTGACCTTGTCTTGAAGCGTTAACAAATCGGTGTAGTGCTTTCCAATGACTTCTTCCTGACTTAGGCCAAGAATTTGCTTCACAGCGATACTGCTGTAGATATAGTAGCCTTTACAGTCTTGCTCCCATAACCATTCCCCTGTCATTTCAGCCATTTGTCGAAATCGCTCCTCACTTTCCGCTAACGCTGTTTCAATTTCATGACATTGAAGAATTCTATTTTCAATGGTGTTATAACCGATCACTGTTTCCTGATGGACCAGTTTTTTGCCGTTAATTGGCTGTACTAAAAGCATCCTGCGATTAAGGCTTGCTAAGTCACTGAGCGAATGAGAAAGTGATAACAACACATTGATCTGACTGCCAGTCTTGGGTATCAATCGAGCTTCAAAACTTTTGGTTTCAATTTTGGAAGAAACAGAGAGACAAAAAACGTTTAAATCATCAACAGACAACATCAGATCCATGGGTTGGGCGAGTAATTCCGTTTCACTGTACCCGGAGAGCAACGAAAACACATGATTTGCCTGGCTTATACGAGGCGGTTTGTCAGTACAAACATCCGTTTTATCCCATTCAATAATCAAGATAGGAAAAGTAAGCTCGTCAATTAGCTGATTCATTACCATTTTCAGTTAGTTAGAATGAAACATTGTCTGTCTGAGTGTTTGCGATGTAATCGCTAAGCCTCGTTAACCCCTTCGACCGTAGTGACGCGAGTAAGTTGCTGTTCGACAGAACCCGATCGATAACGAAGCAGATCTTCAGGCGTATCCAAATCCCATTGCTGTTTTAATTCGACAAAATTGAGATTCAACTGATCAATGCGGGCGCGGGTTTGTGCATATACCAATTCTGTTCCCCAGGCTATGTTATCAAACACCCGCGATTGTGGCTGATTAAGCCCAATCAATACATATCCGCCATCTTCTGCAGGTGCCAATACACAGGAATTGGGCCGGTCCAACGCAGTTAATGCCTGTTCCAAATCATTTTCTGTCATCGACGGGCAATCACAACCTATTAGTACAGCAGCAGTATATCGATCCAACACTGATGCCATTGCATTGCGCATCTTTTCACCAATGTCGGCACCGTATTGTTGGTGAAGTGAGATCGAGTAAGATTCCGCGACCGTTGTAAAAAAAGAATGTTCGTGCGTTGGGGCACACCACAACTCCACTGGACACAACTGCAGCTTTGTGGCTAATTGTAGCGTGCGAATACTAAGTTCAATGTGAATTTCGGCAGCTTCATCAGCCGACAGTTTAGTCATCAATCGAGTTTTCACCTGTCCGGGAACGGGAGCCTTGCAAAAAACGACGATGACGGCATTCGCATATCGATAGGTCATTCCATAATCCATTTTGTAGAAAATAGGCCCATCTAAAAATAGAGCTATAGGCGTTGCCTATTTTTAATGGACAGTTCGTATTTTACAATTTCAACGAACCTTATAACATTGGAATTCCTATCAATAATAGGAGGTACTTGAAAAACTTCCAGTAACTGCCTGTGAGGCTGGGATAGTGCTTTCCATAGAAGTTTGACATTTAGTGATCGGACCTGGATTAATTTTCAAAAATTTCTATTAATCGATATTGCTGGATGCCTCGGGCAATGTGTTGCAGAATGGAATATGCATGGCACAATATATTGAGCGGCGTAAAAAATTACTGAGGCATAGTATGAGGAGAAAAGGGCTTTGGAACAAGTTAACCACAAAACGCCCGAGTTTTGGTTCAGTCTGAAAAATTTACAGCGCTTTTGTGGCTTGGTTGTTTTTTGCCATTAAAAGATTCTCAATGGTAAAGCAAAATCCAGTTAATGCCAGCCGCCATATTGTTTGGTTGTATCCCCACGAAAACCGGCTGTAGTTTTATTGGTATCGGGCACGGAGGCGGCTCCTTCTGCGGCAATTATCATGTTGCCTGGGGTATAGCCTCCCATTGCTTGCGCATTTTTTGCAATTGCCGTTGTTCGTGGATTAATGTCGTATTTAGTAATGTTGGGATACACAATAGCCGTTATCAATTTTTCCGCTGCTGCGTTACGAAAATCCGGAGAATACGTCAACACGATCGGTAAATGCGTGTAGGCAGGTATTGCAATATTGTATTGGCCTCTGTCGTGTATAGCAGTACTCGCAATCATTTGATTGGCGTCATTCGTTACCCTGATGTTACCGGATTTTACTGGGCCTTTATTATCGCTAACAACACCTTCGAGAAAGGTTTCTTTATCATATACAGTAGAGACCGAGGGGGGCTGCAGCCCCCCGGGATTATTTTTTTCACAGCCTTGCAGTAAACAGCCCGATATCAGTGGTAATAACAGGATAAAAACAAATTTATGGCTCGCTTTAGAGAGAATTACTTCGGCGTTCATGAGAGTCCCCTAATCACATTTTAATGATCCATTCTTAGTAACATTCCGATCCCTATGACCCTCGATAATTTAACAAAGATAAAAACAGCCTATTCTCGGTGGGATCTGATGAATCAAAATTAGAAATTTTATAGCGACGAATTCATCAGGTGTAGGTTATTGAACTATTCGCGCTATGCATTGGCTATGCTACAACGCTCATGTTGCAACCCAACATTTTTAATAATCAACAACCTACCCTTCCATTTTTGAAAAAGCGAGAAATTAAATTTAACTCGCCTTACCGGCTGCTGTTGCTGCCGGCACTTCGATCAGGGTACCCGATGTACAGTCGTAAATATATCCATAAACAGGTATGTTTGAAGGAACCAACGGGTGGTTTTTAATACGTAAAACATCTTCCAGAACACTTTCCTGCTGGTCTTTAATCGTCAACCAGTCAATATATTTTGCTTCTGAAGAACCGGGACCTTCACAACAGTCATGCCAGCCGTGTTCGTCGATAGAAGCCGTTTTTAAACTGCTACCCAATAAACCACGCATGATCTCGTCAGTGAAGAGTTCCATTCCACAATTTGTATGGTGAATGACGAACCATTCGCGAGTACCTAAAAGTTTGTAGGAAATCACCAGGGAACGAATCGCATCATCGCTGGCACGACCGCCCGCATTGCGGATAACATGGGCATCACCCTCGGATAAACCAGCGTATTTGGCTGGATCCAGACGGGCATCCATGCAGGTCAATATGGCAAAATGCCTTCCGGGTGGCAGCGGCAGAGAACCTTTATCACCGAAATTGTTGACATAATTCCGGTTTGCTAGCAACACTTCATTAAGAATCTTACTCATTATGTACCTCTCGTTATTATTAAAATGGAATGCCACTTGACCTTCCCATTGGCTTTTTAAAAGATCAAGCGGTATTCACTATCTCCGTTGTGCATGGTATATTAATAAATAATTGATTTAAATATGTTATATATTTTATAAAATATAAACTTTAAATTTATAATATTCTTCCCAGCAAATAAAGTAGACCCCCATTGCCCAGACAAATACAGATCCGCCATAAATTTAAAGAGGTAAATTGCCTATCCATTGTCAATTTCGACTACCGGAAATCGAGTGATTTTATAAAAGTCCGGCTGATTCGATAAATTTCGTACTTCGGATGGGAACCTAAAACGCTCAACAACATGATTATTTTTGAAGCGGCTTAGCTGTGGTGTTATTCTATTAATCTTATGAAGATAGCGGTCTTAAACTGACATATCCGGCTTTTGACAAAGGCTTTCCATTAATAAGCTCTCGGCAATGCATATACAAGAAAACCTCCAACTCATTGGTATGAACTACTTCTACTTTGTCAGATAATACACCAGCTCGTCTTACCCGCTGGATAACGAGTCATCCATTGCCATGCCTAAACACAAGTGGATGCCAGTCACAAACCTTTGGAGCCTGAATTCCAGGCCGGAATGACAATCTTGGAAAAAACCAACATTAACCTGATAAAGTAGATCTATCATTTGACAATAAATTTTCTGTACGCAATCCGAGGATACTCAGTGATTTTCATTAACAATGTCCATACCAGCAATTTGAAAATCCGCATTCTTATCCATTGGCTTGCAGCTTTATTGTTGACTGGATGTGGTTTGGGAGAGGAAGCCAACGTTCCATCGCCGGCTGTAAAAGCACAACCCGCAGTGATAACAGTCAATCTGAAGGGTGGCAAAAATCTGAATCCTGATCTTGACGGTAGACCATCACCGCTGGTAGTTAGAATCTACCTATTAGAAAATATTGCGAAGTTTAATAATAGCGATTTTTTTGCCTTGTACGAGAACGATCAATCACTGCTCTCTAGCGACATTAAATACCGAGACGAGTTTGAAATCAAACCGGACCAAGCGCTGAATAAACAATTTGAATTAAAAGAAGGCGGGTATTATTTAGCTATAATTGCGGCATTCAGGGATCTCGATCATGCCCAATGGAAGGCGTATCATGAAATTCAGCCGAACCCAACGAGGCCATATCTAGTGGACTTGGATTTCACAAGCTTTTCCATTAAGTAATATACGGGCTTGGTGCCATGAATATTCGAGCACAGATATATTTTTGGTTGCGTTGAATAATTCCGGCCTCAAGCATTTCCATAGCCAGTCGTTGCCTCCAAGTCTTTTTAGATGGCACCTAAATTATCTTGTACTGTCGAGTAAACCTTTTAATTGGGCGGAATCATATATGAATTATTTTTGGCGTTTATTCAGTCGAGCTGCAGATGTCGTATCAACAATGCTGCCTAAAGGTTTTTGCCTATTTCTTTTCATCACTTTATCGGCGGGCTGCCAAACCAATCCGGATAGCAGTCTGGATGGTAAAGCTACTGAAGGTTTCTCACCGCAAGAAACCGATAAACTCTTCGTTGTCGATTGTTTGTTGCCTTCACAGATACGCAAACTGGGCAGCCAGATGACTTATCTCTCGACCAGACGCCCGATTAAAACTACGGCTGGGGACTGCGAAATTCGCGGCGGCGAATATGTCGCTTATGACCGCGCCAATTATGCCTCTGCGCTAAAAATTTGGCTCCCGCAAGCCAAACAGGGTGATGCCGAGGCACAGGTGACATTGGGTGAAATCTATGAGAAAGGTTTGGGCGGAGGTGCGGCTGATCCTGCGCTTGCTGCGCAATGGTATTTAAAAGCGGCCGAACAAGGTAATTCAAGGGCACAGGTTAATCTGGGATATCTCTATGAAAAGGGGCTTGGTGTAAAAAAGGATAAGACAATTGCGCTCAACTGGTATCGCAAAGCGTCGGGACTTGAAAATTCGGACCTGCAGTTTGCTTCTGTCACAGAGGCAAATGTTTCCGGGGACTACCAGAAACAATTGCAGGAATTGCGTGATGAATCCAAAGAATATCAGCAACAAGCCGTCTCGCTGAGAAAGCAACTGGATGCGACTCGGCAACAATTATCCGGACAGCAGCAAAAACTATCGACCATTAGAAACCAGCTTGATGATGCGCGTCGCAAACTGGAACAGGAAAAGAGTAAATCCCATCGCAATGATGCGTTAATTCAATCACTGGAGAAAGATGTCAAAAATAATGTATCCAGTTTGTCGGCTCAGCAATCCAGGGTTACGCAGCTAGAATCTGAACTGAAAGCCGGGCAAAAAAAGATCCATACCATAAGTAACGAAACAGCGTCAAACACTGACGATAACCAACAACCGGCAACGGAATCTCCACGTTCAACTGAACCATTGCAGGAACGCTTAAAAACCCTGGAAACCGAGTATCACAACCTGTCCATGCAAATCAAAATGGACATGAACGAAGTCGCTGATAAATCCAAATTGGCTGAAACCACTCAGCAAAAACTGGCTGTTGAGAAACTTCGCAGTAAACTGAATCATAAAAAAGATGATTTGCTGACAAAAGGTCAACAAATCAATGAATTAAAGGCTACTATAGCTGGCACAGAACCATTGTTGGCTGATCAAGGCAATCAACAAAACACAACCCTTGCGCAAAACGGCCCTGTCATCAATATCATCGATCCCCCGATGACAATGACACGTGGACTACCCAGTTATCAATTGCGCTCTATTGCGCGCAGCAAGAAAATCCTTGGCAAGGTAGGTTCGGTCGATGTTTTGAAAACACTCAATATTAACGGTCAAACAATCCCTGTCGATGCAGACGGTAAATTTCAATCGGAGATTGCCATAGAAAACGCCTTGACTCAGGTAAAAGTAGTGGCGACCGACAAGCAGGGCAAAAGCAGCATGTTGACTTTTAATCTACTGGCAAAGAACCAGGAAGATCAGCAGTCGACAACCAATCAGCCCATAAACGCCAGCTCCGCCTCTTACCCGTCTGTCGATTTTGGCAGATTCTATGCTTTGATTATCGGCAATAATCAATATACGCATTTGTCTACATTACAAACTTCAGCCAATGACGCGAAAGCCGTGGAAGAGGTTTTACGAACTCGTTATGGCTACAAAACCAAGCTACTGATTAATGCCAGCCGATATCAAATCATGTCAGCCTTTAATAATTTGAGACAGATTCTCACTGAAAAAGATAATTTACTGATTTATTATGCGGGGCATGGAGAGATCGATAAGAGTGATCAGAGCGCTTACTGGTTGCCTACCGATGCAGAGGCAAACAATAACGCCAACTGGCTGTCCAGTTATAGTATTACGGAATATTTGAGCATACTTGCCGCCAGGCATATTTTGGTGGTGGCTGATTCCTGCTATGCCGGCGCCATGACCGAAACCGCAATCGTTCGCTTACCTGAAGAAATGCCCGAAGATAAACGGGAAAAATGGTTGAAATTCATGAACAACCGCAAGGCCAGAACAGTCATGACTTCAGGCGGAGTAAACCCGGTATTGGATTCTGGCAGCGGCAGTCATTCCATATTTGCCAATGCTTTTCTAAATGCCCTGAAATCCAATAACGGATTACTGGAAGATTATGAGCTGTTCAGACGCGTTGCCGGCAAAGTCAAACAATCTGCTGCCCAGGTCGGCTTTCAACAAAGTCCACGCTATTCGGCCATGCAGCATGCGGGTCACGAAGGCAGTCCTTTCTTTTTTGTCCCGCAAAAAGGATGATAATTGACCGCCCAATGAGTCAGCTCACCCATTAAGAATTGCGTTATTCACTCTACAGGCAGCCGAATGAATTCGAATGATAGTGATGATGCCACAAAAGTCGCTACCCAACCGACGGCTTTTGATGCTGATGCGACGATTATTGCACCACAAAAAACTAAAACAAGTGTCGTCATCAATCCTCTTACCGATCATCCTACCCATCGGTTTTCTGATCTGGAGTCAAACGACAATACGGATCCGTCTCGGGATATTAGCGTCGGCTCTGTCCTGAAAAATCGATTTGTCCTTAAAGAAATTCTGGGTAGTGGTGGCATGGGTACCGTATTTCGGGCGACTGATTTGCGTCGAGAAGAAGCGCAAGACCAGCAAACCGATGTGGCATTAAAAGTATTAAATAAGGAATTTCGGGATAACCCCGAGCTGTTTATTGCCCTGCAACGTGAAACCAAAAAATCCCAATTGCTTGCGCATCCCAATATCGTCAACGTTTATGATTTCGACCGGGATGGCCCGACCATTTTCATGGTCATGGAAATACTTCAAGGGCAGTCACTGGCGCATTTTATTCGAACCATTGCACCTGCAGGAGGCCTTCCTTTCAAAAAAGCCTGGCCAATCATTAACGGCCTGGCATCAGCATTGGCCTATGCTCATAAAAAGAACATCATTCACTCCGACTTTAAACCCGGTAATGTCTTTATAACCGAGGACAACGAGGTCAAAGTTCTGGATTTCGGCATCGCCTGTGCCGGAAGAACCGATAAGCGCGATGATGATGAAACTGTTTTTAATGCCCGAGATTTAGGCGCATTAACGCCCGCCTATGCCAGTCTGGAAATGCTTGAAAATCGTGAACCTGATCCCCGCGACGACATCTACGCCCTGGCCTGCGTCAGTTACGAAATACTCTCCGGCAAACATCCCTTCGGTAAACTGTCTGCCCAAAAGGCCTTAGAAGTCAATCTTCAGCCGCCTGTTATTCCGGGTTTAAAAAGGCGTCAGTGGAAAGCCATCACGCATGCGCTGGCCATCAAAAAAGAAAAGCGCACGGCATCAATAGAGCAATTTCTTGACGAAATAGGGCCTAAGCCGTTGTTGCCGCGCTTATTGGCCGTTGCAGCAGTAATGGGTTTAATTTCAGCCATCGGCGGGTACGTCTATGTCAGTCAAAATATAGATACAGCCCCCCAGGTTATCGAAATAAGCCCTGAACAAAAACTTCAGATCAAAGATCTCCTGGAACTGGCGCAAATTCATTTTGATGTAGGTTTCTTGACAGCGCCTTCCGGAAGCAATGCCTCCTGGGCCTATCGACAAGTCTTGGCCATAGATCCCTACAATAAGGATGCCAAGTTGGGGCTGGAAAAAATTGCTGACTCCATCCACAAGCAAGCAAACGAATTGTTTGATCAACAACAGTTTGATGACAGCTTGACAAAAATTGAAGAAGGTTTAGAAGTTATGCCTAAACACGAGGGTCTCCTGGATTTGAAAGATAAAATTTCAAAAGTAAGGGCACATTAGCTGTATTAAGGGAATTGGAAATTACTAACATACCAAGTTAGGATGGATTGTTATATCCCACCAGTGTAAACCAGGGGAGTGTTGCAGTCGTTGTTAAAGTTGTGTTTTTCGGCTGCCACAAACCTTTACGCCTTTCACATAGGGGGCATCCAGCAGTTTCACCACAGTGCGCATCCCCTTCCAGAAGAAATTTCCAGCTCGCTTTAATACGGTATCCACGGAGCTTAGCAGATGCCCGTTCCATGACTTCTCCAGCCCCGCCCATGATCGCCTAAACCCAGCAAAATGATACGTGATTTTTAGCAATCAACTCGGCTGGTTGGCCAAAAAACCGACTGACGTAACTTGGATTATTAAATAATTTGGCGTCATATTGGCGACAGCTATATAATATACTCATATTACACCTATGGAGGTAATGATGGAAACCACTGTTGCCAAACAAGACCGTATCGGTGCCCGCGTACCGCATGACGTTTATGAGACATTGTGCCGCGCCGCCGAATTGAGCGGTGCTACAGTCAACCAGTTCCTGGTGCAATCCGCGCTGAAGGAAGCCCAAGCTGTTATCGAGCGCGAAGAAGCCATCCGCCTGTCAGCACGGGACTGGGGTTGGTTGCTCGACCTGATAGAAAACCCGCCCGAAGCCAACCCCAAGTTAAAGGCAGCTATCAAGCACTACCATAAGGCCAAACTGACTGATGCAGATACTTCCTTTAACTGGAAGCCATGACCGGCAGGCGTTCGATTGTGGCCGCCAGGAACTGAACGATTGGTTAGTGAGGGTGGCACGCCAGCACCAGGACAAGGGCTTGTCGAAGACCTTTGTGGCAACCCTGGAACAAACGCCGGATCGTATTTGCGGCTACTATGCGCTCACGCTTGCCGAACTCGAAAACAGGCACCTTCCAGAAGCATGGCGAAAGAAGCTGCCCCAACGCATCCCGGGGGTACGGCTGGGCCGCTTGGCGGTTGATAAACACTATCATGGCAAAGGGCTCGGCGGGTTGCTCATCGTCGATGCCTTGACCCGTGCGCGGCGGATTTACACCGAAGCAGGCGGTATCGGGTTATTTGTCGATGCCATCGATGAACAGGCGGCAGGCTACTATTTGCGATTGGGTTTTCAGGCAGCGCCCGACAACCCCTTGCTGCTGTTCTTGTCGGTGAAGGACGTCCCCTAAGGGCCACATCCCCAAAAAAGGACAAGCAAATTCACCTTCATACATATTATCATTGCCAGTATATGCCTCCCCAGAATATTTCAGCACAATGCCTTTAGCTTAACAACATGAGCGGCCAACTCACTTTTCCCTTGGATATTGAAGCCATGTTTGGTGCACACCAGCGCGAGCTGGTATGGCATCTGACCAAAATTGTCAAATGCGAGGAGACCGCCGCCGAACTGGCGCAGGAAAGCTACCTGATCCTGGTGGAATCGGCTGGCAAACACACCATTGAAAAACCGCACGGCTTTCTGTTCCGGGTCGCCACCAACTTGGCGTTCAGCCATCTGCGGCGACACAAACTTGTTGAGGCAAAATGGCCTTACCTTTGCCCTGAGGAATTGCATTTCCCCTCTGCCGAACAACATGCCGCCCAGGAACAGCGCCTTGAATATTTCGTCAAGGCCGTGGAAACCTTGCCTCCTCGCACCCAGGAGATATTCATCCTGCACAAAATTGAAGGCCTCAGCGTCAAAGACGTGGCGGAAAGATTAGGCATTACACCCAAGGCCGTGGAAAAACAGATCACGCGCGGACTGGCGCATTGCCGCAGCGTCATGAAGCCGCTGGACAACAATTAATGCCAAACTCTTTGGCCGAACGGGGTATAGCCGTCATCAAATTCTTTTTAGTTTCAAGGGAGGGATTTGCCCGTGCCGTTTGTCTAACAATTATAGCCCTGCCGAAAACCCAGAATGACTGAACCTGAGCTAGACACCCTTGCCATGCCAGATAGCAACTCATGCAACCGGGTTGACAAGGAAGCCATGGCCTGGTTTTCCCGGCAGCGGACAGGGGGCTTGAGCGCAAAAGAACAGGCCCTATTCCAAGCCTGGCAGGCCAAAAGCCCGGCCCACCGGCAGGCTTACCAAGATGTCCAGGCCCTGTGGGACGACACCGATTTTAACCAGGCGATCAGGCTCGCCAGCCTTAAACGCCAACCGGTAGCGGAAAGCCCAGTCCCGTTAAATAAGCGCCACACCCCCAATCGAGGGCACTGGCTTAGTTTTGGCTTGGCGGCAAGTTTCGCCTTATGCGTGGTTTTACTTGACCCAATCACCCGACTACAAGCCGATTATTACACTCCGGTGGGTGGCAATCAGGCCATCACCCTGGCCGATGGTTCAATCGTCACCCTCAACACCAATACCGCCATCAAGGTTGCATTCAGCGGGAACGAACGCCGGATCAGGCTAATCGAGGGCGAAGCTTATTTTGATGTCCGCCACCTTGACGGTCAACCGTTTATTGTAGAGGCAGACAATACCGAAACCCGCGTCGTCGGCACCCAGTTTATGGTGCGCACAACCCAGGTTGAAGAAAAAATCACCGTCATCAAGGGGCTCGTGAATGTCAGTAACACATTGCAAAATCAATCTGTCTTCCTGCATCCAGACCAGCAGGTCAGCAATAACGCATCCGGCCTAAGCACCGTCCGGCAACTGGAAGGCAGTCAGGAAGCCTTTTGGCTCAACGGACGGCTTTCCCTCCAGGACGTGCCGCTGGAACACGCTGTCAACGAACTCGCCCGCTACCTGCCCGGACTGGTGGTCATCACCGGCAACAGCCTGAAAGCCTACCGCATCAGTGGCCGCTTTAACATCACCCAACCCCAACATGCGCTCACCACCCTTGAACGCACCCTGCCCATTACCGTGACTACCATTGGTGGTTGGCTGACCGTCATCAGGCCACGCTGACAAAACTTTTATTAAAGTCCTTCGATAGACTCTCGGCATCCGCCCCTAGTGACAGCCAAAAGCGCATACTGTTGTTGTTCTATCTTCTGTACATACAGTCGATAACATACGTTAAATAATTGTTTTCGTTGGTGGTGATCTAGTCCGGACGCTGTCCTGAGCGAAATCGGAAGGCATCAGTGGAATCGTCTTTTTCAGGGTTTTCCTAACGCCCTATCAAATGATCCACCAAAAATAATTGCAAAACCCGGTGGGGGTTTCTCCTCCTCAAAAGTCTACTACATAGGCATCATGGAAACGCACCCGCTGCGACCTGATGGCAATAAGGTACACAACGGAGACTATCCATGCTTTTAACCTGCATTAATCCATTCCAGCACAAGCAGCACCGCTTATTCTGGTTTGCGCTATCTATGTCCATGATGATGCTTGTCCAACCGGCAACCGCGCAAGACATGGCCAAGCAACAGTTCACTATAACGCAGCAAAGCCTGCAATCGGCCATCAACCAATTGTCCAACCAAGCCGACCTGGAAATTACCTACCCGTCCCATTTGGTCAAGGGCTTGGTCAGTCCCGGCCTTAAAGGGCTTTATACCGCCCAGGAAGCGCTTAACCGGCTTCTGGCCGGCACCGGGCTAAAAGCCAGGGTCGACCCGGACAACACCTTCACCCTGGAAAAAGCGCCCGCCCGCTAACTTAAGGTGAAATCGGTTGACGACAGCAAAACCCAACCTCATACCGAGTTTGAAGGCGGCGAAGACCAAGTGATGCCCAAAGTCACTGTCGAGGCCGATGCGGAATACGACCCAGAATATTATACCGACCCCTATAACAAGGATTATGTGCTGCCCAACGCCACGGCGGGCACCAAGACCGACACGCCGATCATGGAAACGCCGCTCAACGTGCAGGTGATCTCCAAGCAGGTGTTGAAGGAGCGGCAGGCGTTCACCTTGACGGATGCCCTGAGAAACGTCAGCGGGGTAAGGACGGGCCTTGGCCCAGGTGGTAGTGATGTAACCACCCCGTCAATATTCCTGCGCGGCTTTGACTCCACAACCTTCTTCCGCGACGGCTTCCGGTTGACGCAGGGCGCCGCCAGCCGGGAATTTGCCAATGTCGAGTCGGTGGAGGTGCTGAAAGGCTCGGCGGCCATCCTGTACGGGCTGATTGAGCCCGGCGGTATGGTCAACGTCATCACCAAGAAACCCCTGGCGACACCTTATTATGGCTTCACCCAGCAGTTTGGCTCTTATAACCTGTACCGCACCACCTTGGATGCCACCGGGCCCCTGACAAAAAACAAGGACTTGCTGTACCGGGTCAATATGTCCTACCAGAACAGCGACTCGTTCCGGGACTTGCTCGGCAACGAAGACGTGTTCTTCGCGCCCAAGCTGACCTGGAACATCAGCCCCCGCACCCAGGCCAACTTTGAGTTGGAGTACAACCGCTCCCACCTGGGGCTTGACACCGGCAGTATTCTCCCGATCATCAACGGACAGCTTTTACGCGTTCCGCGCAGCCGGAATTATGCCGAATACTCCCCTCTAACCAACGAGACGGTATTTGGCAGCTTCAACTGGTCGCATGCCTTCAATGAAGACTGGACGCTCAAGCATCGCTTTTCGGTCAACCAAGCGTCACAGTTTATACCCGTTATCAGCTTTCCTGTGGGCGTTGGTCCAGCGGATGTGTTTGGCGACGGCTCAGTCCTAGTACCGTCCGGCAAGGTAGGCCGTAACTATAATACGGGGAAAGGATTCAATCAATACAACACCTACGCCAACAATGTGGACGTGGTCGGCCACTTCGATACCTGGGACTTGAAGCACACCCTGCTCCTGGGCGGCGACCACTACAGGATTGACAATAATCTAAACAGTAGTGGTGGGCCATTTCATTTCAATTCGCTGATTGACCTAAATCGACCCGTTCATCCGAGAGTGTTTGTGCGGGGTGGTGGCGTACTCGCCCAGCCAGCTTTTGCGAATATAACTAAGCTCGACCAATTCGGGCTGTACACCCAAGACCAGATCAAGCTGCCTTATGATGTCCACGTCACCGGCGGCATCCGCTGGCAGTATATCCACCAGAGCCAGAAGTCGGTTTTTTCTGACGGCTCACAACCCACCAACACCGTCCAAACTCAAGACGCGGTCACGCCCCGGGTCGGCATCTTGTGGAATCCCAAGCCGTGGTTGAGCCTGTACGCCAACTACACCGAGAGCTTCGGCGCCAACAGCGGCCTGACCTTCGTCCGGCCAGGCCTTGGCAAGATCATCGCCCCGACCAGCGCCGCGCAATACGAGGGCGGCCTTAAGTTCCAGGCCTTCGACGGCAAGCTGCGCGCCACCCTGGCCTACTATGACTTGACCAAGACCAACGTCGCCGTCGCCGACCCGATCATAAGCCACAACTGCGGCGCGGGCCCCGGCTCTTGCTCCATCGCCATCGGCGAGATCCGGAGCCGGGGGCCGGAACTCGACATCCAGGGCGAGATACTGCCCGGCTGGAACGTCATCGCCAACTGGACCAACCTGGACATTATCGTCACCAAGGGCAGCTGGAATCCCAATGACCCGAATGTCAACCCTGCTGGCGATTCATCGTTAGGCGGCAAAGTCGGCGACCGCCTGTTCGGACAGCCCCGCAACACCGGCTCGCTGTGGAGCACCTACACCGTGCAGGACGGTGGCCTCTAGGACTTACAGTTCGGCGGCGGCTTGAATTTCGCCGACCGCACCTACACCGGCAACAAGGCCTTCCCCAACCCCGGTTACCTCACCGTGGACCTGATGGCGGGCTACAGCAAGAAAATCGGCGACGCGACCATTTCCGCCCAACTGAACGTCAGCAACCTGCTCGACCAGTACTATACGACGCGCCTTAATGCCAATACTGCTCAAAATTTTGCAAGTGTTACCTTCGGCGCGCCCAGGACGTTTATGGGGCAGGTGAGTATCCAGTATTAACGGCTTACAGGTTTGAACAGGCATAACCGTATCGCCGTTACCTGAACCAGGTCATTCCGAACGGAGGTGAGGAATCTTATTGCCGCGAACTAAGAATTCTCCCCCTTTGTCAGGCTCTGGGTCGAAGTGACAAGATTCGTTTGCCTAAAGCCATGGATGACATCCTTCCAAGCGCTGTTATCCCTTTGCCTGCCAAGAAAATAGAGAGAATGTTATCGATAACTAGGCGCTTTTGGGTCTTAATCCACCGTTATGTCGGACTCGGCATGACGGTGTTCCTAATCGTCGTCGAGCTGACCGGCAGCGTGCTGGCGTTCAAGAACGAACTCGACCTCTGGCTTAATCCTGATTTGCTAAGGGTTGGTGTGCGTAATGCGCCCCTACTCGACCCGCTGGTGCTGCGCGAGAAGGCCGAGGCGAGCAAACCTGGCATGTGGGTCGATACGGTCCCCCTCCATGTCGAACCCGGGCATAGCTTTGAGCTAGAACTCACGCCCCGCGTCAAGGGTGTCGCGGTGCAGGAGCTGGTTACGCTGCCCGGTGTGCTTGGGGCTTTCAACAACGAAGCGGGCTTACAGGGGGTTTATCTCGACCCTTACACGGGCAAGGTACTGGGCGAGCGCAATGTCTTAAAAGGGCTGCATGGCCGCAGGGACATTGTCTGGTTCCTGTACCGCCTGCACATGACGTTGGCCTTGCCCGCCCAGTATGCGGGCTTGGGCGCACGTATCCTGGGCGTTGTGGCGCTGGTGTGGACGGTGGATTGTTTTGTCTCGTTTTATTTGACCTTGCCGAGGCGGAAGAAACAATCGCCCACCTTGGTTGAACGGGTTGTTAAAGCCCTCTCCAGCGGGAGAAGGTGGGGTGACGACTGCATGGATGCATACCCTCTGGGGCATAAAGGAGGTAGGGCAACGCATGGGGCAGTTGCCGAGGGGAAATTAGAAGGCAGTTGTCTAATTGATCCCACTGATCCCGACCTTAGCGCCACCGATCCCATACCTGCTAATGCACTTGACCCACAGGGGCCTGGGGAATGCCGGCAACCGTATGGAACGGTTGCAGCCCCACCGTCCCTGGCAGTCGTCCCACAAGGGCGCAGGGGAAGATCATGGTGGCGACGCTGGCAACCGGCCTGGCAGATCAAGTTCAGCGCGGGACGACGCGCGTCAACTTCGACATCCACCGCGCCTTCGGTCTGTGGACGTGGGTGATGTTGTTCGTGTTCGCCTGGTCCAGCGTCGGTTTCAACTTGGATGAAGTCTATACGCCGGTGATGAACACGTTGTTCGGCGCACCGCCCGAGCCGGAGCACCATGCAGCGGTCACACCCCCAGCCCGCCCGCCGCTGGTGGGCAAACCGAAGCTGGACTGGCACCAAGCACGGGACAGGGGGCACGGACTGCTTGCGGAGAAAGCGCTCAAAGATGGCTTTGCCATCAAATACAAATCCGAAAACTCCGTCCTGCTTATCGACCGCGACACAGGCAGCTATACCCTATGTGACGGCATTCTGGTTAAAGCCGAGGACAACCTAGGGCAGGCCTGTGTCATCTTCGATGCTGACACCGGCGCAGCGCTGTCGGAAACGCCCACCAAACCACCGTCCAAATCGGAACAGGAAGCCCGCCTGTCGGATACGTTCTCTGGATGGCTGGTGGAACTGCATATGGCCCGCGTTTTCGGGCTGGCGATGAAGATATTTGTCTGCGTGATGGGCTTGGTAATCACGGCGCTGTCGGTGACGGGGGTGGTGATTTGGTGGAAGAAGCGTCGTGGAGCGAAAGCTATGCAAAAGAAAACGACTTCTGCAAAAAACATCCCCAGGCTTAACAATTAACTGTTACCCGTTCGAAGGTCGGCTATGTAGGTGCTAAGACATTCGGAAAAATAAGATGAGGGGCAGGAGTGGGTCGATATCTACAATTTGTATGAAATTTCAAATGACTGCTATTGCTTGGCGGAGATTTTTTCATAATTTAGTATGAACTTTGTTACATAAGGCTAACTGGTACTTTTGGTGGTGTTTCACACAAACCTCCATACTGTTATATTTGAAGGGTAATTTTAACTGCAATCGGAGGTCTGGCCAAACGGGTGTCGTCATCTGCAATTGATCTATCCACCAATCAGAACGGTTAGACATCCCAAGATAATAACGCCACCATGGGCAGTTTGATCACCCATTCTTGCCGCCGGCATGTTGCTGATCATAACAGTACTTGAACCTTTTACAATTGTGTCAGGGGGGCCAACACAAGTCACCATATCGGTCACGCGTGCTGCAGGCAGGCCACCGATTAAAACCGTTGGCGCACCCGGTGACATAATCGGGCCTCCCACATGGGGCTTGGGCCCATCGAACATTGGACAGATATGCATATCGGTTAATCTTGCTGCGGGTTGTCCCATCGAATTCTCCGGTTTTTCAACTTAGGATTCCGTTAAAAATAGCTTCCCGAAATCGCACAATTGCTCGGCAAGCCGTTCGTGCTGAGCAAAATAAGCCCTCGGAGGCATGGCGTTACCATGAAACAATCGCTGTTCGACGTACTTTTTTGTGTTTTCAAATATTTGCAAGTCATTGATTTTACAAATACAAAAAAAGCTGTTTTATGAGTGCTTGTCGAAGCATGAATGGTTTGTCGCTACGGAATGGAATTTTTCCGTCCATCCTTCGACAAGCTCAGGACGAACGGAAAAATTTTTTCGGCACCCAATCGGTAAGTTATTTTTTGCCATATCCTTCTTGGTATTTATTAAACCAGCTTGCCAGTACCGCCACAGGCGATATCAATGCCTTTTTTTAGAAGCAACTGGTAATTCGATTTTATTTTATCCGCATCATCCTGTACTGCTGCCAATATAACGGCCCCGCTGACAGCTTTAGGAAATAAATCTTCGGCAGGTTCTACCGTCGCATTCTGCACTGGAGAGATATTGCCACCGCTCCAAAAAGCAGCAATGGCCGCCCAGCCGGCAGCAGTTTTAAAGTCTGTTTTTGTGGCGGCCGCCATAGTCGGCAGCCGGTTTTCGGCTGTCGGTTTGTAGACCCAGGCTTCAGCCAGTTCGATCGCCTTCAAATCTGTTACAGACGGAGTTTCACCACAATTATTGCGTGCACATTGACATGCCCACCAGGTAGCTTCCCGCTTGGGCAAAGCCGTTGCCAAAAAGCGAACTGCGTCGAGGTAGAGCTCTTTTTCCAGCAATTGTTGCAGAAATTCTGAGGGTAATGCGGCCGTTTGCAGCAACTGCCTAGCCTCCTCGCCCAACTCAACCGCTTTGCAAATTTCCATAGCAGTCGGCTGTTTAACTTTAACGAAATTCATATCGGCCATATTGAGATCCAAAGTCATGAAAAACAAAATATGAGAAATCACAAAATCGACTTCAATTGATTTACTTGCAAAACTCCTGGCAATTGTCCTTCGACAGGCTCCACCACAAGGGTGGTCTAAGGACAGGCGAACGGTGGTTGTGGGTTGAATATAAGCTTTTTTTCCTCGTGGTGAGCCCTTCGGCTTTGCACAGGAGGGCCCTGTCGAACCACATATACTTTTTGCAAGTACCTCAATTGATCATGGTTATACCGCCTTTTAGGGTCAGCATGCCATCGCCATTGACAGTCGTCATGGGACTTTTGACATCCAGCTTCGTATCGCCCTGCACTGAGACCATCACGCCTTTGATGGTAATACCTTGCTGGTCTATTTTGATGCTGTTGCTCCCCACCTTCAATTCGATGGAGGTCATGGATTCAATCGTACACTTTTTGCTAACCGTCAAGCTATCATCACCCGTCACGGTAGACTTTCTATCTTTATTTACTTCGCGGGTTTCATTATTGACAATGACGCACTTTAAATCCTTTTGAGCATGCAGATAAATTTCTTCATTTCCGTCTTTATCCTCAAAGCGCAATTCATTCGTTTTTTCAGTTTTTATGCCGCTTTGCGTCCGATTATCAGGCAGATCATAAGGTGGCATCTGCTCACCGTTGTATACCCTGCCTGTAATGATAGGACGATTGGGATTTCCTTCGATAAAACTGACTATAACTTCCTGACCGACTTTTGGTAGTGCAATCCATCCCCATTTTTTACCCGCCATGGGCTGCGAAACTCTTACCCAAGAGGAAGCATCATCGCCGCTCCAATGAAATTTGATTTTAACCCTGCCGTATTTATCGCATTCTTCCGTCACTATTGCAGTCTGAGTACCCTCAATAACTGGTCTCGGTGTCCATCGTCCAGGTCTGAATTGCTGCACTGACGGTATGGCAGTAAACCGGCAATCAAATATCGCACCCAATACATTGTCTTTCGACGATACGCCATTGGGATCGGCATTATTTGCAAATGGAATGGTACCTGACCGATAGGCATTTGAGTCTATGAAAAAGTCAACTGAAAAAACCACACATTTGAGATTAACCTGTGGATCATAATGTTCCTTCAATGTGAAAAGCATACCGGCAGACATCGCCATCGCAGTGCTCCTGCCGTGAATGACTTCATAATCCGTTTGTAATTCCTCCAGCCTTATACGAGAATAATTTTCCAGATCCTTTTTTTCGACATTTTTGTCATTATAATCGCCTGAATAATCATGGCATTGACCTTGCCCTTTTAATTTGTGGTCTCTGGCGCTACCCTTGACGGTTTGACGCGGCTTTTCAAAATCAAAATCCGTCAGTTCATATTCCAGCGGTGTGATTTCGTAATGACAATGCCATTCCTGGATTGCCTCTTCATACTCAGCACCGGCAGGCTCATACGGAATGGTTTCGTAGTGTTGAATAGTTTTATGACTATTCATGGAATCGGTAATCATTAATTCATGGCTTGCTTGAGTATGGCTAAATGAATAATAAAGGCCTTCCTGTTCCATCAGTCGACTGACAAAATCAAAATCACTCTCTCTATATTGAACGTTATATTCGCGGACAGTCTTTGGACCGGAACCGGAACTCAGCGATACTGATATTCCGTACTCCCCCAGAATCAATTTGATAATATCAATGACTGACTTTTCCAGAAAAATTCGGCACTTTGATGTACGGGTTAATAACCATAGCTTTGGCCGAAGCACGGCTCGATAGAGAAAATAGTCTTCAAAAGCACCATACTGCCTGAATTGAGTAACAATGCCATTGAAATATCGCGTATCTCCTTTGGGTAAATCCAGCGCAATTGTCATAGGCTCGCCTAAAACCTTATTTATATCAATATGCTTTTCTTTACTGAGCAGATCAACCTCATATTCAAACAGCCTGCCCATTTCTTCGTGGCCTTTCATCCGGCAAAACAACAGTTTCTCGTGGCCGGGTGAAACTACAGAGCCGAATTGATTTGTTTGTGATGGCATATGGCGTTAGCTTCCTTATTGCGAATGTAAGGTTAAACGGATAGTATCAAAGTTAATACAACTATTCAAAATCATTCAAGGCACCTGTGGATAGACCGATGAAGAGCAGAACTAGCTTTCTTGGGGTATGTTGTCTTTTGCTAGTAACAGCCTGCGCAACACCCTCCAAACAGTTTGCCAAAGTGGCAATAAACTCTGGATTTGCAGACTTTTCCATTAACACGGGCCATTTCACGCATCAGTTGTACATTAATGAACGTGCTCGTCATCCCTCTCCTGCGGGAGTTGTTCATGTTTATTTGGATGGCGATGGCACACCCTGGGAGCAGCAACGCTGGATAAGCGATGATCCTACTTCCAGAAATCCGATAATCCTGGAACTCATGCGGCAGGACAACAAACCCTCCCTGTTACTTGGCCGTCCTTGTTACCACGGCTTCAACAAAGAAACCGCCTGTCATCACAAATACTGGACCTCGCATCGATACGCCAAGGAAATCGTGAGCAGCATGGTTATCGCCTTAAAACGATGGGTAACATTACATCCCTGCCAACACATTGTCCTGATCGGATTCAGTGGTGGTGGTGCCCTGGCCGTATTAATGGCAAACCTGGACCCCAACATTCAATCGGTAGTTACGGTAGCCGCTAATCTGGATACGAATGCATGGGCTACCTACCATCATTATCAAGCCTTATCTGGATCCTTAAATCCCGCCAAGCTCACTCTGAATACTCAATTGCAACAAATCCATCTCGCAGGCCTCAAAGACAAGGTCGTTCCGGCTAGCCTGATCAAGGGCTTTGCAGACAAGCAGGTCAACGTGCGCTACATTGCCTATCCACATTTTGACCATCACTGTTGCTGGGTCAAGGAATGGCCGACAATTTTATCGCTCTTCTAGTCTGTTCAGGGGGGCATCGCAAACACTATCGTTTTACCCGGTAATCATGAATTTATCTCGGTGCATTTGGCCGCGGTTATCAGTAAACCGGCGACCGGTTCACCCGCTTCCTGCCTCAATATAACGTGCTCAATGGACTGGAGTGTAAAACCGCACACAGCCAACGTAGCGCTTACATAAGCCTCCGTATGTGAATAGCGGCCATGATGATGTAACTTAAATCCCTTGTCATCAGAGGTTTCTGTTTTTTCCAGGGTAAAAATCAAATAGCCTGTAACCCCCAATGCATGTTGAGCTGCTTGAAAAAAGGTGCGTAATTCACCAAAGTAACAGAGCGTGTCGGCAGAAACAATCAGGTCCAAAGCTATGGAATCGTGATTTAGAAATTCAACCAGATCAGCTTCTGTCAGCTTGCCGTAGCATTTCCTTCCTTTGGCTTTATTCAGCATGGCGGATGACAAATCAACACCGATCAATGCCTTCGCATAGGGTTTTAACAAGGGCCCGCATAAACCTGTCCCACAGCCGGCATCAAGGATGAAAAGGTCGCTTGCCGGTCGGGGAAACACCTTTGCAAGCGCTTGAGCCACCAATTCGGGCGCACGATAGTCAAGCTTGGTTAACACATCGTCAAAGCTGGCAGCAAACTTGTCAAAGGTTTCCTGAATGTAGGCATCAGAAGCCCGGTCCGGGATAACACCACCCACGCAGGCAGAATAATGATGCTTTGCGATAGGATCTTCAGGATCAACGGCCTGCCACTTTATCAGAACGTTGGTAGCCGCATCCTGATGACCTTTTCTGCGCAACATTTTCCACAAGCTCTCATACGCATCTTTCTGATAAGGTTTTAGATCAATGGAACGTTGATAGGCATCCGCCGCTTTCGAAATTTCATCTTGATCCTGATAACTATTGCCCAAGTTATGCAAGACATCAGGATTATCCGGAGCCAATTCGAGAGCTTTTTGCAGCACTTGCACCGATTCTTCAAGTTCATTACGATTTCTCAGAACAACACCCAGATTGTTATAGGCATTGGCATGATCCGGCGTCAAGGCAATCACCATTCGAAAAATATCGGCGGCTTTTTGCATATCGCCGGTTTCTTTGTAAATATTACCCAGATTCATCCGGGCATCCAAATACTGCGGATTGATTCGTAATGCCCGATTGATACAACTGATCGCATCAGCGCTCTGACCGTTCTGATGCAGCAGTACGCCCAAAAAATGCAGTGCATCAGGGTTGGATGGCTGTTTCTTTAATACGGATCGATAGATTTTCTCTGCCTCATCCAACTGCCCTTGCTGATGCAGACCAATAGCCAAAGTTAATCTATCAAGGTTTGATATTTGTTTAGATCGCATGAATCTCTTTGTTTGAATACTATTGACCTGAGAATCTGTTAGTCTTCGTATTTTTGATTCCATTCGTATAAGCCACCTTCCTTGCCGATCTTAAATCGACGCAACAAATTCCTTTCTATCGAATCATAGTTTTCGGTAATCATGACGTGGAAATATAAGTTATCTCGAATTCTTTCATCGTAATAGCTAGCTACGATTAAACTACCCACCTCGTTATAATGTTTCTTTATTCGATCATAAATACGAAATGATGCTTTACCAATATATTTCGGATTAAACACGCCATTCCGAACAAATCCAATTTCGTACACGCCTGGATGCAAAATGTCTTTTTTCCAGACCTTGTACTGACACAGTCTCATAGCATTACTCCATGCCATAATTGCCCCCCAATTTCACAATGGCTTGATACTATTAGCGTTAGGTATTCTCTACATTGCACATTTTATTTTCCCCTGGACAGAATCTTCGCGTCATCCAGCCCTCTCGGCAACTGCTCCTGCGTTGCACTACTTACCTACATCCATGTAGGCATCCCCCTGGAGGGCTTTTAGCGCTTCGCGCATTATTACAATGGTCTACCTCTGTAATTTCCGCTGGGATCCCACTGACCTATGACGTGCTCAAACTGGCGATTCCCATTGCGCGCATTATCGTGAACATGAACACGTTCTACTACACCTGACCGGTAAGAGCGCTCGATTGAATAAGACCGTTGGCGCTGTTGAGTAGGTTGTATACCCGCATTGGCGGCTCTGTCATCTCGTGTTTCGAATACGCGGTTAACATAATCTTCTGCCATGTAATTTACCTCAATTTAAATGTTTGCTTAAAATAAATGGGAGGTAGTCCCATTAATCGATTTATTGTTATAGACAAAGCGAATTCACAAACTGTCAGTCCACAAAAATCTAATGGTTTGCTATCGCGAAACCGACCACACCACACTATCACTCAAATCCATAACCAAACTCCCCCTCCTCTACTTTCACATGTACCCGCTCGATGGGCTTTCCTTCCATCATTCTTGTTAAAAATTCCTCACTGATACGCGGTAAAACCGTATTAGTCAAAATCGCGTCGATCATCCGACCGCCGCTTTCCAGCTCTGTGCAACGACTGGCGATCAGTTTGACGACGTCATCATCATAGGTAAATGGCACTTTGTGGCTCTCGGCAATACGTTTACTGATGCGTCCTAGTTGCAATCTGGCAATTGCGCCGATCATCTCGTCGTTAAGTGGATAATAAGGAATCACTACCAAACGACCCAGTAAAGCGGGCGGGAACACCTTCAATAGCGGCTCGCGTAAAGCTTTTGCGATGCCTTCCGGCTCCGGCATTAACTCCGGGTCTTTGCACAGATTCATAATCATGTCCGTGCCTGCATTGGTGGTCAGCAAAATTAAGGTGTTCTTGAAATCGATCACACGGCCTTCGCCGTCTTCCATCCAGCCTTTATCGAAAACCTGGAAAAATATTTCATGCACGTCCGGATGGGCTTTCTCTACTTCGTCGAGTAATACAACACTGTAGGGCCTGCGTCTGACAGCCTCGGTTAAGACTCCACCTTCGCCGTAACCGACATAGCCTGGCGGCGCCCCTTTAAGTGTCGAAACGGTATGCGCCTCCTGATATTCGCTCATATTGATGGTAATGACATTTTGCTCACCACCGTATAAAGCCTCCGCCAACGCCAGTGCCGTTTCAGTTTTACCGACACCTGACGTACCGGCCAGCATGAAGACTCCAATCGGTTTATTGGGGTTATCCAGGCCTGCGCGCGAGGTCTGAATGCGTTTGGCGATCATGTCGAGGGCATGACGCTGACCGATGATGCGCTGCTCGAGATTGTCGGCCAATTTGATAATGGTCTCGATCTCGTTTTTCACCATGCGCCCCACAGGTATGCCAGTCCAGTCGCCGACGACGGAGGCAACGGCTTGGGCATCGACGCTGGGAAGAATCAGCGGCGACTCACCTTGTAATTCTTGTAACTGGGTTTGCAAGGCTTTCAGTTGTTCCAGTAACTGCTCACGAGATACGGTTTCCGTGACGTTGCCTTCACTGGTCGCTATGGTATCGGCTGCTTTTTCCAAATCACTATCTGTTCCTTCGACTTTGCCGGTTTGATCGCGTAACTGTTTACGGATAGCCAGCAGGTTTTTGACCAGTTCACGCTCGCTATTCCAGCGTGCTTCGAGATTAGACAGACGCTCTTTCTCCGTAATCAGCTTTTCCACTACTACCGTTTCCCGTTCCTTGATATCGATTCCTACGGCTTTTTCCCGGCCAATAATTTCCTGTTCGGTATTCAAAGCGTTGATACGTTTGCGACAATCATCGACTTCGGCAGGAACCGCGTGCTGGCTGATGGCAACACGAGCAGCGGCGGTATCAAGAAGACTAACCGATTTGTCAGGCAGTTGTCGGGCGGGAATATAACGATGAGACAATCTGACCGATGCCTCCAGCGCTTCATCGAGTATTTGTACCTGATGATGTTTTTCCATCACCGATGCAACGCCGCGCATCATCAGAATGGCTTTTTCTTCGCTAGGTTCGTGGACTTGCACAACTTGAAAACGACGGGTCAACGCCGGATCTTTTTCAATATGTTTTTTATATTCGGCCCATGTAGTTGCCGCAACTGTGCGCAAGGTACCACGCGCTAAAGCCGGTTTTAACAGATTGGCCGCATCGCCGGTACCGGCAGCCCCCCCGGCACCAACTAATGTATGCGCTTCGTCGATGAACAAAATAATCGGTTTTTCGGAAGACTGCACTTCTTCGATGACTTGCCGCAGGCGATTTTCAAATTCGCCTTTCATGCTTGCGCCCGCTTGCAACAGCCCCACGTCTAGCGTTCGGAGTGTCACATCCCGCAAGGATGGCGGTACATCACCGGCGACGATTTTTTGGGCAAAGCCTTCTACGACGGCGGTTTTACCTACCCCAGCCTCGCCAGTCAGGATAGGATTGTTCTGGCGGCGGCGCATCAGAATATCAATCACCTGGCGAATTTCTTCGTCACGGCCAACGATCGGATCCATCTTGCCTGAGCGGGCCTGTTCGGTCAGATCAACCGTGAATTGTTTAAGTGCTTCCTGCTTGCCCATCTGAGCAGGCGCCATCGCGCCGCTGGCTTCTCCAGGTGCAGCACCGGCTCGAAAACCATCTTGCGCATGCAGGCCTTGCTCAGGTGAACCACTGACAATTTCATCAAATCGCTCGGTTAAGGTATCAAGCTTGATTTTGTCGAATTCTTTGGAAATACTTTGCAGGGCGTGATTCAGGCCTTTGGTTTTTAAAACACCTACCACCAAGTGTCCGGACCGGACTTGAGACTCTCCAAACATTAATGTTCCGAAAACCCAACCGCGCTCCACCGCTTCTTCGACATGAGCCGATAAATCAGAGATGGATGTCGAGCCTCTCGGCAGACGGTCTAGCGCATCGGTAAAATCTTTTGCCAAACGCGACGGATCAAGATTGAACTGCTTGATGATTTTATGTAGATCAGAGTCCTGTAATTGCAAGATTTGATGGAGCCAATGGATGAGCTCAACGTATGGATTTCCGCGTAATTTACAGAAAACCGTTGCGCCCTCGATACCTTTGTAACAAAGACTGTTCAGTTTTCCGAATAATGCAACCCGACTTATATCAGCCATTCCTATCTCCTTTTGTTTTATGTTCTTAGAAAGCGTTATTTGGTTCTGGTGTGACGACACGTACTTAAGAAATGCATCCGCCAGGTTATTTTTTGATCACGCTTTGAGTGATTGCCTTTGTCGTATGAGCAATGACGTAATCATTTCCTGCAAAGATTTAACCTGAGATCATCGGCATCTCTTGCAGCCTTCCGTTCGCCCAACCAGGTAGTCCAGCCCAACGTAGAATTTCCATCCAGGCGTATCTCGGGTACTTCTTCTTTCTTCAAAACCAGATTTGCATCGAAAACCAATTCATCCCCCAAGTAGTTGCGTACTAACGCCACAAGTTGTCGGGTTCGTTGTTGATTGGGCAAGAAACTCAAATATTCATTTAGCTGCAATGGGCCAAATCGGATTCTGAATTTATGCTGACATGCCCATACGCGAGTGCCGACTATAGTGGAAACCCCAAGCTCTCCGGTGCGCGGTGAAACCCCGAGACAGGTTAGATCCGTAGTCTGTATGTGCAACCATTCGCCAATAAACTCTTCGATTGCCACCGGCAATCTGAAATAGTCTGCCAGCATCGCTCTTAGTCCCTCCTTGTGCTTGTTTCGACAGGATAAGAAACCTGTGTAATAGAGTTTCGCGATATCAGGCATGGCATCGCGTTCTTGCAACATTTCTGATCCCAGGCCGGATAAGGCGCCGACATAAGCGCCAAAGCGATCCGATTCGGGCCTATCATAACTTACCACCGGTTCCGTATCCGCCCATGCCCGATAAAACAGACTCATCATGCGGTGATGAAACATGTCAACAAAACGGGTTAAGGTATGATCGCGGTAGTAATACATTCGCTCATGAATGTATTCCGTCAGGTGGAGTGGTAAGGGCCCATTGGGGCCCAGCATTCCAAAAAAACGCCCGATCAGGCGAGGCGGCAAACCATTTTTACCGGGCGCATACTGACTCACCGTGGCCGATTCAAAGGTCAGCGATGGATCTTGAGCCAGTCTGACCGAATCTTCAATGGGACGAGAAGAATATCCCCAGCGAGGCTTATCTTTATAAACACATGCCAGCAAGCGCATAAGCTGAAAAAAGCCGTATTTGTGGGGCTCTTTAAGCAGCGTTTGTTCTATATCATGTGGCGTTGCCCGATCTTGGCCGGCCATCGCATTACCTCGCCTCGGTCACTGGTTTTCAGCACCGTTTCGGTGAAAGAATTAAGGGAGACGTATTGAGCAAAAAACTGCTCTAAAACAGCGCCCAACAAAAACACTCCGCTGCCTTCAAACGCTGATTCTTCGGCAACTAGCGTCACCTCCAGCCCACGTCCAAAAACGATGGGACCAGTCGTGTTGATGCGCCGCACAATCGGCTGAGCATCAATGGACAGTATTCCTTCAATTTGTTTTCTAAATCCTGCGTCCGTGTTTTCGCCATACAAGGCTAACAAACTCCTAAAAACAGCAGCGCCCTCCGTCTCATTGCTGATAAGGGACATATAATTAAGTGACAGATGGCTGATCAGTTTCCATGCCGTCTCCTTATAAGCACATGATGGCCTTGGTTTGGTTGGTCCTGACAAACAACGAATCGATTTGACGGGTGCTCCGGTATCCATAGAAAAGTCAGTTTTACCGATGCCAATGGGTAATTGCAACGGTAAATCACGATTGGTACAAAGCGCCATAATATCCATTTGCTTGAGTTCGCTACGATAGGGCGCTTCGTTGGCATCAACCAGTGATAGAAAAATTTCATTACCGAAATAGCTGGATCGGGGGCCTTGTCGACGTTGTTTCGAAGATGTCAGTCGCGGCGAACGGATCAGTGAATAATAGGCTCGATTTTGCCTATGATCATTCGCCGCACTGGACTCGTAAAAAGGCAGAAATGACTGTTTGTCATCAATGGTGCTGCCCAGTCCAATAACCTCCGTTACTTGATAGACCTCGTAATCTAATGGACGGCTTCGATCCGGAACAATATGATACTCGGAGGTCTGATTGTTTAAATGAATTCTATCGGCTCGTTTGGGAAATAAATTGATGGCGGGTGTACAAAATAAAGAAAAACGTGAGGCATCCACCGCGTTAATCAATTGTGGATTGCTGCGATTGAGCAGGATGATGATGTCCAGCTCATCATCCGGACAGTGCTTTAAGGCATTCTGTAATTGAGTCAACTCAACAAACATGAAGCGTTCCGGAAAGGCAAAATATTCCTGCAATAATCGATAGCCCTGAAAGGCTTTAGGCACATAAGACAGCAGTGATTCATTTTCATGAAAACCGACTGGTGCGATAGCTTGGTTTTTAATAACGCACTGCCATGGCACCGGTCTGGCTGTAGACTGCACCACAACAGCCATCGTATTGGCCAATAACTGTTCGTATATCTGCATCGGCAATTCACCGATGCCACGCAGATAAATCGGCAAATTGTTCAGTGCCAATTGATTGAACTTCAATCCGGCTGTCGCCTTTAAGCGCAAACGAATACCGGCTTTAAGCCCTGGTAAACTGGGAGCTCCGGTATTGGCCACAGCGCCTGCGCCTGACAAATATTGCGCTTCACTCAATTCAATAGGCCACAAGGTCAAATCATGCGCCGTCCGGTATTCACAAGCGGTATGTTCATCTTTACCAATCTGACTGCGTAATGAAGAATGTCTGGGTATTAAATAGCCTGCATTCAATGCTCCCTCAGTGAGATCCGGTTGAAACTGAACAACCGTCATTGATGGTGTGGGGGCCAAATAATGGGGATAAACAATTTCCAGCAAATGTTGGGTAAAACGTGGAAACTCAGCATCCACTTTGAGCTGAACACGTGCAGCCATGAAGGCAAAACCTTCCAGCAGGCGTTCAACATAGGGATCCGCACATTCAAAGCTATCCAGCCCCAGGCGACCGGCAATTTTGGGAAATTCACGCGCAAATTCACCGCCCATTTCCCGAATATGCTGTAATTCATGGTTGTAATATTTGAGTAAACGCGGATCCATGGATTAACTCCCTCTGTCGAGAATGGCGATATTGCCTGTATCAAGATCCAGCTCTGTTTTAAGATAGAGCCTTAAAGGCAGTGGCTGAGCCCACAAGTCACCTTCTATGTTGAAGGTCATGGCGTTGTGATTCATCTGATCTTCCACTGCTGATACTTTTACTTTCAAGGTATCACGCAGTATTCGTGGCTCAAAATCCAAAATAGCCTGACGAATCCGGCGCTCAATTTCAAGGACGTCAGCGCCGGATAAATTACGACCGGCCCAATCCGGAATGCCATAGTTGAGGACCGAGTGCGACACAAAAGGAAAATCCTCAAGATTCTGATGCGCATCCAATGCACCTGTGTTCAGCAACCAAGCCATATCCCTCAACACACACTGCCGAAGCCTAGTCAGTGATAACACACGGTTTTCTCGTGATTCATGTTCATTATTTGGCGCATCGTCAGTCAAGCGATCCAATAATGAAGGCTGCAGCCGTTCTTTCTGGGTTAATTCCGCCATGGCTTATGGTTGGTTGACAGTAAACTGTATTTCACGAATATTCAACAAGGCGTAGTCATTGTCATTTGTCGTCAACACTCGTTGACCTAATCCGATAAATAGTTGGTCACTTTGTTCCTGCCATTCCGTCTTGCGAGCCAACCGAACTGCTGAATCAACCGATGTTTCCGAAGCGGGATAGCGTGTCGGAATTAATCCCACCACTTCACCGCCGTTGACCCATTCAAAATGGGCGGGCATCCAGACCATATCGCGTAAATCGGCCGGTTTTTCGATTTGAATTGCACAGATCTGATGAAATGGAATCCAGTAATACCGGCCATTGACAATAGCCTCGAGCATCGGACCCAGGCGAGTATCGGCATCGGCTATCCATTCGAACGGTTGGCCGTCGATGAAACCTGCCCTTGTTGGTGCCATTTCAAAGGCCTGATTGCGTAAATTGTTCGCTTGTTGATTTTGATGAGTCGCCGATAGTTTGAGCGCTTCCTGTAACAAAGCAATCCATTGTTCCGGATCGCCAAATACCAAAGGTGTCTTGTGGCCTGAGAAAATTTCCTTGCGTAATACTTCGCAGCGTATGGCCTCTCGATAGGTTTGTACCATGGTAAGATTGGCAGCATCCAGTTCTCCTGCGACATTTAACTGTGTCAAGGCACGATCCCATTCTCCGAGAATAACCAAAAGCTGGAATAAAAAAATTCTGAGGCTGGAATTTGCCGGGTCCTTTCGCACCTGATTTTGTAAATGAGCCAATGTCTCCTGAAGATTACCAGCTTGTAAACTCTGCTCTGCAGGCGTCATAAGTTTTCCTTATAGTCATAAATTGGCATTAGAGACTGATACTCAAGTCGTAAAATGGCGCGAAAAGACTCAAGCTCTTTTCGCGCTCAATGCAGGAGGTCCTAGATCTTTGCGTTTCCGGCTATATCAAACTTGGCCTCAATAGCACCGCCGTCTTTCGCACCTTTGGCATCCTGAGGCTGATAGGCATATTCAAATTCAGCAAAATTTAGCGTGATATTTTCAGTCAGTCTGTCTTCTCCACCACTCCCTCCTGTACTGACCGAAGTGACAATAACTTCCTTAAGCTTAATAATGAGATATTCAAGAGGCGTGTCACCGGCCTTGCGAACTGTCAACGTCGCTTCCGGGTAATGTGTTCCCTTGCAACAAGCCATTATCAAAGGCGCAGAACCTTTATCGATATACTTGGTTACACTAATGTCCTGCACTGACACTTTCCCTGCACCACCCCCGCCGCCGCCATGGGTCGTGCCGGATTGTGACATCCCCCAGCTCCACGCCAGAACATCAATCGTTCCCTTATGCTTGGCGTCTTTATCACGCGATTCACCCTTGATATCGCCAATCTTAATAAACATATCTACAGCCATTTCATTTCTCCATTCTTAGATTTAAAGTGTAGTACCACGAAAGCCTGAATGATCGCATCTGACAAAGCATGAGAAAATCCGAAGCCCATTTTTAAAAATATCAACCCGCTTTTGCCGATGGTAGTTTTGAAACCAATCGCAAGGACACCGTCAAACCTTCCAGCTGATAGTGTGGACGCAGAAAAAATTTGGACGAATAATACCCAGGATTGCCTTCTATTTCTTCAACAACCACTTCAGCCGCCGCCAGCGGCTTTTTAGCTTTAGTTGATTCACTGGAATGCGCAGGATCTCCATCTACATAATTCAAAATCCAGTCATTTAACCAGCGCTCCATATCCGCCCGTTCCTTGAACGAACCAATTTTGTCACGAACGATACATTTCAGATAATGTGCAAAGCGACAGGTAGCGAACAAGTAAGGCAGACGGGCTGCCAAGTTGGCATTGGCCGTGGCATCCGGGTCATCATATTCAGCGGGTTTATTCAAGGATTGTGCACCGATGAATGCGGCAAAGTCAGAATTTTTCTTATGGATGAGTGGCATAAATCCGGATTTAGCCAGTTCTGCTTCGCGTCTATCACTGATGGCGATCTCGGTCGGGCATTTCATATCAACGCCGCCATCATCGGTTGGAAAGGAATGAACCGGCAGGTTTTCTACGGCACCGCCCGATTCGATACCGCGAATTCTGGAACACCAGCCATACAATTTGAACGACCGGTTGATATTCGTTGCCATCGCATAAGCGGCGTTTGACCATGTGTAGTTTTTGCTGTGAGCCGCTTCGGTATCCTCTTCGAAATCGAATTCATCAACCGGATCGGTCTTGGCGCCATAGGGCAAACGGGACAGAAAACGAGGCATTGCCAAGCCCAGATATTTCGAATCATCGGATTCTCGCAACGAGCGCCAGGCGGCGTAATCGGGTGTTGAAAATATTTTCGTCAAGTCACGCGGATTGGTTAGTTCGCTCCATGAGTCCATTTGCAGCGTAGCCGGTGAAACGCCGGCAATAAACGGTGCATGCGATGCAGCTGATATTTGCGCAATCTGCGCCAACATTTCAACATCTTGCGGTGAATGGTCAAAAAAGTAATCGCCTGTCAAGCAGCCGAAGGGCTCGCCGCCAAACTGGCCATACTCTTCTTCATACAACTTTTTGAACAATGGACTTTGGTCCCATGATGTTCCCTTGAATTTTTTAAGCGTCTTGCCCAACTCTTTTTTAGAGATGTTCAACACTTTAATTTTAAGCTGTTCGTCAGTCTCGGTATTGTTGACCAAATAGTGCAATCCGCGCCAGGAACCTTCCAGCTTTTGAAAATCTTCATGATGCAAAATCAAATTGACCTGTTCCGTTAATTTAAGGTCAATTTGAGCGATGATTGACTGTATCGAATGGATAGCATCATCAGAAATCACTGAAGTGTCTTTCAGTACAAACTCAGCCAGTGTTTGTACCGCATTTTTAACCTCTTCCTTGGCTCTGTCTGATTTGGGCTTGAACTCTTTGTTCAGTAGCAAAGAAAAATCACTGCTTTCCTGTACTAATGTTCCTGCTTGAGTTTGTGTGCTGCTTTCTACTTCAGCCATGATTTATTCTCCTCCAACGGTGGTTTCTGGGGCTGCATCATCAACGGGCTTTGGCGCGGCGATCAAAGATTGCAGTAAGGCTGGATCGTTAATTGCCTTGGCGATGAGCTCTTCGGCTCCTCCTTTCCCATCCATATAGGTAACGAGATTAGCCAGTTGCGTTCTAGCCTCAAGTAATTTATTAAGGCCTTCCACCTTGCGAGCAATGGCTGCTGGAGAAAAATCGTCCATACTTTGAAATGTGATATCAACATTCAAATTACCTTCTCCCGTCAATGTGTTGGGTACCGTAAAGGCAGCCCGTGGCTTCATGGATTTCAAACGATCATCAAAATTATCAACGTCGATTTCCAGCATTTTTCTATCCGCAACAGATGCCAATGGTTCTGCCGGGTTACCGGACAAATCGGCCAATATCCCCATCACAAAAGGCAGCTGAACCTTTTTCTCAGCACCATACAATTCCACATCGTATTCAATCTGCACTCTGGGTGCACGATTACGTGCGATAAATTTTTGACTACTTTCAGCCATGTAACACCCCTTGTATTGTTAACGTTTAAAAATTAGAGCTTTTGTAAGCTTGTTGAAGTCTTTACTAGTACTGTAATTGCACCAGGATCGCACCATAAAGCATTAAATGCTGCCGCCGTGGAATATCTTGCTCACTCTTCCGACGATTAACCTCCGGTAAAGCGGCAAAGCCAAACTGCATTGGTCTCATTCGTAGTTTTCACGAATCCCCATGATGACATTGGCCTGATCAACACCATCAGGCGCGATATCCTTAAGTACTTCCAGAAAACTTTTGCCAACTAATCGTGCACACCGTTCCAACAATATCGGAATAGGGCTGGAAGGCTCATTTTTTCTGTAGTAATCGCAAATCTTTTTGAGTGCATTTAAAACATCCTGATTGCTGTTGATTTCGCCTGAAGCGGTTTTTTTTATAATGCTTTTTTCTGTAGTCTGCTCTTCATGATCGCTCTCTCCCGCTATATCATCATAATCAAAGCTCCCGGCGCCATTGACCCATGTGGCTAGCGTATCCTTGCAGTCCTTTAAAAAATTCCTCAACTCATCGAAATTGGGCGCTTCATTGATACCGACCCGTTCTGTGACAAAATGTTCTAATTTGTTAACCTTTTCAAGCGTAGCAACAATGTCATCGAACTTGCGCTTGATGTTATCAGGATCAGTCTCTTGAAAGGCGGCTTCGATAGTTGACAGACTGGGGGTATTGTCATTGTCAGAAGTCGTGATTTTTCCGTTGGCAATTTTGATGTCGCGTAAATTAAATTTGCCAATGGCCTTTGACTCAACAAGGGGGGCTAGCTGTAAGGGTCGCAGGATACTTTCCTGATCGCATAGCGACATAAGAATATTGACGCGTTCGGTAGGATCATTATCATCATCAGGATCAAGCAGTGGATGAATGGTATCCCAGCGTTGTTCCACCAGTTCGCTGATAAGAGCCATACCGGAACTGAGACCTGAAATACCATCCAGAGCAATCAAGGCACGAAGAAGACTAATTAATACCCGCAAATCACGGGTTCTTGTCAGTAGTTCCTCAGCGTCCTTCCTGACTTCCCGCCAATTCGGAGGCTCTGCTTCCTGAATCGTGTCGCCAATCTGCTGTTCAGGCTTACCTTTAATGGCTTGCTCCAGCGCGATGAATGCCTGATCGTACTGTAAGTCCTCCCCACAGACATTGTCAGGATCAACATCGATCAAATACTTTTCAAAATCTAACATCTATAGTCTGTCCTTTTGAAATTTTAGAGAATTTATCATACTATGCAGGAGTATCATAATAAAAAATATAATATTTGATTCAATCGTTTACATTCAATACTTTTACTATGATCACAGAAACATTATCCCTCGCATTCCTATCTAAAGCCAAGTCAACCAATTGATCTACACTCGCTGAAATATTATAGAGGGTTAACGTTTTTTCAATCTCATCAAAACGGACCTCTTTATCAAGACCATCGCTACTTAAAAGATAAACATCACCTTCGTGTATTTCGATAGTTTCGCAGTCGAGTAACAACTCATCGTGAGCTCCAACGGCGCGAGTGATTACATTGTTTTTTTTGAGCGATTCTCCGTATCCATTTCCATCATCATCCGGATCATCGGTATGATCTACCGTCAATTGTCTCAAACGTCCGGCGCGCAATTGGTATAATCGACTATCGCCGGCCCACAAAAAAGCGGCTTGCCGTCCGCTGCCTAGCATTACCACGACCGTGCTGCCCACAATTTGATGATTAAATCGACTGTCTGCCAAATCGCGTAAATCATCATTCACTTGTTTTAGGCTTTGCCGAACTTGCCTGATCGATTCAGACAGATCAGAGTCTAGGTTAAGGCTGTTCAAAGTGTTGATAATCATTTGACTGGCAACATCACCCGCCTGATGTCCACCCATGCCATCGGCAACGACCCACATGCCGGCTTCTGGCTTGTCTAATAGCGCATCCTCATTACATTTTCTTCGCTTCCCGATATCCGTGCGTGAATGAGATTGCCATTGGCCTGTCATATGCCGTGATTCCTCCACGATAGCTGGCATTTCGAATTGGTCCGGGTTGGGCTCACCACGTAGAATTGAACTGTCAACAACAGTATTTTGTTGATAAATTAGCGTGTTTTTCTCAAGATTCCAGCCCCTCGCTGATAATTCACCGTTTAAAAACCCTGAAAAGGCATGTACGGGCGGTAACCCCTGACAAAACAAGATAAAGGGTTTGGTATGTTCCGCGCCTAGCGTTCCCCAAAATGTTTGGCCTGTCATCGACTCCAGTTCCTCACCTCTTAAAGCCTCTAATAACTCAGTATTCAGATGCATCATCGTGTCTTCGTCAGACTCGGCATGACTGCTTTCGATATAGATCGCTTTTTTACCAGAATCCAAGTTTATTAATAAATTCGCGTGCGCCTCATTGAGTGCCGGTAGTGCCGGCGAATTGACTTGCTTCAGTAGATCGTCGAGATCTTTGGGATCAAGATTATCTTCCAACGCCGTTAACGCAACTGATTCAAGGCTTTCATACCAGGCGTTATTACTGGCAAACAATGTCGGATAATGAATATGATCCGGTACGGCCAATGCCAATGTAAGGGGGAAGTAGCGGCCCACTCTGTCAACGCTGGGCATTAAAATACCTATCCAGCCAAAATCGCCAGCGATGCCAGGACTTAAGGCAAAGCGCCACAATGGACCGTTTAAATAACGCGTTAGCCACAGCTGGCCGAGTGTTTCTCGACTGGCCGTCAAAGAACATTGTAACCAGTGATCCCATGTACCGATGAAGTCCCTGGAAAGACGCCGGGAAACAAAATCACCCACTGCCGGCAACTTACCATAAAATCCAGGGATCGAATCAATTGGCTTCATTAAATCCCCGCAATACAGCGGAAGGCATGTAAGGCATTCAATGTAAATGGATTATAAACACTGTTTGCAGTCAGTTCATAGCGCGCAGACAATCCATCAATAGCAAATGTGATTTGATATTTTTCCTGCGCTGATTTTTGGATATTCGCTTTTTCCAGCAATCGAAACAAAGCCCACGCGCCTTCTTCTGAACGACTGACTTGTCTGCCATCCGAGCCATCAAAACCGAATCTTACCAGACCTGGCGCTGCGCCTGGCCATTTGAATTGCATGGCTCGGGTCGGACCGTGCCTGTAATCAACCGGTTGCCCTTCTAAATCCAGCCAAAAACGTGAAACATTGGAATCCAGCGAGATTGGTTTAAGCTCGAAACCGAATGAGGGAAGCTGTCCGCCACCCTGAAAAAATACATCGCGAATTTTTGCAGCGTTTTGAAACTGATTTAAAACGGCCGGTGAAATTCCAACCGATTTATTGTCTTGAGAAATAAGTGTCCATTGACTGCCGCTGGTGTCGACAAATGCTTTTAGATGAGTATTGAAAAATTGATCGAGCACACCGCCGGGTGCAAAAAATTTTCCAAAATCCTGCAAGGTAATGTCCCTGCGACTTGCACTTGCAATGGGATAGCGTCCTTCCAGTGCGGTTTTACAAAGCGATGTGACTTCACTTTGCAGGCTTTTGTTCAGCTGATTTTTCACCCCGCCCAGAATAAGCCCCCAATTACCGGAGGCCACTGTTTTAACCAGATCCTGCATCGGGTCCGGTAAACGTGCCGAATGTAATTGCAGTTGAGCGATGATGTCGTTGCCCCCTCCGCTGCGCTGGGCGGCCATATTGACGGCTGCCGATCCGGTATCTGAAGTACTGCCCATTTCAGCCATATAGGCGTATAACTGTCCCAAATCGGCAATTATTTGATCAATGGGGGCAGAGCCACCAGCATTTTTTACTAAAGATGTTAGTTTCTGGAAATGAAGTTCAACTTCTTTCCCGGGTACTTCTTCCGATTCATTATGAATGCCAGCCAATTTCGCGGTATTCAACAACTTTTTTAGACGTGGATCGCCTGCTGCTGCCTCAGCGCCGGATTTCAACTTATCCAGGGCATCCGCTTCAGTCGCGGCAGCAACCCGGGTGAGAGATGTCTGCTGATCCAGAGCTTCCAGCAGTTTTCGTAGTGGCGATTCAGCACTCGAAACCACTTCCAGAATTTCGATCGATTGCTGTAAGTTTCCGGCTTGTCTGATCTTCAGTTTATTGAGTAAATCATCCCAGCGGTTGATAAAATCCATGTAATAGTATTTACGCAGTTTGCCTTCCAGGACTTGGGGATCCTCAATATCCGCAACATTGGCATCGCCTAAAACCCATTTCTGCTCAACCATCTGTTTTGCCACATCCTTGCTGTCTTTAAGAAATATCTGATAAAACCCGTCATAGGTAAAAAATCCGGGGATTACCTGTTCTTCGAGCTTGCCGGTAGTCGTAGAAAATACAATATTTCCATGCGCACCCAACGCCTCAGCCAATTTGAAGTCATGATTATGTTGTGCTAACGCATCATGTTTGATACGAAGATAAAGCTGTTGTGCAACGGGAATCTGCGTCAAATTATGTCGGGTTGCCGTGATTAGCTGCTCATTGAGTGACTGGGCTTCGAGGGGATGTATCAGTAAATTGTCCAGATGAAGCAATAATTGCTTTTGCGTCTCCACGGGATAGCTGTTTTCAAAATCCAACGCAATCCAGGCACGGAAAAGAGTGGCATCCATTTTTTCGGGATGGCCCAACATCAGATAGACTTTTAATAACTCATATAAAATCTCGGTATTTTTTGCTTCCCCACCCGACAGTCGCTGTTCCAATCGGGCCTTTATCAAAGGTAAATACCGATTTTGCAATTGTTTGGCGTAGGTCTCGTCGACTAAGGGCCGAATTTTATTCCCTTGATAGAGTCCAAATCCCATTGACCAGGGACTATCCTGTGGAAACACATCCCGAAGCGCATAGAAGGCATCCATCTCTTTAAGCAACGAAACAAAATCGGTCTTGCCTGCTGAATCGGAGACTACTTTTTCAAAGTTAACGCTATTTTCCTGTAATTCAGCTATCGCCAGTTTGTTTCGGGTGTAGCTTGTCGACCAGACACCCATCATGGCTAGCGTCAATAGTATTGCTGACGCATAAGACACTTTTTGCAATAATGCTCGCCGCTGTTCAACACGTTGATTCAGGCCGGTAATTTCCGATTCGGCAAAGATGACTTCCTTTAATAAGCGGGTCAGGAAATAACTTTTGCCCTTACCACTAAATACCGGCGCCGAGGACCGATCCAGTTTAAAGGTGTTGGCCAATATGCCCATCAGCCGGTCAATAGGCGTACCTTCCTGCGTACCGCTGGTGAAATAAACACCGCGTAAAAAAGTCGCGCTCTGGTAACGATTGACACCGAAACAGTCCTGTAAAAAAACCATGACCGGTTCTTTTAGCAATGACATGCGCTGAGGAAATCCGAAAATGAGGTTGCGTCTCTGCAGATCTTTTTCTTCCTGCAAGCGTTTCTGTGTCCGTACATTTAATCGTGCCAGTAAATCATCAAAGTCTGCGCCAACCCTTGCAATGACATCGGTTTGAACGTCTTGATCCTGTTCCGGGAAAGTAACACCCCAGACTTGAGATCGGTCTTCACGACCCAAATCGGCAAAAAAATCAGTAAATCCGGCAATCAGATCGCCCTTGGTAAACACCATATAGAGCGGTACGCGAATACCGAGCTGATCATTCAATTCGAGAATTCGTTGTCTGATGGCCTGGGCATGTAGTTTTCTTTCTTCTTCAGTTTGCCTGAGCAAATCCGATACGCTCATAGCCACAATGGCGCCGTTGATCGGCCTGCGTGGTCGGTGCTTTTTCAATAGATTGAGAAAACCAAACCAGGCGGCTTTATCGATGGCCTCATGGCTATCCTGAGTGGTGTAACGCCCGGCCGTATCAAGCAATACCGCTTGATCGGTGAACCACCAGTCACAATTACGAGTCCCGCCAACGCCCTGCACCGAATTTTTACCGAAGCGATCGGCCAATGGAAACTCCAGTCCGGAATTTATTAAGGCTGTTGTCTTTCCGGATCCCGGCGGCCCGATGATGATATACCAGGGTAATTGGTATATATACTGCTGACCCTGAGATGACTTGCTTTTTGTTTTTTTCAATGTTTCTAACGCGACATCAAAATTTTGTCCCAGCGTTGCCACTTCATCAGCGGACTCGCGGTTAATCTGCGCAGCATCTGCAAAGGCATTCGCGCCAATCAGATCATTCACCATACGCGAATTGGTACGACTGGCTTGTATCTGAACAATGAGATGATAAATACCCCAAAGCAAAACGATGACCAGAATGGTTATGAGCCGAGCAATAGCGGTCTCAAAAGGGATTTTGCCCGCAATCGCAACCAGCGGCCCAAAGAACCACACCAATAAACTCAACGCGATGATACCAATCAGCTGTATCACCCATTTTTTCTTGAAGAAATCGATAAGTTTGTTCACGAGTAACCTTGGCGCTATTAAAAAATGATCTCTATACGTCGATTCATGGCCCGATGTTCAGGACTATCATTAGGAACCAAACTTTGGGTATCGGCACGACCTTCAGAAGTCACTTTATTCATCAGTGAGGTATTATTGCTTAAGAAGTTGGCGACCGTTTTCGCACGCGCGTTGGATAAATCCCAGTTAGAAGGGAATCGGGCGGTAAAAATAGGGACGTTATCCGTATGGCCCACCACGCTGATGCGTCCCGGCACGGTCGTTAGGGCCTGGCTTATTCTCTCAAGCAGCGGAAAATATTGATCTTGAACATTATCGCTGCCAGAAGCAAAAAAACTCTTCGCCATAATTCGTACAACAATTTTTCCATTCAGATCATCTACCGTCACTTTTCCCTGCTGAATTTCCGGTTGCAAAAAAGTGCGCACGTCATCAATGAGCCGTGTATCCGGTATTGTCGGCGTGCTCTCGGGTGCGTTTTTAATTTCATCGGGTAAGTAAGCATTCATGCTGTCTTTAATCTTATACAATTGGCCCAGCAGTGGATTGGACGCTTGGTTGACTGCGAATAAAAATCCCAAAAATACAAACATCAATAGCAAGCCCGCCACGGATGAAACCACCCATAATGGAACGTATCTGATCAAGGCATGCCGATTATCGGTAATCCCTTGCCAGTGACTGGATAACTCTCTGTCAAATTCACCCTTTTGACGGCGTATTACCTGGTAGAGATTCTCGCGTACCGCTTCAAGCTTGCTGGCGCCCTGATCCATGACTTTGTACTTGCCTTCAAAACCCAGGCTCAAACAAAAGTAAAAAAGATCCAGCAAATGCAAATAAATGCCGGGCTGAGCAATCAAATTGGAAAGCACCTGGAAAAACTTTTCGCCGCCCCAGGATTCTTTGTGAAAGGTGACCAATAAATTTTGTGTCGGCCATATACTGTTGCCTCCCCACGGGGTATTCAGTACCGCTTCGTCCACTAGCGCGCAAAGCGCATAACGCGCAACTTGAGTCTGCTCCGCCGAACAGCCGTGCTGCAAGGCATTAGCTTCAAACGCTTTGACTTCGCCGATAATCCGATTGCGAAGCCCGGGAACATCCGGATGCGTTGTAGTGTTGCGCAATTGACTCACCAATGACAGCAATGCCGCTGCACTGTTAACTAATGGGTTTTTACCCGCTTGGAATTCAAGCGAACCAGATAGTGCCTGTGACGAGACGGTTTGCTCTGGAATTGCTTCAGAAACCGGCTTGACAATAGCGTCCGGCAGTTCTGACGAAGGTGCTCGCTGCCGGCCCGGGGTCGGCTTCATCACGGTTTTATCGTCGTCTAAATAATTACCAAAAGGGTCATCTTGATTCACAGTATTTCACCCATTTCTGATTGCCCAAAATTCAAGTTCGAGACCTGGAAACTCTCCGGCTATATGAATTGCAAAGCCGCCAGACTTAAGCATTTGCTGCCATAGCTCACCTTGTTTATTCAGTTCAAAATAGGCAAAACCGGCATGATAAGGAATTTGTCTGGGTGCGACCGGTAATGCATGAACGGTAATACCTGGCAGAGCTGAGCGAATTAATTGCTGAATCTGTTCCACAGGGCCAATTTTGACCTGGGAAGGGAATTGGCTGCGTAACTGCTCAACCGGCACTTGCGCTTTCACCGCCAGAACAAAGAAAGCGTCTTTAAACAAATTGTAGTCCGGTACTTTGGCTGCTCGCGTACCATACTTCGGAGGAGTCAGCGGTATCGGAATGGCATTTTGCTCAAGGACTCGACTCAGGCAATCACGAATTTCTTCAACGACATAGCTAAACGTCGATTGCAAATCATCATGCTTATAAATCGGTAAACTGACAGGCCGCTTTTTAGGTTTGGAAAATGTTGAAAGTTCGCCGGCTACCTGCACAGCGATACGATAAAAATGTTCGGGATGCATGCCTGATGAATTCTGCAGATGTTCAAATAAGGGTTCAAGACGATTCACCACCTGCAACAACAAAAAGTCGGAGATTTCGGCAACGCCTCCTCGTCCTGCTTCCGACGCGCGTCCGGCCAGAGCCTCACCGCGGCTATGCAGTAAACCGCATATTTCCTTGATATAGCCGGTCATTCTTGGGCTGGCGTGAATATCTATCAGCGGAGGAACAAACTCCTCATCAAGAACGATCAGTTTATCAGCCCTTGATTCAATGACTCTTGCTACACCGATACAGACATGGCCTGAACGCTCCTGCTTCTCCAGCATCAGGCACGCATGCAACTGACCGATCATAACAGCCGACGTTTCGTTATTGTTGGTGTTATGATCTCTGACATCCGTTTCAACCGCGTGATATCTTGCCAGATTATTGGGCTTTTCAGCGCTATCGACTTCAATGGAACCCTGCAGACGCGCTGGTAACGATAAATATATGACGCTATTTTGCACATCCACAGGAATATCGATAGGCAGAGGGAGTCCGTCATCTACAGGCAAATTGAACGGGGTTCCATCAGGAAAAATACCACTGCACTGAGCCAGTGCGAATTTGCCCATTCCTAGAAGCCGCGCATCCACTTTCAGTGTCGCCACGCCCCAGTCATAGGTTTTACCGGCTCCACAACGGCCTCGTACCAGAGACTCAATATAGCGATCGTGCTGTTGAAAATGTTGAGGACGTAAAAACATCCCCTCCGACCAAATTACCCTGTTATTATCTGACATTATTTATCCCGGCTATGCACTTTTAACTTTAAAACAAGGCGAGAAACATCCCTTTTCTCTTTCCAAGTGACATGTAATGATGGTGTGATAGTTGATTACAGTCATTCAACTGATAAAAAACCGAATGTCTGCGATTTATTTTTGCGAACGACTACCAGTCAATCGCCTCATTTGTTTCTCATACGTATCGGCAAACGCTTCGCCAAAAAAATCTTCCGTCGTTTGTTCAACGATTCCTGGATACAGGTTGACGTATTTATCCCAACATTTGGATTTCTTTTGTAGAACCAAGCCTTCTTCGAATAGCTTTTCAATGACTTTTGGATCAAATTTAGAGAACAGTTCAATAAGTGCCGCCTGAATTCCCGCCTGCATGGCCATCTGATGACTAACAATATCATTAAATCCCTCATCAATGGCTTCGATTGAACGTTTAAATCCACCTTGTCCATTGTTGATGAGATGAGAGACCGCTTCATCCGTTGTCACTGAAAATTTTAGCGGATTATTATCGGCCGATTTAATCGTAGTGACACTGACGCGAAACTGACTTTTAAACTCGGCTCGGTTCCTCAGTATGGCAGCTGTTCCCTCTACCAGATGTCGAAACATCATTCCTAATAGCTGCATCTGCTCTAACGTATTCTCCGATTTTATATTTTTATTGTCCAGTCCCGCACCCTGTAAAAATGCGTTAAAAAGTTCAGCGTCTGCTGCGGTTACAGTCGGTTGAGCAGGTGCTCTATTCGATTGGTGAGCGCTGTCGATGGGCAGTTTTTTTGATGGCAAAGACACATCTAATAGGTTGGGTTTGGACGCATTGATCGCAAAAAAATCATCCCCATTTGTACTTTCAGGAATAGCATCCGTGTCACACTCATCAACGGCTTGCTTTCTCTGTTTATCAACAGTGGAGGTGGGCACTGCTGCATCAGCATCCAGATTGAACAAATCTTCAAAATTAAAATCATCCGGAATTTCATTGTTGCCGTAAGGTGTGTTAACGGGAGCGGACGGCACAAAGCTGTCGTGGATTGAAGCTATGTTTTCATGCATGAGACTCGAAAAATGGTCCACTCGCGCATCGGTTGGCGGAGAAAAAATATCCGGCGATAAAAGTGCAGACGATTCTGAGCCTGTAGAAAATAAATTAGCGGGGTTCTCAGGATGATCAAAAGTATCTAACAGATTTTCCGAGTCTAAACCCGAGTGAGTGTATTGATTTCCTGAAACAATCCCCGAATCCATCTCCAAAAAAGGCGAGAAATGATCAACATCGACATTAGCCTGATTTCGTTCCTCGGCAATGGAAACCAAAATTTCATAGTCACCAATTTTAATCTGCATGCCATCTATCAGAGGCAAACCTGAATTAACGAGCGGATCAACCCGTGTATTGACAAAAGTGCCGCTTAAACTTGAGTCGTTGATAATGTATTGGCCCTTATCAAACAGAATCGACGCATGTCGTCTTGAAACAAACTTATCCGGATCCGGCAGGACTAAGGTATTTTCATCCGAACGACCGATGCTTCCCCCGCGTTGATCAAATAGAACATCTTCATGTGAGTGATAGGGCTGTCCTTTAAACGAGACTATTTTTAAGGTAAGCGGCATATCAACTTTACTCCGGAATATCAAGGGCGCCCATTAATTCTGGTGTTTAAATTCGGCAAACAACCGTAACCAAGGTTAGGAAATTACCATGAATGAGCACCTTTTCGGTTAGTAAGCCACTTCCTAAAATGGAATTCTCGCACCCAGCTCGACAGTATGATCAACAAAATCTCTCTGGCCCAGGCGATATTCATAACGCAGGTAGGCTGATTTTCCTTCAGGTAAGGTAACCGCTAACGAAGGACCCAAGTTAAAATAGTTGCGATCAGGTCTATCGGTTACCACTGCAAAACCTCCCGTACCCGGATCCGCTGCACTAAAGCGAGCCAGAATTGAACGGTCATTATTCTTGTATTGATGGACCCATTCAGCGCGAACACCCGGTGTTAATACACCCCACGGCAAACTGATCGATTGACTCGCCTGACCTCCCAGTGTTGTAGTTAGCGAGTCCAAAGCCTGTTTAGCCACCTCAATTCCAAATCCACCCCCACCTGCTTCGGTATAGCTTGCAATATCTGTTTTGAGATATTCAAAGCGCGCGTAGGGGTTAATCACAAAATTTCGAATGGCTATATCATTCCCTAAACCGAAACTAAAACCATATTGATCGCCGTCCGGCCGTGCTGTCGCTGTATTGCCCAATACAGTTCTATTAACATCAAAATTATGCAAGCCGTAGCTGAATATCCAGTCGACATAAAAGTCCTTAGGGAGAAAATAGCTCCCATACGTCGCAAAATCAAAAGCATCGGTATCCATTCGCCCACTATTGCTATCGAAATCAGAATGCGTTGACGCATAACCGAATGAAGCCCCCAGAACCAAACTATCGAAAAATGTATAATCAAGGCCCATCGTCATTGACTGCCGGTCATTTTTGTAACCTTGTACATTGACGGTTTTATCTTTTTCACCGACATTAAATTGACCTTTAATAAAAAATCCTAAGGGATCGTCTCGAAATAAATCACTATTATTTTCATCGCCGGCAGCGCCACCTATGAGATCCAATGAAGATGATCCTAACAGCAAAGACTGTCTGTTTTTATGTCGCAAATTGATGATGCGTCCATGAATGATGCTTAATTGCCTGAATCCAAAATCAACCGCCTCACTACCTTGAGCCGCGATTTCATCGGGAATGATGTCATTTAGGGTGGTCAAATCGCCACCGTAGGCAATGCTGCTTGCAGTATCACACAGTGGAGGTGAAAACTCTGCCTGCAGGTCGCAGGTACTAAAGAGACCTTGCAGAACAGCATCCTGATTGGGCGTTAACTCAGCCTGGACAGCAAAGGGTATAATTGACATCGCACTTAAAAGCGACAATAAAACCGATCTTGAACATAAAAGCTGGGGAAGCAGAAAATCCTGTTGGGGATCTGATTTTTTTTCCGGCTTTACCACAAACTGTTTATCTTGTGATGGAACATCTCGGTGATCAGCTAATAGTAAATGCATAGTGGTAACCTTTTGTTTTATTATGATTAAATGCTGGTTGACGAATCTTGAATGCGTAAGATTACCTACAGGCCAAAACCAATGAATCCTTGCATTCGTCGATTATTATATTGGTCAGTGGATTTTGGTTATAAATCACTGTAGCCTTAGTGCTTTGATCCAGTTGGATATGGATCTAAACCAGGAAATCTAAAGAAAACCGTTACACAATTTTCATTGTGACCCAGCTAACGCAAACATAGTAATACAAATTACAAAAAATAATAGCATTCTTATCATTATCTTATAAGGAATCTGTAATTTATTTTGTTAAGTTTATTATCTTACCGTTTTAAGAATCCTGCAATTCTCTATTATTGTCTCTCATTGTTACTTTCGCTGTTAATAAAACCCATCCCATTTCGATCTGGAAAGCTGAAAACATGCACATTTACTAATCGCTTGACATAGAATAGCGACGAAATCCGAATCAAAAACAGAGGTAAAGATTGAATGAGCAAATTTGTTTTTGCCTGGGAATTAGGCGCAGGCTATGGCCATATCGATGGCTTTCTACCTATCGCCAAAATTCTACAACGCCGTGGACACGAGGTGACATGGGTTTTAAAGGATCTTCTGTATGCTCCCTTGTTGTTTACCACATACTCGTTTTCTTACTTTCAGGCGCCAATTTGCTGGCCGATATCGCATACGGCGCCCGCCATGAATTATGCGGGTATCCTGCAAAATATAGGATTTAACGATAAATTTGGGCTTCTAGCCAGAACCCAGGCTTGGAAAACACTATTTGAATACCTCAACCCAGATCTGATTTTACTCGATCATGCGCCAACGGCATTATTGGCTGCACGTAGTTTACACTATCCCCGTGCACTATTCGGCGGCAGTTTTTTTTCACCGCCTAGAACTAGGCCCATGCCTTCTATCAGGCCTTGGCTAAACATTGCCGAGAAAACATTGCTAAATACAGAAAATGAAGTGGTTACAATAGCCAATTCGGTTCTAACACAAATCGGCGGCCCTACCCTCGATACATTGGCTGATTTATTCGACATAGAAGAAAACTTTCTCTGCACTTACTCAGAGTTGGACCATTATTCAAATCGCGACAACGCCATCTATTGGGGATCAAATTTTAATGATGCGGACGGCGTTGAACCCGTCTGGCCGCCTGGCGACAAAAAACGCATCTTTGTCTATCTTAAAAATGATTATGCTGGACTGGAAACACTGCTCAACCAACTTCGAAGCTCCTCCTACTCCGTATTGGCTCATATTCCCGGCATTAATCCGGCATTTATACAAAAATTCAGTAACGTCAACCTTCATATTTCTCCCTATCCCGTAAAACTTAGTGGAATTGGAGAGACATGCGATGCGGTTATTTGTCATGCCGGCGCAGGCACAGCAGCAGCCATGTTACTAAAGGGAAAACCATTGATGATGTTACCCATGCAGGTTGAACAACTTCTGCTTGCAAAAAAAATCGCCTTACTGGGCGCCGGACTATGTATCCCGGCTGAAGTAAAAAAAGCCAATTTTCCCGCAACCATTAAAGAGTTGCTGACCCAGGAGTATTATAAAAATAATGCGGAACAGTTTTCTAAAAAATACAAGAACACCCATCTACAAAAACAGCAAGAAAGCATCGCTACACGCTGTGAAGAATTATTGAGAACTTCCCAATTAAGTGCAACGTCAGTTTCGATGTAAATCGCAACTGGCGCTGGAGATGCTTAAAATCGCAGAGCAGCGCGGTATTCAATTTGGCTACGTCGGCATTGACGGCGGGTACGGCAAAGAACCCGCTTTTCTGCGTGCTATTGAGAGGCAAGGTTGCCGGTTTGTACCCACAGGGCATAAATAGCGGATGTGCATTGCGATCAAACGATCTTTCTGCAAGACTCGGAACCGCAGGTGCCAGACGGGTCTGGATGAGGTAGAAAACCGGTCCATCGTCAACCTCACTGCGCTGCGCGTGGACCGATGGGCAGACGATATCGCACTACTGCTTATCCAATGCACCGTCGGATACAGCTTAACAGGAACTTGCGAGGGTACAGGCGAAAAGCGAATGCGGCATGGCTTGACTACCAAGTTCGCCGCTGGGATGCCTGGCATCACCACGTGGCATTGGTCATGCTGGGAACGTTGTTTCTGATTAAGCAGAAAATAGCCGGGCGGCCACAGTGGCCACTGTTATCATTCAACGATTTAGTAACGGCACTGCGACGACAACTGACAGCCGAAGAATTGGCGGACATTATCGCTAAACGCCACGATTTGCGGCGAAAGGCCAATGATTCACATGCTAGGCGATCTCAGGTGGCACTGGAATAAATCTGACAAAGTAGAATTAACAAGTTCTTCAACAGAAATTCCCAATTTCAATTCTCATTGAGGGCAGTTAAAGAATTGAATTGAACGATGTTTAATTATTGTTTATAGTATTCTTCGTTACTCTACTTTTTAATGTCTGATAAGATGAAATCCGGAGGATTTCTTTAATGAAAAAATTTTTACGTCGACTGTTGGCACTATTATTGACTCTAATTTACAGAATTGAATTAAAAGGGTTTGATAACTATAAAAAAGCCGGCAACCGGGTACTGATAGTTGCTAATCACACCTCTTTTCTAGATCCCTTGTTGTTGTGGGTATTTTTGCCAGCAGACATCACCTTTGCCATTAACACTCACATTTCCCAACGTTGGTGGCTAAAACCCTTTTTGGGCTTGTCGAAAGTCTTTCCGATGGACCCCACCCACCCTCTATCATTGAAAGATCTAGTCCACCATTTACAGAAAGATACCCATACGGTGATTTTTCCTGAGGGTCGTATCACAGTGACAGGATCTTTGATGAAAATCTACGACGGTACGGGTATGGTGGCCGATAAGTCTGAAGCGGCTATTCTGCCTATTCGTATTTCCGGTGGCCAGTATACGCATTTTTCCAGACTGCAGGGCGTCGTCCGTTTGCGTTTTTTCCCTAAAATTACCATAGAACTATTACCGCCGACCCGAATTTCAACACCGAAAACACTCAAAGGCAAAATACGCCGTAAGCATAGTGGTAATCTGCTGGCAGACGTGATGACCGACATGATGTTCGTCACCAGCCATTATCGACAAACCATATTCGCTGCATTGCTGGAAGCGCGAAAAATTCATGGCGGCCGACATGCCATCGTTGAAGATCTTGATCGTATCCCTTTAACTTATGATGAGTTGATTATCCGTATACTTCTGATTGGTAATATATTAAATGAATTGACCGAATTAGGGGAAAATGTCGGTGTCTTATTGCCTAACTCAACAAAAACCTTGATCGTTGTGTTGGGACTACAGCTGCATGGCCGTGTTCCAGCCATGATGAATTATTCCATCGGCTCGGCCGGCATGAAATCAGCTTGTCATCTCGCACAAGTTAAAACGGTACTAAGCTCCAGAAACTTTATAGACAAGGCTAAATTAAATGAAGAAATCGAGCAATTAAACCAGCAGGTTAACGTCATTTACCTGGAGGATCTGGCCGAAAATATTTCTAAATCAGACAAATTGAAAGCCTTGCTGCGTTGTAAAACAGCTGATTGGTGGTATCGCCACAAGCAACACAACCCCGATAGCCCAGCCGTCATTTTGTTTACTTCCGGCTCGGAGGGTACACCGAAAGGCGTTGTACTCTCGCATGCCAATATACTGGCCAACCACAAACAACTGGAAGCACGTATCAGTTTCAATGCCCAGGATGTCGTCCTCAACTTCTTGCCAATGTTCCATTCCTTTGGCTTCACGGTTGGCACCATGCTGCCGATACTCACCGGTATGACGACAATGTTCTACCCGACACCGCTACATTACGCTGTTATTCCAGAAATTGCCTATGAAATCAAGGCCACCATCATGTTTGGCACCAATACCTTTTTAGCCGCGTATGCCAAAAAAGCACACCCCTATGACTTTTACAATATGCGTTATGTCGTCGCCGGTGCCGAAAAACTCCAGGAAAATACCCGCCAGGTCTGGACCGAAAAATTTGGCATTCGCATTCTGGAAGGCTACGGCGCCACTGAAACTACGCCTATCACGTCCGTTAATACACCCATGTATTATAAAGCCGGCACTGTCGGTCGCTTTATGCCGCACATGGACTACAGACTGGAGGCCATTGAAGGCATCGAAAATGCCGGACGACTTCACGTCAGCGGTCCCAATATCATGCTCGGCTACCTGCTGGCCGCCAATCCTGGTCAGTTGGTTCCTCCCGAATCCCTCTATGGCAAAGGCTGGTACGACACGGGAGATATTGTTAATGTCGATGACGAGGGTTACATCACGATACGCGGCCGCAGCAAACGCTTCGCCAAGGTCAGTGGCGAGATGGTATCGTTGACCGCAGTGGAACAATTAGCCATTAATGCCTGGCCGGATGCTCATCATGCCGCCATCAGTTTGCCGGATGCAAAAAAAGGTGAGCAAGTGATTCTGGTTACGACGAAAAAACAGGTATCTATCGGTGACTTGGCGGCCGCATCGCCCGGTGTAGCGGCGATCATGTTGCCTAAGAAGCTCATACAGGTCGATGCCATACCGGTCATGGCGACGGGTAAAACCAATTATCCGGCTGTTACAGAATTGGCAGATGGAAAAAAAGCGTAGTGTTATTAATGAATTAATTGCTTGATCGTCCCCTTGCTTTGATCACTGAGGGGACGCAATGCTGTTGACTAAAGCCGTTTGCTGCTTGGCCTGAAAAGCCGCCTGTACAACGAATCGGGTTATTTCTGGTTTAGCGACGAATTCAATTCATCCAAATATTTCGTAACCCCTTGCTCCACTGTCAAAAATTCATCGTTATAACCGGCCTGTCTGAGTCCGGAAATATCGGCCTGAGTAAAACTTTGATATGCGCCCTTTAGATGCTCTGGAAAAGGAATGTACTCAATGCTGCCGGCCTTATGCCAGTTGATGACGGCTTGGGCAACAGAGTTAAAGGTTTCGGCGCGCCCTGTTCCAACGTTATAAATACCGGACCGTTCGGGATGATCAAAAAACCAGAGATTCACTTTAACAACATCATCCACATGGATAAAGTCGCGTTTCTGTTCGCCGTTTTCCATTCCATCACAACCTTCAAACAACCGGGCTTTTTTATGTTCAAGCACTTGCAGGTTGAAGTGATAAGCGGTACTGCTCATGCTTCCTTTATGCTGTTCTCTGGGGCCGTAGACATTAAAATAGCGAAAGCCGGCAATCGGAGATTTGGCTTTCGGCAGAATATTTCTGACATATTGATCAAACTGGAACTTTGAATAGGCATACATGTTGATGGGAAGCTCACTCGCCCGCTCAACCCGAAACCCTTGCTTGCCAGACCCATAGACTGAAGCTGACGAGGCATACATGAATGCTGATTCATTAGCGAGACACCAGTGCAACAAGCGTTTTGAATAATCGTAATTATTGGCCATAACGTACTGGCCATTCCATTCCGTCGTCGCCGAGCAAGCGCCCTGATGAAAGACGGCTTGTACGCCACTCAAAAATGCCGGTGATTCAATTTTTTGAAAAAATTCCGTTTTGTCCATGTAGTCGGCAATATCCAAATCGGCAATATTTTGCATCTTTCGACCATTTTCCAAATGATCAACCAGCAGAATATTGTTATGGCCTCGAAGATTTAAAGCGCGAATCAAATTACTACCAATAAAACCTGCGCCTCCGGTCACAATAATCATTCCGTACTCCTTGCTCTATTAATCATCGCCGTTGTCGATTGTCCATCGACGAACTGTAAAATTCTCACCTCGCCACCCGCCTGAATGACGCAGTCGCCACCTGCAACCTGATCCGGCGTGTAATCGCCGCCCTTGACCAAGACATCAGGCAATAATTTGCAATACAGACGCTCGGGCGTTTCTTCGGAAAACGGAACCACCCAGTCGACACAAGCCAATGCCGACAATACAGTCATGCGCGCCTGTAAACCATTGATTGGACGCGAATCACCCTTTAATTGTTTAACCGATGCATCGGAGTTGACGGCCACGATCAAACGATCGCCCAATGATCTTGCTTGCTCCAGATAAGTGACATGACCTGCATGCAGCAAATCGAAGCAGCCATTGGTCATGATGATTTTTTCACCATGAGCTTTGGCTCTGGCGATAAGCCCTAGCAATTCATCTTCCGAGACGATGCCGTATTGCGAATCCCTTTCACCATGCATGGCACGCGTCAACTCCTGTATCGAAACTGTCGATGTCCCTAGTTTACCCACGACAATACCACCTGCCAAATTGGCCAGATACATCGCTTCCATCAAAGGCATGTTTAATGCCACGCATAGCGACATCACCGCAATCACGGTGTCCCCTGCGCCGGTCACATCAAACACGTCCTTGGCTTGCGCCGGTAATGAATGAACCTGATCGTCCTGGATCAGCGTCATGCCGGCTTCGCCACGGGTTAACAGCAGCACCGGAATTTGATAATTTTTTAACAACAAACGGCCTTTTTCGATCAAATGACTTTCATCACTACAAAGGCCGACAACGGCTTGTAATTCTGCCAAATTCGGCGTTATTACATCTGCTTGAGCATAGCGCTGATAATCCACCCCTTTGGGATCAACCAGGACTTTAACGCCCGCCTGTTTGGCGTGCAGAATGTAGCTTTCCACCTCAGCCAGCGTACCTTTGCCATAATCGGAGAAAACGATGGCCTGATTGTCGGGCAAGTACTGTAACAATCGAGACTTTAGTGCCGCCCGATCAAAAGCAATCGGTGTTTCTTCAAAATCCAGCCGAATCAGTTGCTGATGCTGCGCCATAATGCGCAATTTACAGATACTGCGAAATCCTTTTTCGACAACGAAATCACACGCGACACCCTCGGCTTCCAGGATTTGTCGAAGCGTTTTGCCTTCGGCATCATCGCCGACCACACCCAACAGTGTAACTTTTCCACCCAATCGGGCGATATTCAGAGCGACATTACCGGCACCACCGACCCGCTCTTCGGTAGACTTAATCTGTACCACCGGCACAGGCGCCTCCGGTGAAATTCGTGCCGCTTTACCGGACCAATACCGATCCAGCATGATGTCGCCGATAACAATAATGCGGGCCTGGCTAAATTCGGGTGCGGCAGCCAACATCAGGCTACCTCCTCGTTGAAAGTCTGTTCGACAACACCACACCACCAATGTCCAATTAAAATATGAGCTTCTTGAATTCTTGCGGTCACATTCGAGGGAACGATAATTGAAACAGTGGCTAAACGATCCAGCTCGCCACCATCGCACCCCGTCAGTACAACAACAGGCATGCCCTTCAAATTCGCTGCCTGCACAGCTTTAAGAATATTCTTGCTTTTGCCCGAGGTCGAAATGGCAATTAAACAGTCTTTTTCATTGGCCAGCGCTTCAACCTGACGTGAAAAAACCGTTTCAAAATCAAAATCATTGGCGTGTGCCGTCAAAATAGAAGTGTCAGTGGTCAAGGCAATGGCGGCTAAAGCCTTTCGCTTTAATTCATAACGTACAACAAACTCTGCCGCTATATGCTGACAATCTGCTGCACTGCCACCATTCCCGCACAGTAGTAATTTCCCACCTCGCCTCAAGGTCTCAATGAGAACTGCGGAAGCAGCTTCGATCTTGTCGGAACATGACCTCAATTTTTCTATTAGCGCTTGATGTTCTTCAAGATTGGAAATAAAAGTCTTCAAAATAGTATGCTCTCTTGCGTGTTTTTGATGTTTAATTTAATGCCAAGTAAATCCACCCACCGGATAAAATAACTGTACGCATAAATTAGATAGGTGTTTCAGTGTCGTCAGGATGATCCTTGAATTGTAATTGATGTAAGCGGGCATAGGCACCCTCTTCCTTTATCAGCTCATTATGGGAACCCCGTTCTACAATCCGGCCATTATCGATCACCAGGATCATGTCAGCATTTTCTATCGTAGATAACCGGTGAGCAATCACTAATGTTGTGCGATTCCTCATGGCTTTTTGCAATGCTGTCTGGATAAAACGTTCCGATTCAGTATCCAGTGCCGAAGTCGCTTCATCCAGTATCAATATGGGTGAATTTTTTAACAAGGCTCTTGCCAACGCCAGTCGTTGCCTTTGGCCGCCAGATAGTTTAACGCCGTTCTCGCCGATTTCTGTTTCAAGTCCTTTTTCCAGTTTGCCAATAAACTCCATGGCGCAGGCATCGGTAGCGGCGGCGATCACTGCTTCGCGAGTGGCCGTCGCTAAAGTGCCATAGGCGATATTATTGGCAATCGTATCATTGAATAAAGTTACTTGTTGATTGACCAAAGCAATTTGTTGGCGGAGAGAAATCAAGGTATAAGTATTAATTTCTACACCGTCCAGCAAGATTTCACCGATATCATGGCCATAAAAACGTGAAACCAGATTGACCAGGGTGCTTTTGCCTCCTCCCGACGCGCCGACCAAGGCGATAGTTTGTCCGGGTTCGGCTTTAAAATTGATATCGATCAGCGCCGGTTCCTGGCAACCCGGATACCGGAAGGTCACATTTTTGAACTCCAGCCCCCCCCGGCATCTGTCGATCTGATAAGTACCCAAGTCCGGCTCGCCGGGTTCATCCAGAATTTCAAATAACGATTCTGCCGCCGCAATGCCTTTTTGTATATCGCCGTTGGCATCACTGAGTTGCCGGATGGGTTTGGGTAGCAAAAAGGCGGCCGTCAAATAGCCGACAAACTCACCAACACTGGCTTTTCCCATTAACATCAACGCCATATACATCAAAAATGACAAGGCCAGCGCAATAATGAACTGCATGATGGGGTTATGGATGGCCAGCGTTGTTGCCAATTTTAATGATTGCCGGCGATTATTCGAACTGCTGTCCAGGAAACGGCGGCGTTCATAGTCTTCTCCGCCATAGCTGCGCACAACACGATGGCCACCGACCAGTTCTGATGTAATATGGGTCATGTCACCTATCGATTCCTGGATTTTTTTACTGATCCCTCTAAGGCGTTTGCTAACATAGCTGACCAACACCACAATAATTGGTGTGATGGCAATGAATACCAGCGACAGCATCCAGTTGGAATAAAACAGATAAATCAGCAAACCAATCGACGTCAAACCTTCACGAATAAACGTACGCACTGCATCGGTGGTCGCTTGCGTGACCTGTCCGACGTTATGCGTAATTCTGGAGATCATATAGCCGCTATTATTGGCATCGAAATAAGCAGTAGGTAGTTCGGTGTATTTGTTGAATATTTTGCATCGTAAGGCATGAACCACATTGGTCGACACTTTTGCCAAAAAATAATTGCCTATATAGGCACCAATGCCATGTACTATTATCAGGCCGATAAACAACAGCGGCAAATAATAGACACCCTCGCGCGATTGTGTTTGCAGCGTATCGATAATATGCTTGATGAGTGCTGCGAATAGCGTCTGCGTACCGGAATACAGCAAAAATCCGAAAATACTCATCACGAACAAGCCCCGATGGGGTCTTACATAAGACAGTAATCGCTTGTAAATTTGAGTGCTGGCTTTCGTCGTTTTAGTCTTCTTTATTGAAGAGCGCATGGTGTCCTTAATCAAGGGTTCAAGCACTGATGACCATTGCTTAAACCCTGTTATAGAAGTAATCGTGAATAGGCTTATGGCCGTTTAATCCGGAAAATACGGTTATTGTATTCAAGGACGAGACTATCAGAGCGAATTTCTTTGAGCATGACGGAATCTTTAATGCGTGTGCCAACAGTATATTTTACCATGTCGATCATGACAAAACGTTCAGTTGCTTGTTCTGCGTAGACAAATACATTGATTTTCAGGTCCGGCAACGTGTGACGAAATTCCGGTTCAAGCTCAAACACGAAAGGAATCGCATTGTTTTCAGGCAGCGGTTCCAGTAGTTTCGCGGCTTTTCTGACCGGTTCTGCCGCCGGTGGCGGTGCTATCACGGGCACGCTTGGCACAGGCTTCAGTTGTGCAGGTTCCGGAGTTTTGACAACAACAGGTTTTGTAACGTGCTGTAGTTTTGGGTCAGCTATTTTTTTGGGTACCGAGTTATCGGCAAGTGTCGTCGATGCGGGTGATTCTGTCTTTTCCATATCCACTTTTGAAGGCGGATTCACTGGTTGCACAGGGGGCTCGCTGGTGTATTTGGAAGGAGTGGCCTCGGCAACTACCGGTTTGTTGACGTCGGAGGGTACACTTATGGATTCCTTGCGTACAAACCAGATCAAACCCGCTGCGATCATTAAGTTACTGATTAACAGAAAAATAATGATCTTACTGGTTTTATGATGCGGTGGCGGTTGATTGACCAGAATTCTGCCGGTTACTGAATCCGGTTGTTGAGCCAGTCTTTCCTGTTCCGACTTGCGCAATGCATTGAGAATATAGGACATAAGCTTAATCAGTTATTTTTAAATGGGGTGAGTCCGTCGAACCGGTGATATTGTCAAGATAAATAATAGTCCGTGCCCCTGCAATACCATCTGCAAACAAATGATTTTGACGTTGAAAGTTAACCACCTGTTTTTTTAGGGCGTTATCAAAAAATTGCGGATTCGTTACCACTGCCTGCGAGCCATTCAGCGTATTTAATTGCTCGCGTAACCACAGCACATGATTGGAGCTATGTCCCGGATAAATACCCGTCATGCCTGGACTTGGCGATTTCCAGACCGTCAGATAGTTACCGTTCCAGGATTTGAGCAATTCCGTCATTGGAAATACTTTATCTCCAGACATCAAAACCAAATCCTGTTTGCGTCGAATACCGGTCAGTACTCCATAACGAATTTCGCCGCTTGCCAACAAAAATTCCAGGATGACGGGGCGGTTCATGTCCAACACTTTTTGCCAATTAGTTTTACCGGACAGGCAATTAAGATCCGCAGACAGTACATCATTACAATCAACGGCATGAGTTGGCAATGCCGGCGAAATTTTTCCCCAGATTTTCAGAATATCCATCAAGGCCGTATTTAACGTCAAGTCGGGGTTATTCAGCCATGTGGTAAAGTCGATGGGAGGCCTTGCAATAATGGGCTCTGGCGTTGGTTGTGCTTTTTGCTGCACTGGCGGCTGAATTTTTATCACCGGCGCAGCTTTAACCGCGGGTGTCATCACCTTTGATTCCGTATTTGGGTAATCTCGACTTACGGTGCGAAGATCAAATCCATGGAAATAGAGGCCAACAGCAATACAAGCCAGTAATAACAGCGACAATAACGCAGTCAGATGAGACGTTTCTGGATTGGTTTCAGCCAGGGACTCCTTGGCTGCCTGCTTGATGATGTTCGGCGTAATAAACCGGACATTGGTCGAATAAGCTCCCAGCAAGGCGCGATCACAAAGAATGTTAATGATTCTTGGGATACCTGACGATAGTTTAAAAATTTTCCGGACGGCACTGGGTTTGAATAAATCCGGGTTGCCGTCACAGACCGTCAAGCGATGCCGAATATAGGCTTGGGTTTCTTCCTGAGATAACGGCAGTAAATGATAACGTGCCGTAATACGCTGATTTAACTGCCGCAAATCCTTGCGCTTTAGAATTTGTTGCAATTCAGGTTGCCCAACAAGAATTATTTGCAACAATTTTGTTTTGCTGGTTTCCAGATTAGTCAGCAAGCGAATCTGTTCGAGTACTTCGAGACTCAGATTTTGTGCTTCATCGATCAGTACAACCGTGCGTCTTCCGTTGGCGTGTACGGCAAGCAAATGCTGGTTTAACAAATCAATCAAATTTTTTAAAGTAGGTGAAAGTTTGTCATAAACAATACTCAGTTCATCACAAATAGCCGCCAACAACTCAATTGCATTGAGTTTTGGGTTCAAAATCAAAGCAAGATCGATGTCATTGGGAAGCTGTTGCAATAAACAGTGGCATAACGTCGTCTTGCCGGTACCCACCTCGCCAGTCAGCGCAACAAAGCCACCCCCGCGATTGATGCCATACAGCAGGTGAGCCAGACCCTCCTGGTGACGTGCACTCATATACATGAAGTGGGGATCAGGGGCAATTGAAAATGGTTGTTCTGAAAAATGAAAATATTTGTTATACAAGGTATTGGATTTTTAGCGTCATGCTGATGGAATAGGTTCTCAATTCATTCTGGCTGTCTAAATTGGCATCACTGCCGAAATTATAGTCTTCACACCGCAAATTTCAGCACTTCAATTCTCTCTCCTGATGGAGAAGCTTGGGGCGAGAGCATCAAAATCAGAAATTTAATAGACGAATAAGGTACTTGCAAAACTCTTGCTAATTGTCTTTCGACTGTCTTCATCATAGAAGGGGGCTGAATACAAGCGAATGTTGGTCGTGTTGAATTTATACTCATAGTTCCGATCGTGGCGAGTCCTTCGGCTGTGCTCAGAAGGGCCCAATCGAACCGCATGCAGACTTGTTGAAAAACGTCGAATTATAAAAATTTCCATTGTACCTAAGGATTTCAATACACTACAGCTATTTGTATCCGAATGATTCACTATCCACCGGATATAAATGCGAACGGCATTTTGCTTTGCTTTAATGATCCTTTCAGGATCATGAAAACCATGTATGGATCAAGCCCGAACACCGATCAGTCAGCGGTCTGCATTACTGGCTAATGGCAAAGCAACTGCGAAAATAACTAAAACTGCCACCTGCCTATGAATCCAGACAAGCGCATAGATACCGCATATCAATTTTCCTGCAATCGAACAGCCATGACATCACATTTGGCATGATGAAGAACACTGTTGGCGGTAGAGCCTAATAGTAACGATAAACCGTGTCGACCGTGTGAGCCTACGACAATTAAATCAACATTCTGGCGGTTGGCGAGATCAACAATGTCGTTTTTGGGCACACCCCAGATCAGCCAGCGGTTGGCCTTTGCAACCTGTAACCGGTCCGCGATTGATGTGAATCGGGCTTTTTCTTGTTCCAGCAAATCATGGTCTGTGTTCTGATTTAACGGAATCACGGTACCATAATTCGTATCCGGCATCGGAATATTATCCAGTATGTGCACAAGACTTAAAGTGGCCTGAAATTGTTTGGCCAATCCCAAAGCCTTGCTGGCTACATAATCACCCTGAGCCGAATAATCCACCGCTAGTAAAATGTGCTGATAAAGTTGCATAATGTTTCTATTATTCTCAATGTGGTTGATGGTGGGGTTATACCAATCCCAATAAGGTGCTATTTGAATCCCCTCAACCTAACCTTCTCGGCAACTGCTCCTGCGTTGCTCTATTTGCCTACATCCACATGTAGGCATCCCGCTAAAGAAGGGATAGCATGTGAATTTATTGGGGGTATTACTTGAAAAACAACCTATGCGGTTCGACTGTCCCCTTCTGAGCGAAGCCGAAGGGCATTGACAGGTGTTTTGCATGACATGAACCACGTTAGTTTAGGACTTTTGATCTGGTAATCTTACGTACAATTTTATGAAATGGGTAATGCTGATGAAATATTTATTTGGACTCATATTGTTGGTTGGTCTGTCGGGCTGTTCGTCTGAAGCTTGTGACAAAAACATCATCAGTATACTGAACCCGAATGAAACGAGTGCAAAATTGTTAATGGATTATGCCAAAATCCAGGTCTGCAAAGCCAAATCGACCGAAAATTCAGGCTTTACAACAGCGAATGACGAACAAAAATTAATCCTGATCTATGATCTTTACGTAAAAGCACGCAGTTATTCAATTTTAAACAAGATTTTCTTTTGGTTATCCATTATTGCAGCATTTATGGTTTTTATCTGGCCTTCCCTGGGAGTGGTATTAAAAAACACGCTCACCGAAGAATGGTATAAATCAGCTGTCGTGCAAACCACAATCACAGGCATTGCCGCATTAATGTTTGCTCTCTACAGTCAATATAAGGATAAACAGACCTACACAGAAAATTTGATGCGATACACCGTTTTTTCAGAGCAACCGGCCAGAGAGTTAGCTCAAAAAGTAATCGAAGAGATTGGCAAGATCGATAATGGTTTTAGTTTTCAAAGCGTTACTGAAGAAAAGGGCAAAACGCCTTGAGGCGCTGAGTTCAAGGGCGATATTCAAGCTCTTATAAAAAGTTTCCGAGTTGTCTTTAATCAAAGGAGGCCATGATATGGTGCCCGCTGTTGTAGGGAGCCATCATGGTGCGCCTTTCAACGGGCTGCCGTTATCGGCGAAAATGACTCGTTTTGCCGACGGTATGCCCTCGCCATAATACGGTTTTTGTCTTGGCCCGAAGCTTCCACGAAACGGTTAAATTTTGTGTCAACAATAGCTTGTATGATCGTTATCTCCACATCCTCCCAGGAGTTTTGGAAGGCTCATTAATCCGATACAGCGCAATTAATAATTCACCCTCAAACCTATTTCAGCACCCCGACCAGGTTCCGGCGCAAAGTTACGCATATAAGAGGTGGAGTTACGGATATTCTCATCCAGTAGATTATTGGCTTTGGCAAACACCATGACGTCTGCGCCGTGAAGATCCAGGATTTGATATTGCGTACCGAGACTCAGCAGCAAATAGCCGGCCGTTGCTGTATCGTTCTCGCCTGAATGGGTTTGATCTTCGCCGCGTGTCAGGCGCAAATTGGTATTCCAGTTCCCCTTGATATGATCAATTTGAAAACCGAAACGCAAGGGCGGCATACGCGGCACATCGCTGCCATTGACAAATTGACCCCGGGTAAAGTCACTGAACAATGTTAAGTCCACCAGTCCGTAGTGGTTTTCTATTAACGGGAATACCAGCTTGCTTTCGTAGCCCATGAACGTCGCATCGGCCTGACGGGATTCAAGGACTGGCACACCCTCTATGAACTCGCCATTACGTTGCTGGTAAATATAATCCCCCGCCCAGTTGTGGAATAGATCCAGCTGGACTCTGACCCAGTCCGATTTAAATTTATAACCCAAATCCAGGTTGTAAGAGGTTTCAACTTGCAAATTGATGTTACCCCTTTCAAAACTGCGCGTGGCATCATGAAAACCGTTAGTCAGCAATTCCTGAACTTGCGGCGCACGTTGTGAACGCGTGATCGCCAGATTGAGACTGTTGCTGTCATTCATTCTCCACAAACTGGAAGCTGACGCACTGACCGGCGTATAGCTAAGACTGGAAAGTCCCTGCGGATCCAGAGACGTATTCTCAACACGGACACCGAGCTGGGATGCAAACGCACCAATAGTAAATGCTTCCACAGTGAAGACACTGTAACTCTGTGATTGCGTTTGAGGAACAATGGCTTCACCAGTCGACTTGTCAATCGCCGCATAATCGCTGGCAATGGCTTGAAAACCGACGAGCCCACGAAATATCCCTAGCGGGTTGTGGGTTAGCTCCAGGCGACTTTCATAGGTTTTATTGGTAAAAAAAGCGCCTGGCTCGCCATCAGCAATTTCAGTATGCTGGTAATCGGTATAGCCTAGTTTCATACGCAGCGAATCAGTAAAACTGAATGGCTTTTTCATCTCACTTTTAAAATCGTATTTGCTTTGTTTGAGGTCAATTCGCACTGTTTCAGCGTCGGAGCCATCAGGCGCAATGCCATAATTATTTTCCAGGCGGTTAATGGAGATGCCGGCAAAGCCAGGATCACCGACCAGAGAAACACCCGCCGATCCGCTGATGGCGTGAGCAGAACTGTTGTCAATGTAGCCTTTGGTATTTTGAATGACATTCAATGTCGGATCGCTCACTTGGGCGGCGTTGACATCGATGGCCGATCCGCCGATGTCGAGATTATTGCGATCGCGATAAAACCCATCCAGATGATAGGCCAGATTGCTTTTGCCCCCTTCAATTTTCAGTACGGTAGACGATTCATCGGACGCAGAGTCGAAACGCTGCTCAAACGCACCGCCCAGCAATCGGTCCGGGAGTTTGTCCTGAATCCGGTTGTCGATGACATTAACAACGCCGCCAATCGCACCGCTGCCGTAGAGTAAAGTGGCCGGGCCGCGCAACACTTCAATGCGTTCCGCCAGCAATGGCTCGATACTGGTTGCATGGTCTGGGCTGATTGCCGATACATCATTGCTGCCAATGCCATTGGCCAACACCCGCACGCGCGGCCCGCTTTGACCACGAATGACTGGCGTGCCGACGCCTGGACCGAAGGACTGGCTGGTAATGCCCAACTCGCCTTTTAGTGTTTCGCCAATGCTGTGACCGACTTTCAAACGTAATTCCTCATCGCTCAGTACGGTAACCGGAACAGCAGATTCAGTGACTTTGTCTTGCAAGGGTGCAGTAACAACCACTTCGTCTAATTCCACTATATTCTGTTCGTCTGAATAAGCCGTCTGTGTAATCGCAAAGGCTAATAGCCAGGAATATATATCATTTCTTTTGAACATAGGATACTCATGCCTAATATAAGGGTGGCCGCATTAAATGACTACGATATAACATAACATTTTACTTTGGCATTGCTTTTAAAAATGGCTTACTCTAAAAAGGGGGATAAATAATTTTGCGGGCGTCCGCAGCGTGTCAGGTTTGATCGCCATGAAACTCACTGCATTTACTGCAGATGCCCTGAGCTTCTATGGCTTTGCTATGAGCAACAAAACCCGCTTGAGAGAACTCATGCGACAGTGTCTCCATGACTTTCGGGGCAGGACGTTCCTCAACTTCATTGCAGTGCTTACAAATTAGCAGTAACAGCTCATGCTGATGCCCCGAGCACCGGCAACCAACAAAAGCGTTAAGGCTTTCTATTCGGTGAATCAATCCTTGTTCGATCAAAAAATCCAGCGCGCGATATATCGTCGCGGGTTTTGCGGCATTTTGTAGTGGTTTGATACGATCCAGCAGTTCATAAGCCTTTACGGCTTGGTGGCTATCCCAAATCAATTCCAGCACCTGGTGGCGAATCGGTGTTAACTGAACGCCGCGAACCCCACATAAATGCTCGGCGGTGCCTAATGCTTCACTGATACATTTTTTATGATCATGCGCTTCGGTATGATGAGGGCCATGGCTGGCGTCGATAGAAGAATTCATTGTACAGGCCGCCTAGAGAAACATGACGTTATAATATAACAACCTTAATGTAACGTCAACGCTCATTGGGGTAATCGCAGAATTCGGAAAAAATAGTACGCTAAGATTTTTCAGTGATCCGCAGTGGCCTGAATTGTCTCTCTTCAATCTTCCGATTTTGCTTCCAAACGTAATCGCCGGTCAAATTGATGTGCTCCCAACCCAACGGCGACAAGTATTGCAGTAGCGCATCGTCAACAGGCTTATCTAGTTCCCGGAGTTTTTCGACAGCTCTTTCCAGATAGACCGTGTTCCATAAGACGATGGCTGCCGTCACTAAATTGAGGCCGCTGGCACGATAGCGCTGTTGCTCGAAGCTCCGGTAGCGGATTTCACCCAAGCGATTAAAAAATACCGCTCTAGCCAAGGCGTTACGGGCCTCGCCCTTATTCAGTCCCGCATGGACACGTCGGCGCAGCTCTACGTTTTGCAACCAATCCAGAATGAACAAGGTACGCTCGATACGGCCTAGTTCGCGCAAGGCCACAGCTAATCCATTCTGCCGGGGGTAACTGCCGAGTTTTCTCAGCATCAGAGATGCGGTGACAGTGCCTTGTTTGATCGAGGCCGCAAGCCGTAGTATTTCGTCCCAATGCGTTTGGATGCTTTTGATATTCAATTTGCCGCCGATCATGCTCTGCAACGCTGGGTAGTCTTGGCCGTTTTTCGGCACATACAGCTTGGTATCCTTCAAATCGCGAATGCGGGGTGCGAAGCGAAAGCCCAGCAAATGCATGAGCGCAAAAACATGGTCGGTAAAGCCGGCAGTATCTGTGTAATGTTCTTCGATCCGCAAATCCGATTCGTGATACAGCAAGCCATCGAGCACATAGGTCGAATCGCGGATACCGACATTCACAACCTTGGTATGAAACGGGGCGTACTGGTCGGAAATGTGGGTATAGAACAATCGGCCCGATTCGCTGCCATACTTCGGATTGACATGACCCGAACTTTCGGCCTTGCCGCCCGCCCGAAAACGCTGGCCGTCGGAAGACGACGTCGAGCCATCGCCCCAGTTTTCGGCAAACGCATGATTGAACTGGGCATTCACTAACTCGGATAATCCAGCGGAATAGGTTTCGTCCCGGATATGCCAAGCTTGCAGCCATGACAGTTTGGCATAGGTCGTGCCGGGGCAAGACTCGGCCATTTTGGTGAGTCCCAAATTAATGGCGTCGGCCAGGATTGCAGATAGCAACAAAGTGCGGTCTTTAGCGGGCTCTCCATTCTTTAAATTCACAAAGTGCCGACTGAAGCCGGTCCAGTCGTCCACGTCCATCAATAATTCGGTGATCTTGATACGGGGCAGCAACTTGCTTGCGTGGTTGATCAATTGTTGTGCGGCGTCGGGGACAACAGCATCCAAAGGGGTAATTTTCAACCCGGAATCGGTGATGATGGCATCGGGAAGTTCATTGGCCAATGCCAAGCGGTTGACGGTGGTCAGCTGCTGTTCGAGCAACTGCAACCGGTCATGCAAGTATTGGTCGCAATCTGGATTGACGGCGACCGGTAATACCTTTGCCTGCTTGAGCTCCTGAAACTTCTCGGATGGCAACAGGTATTCGTCAAAGTCCCGAAATTACCGGGAACCCTGTACCCAGATGTCGCCGGAACGGAGCGCGTTTTTCAGTTCGGTGAGCGCACAGATTTCATAGAAGCAACGGTCAAGCCCTTGGTCAGCATGTACCAGCGACTTCCAGCGCGGCTTGATAAAAGCCGTCGGCGCATCAATTGGCACTTTGCGTGTGCCGGTACTGTTCATAGTGCGAATCACCGCAATTGCATCAAGCACATTCTGCGCCGCCGGTGCCGCGCGTAATATCAGCACGTCCAGGAAGTCCTGCGTATAGCGGCGGAGAGTGCTAAATTACTCTGCAATCAAGTATAAGTGATCGAACGCGGCGGGTTTGGCCAATTGATCCGCTTCAATGATACTTTGCTGGAAGTCGTCCCAGGAAATAACGGACTCGATTGCGGCGTAAGGATCGCTATCCGATTGCTTGGCATCCAACAAGGCATGGCCGATTTTTGAAAGTAATCGTACCTTGTCGTTGATCGCCTTGCCTTGTTGTTGGAACTGATGTTGATGCTTGTGCTTGGCTGCGCTGAATAATTTCAACAGGATACGGTCGTGTAGATCGATAATTTCGTCGATAATGGTAGCCGTGCTTTCCAAGGTTACAGCCACGAGCGTGGCGTATCGGCGCTCGCTTTCAAACTTGCCGAGGTCCTGTGGCGTCATTTGCCCACCTTCGCGCGCGATTTTTAATAGCCGGTTTTGGTGAATGTGCCGACCAATGCCGTCTGGCAAGGCAATTGCCTGAAGGGTTTTAAGACGCTCAATATGTTCCAGCATGTAGCGGGAATTCGGTTTCAAAGGAGACTGCCGTAGCCAAACCAGCCAAGTAATATTGGTATCCGGCTTGATCTTCAACAACTCGTCGAGCCGTTGTCGGTGTGGCGTCGTGAGGGGTTGGGTCAGCGCTCGGTGAATACTACGAGTAGAGCGTGTGATGGCCTCGGCACAGGTTCGTTCGATAACGGTTAGCGCCGGTAGAATAATCTTACGTTGCCGAAGCGCTTCCAAGGCATAAGCCGCTAACACCACGCCTTTATCGGTCTGCATGGCAAGGTCAGTTAGAGTTTTCGCCAAAAACCGGAAATCGGATACACCGAAGGCCGATAATCCAAGGTAGCTGCGCAGTTCCTGAAAATGTTCACGCCGCGTTTCGTCGCGCTCGCCGTATTTTTGCCAAGCGCCAGGATCGGACTTGATTTGACTGGCGATCCACTGGATAACCGGCTCTATTACTGTCGCATTAGCGGCTAACGAGTAACCAGGGTAGCGTAGTAGGCAGAGTTGCACCGCGAAGCCGAGTCGATTAGCATCACCCCGGCGCTGCCGAATCAGAGCTAGGTCGGACTCATTGAAAGTGTAATGGCGGATCAAGTCGTCTTGACTGTCGGGCAAGGCCAGTAAACTGGTCAGTTCCGTAGCGGACAATACCGAGCGCCTGGACATGATTACTCAGTAATTTTTAAATATTGGTATAGGGTTTCCCTGCTAATACTATACTCGCGGGCCAACTTTGCTTTTTGCTCGCCGTTACTGGCTCGCTGCTGGAGTTCTACTACTTGTTCTGGCGATAGCGATTTCTTTCGCCCTCGGTAAGCACCGCGTTGTTTTGCCAGCGCAATGCCTTCTCACTGCCGTTCGCGGGATCAGCGCCCGTTCGAATTCGGCAAAAGCCCCCATGACCGACAGCAATAAATTGGCCATCGGCGAATCTTCGCCGGTGAACGTCAGGCACTCTTTGACGAATTCGATGCGTATGCCGCGCTTGGTTAATTGCTGCACCAAGCGCCGCAAATCATCCAGATTTCTCGCCAAGCGGTCCATGCTATGTACCACGACCGTATCGCCTTCTCGGACAAAGGCCAGCAGTTCTTCCAAAGCTGGCCGTTCGGTGTCTTTGCCGGACGCCTTATCGGTAAAAACCTTGCTGACATCGACCTGTTCCAGTTGGCGTTCCGGATTTTGATCAAACGTGCTGACTCTGATGTAACCAATCCGATGCCCTTGCAAAATGATCCCAAAAAAACCAAAAGTGTCAGGATAAAATCTATAGCCTTTAGTATCATGTGTCAATATTTTCAAAAATACACTCTATCTTGACGTCAAAGTAGCGCCTATCCTGACATCAGGTTAGGGTATAGCTCAGTCGGACACTTAAGGGAGAAAGCTTAAAATGCCAACTTTGACCATCGGCAAACTTGCCAAACAAACCGAAGTCACTATCGAGACCATCCGCCACTATCAACACATTGGTTTACTGACGGAACCCGCGAAGCCCGATGGCGGTTATCGATGTTATTCAGCTGATGCGATTGCCCGAATTCGCTTTATCAAACGCGCTCAACAGGCAGGATTTACCTTGAAGGAAATTGCCACCTTGCTATCGCTTGATGGGGCGCACTGTGCCGATGTACGACAACTGGCCGAGCAGAAATGTCAGCAGATCGATCAACAGATTAAGGATTTAACGGCTCTCCGACAGATATTGGGAACTCTGGTCAACGACTGTCAGCAGACAGCGTCATCCGCTCATTGTGCTATTCTCGATGCGTTTAGCGAAGACGCATCAACCCAGCTCTAATTTTAAATCACGCACTTGACTCTGTTCTAAACAACAGGGTTTAGACTTCTCGCCAACATTGAGAATTGTTTGGTTGAGGAGATTCGCATGAATACAGACCCTGAAACACCCATAAAAACCCAGCCATGGTTGGGTATCGGCGCCCTATTGGCCGCTGTAGGGGCTTCGGCCTGTTGTGTCGGGCCATTTTTGCTGTTGTCTTTGGGTATCGGCGGTGCGTGGATTAGCACGTTGACGGCTATGGAACCGGTCCGGCCATTTTTCATTGTCTTGACCCTGATTTTTATAGGACTCGGCTATCGAAAACTCTATCTAACGCCTGATCGCTGTGCGGTAGGTGAAATCTGCTCCACAACCGACAATCAACGCCGACAACGCCAACTGTTTTGGCTGGGTTCCGCATTCATTTTGATGTTGCTGGCTTTTCCCTGGGCAGCGCCTTTTTTCATGGTTTGAGAGAATTCCGATATGACCCTTAAATCCGGATTATTACTGATAAGTTTGTTGTTACCGGCCACTTTATGGATGCCAGTGGCCTATGCTGAAATTACAGAAGCACTGCCAAACCAACAACAAACGGTGGCACTGAAGTTAGAGAATATGACCTGCGCCATGTGCACAGTCACCATCAAGAAAGCCTTGCAGCAAGTCAAAGGCGTACAAAAAGTGGTTATCGATTACGATACCAAAACGGCCTTGGTTACTTTCGACGATCAAAAAACCAGTAGCGCCGCCTTAATCAAAGCCACGACGGATGCCGGTTATCCGGGCTCCCTGGTCACATCTATTAGCCAATAAGGCCGAGGATAGCATCTATGTCTGATTGCTGCAGCTCTAGTAGTACCAAAAAAATTTGTTCTGAATGCGGTTCCCCGTGCAAAAGCGTCGGCATGCCGACGCTGTACCATCAGGTACGGTTTCCCGAGAATCAATCAATCGTCACTGACGACTATTATTTTTGTCCGACAAAAACCTGTCCGATTGCTTACTTTTCCAACGCAGGCAACATCATTCCCAAACAGCACTTACGAAGCTATCAAGCGATTCAGAACGACGCGCTCTGTTACTGCTTTGACATAGACGCCGAGCAGTATTCGTCAGCGATAAAAGATCGACGGGCAGAACCGATCAAAGCTTTCGTCATGCAACGTACTCAAGACGGAGAATGTGCCTGCGAAATTAGAAACCCATCAGGGCAGTGCTGTTTGGCGAATTTTAAACATTTGGAAAAAAAATCATTGAGACGCGCTCACATAGGGATAACTTCCACTTGATACGACAATGCTATAGATTTACTGCAAAGCCTTAGCGTACTATTTTTTCCGAATTCTGCGACAGCCCCTCATTATCCATCCCATCATTGCCGCCAAGACTTCTTTATGGTTCACAAAGGAGTTCGTGACCATTTACCCTTTGCATATTCAATCGATGAAATGATACCAATCCCAATAACTTCACACACTGTCCCAGCGGTGTGCCTACATGGATGCAGGTAAGTAGGGCAACGCTGGAGCAGTTGCAGAGAAGGTTAGGTTGTGGAATTCAAATAGCAATTGATTGGGATTGGTATGCCTTCATCAATACGCTTTTACAATTTTTAATGAGCCTCACGAAAATATCCAAACAATAATTTCAAGCTTATTTTGCTCTGTTCCTCGAACAATGACGGAGTAGAAATAGTCATAGTTCCTATGAAATAGGGCATGACAAGTAACCGTTATCGGAATTTGTGTAGAACGTGCCAGAAATTTATATCCTAGCAATGCCGTAGGTAACAATCCTAATCGACTTCTGCTTTGCCGAGTTCGTCGGCTATCCAGGCCTCAAGCAGGGTATAGGTTACGGCCAGGACCACGGGACCGATAAAAATGCCGATCAGGCCAAGACTTAGCATGCCGCCTATGACACCGGCAAAAATAAGCAGCAATGGCAGATCAGCACCCTTCTTAATAAGAAAGGGACGCAAAAAATTATCCAGGGTGCCGACAATCACACTCCATATCAGAAGAAAGGATCCCCAGCCTGACTCCCCCATCCAGAACAGCCAGCCCACAGAAGGGAAAAGAATAAGCGCCGGTCCCAGTTGGGCGATGCAGAACATCAACATCATTGCCGAAAGCAGTGAGGCAAATGGCACACCGGCAATGGCCAGACCAATCCCTCCCAAGACTGTCTGGACGATGGCGGTCAGCCCAACGCCTAACGCTACACCGCGAATCGCCTGTCCAGCCAGAATAATGGCATTTTCGCCGCGCTCGCCTGCCAGGCGCCGACCAAAGCGCAGAACTTTGTATGCGGCCGATTCGCCTTCTGCATACAGAATGACTGACAAGAGTACGATAAGCAGAAAGTGAATCAACATAAAGCCCAAGTCCCCGATATTGCCAAGAATCCATTTGCCGGTCTGGACAGAATAAGGAGCTACTTTGGCCATTAAGCCTTGTGAGCCTGCGTCGGCTATTTGCACCCAAAAATCGGCGAGTTTATTTCCAACAAGTGGTAAGCTTTCAACCCAATGCGGTGGCTGCGGAAGACCGGATGTCGCAAGATTTCTGGCAAAATTGGAAATCGCGTCAACATTCTCGGCAATGGTGCTAATAGCCATCCAGAGCGGAACAACCAGCAAAAGCAACAGCGCAACCGACATGACGGCCACAGCCAGACCACTACGGCCCGACAGACGGTGTTCTAATGTTTTAAGTAGAGGCCAGGTGGCAACGACAATCATTGTCGCCCAAACGGCAGCCGCCAGAAAGGGGCGCAATACCCAGAACGACGCGGCCGTCAGCACCAGAATACAGAGTATTGCCAGTGTGGTGCGCGTCAGATCATGTTGACTATTAGCCATGAAGACTCGCTTTAAATGCATTAATCTTAATTAACTCAAGATAGAAGCCTTGCGTTAAACCAACGTTCTATTTAAACCTGTGCGATCTGGCCGACAACTGCAAAGGGTTCCACAAACCGATCATCATTCTACGTCAGTGGATATGTACCTCTCGCGACTTTACCGTATCGCTGCTACGCAAAATATAGCGATCCGCGTCATTGATCATCCTTGTTCCATCATCATTTAGCTGTATGAGTGTCCCTTCATTTTCTATATGATAGTGTCGTGTACTGGTCCCGCCCTTGGTTGGCGTTAAAACAACGGTATGATTTTCATCATTCCAGCTATATTTCCCTTTTTCATAAAACTCCTTTGAAGACTCTTTTGCGGGCTGTGTCACCAACAGATAAATGTTGTTTTGTTTTAAAGAAAGCGTAGCTTTAATCCCGGTGCAATCTTTGCAAGGGAGAAAGCCGTAAAAAATACCATGAAACGCAAGACTCTTATCGGTAGGATTTTCATGTGCAGTGTGATCTGTCGCTTTCTGATAATTCTTTGCACGCGCTCTGACGAAACTTTGTTGAGCTTCCAGGTCTGTTGCTGCCATTGCCGGTATGGCAGAAAGCAGACTGGTAAAAAGAAACAATGCCAATTGGTTTTTTAATGTTCTCATGATAATTTTCCATAAAATTGACGAGTACTTGTAAAACGGAGTGGAAAATTTACCAGATTTACCAAAGATGAGCTTCTAAATTTGTCAAAAAACTGGCCAGAACTCGCATTTGGGTTGAAAAACTGTGTTTTATCAACCTTGAGGATTTTAAAAAATCCCGAATCGAAGTTTGAACGGGTATAACCTTCATTGCGTTGACTCCAACCTTTGATTTGATAGGAATCGTGTATCGCCGCTTCATAGTGAAAAAATCTTCGTGTACGCATGATCTAAATAAAGAGCGAAATAATGGATAAAATCAATAATATGCAAGTGTTTTGCCGAATTGTCGAGTTAGGCACATTCACCGCCGTAGCACGAGAAATGAATCTATCAGCGATGATGATCAGCAAATACATGGCGCAATTGGAAGAATCGCTTGGGGTTAGCCTGTTGAATAGAACAACCCGACAAATCAGCTTGACGGAAGCAGGCGAACTGTATTATCACCGTAGCAAACAGCTCCTGGATGACTTTCTGGAACTGGATGAAATTACCTCACAACTGGGGAAAAACATTAAAGGCACTCTAAAAGTAAGAGCACCGATTGATTTTGGCGGACTGTATATGGTTCCTGCGATTGAAGCCTATCAACGTCTTTATCCCCATGTAAAGGTTTTAATGTCCTTGCATAATAGCCATGTCAATTTGGGCGATGGCGAATTTGACTTGGCAATTTTGGTAACCGATACGCTGGATTTGGGCGTGGTTGCCAGAAAAATTGCTGAAACCCGCTTATGTACCTATGCATCGCCCCAGTATCTGGCCAAATACGGCAAGCCTGAAAAAATTGATGCGTTAAGTGCGCATCGATGTCTGCATTATATCGATACACCCCACAGAGATTATTGGATATTCCAAGTCGGTATAGAAGAGGTTAAAATTAAACCCAACTGGCATTTTGCCTCCAATAATGGCAGAGCATTATGTCAAGCGGCGGCACTGGGAATGGGCATCACGCAAGCGCCCGAAATATCAGCGGTCAACTATTTGGCGCATGGACAGTTGATTGAAATACTTCAGGATTTCGGTATTTCTTCACTGGCCATTTATGCCACTTATTTGCAAAGGCGATTCCTGCCAGCTAAATTGTCTACGTTTGTTGAATTTTTATGTGTCTATTTTGCAGACAGCAAAACCGGCATTACTCACAAAAACACTCCAGCTTGAAAAAATGATAATTTTGAAGATCACGCAGGACTAAGGCGCACTCACTCATGGCAAGAAGAAGCGAACACAGTCAACAGGAAATCAAGGATATGATCCTGAAAACAGCTGAAACCATCGTAATCAACGAAGGCCTCTCAGCACTCAATGCACGCAGGATTGCCATGACTGTGGGATATACCGTAGGTTCGATATATATGGTGTTCGACAATATGGCTGATCTTTTACTGCATGTTAAGTCAAGAACACTCGATGATATCGCCTTGCATCTGGAACAAATTCAGAATCTGGATGCCGCACAAAGCATCGAGGAACTGGCCAAAGCCTATTTAATCTATGCCAATCAAAACTTTAACCGATGGCAGATGATCTTTGAAAATCCTTTGTCAAAAGAGACGACGGAAAGTCCCTGGTATCAGCAAAAAATTGACCATATTTTTAGCCTGATCGAAAAACAGTTTGCCAGATTGGCACCGCAAGGCTCCAGTAGCCAAAACAAGCGTGCTGCCCGGGCCTTATGGGGTGGTGTCCATGGTATTTGTTCGCTGTCCCTGTCAGGCACACTGGAAGCCGTGGGTGTCGATGATGTCGAAGAGAGTGTGGTGCTATTGGTAAGATGCTTTATTCAAGGCTGGGCAAGTTCATCAACTGCTGACCGTTAACATTTAAAATCAGTAACAAAGGCTGCTTGCTGAGTGGTGTGTATGCAAATTACAGACTTCAACTCCGCTCAGCCGGCGATCAATTTGTTCACAAAATCGTTACGTCAACTGCTTAGCCGTTTATCCCCGTACTAAAACTATTCGCTCTGTACCCTGTTATTTGGCAGGCAAAGAGACACAAAAAAAGTGGCCGCCAACACCAATCCGCCCAATGCCAACATACTAGTCACGGGATCGACCTGTTTGGATGCCGCCAATGTATATCCGCCGACTGCTATCAGCATGGCAAGATTTTGGAAAAAGTTTTGCAGCGCCACTGCGCTACCGCTACCAATACTATTTTGGCCTTGTTCCTGTAAAACCGCATTGATGGGGACGATAAACATGCCTCCCATCGTGCCGATTAAAAGCAATACCAAACGCGCCGGCCACAGACTTGCCGTCAAACTCAGGCCAATGATTGAAACAGCCATCAAATAAGCTGGTATTCTGACTCGGCGTAGGCGCTCCAGCGAAATTAAACCGGGTACGATGGCTGACCCCGTGATGATGCCGATCGCAAGAAATAACGTGAGCTCGGCAATTTCAGTAGCATTTTTAGAGAACAAAACCAGCGGAGCCCAAGCGATAATGATGACGCGTAATGTAGCGGCTGTAGCCCAAAATAAGGAGCCTCCCAGAATGGCAAATCGCGATTGTGAGGTAACGAAAAAAAGACTCATTTGCTGGCCGAATATGACCAGTTTAGAACCGGATTCGGTTTCTTTGCTCCTGTTTACCGGTAACCATAGAGTAACCAGCGCTGATGCGAGAAACAGGATGATCGTTCCTGCAAGCGCCCAGACTGTCGAATAATCGGCAACTTTTGCACCCACCATCATACCCAAAAGGATGGCCAATATCGTGGAACCTTCAATCCAGCTGTTCGCTTTCACTAAAAACGCATGCCCAGCCAGTTCCGGCAAAATTCCATATTTGGCTGGGCTGTAAATGGCAGCTCCTAAACCAACAATACAGTAAGCTAGTAGAGGCTCAACTTTTACCAGCAACAGCCCTGCCCCCAGCGCTTTTATCAGGTTAGCGATAATTAATACTCTGGACTTGGCATATTGATCGGCCACATGACCCACCCAGGGCGCGAAGATGACAAACGATAACAGAAATGAGCTTTGCAGGGCGGGAATATACCAACTCTCAGTATGAGAGGATTGCATGACAATCGCGATAACCGTAAACAAGATGGCATTATCAGCAAATGCGGACAGAAATTGGGCAATCAATAAAGGATAGATTTGTTTGTTCATACAGTGACCCCACCCGTCGAGGCAGAAAGAAAATTTATCATCCAACCCGATTGGCAAGATACTACTTTAGCTAAATCATCATCACAGCTGGCTAACGGGAACGGTGGCTGTGTTAAATTTATATACTTTTTACGTTCCTGGCGAACCCTTTGGCTGGCCCTGTCAAACCATATACATATGTGGGGCCGCTTGATGATATCGATTCTCTTTTCGTGGCAATTGATTCCACCCTGTGCGGGCGATTTATGCCGCCCTACTTACGGCATTAATATCGAGTTGCCTGATAAACTCAACTGTTTTGTATTTCTGCGTAAAGCGCACGGTATTCGTCAGTTAATTTGTGATTGGGAACGTGATGCACCAGGGGTTGTGATGCCGAGTGCGACTCTCTGACCTTCACCGAAGGAGAAATCATCGCAGCTAACACCGGAAGCCCTTCAGCGATCAGTTGATCTACCAGCTGGCGCGGGAGGTTGGCTTGTTTCTGGAATTGATTGACGACTATGCCCTCGATATGAAGGTTTTGATTATGATCAGACTTCACTTCAGAAATGGTCTGCATCAATGTATACAATGCCTCTCGGGAGAACATGTCGCAATCAAATGGAATCAGACATTTTTCGGCAGAAATCAGCGCGGATTGGCTGTAGAAATTCAAGACTGGCGGGGTATCGATATAAATGTCATCAAATCCTTCCAGTTTTTCCAACGCTTCCTTTAACTTGAATATTTTCATGCGTGATTCGAGTCTGGCCTGCAAAGGCTCAAGATCGGGATGTGATGGGATAACAAACAGATTAGGAAAAGGCGTTTCGTGAATCACATTTTCCAGCCCGGAGGAATTATTGCCGCCAAACAACGACAGGCTCAGGCAATCTTTAAAGAACAGCGCGATAGTTTTGTCACTGTCGGTCACCTTGCCACCTAACAGGTATTGCGTTGAATTACCTTGAATATCCAGGTCAATCACTAAAGTACGTTTACCTTCAACAGCAGCAATGGCGGCCAGATTACAGGTAATCGTTGATTTGCCGACACCACCTTTTTGATTGAAAATAACCCTGCGCATATTATTCCTCATGAAATCAGATAGATAAAAGTCGCCTTATTATAAGGCCTAGTCCAGCAATATCAAATACGGATGAAGGTTTTACCCTGACAGACAGGACACTCTGGAATCTGACTCGGTGTTTTAAACGCTATCTCCTTGCCGCAATCGTCACAAATAAATGTTCCGGGAATGGTGATGTCGCCACTATGGTAGGTATGGGTTTCTGCCAGTTGTTGCAACTTGGCCAGCTCAATGCGTGTCTTATCGGCAATGCTCAGGAAAGCATCCAGCGCAAAATTTTCCAGTAATTCGACATCGAACTTAAACCAGTCTGATAAGGAACGGCTGTTTTCTGCGTCCGACAATCCTTGCGCGGCATGTTCAACATCCCGTTTCACAAAACCGGATACTTTATCCAATTCTTCGTTCGATAAGTTGCCAACCTTACGAATTTTATCCTTTGAAATTTCCAGGGCATCAGCAAACGAATGCAGCGTATCATCCATGGCTTCATAAATATGCTCCATCAGATTGGTGTAGGCGTTAATCAATTTATTCTTGTCCATGGTACAACTCCCAAAAATGGCGCTTTAGATTTAGTTCACTGTACGGTATTCTAACGCTTTTGACCGGTAAAAGACGAGAAGGATGCAAGAAAATTATCAGCCGCTCGCTATAGAGCAAAAAGTACAGTCCGCCTGGGAGGTTTCCGGCGTTTTTAGCGCATCGAATGCTTCCAACCGAGACAAATATTATTGCCTGTCCATGTTTCCATATCCCAGCGGCAAATTACATATGGGGCATGTGCGCAATTACACGATTGGTGATGTCATCAGCCGGTATCAACGCATGCTGGGAAAAAATGTCATGCAGCCCATGGGGTGGGATGCATTTGGTTTACCGGCAGAAAATGCCGCCATGCAGCATGGCGTGCATCCGGCAGACTGGACTTACGCGAATATTGACTACATGCGCGACCAGTTGAAACGCCTGGGATTTGGCTATGACTGGCAGCGCGAAATTGCTACCTGCGATCCGAATTACTACAAATGGGAACAATGGTTTTTTCTTAAATTATTAAAAAAAGGTCTGGTCTACAAAAAAACCGCGCCGGTAAACTGGTGCCCCAATGACATGACCGTTCTGGCCAATGAACAAGTCATTGATGGCTGTTGCTGGCGTTGCGATACGAAAGTGGAACGCAAGGAAATCGCACAGTGGTTTCTTAAAATCACCGCGTATGCCGATGAATTACTGGCATCGCTGGAATCACTGGATGGCTGGCCAGAACAGGTCAAAACCATGCAGGCCAACTGGATAGGTCGTTCAGAAGGCGTTGAAATGGATTTTCCGGTTCCGGATCTGGCGCTGCCACTACGGATATACACGACGCGTCCGGATACATTAATGGGCGTCACCTACCTTGCTGTTGCAGCCGAGCATCCTCTAGCGTTAAAAGCAGCAGAAAATAATGCTGATATTCGTGTTTTCATCGAAGACTGCAAACTGATGGAAACCTCGGAAGCCGCCATGGAGACCATGGAAAAACGCGGCATCAATTCAGGCATTAAAGCCCTGCATCCGATTACAGGCGAACTTATACCGGTGTGGATCGCCAATTTTGTATTGATGGGTTATGGTACCGGCGCCGTTATGTCGGTTCCTGCGCACGATCAGCGTGACTATGAATTTGCCGTCAAATACGGCCTTCCGATCAAACAAGTCATTTTTGCCAAAGACGGGTCGGAGGATGATTGTTCAGAGCGGGCCTTCACCGTTAAAGGCCAATTAAAAAACTCTGGAAAGTTCGACGATTTAACCTCTGAACAAGCTTTTGTAGGTATCGCCGAAGCCCTTGAAAAAGACCATAAAGGGCAAAGGAAAGTCAATTTCCGACTGCGCGACTGGGGCGTTTCCCGGCAGCGGTATTGGGGCGCTCCCATCCCCGTAATATACTGCACGGACTGCGGCACCGTTCCTGTTCCGGAACAGGAACTACCTGTTGAACTGCCTCGAGATGTTGTCCTGGACGGCTCCCAATCGCCTTTAGTGGCACATCCGACTTTTTCTCATGTGGATTGCCCTCAATGCGGCAAAGCAGCCAGGCGTGAAACCGATACGTTTGACACCTTCATGGAGTCGTCCTGGTATTTTGCCAGGTTCGCCTGCAATAAAGCCGACTCAATGTTGACAGCGAGTGCCAATTACTGGTTACCAGTCGATCATTACATTGGCGGCATTGAGCATGCCATTTTGCATTTGCTTTATGCCCGATTCTACACGAAATTGTTGCGCGATGAAGGCTTGTTGGCTTGCGATGAACCGTTCAAGCGACTGTTAACGCAGGGAATGGTACTCAAAGATGGCAGCAAGATGTCCAAATCGAAAGGCAATACAGTTGATCCACAAGGTCTGATTGATCAATACGGTGCTGACACCGTACGTTTGTTCATCATGTTTGCTGCACCTCCCGAGCAGTCTCTGGAATGGTCTGATAGCGGCGTGGAAGGGGGATTCAGATTTCTCAAACGCTTATGGAAGCAGGCCTATTTGCATATCGTTGCGGGTGGGGGATCGGCAAAAGCACTGAAAAAACAGGAACTCACTGAAGAACAACAATCGATTCGCCGACATCTGCATCTAACCATCCAGAAAGTCAGTGACGACTTTGGCAGGCGCTTTACTTTTAATACAGCCATAGCAGCGAACATGGAGCTTATCAATACACTGTCAAGATTTACCGATGAATCACAGAATGCCAAAGCCATTCGCCAGGAAGCCCTGGAAGCCATTGTCCTGATGCTGTCACCCATCGTCCCTCACATCTGTCATCAATTGTGGCTCGACTTGGGACATACTGAACCCGTAGTCAGTCAGGCTTGGCCAGTCGTTGACGCCAGCGCGCTTGAACAGGATTCCATCGAATGGATTGTCCAGGTGAACGGTAAACTTCGCAGTAAAGTATCGGTTTCAGTGAACGCCACTAACCCTGAAATTGAGACTGTCGCCTTAACTGATGAACTGGTACTGCGTTTTATCGAGGGTAAGCCCATCAAAAAAGTTATTGTGGTACCTAAAAAATTGATAAACATCGTAGTTTAAGAGGAATGACAGTGCTGAATAATTCTATAGTTACCTGTTATTTTAATCAAAAGGCATCACGCAAGCCCATGCACAAATGGCTGATAGTCTGGTTGATTTTCCTTCTGCCCGGATGTGGCTTTCATCTGCGTGGAGATTATCAGATACCGCAGTCACTTAAAAATGTTTATTTGCAGGGCGAATCGGCAGAACTTCATGAAGTTTTTAGCAAAACAGTCCAGGCATCGTCCGGTCAACTGCTAAAGTCACAGGAAAAGGCGGGGACCACTATCAAATTCTTTAACGAAAGCATGAATCGGCGAGTTTTATCACTAAGCGCCCGAGGCCGCGCGAATGATTTTGAATTGGTCTATCGTCTCGAATATGAACTTGCCGCTGGCAATGCCGTTGTCCTGCCACGTCAATCGATAGAAGTAAGACGTGAATACTATAACGATCAACAGGATATCATCGCCAAGGATAACGAAGAAGTAGTTATTCGCAACGAAATGTATCAACAGGCTGTGCGCGCCATCATCAATCGTGCTCGAATGGCTCTGGAAACAAATGCCAAATTGAAATAGCGATGCGCCTTAAACCGGAACAACTCAGTGCGTCGTTACAAAAAAGGCTGGTCCCGGTTTATCTAATAACCGGTGACGAACCCCTGCAGATGGGGGAGCTTGCAGATGCCATCCGAAAAACAGCTCGTCAACAAGGTTATGAGTCCCGAGAAGTCATTTCTGTCGATAATGGCTTTGCATGGGGGCAATTAAGTTTTTCGGCAAACTCCCTATCTCTTTTCGCCGAAAAAAAAATAATCGACTTAAGAATACCTTCCGGTGCGCCTGGCGTGGATGGTTCGAAGGCATTAATTGCGTATTGCGAACGCTTGCCGGAAGATAACTTATTACTGATCACAGCTGGAAAAATAGCCAGCTCAGCGTTTAAAAGCCGTTGGCTTGAAACAGTCGATAAAACTGGAATTATTGTTCAGGTCTGGCCTTTGGAAAGTCACGACTTATTACGCTGGTTACAACAACGCATGCAGCAAAGAGGCCTTTCAACCGAGCCTGAAGGGATTAAAATACTGGCATCTAAAATTGAGGGAAATCTATTGGCCGCTGCTCAGGAAATTGAGAAGCTTTATGTGCTGTATGGCGAGGGAAAACTGAGTGCTCAGCAAATTCTCGATGTTGTGGCCGACAGTTCACGTTATGATGTTTTCAAACTGGTGGATGCCCTACTGGCCCAGGATATCGATCGTATCGTTAAAATTCTATTTGGTCTTCAAGCTGAGGGCATGGCCGCTCCGGTGGTGTTATGGGCGTTGACTCGAGAGGCAAGAATGTTAATCAAAATACGGCAGGCGCTAAGTCAGGGGCAAAGCAAGGACGTGGTATTCAAAAGCAACCAAATTTGGGACAAACGCAGACCTCTGGTTGATAACGCGCTAATCCGCTTGACAGAAAATGTGTTAAATAAAATCCTGACCCTCGGCGCAAAAGCTGACCGGCAGATCAAAGGCCAGCAACAGGGCGATGCCTGGGAATCGATGCTTGAAATTTGCCTGAAATTTGCTTCAGTAGAAATTGGAAACTGAGGCCAATAAGTGATAGATATGTTAAGTTGCGCAGTTTGTCAGGGAATCCGTCTTAACCATAATGCAGACAAAAACCTGGTTTTGAATACGTGGTGCCCAGGGGCGGAATCGAACCGTCGACACGAGGATTTTCAGTCCTCTGCTCTACCGACTGAGCTACCTGGGCAATAGTTTCGTGCAATCATCACAGTGGTGCCCAGGGGCGGAATCGAACCGTCGACACGAGGATTTTCAGTCCTCTGCTCTACCGACTGAGCTACCTGGGCGCTGCTGCAAAAGAGCGCTATTAGACTCGATATTCGAACAACAGTCAAGACAAACAAATTCAATTTTATTGGGGTGGTAATTGAGTTGTTCCGGGTTCTTTTGAAAACAAGTTGATAATAAACCTAAAAACTTTTTTCACACCAACCGCTAAGCGCGGTAGCAGCCATATCATCAACAGAATAAAAATAACCAGAGCGCCCAAAAATAGCAGCGGATGATTAATACAAGCCCAGACACCGCCGACAACTGCAATATCTTCGCTGACTGATGCAAACCAGTTGCTGAATGGTTCCGGTGACGTATTGATCAGAACCCGTGATCCTGCCTTGGTCGCATGTGTTCCCGCAGTCAGGCCGCCACCAAGAATAGCCGCCGCAATTTCAACCGCCGGATTCAAGTCGCCAATTGCGCCAGCAGCGAGCATGGCACCTGCTGGAATACGAACAAAGGTGTGAATGGCATCCCATCCGGTATCAACACCGGGCATTTTGTCGGCAAAGAATTCGACCATGTACATCAAGCCAGCAGCTCCCATCACCATAGGATCGGCCACAATTTGCAAATTCTGCGGCAGATCAATATTACCGGTATTGGCAAGATAGCCCAATGTAAATAGCGTTGCATACAGATTCAGGCCGCTTGCCCATGCCAAGCCCATGGACAGGGCTAACGTTGCCGATATTTGATCCAGTGCTTCCATTTTGAATGCCCTCTTGTAATTGAGGTATTCAGCGTATCATATTTTTCTGAACTGAAGTTAAATGCAAGGTATGGAAAATAAGGCCAAGTTGATGATAACCTGCCGGATAAGGCACCCGGCAGATAACAACCTTAGTCTATGTACATCAGGCCGATTTATAACCGTCTTTCCCATTAGAAAAATCGATATACACACCAATAGTGAGACTTATCAGTAGGGAATGTCCGAAACGAAACCTCGCACACGTGATGTTCTGCGGAAGGATTTCGTTCGGACGGATTGCTAACACGACAGATGTACTGTCAAGGTGCGACCAGTTCCAAAATGAACCATGGAACTGGTGCCCGGTCAGCAGGCATTGAAGGCTTGCCGGGATCAGGAGATCACTGCCCTGCTGCGCGCTCGATAACCACCAGTCCGCCTTTAACCACCAGTCGCGGGAACTCAAGTTCCTTGAATTTCTCCAGCACACTGCTGCCGGTCACGATAATGTCAGCCGGCGCGCCTACTTCAATCTTGCCGAGTTGCGGGACTCCGAGGTATGTTCCGGCTTCGCTGGTTGCCGAAGCCAACGCCGCAGCAAGCGCGGTTAGGTAATCTTTGCCGTTATGAAATCCGACATGTAATCCCATGTGGATCTCCTGGGCATCGATGCCGTGCGGGATGTCCGGGTGTCCCATGTCGGTGGAATAGAATAGTTTGGCTCCGGCATGCACGAGAGCCGCAGCATTGTCGAGTGCGCCCTCGCACGCCACTTCCGTGTCGATGGTACCGTCAATCGCTATCTTTTTTGCACCGGCTTCAGTGATCACGGGTGCTGTCAGTCGATCGCAAGGCGAGTGAGCCCATTCGTCCACACCCGCAGCGAGCGCGCGTTGCGCACCGAAGTCATTGCCGAAGTACGCTGTCACTTTCACGTGATGGGTGTTGTGCGCCTGGTCGACGATGGCAGCGAGTTCTCCATTGGACAGGGTGGCCCATGGCGGGAAAAATGCCGGCTCATGCCAGTTCCACGGTGCTCCGGGTTCACCGCCTTCTTCTAAAGACACAGCAATGACGCTGGCGCCCTGGGCAATCAATGAGTCCACCTTCGCTCGCGCTGCAGTCTCTCCCGTGACCTCGACGCCGGAACCGGGGAACACCACATTGGGATAGCCGTTCGGCGCCTGCAGGATCGGCCCGGAGAAGAATTGGCGCAACTGGTACGGTTTGTTGGTGAGGGCCGCTGTGATCGGTTCCGCCGATCCTAAGTCTCGCGCTGTGGTCACGCCGTGTTCCAGCATCCGCCGTGCCGGCACTCCGTTGACGAGGTGATGGGTATGCATGTCAATAAAACCCGGCAGGATCGTCCCTGTGGGTATATTGACGGTCTTGGTGCCTTTGGGGGCACTGATCTGGCTGGCCGGCCCAACCTTCAATATCTTCCCGTTCTGTACGAGGACAGCCTGCGGGCCGAACTGGAAGCTTGTGCCGTCAAACAGCAGATTGGTTTTGATTAGCAACGGGGGCGTCGAAGGGCTGCTTGCCGTAGTAACGGCGGCTATGGCTGACTGGCCAACCAGAGTAGCAACGATTGCCGCTGCAGCGGTTGTGATCGCCATGTTGCGTCGTGTTTGCGTTGTCATTATTTTTCCTCGTTTTTCTAATTAGAATGAAATGGATAGAAGTTTAATTAGGCTTCTCCGCCTTGTTATATCGAAGGATGCATCCTGCGATGACATCGTCAACGATTCTTCTAAATTTAAGCCTCCGTATTGACAGGCAATACATTATCCAGGCCAATATAACTAAGCAACAACTACGCCAGAATAAATTGAATGGCACATTACCGCTTTTTTTAGCGCTAACTAATGGTTTTATTGCTGAAAGAGTAAATATTTTCTTGTCGATGGGATTTATAGCTTGCCAAAGGGTTAAAAAGTTAAGCAATATGCTCCAAAATCTGGCAACTAATTCGAATAAGAAGAAAAAAAGTGTGTCATATCACACATTTTTCGATAAAAAAATACCGTGCAACCGCAGAATCTGAGAGTGATTAAAAAAAACTGCGTGAAATGACTCACTTTTGGTGTGTTAAATAACACAGTTTAATTAGTGAGAATTAAAATCGCCGCGAAGTTTAAATAGCCAAAAGCTATCTTCAATTGAAAATCGACTGCGCGGATTGAGCAATTTTTGCATGAAGTGTTTAGGGGACTTCTAAAAATTGCACTTCGACAAGCTCTCAAGAAACAGCTTTTTACATATGTAAAATCAATGAATTATGACCCTATAAAAAATACAAAAAACTGCGGCAAACAGCGGAAGTTTCTTGGTCACGCCTTGCCACCGTAAGGGGCTTGTTGTGCCCAGTGCGAACTAATGTCTTTTTAATTCAGCGATTTATCCGCTCGTGCTGAGCTTGTCGAAGCATGAACGGATAATTTCAAGAGGTCCCCTTTACTTGTTTTTTTGAGTCATATTCCTGCCAGCGCAGCGCTTCCCATGCCTGGATCAAGCTTGTTATTCTGTCTTTATAAAGAGGATCTGCCAGCGCTTCCTTATAAGAACGCCATACTTTGAGATCACTGAAGAAAACTTCTTCGGATCGGAAATCGAAAAGTGTTCTGATGCCATTAGCCGTAACATTGGCAATCAACGTTGGATGCGAGAGGGTGCCGACAAATTGAAAGACTTGCTTGTTTTTATTCGACCAGGTGTTTTTTAAACCTAGCGCTGATCTGATTGTGAGTTCGGCGACATCGACCTGCCCCATCGGCTCATCAACAACTATGTTAGGATCATTGATAATTAATGGGATCTTCGTCTGAGTATCATTAAGGGCATGCCCATGGCCCAAAAATTTATCGTCAAACAAGGATTCCCCATGATCGCCCAAAATGACTATTGTCGTTTGATCGAGCAGCTTTTTTTGTTGCAACGACTCGATCACTTGTCCAACCGCCCAATCGGCATTGGCAATGGCATTCCAGTAACTTGCCGAAAGCCAATTAATGTTTTCCAAATTAATTTCAGAGCGCGGAATTAATTTTTTTAAAGTCCGCTTTGCCATCCTGGGATGCGAATAAGGAAAATGGGCAGCCTGAAAGTTCAAATAGAAAAACTGTGGCTTCGAGAAATCAAGTTGATTAAATCGTGTTTTGAATTGCTGAACAACCCGCTCCTCACTGAGCCGTAAACTGCCTGATTCAGTGCTGGGAAAAACTCTATCGTCAATGGCCGTCCTGGCATCAAAATAATAATTACCTTTACCCTTCATGCCTGTAGTTTCGGCTACATTGCCAAAGGATTCATCCTGTCCGGAAATAATGGATAACCGATACCCGGCAGATTGCAGGAATTGCAGAAGCGGCATTTTTTTTCGATCAGACGCCAATACCCGATTAAAAATGGCATTAATTGATGTTACGGTATAGCCGGTATGACTATATGCATATTTTATTGAAGTCCCATTGCGCGCGATTTCTCTCATCACGGGTGCCACATACTGACCATCCTCTTTATGATCCAGCAAATCCGCTCGTGCAGTTTCCAATACAATCAGGATGATATGTTTGCCCGCCATCGGCTCAATGTCTGAAAAACTATCTGCCGTCGTGTTTAAAGCCGTGGCATCACCCAGGAAACCATCTTCATCTTTGCCATTGTCTGGAATATCCAGGGCGCCGGGAAAACTATCAGCATTGAAGGGTACGGTATCCTTGGGATAAGAAAAAATCCCATAGCCGTCCCTATCAATGTCGGACACTTTGTCCAGAATGCTGCTTATCAAGCGATACGATGTCTTTTTTTCCAGGCCATATCTCAGAAAATTATGGTTGGAAATAAAAATTGTTATGAGCGGAAGGGTGACAATGACGAGTAAAAGCAAACCGCGATAACTGCCATGCTCTTCGTTGTTTTCGAAAAGCTGGCAAATAAAGACATTATGTTTTATGAGCTTAACAATGATAAAGCAACAAATCGCAACAATCATAATGATCCCGATAAATAACGCGATTTCATTGCTGGCGTAAATTAAAGCCTCCTTTACATTACCTGCGCCTAAATTACTGATAATCTGTAGATTGATCGCATCGCTGAAATAAGACAGCACTTTGAATTCCAGCGCCAACCAAATGCCTGTGATCAACAAGACCACAACAATAAAATTGTAATAAACGATAAGACCATATTTGTTTAGCTTATCGGCAATAAAGAACCAACTGGCTGCCAACAAACCGACTAAAGACAGATCGAACCAAAACGATAACGAAATAAAAAGCAATTTCTCTGAAAAGGTTCTGTAGGCATAAGGCTGCAAAAACCCTCCAGTGAAAATGTCATATTTAAAATGCAGCAAGACTAATTCAAAAATTTGCAGGACTATTACGGTAATCAAAACTACAATTAACCGACGATATCGCCTTACGATAGTTACCAGATCACTTAATAACATTAATTAAATCCTGATGTGACGGCGCAAATTAATGGCTCGCGCAATCTGTTATGGTTGAAAATTCGTTGGGGCGCTGCTTCATTCAAAAATTAGTGTATTACCCATACTGAAATTGCCAATGTATAGTTATTGAAAGGTTTTTGTATTGTTTATTAATGAAGTAATCAGTACATTTAAAACAATTCGGCGCCCTGATTGCATTGGGCACAGTCGTGGTTGAACCAATTCCGGGAACCTCTAAAAAGAGCACGTCGACAGATTCTCCTGAGTGTAGCCGAAAGGTTCAGACGAACGAAAAAATTGTCTCTCGCTTTATCGGGAATTTATGTTTAGTCATACTTAGCTATTCATACATTGAACATGTCGTAGCATGAAGGGTTAATTTTAGCGATTCCCTTTTGGGAATATTTATCCCGTTATCTTGCTTCCTCTCAATCACCACTGGGGTACAATACCGAAGCACACTAAAAAGCTCCGCAACTTCATCGGCATGCAATTGACATTACTATTTATCGTTGTTCATGAATAAACCTGCTACTACGCGCCAAGCCGTTAACGATGGCACCAAACCTCAGCCGAAAAGAAAACCGCGTGCGACGGGCCCTCGAAAATCATCGCGTAAACCAGACCCTGCAGCGAAAGCAAATCTAAAATTTCGCTATGGTTTAATCATCGCAGAAATACTGAGTTTAGTAACTATCACAGTATCAGCGATCATAGTGCTTTTAGGCTATTCGGCTAACCGGTTTTCAGGCACCAGTTTTTTTGGCAGTCTATTGCCTTTCGCCATTGGCGTGCTGATTTTGGCTCTAGTCACATCTGTGTTTTTGCTGAGCTGGTGGAAGACACGAAAATGGTTGAGTTCCAGAGCCCCCAAATTGCTTCCCGTTGTCCCGATCGGACTGGCCTTGATCATCGGCGTGCTTATCATACAAGATAAATTTACGCTGGCCTATGGCAGTTTCCGTACGCTAGTGGGAGGTAAACAGGAGGCCAGCCGTGTAACACTTGCCCATCAGGTTTATGCTGCTTACCGGCGTTACAATGCAAATCAGCTCTCAAAGCTGGTAGGAAGAGCGCAGGCCTACCAACCCTTCATAGAAGAAGCCGCCAAAATCTTCGACATTGATCAAAATCTTCTGCAGGGTGTTGCCGCCACTGAATCATCATTTCTGCCCAGAAATAGCAGCGATGGTGGTCGCGGTTTGTTTCAGATTACCTCAGTCCCCAAATCCGTTCTGGCCGAAGCCGGCCAAGAACTGGACGTGCCCGAACCTTTGCTGAATAACCCACGACATAATACCTTCGTGGCTGCAGCGACTTTAAAATATTATCTCGAAGAAATGAACAACGACCTGTTTATGGGGTTGCTAGCCTATAACATCGGCTCTAAAAACGGAGGCTTACGATTTATCATGCAGCAATATGGTGCAAAGGATTTCGTCACCATTCAGCCTTATTTGCAAGTCTTCCCGCGCGATTATCCGATTCGTGTCCTATCCTATTCACTGGCCTTCAGGCTATGGGAAAAAGAGGGGAAATTGCTAGCCTATGAAGAAGGTGACAATGCCGCTCGCATTCAGCGCATCGGCATACCTGGCCTTGACAGTCCACTTTAATCGCTGACTATTCCGGAAGTTAACTCACATGAGTAGACAAAAATCAACCATTGCCTCTTGGAAACGATTATCAATACCTGAATTTGGCGAGATGTTGCTGGCTCTGCAAGGTATCAGCGCTGGCACCTCTGGGTTTAAAATACCTGAATAAAATTCCTGACAGCGATATTCCCAATCCAATCAATGAATACCCCCATTACAGATAACGCCTTTGATGCTAACAGTTTTTTAAAAACGCTGACCACGCGACCGGGCATTTACAAAATGCTGAATGGCCAAGGTGACATTATTTATATTGGCAAAGCCAAAAACCTCAAAAATCGCGTTTCCAGCTATTTTAAAACGCAATCAGTTTCGATCAAACAACAAACAATGGTAGCAAAAATTGCCGCCATTGAAGTCATTGTAACCCATACCGAAGGTGAAGCCCTGTTGCTGGAATGCCAGCAAATCAAACATCATCGGCCACGCTACAATATCTGCTTAAGAGATGATAAATCTTTTCCGTATATATTCCTGTCCAGTGAACAGGCGTTCCCACAGCTTGCTTTTCATCGCGGTGCAAAAAAAAAGCGCGGTCAATATTTTGGTCCTTATCCCAGTGCAAGCGCCGCACGGGAAAGCATGAAACAACTGCAAAAACTGTTTCCGGTTCGACAATGCGAAGATGCTGTTTACAACCATCGCACGCGTCCGTGCCTGCAACATCAAATAGAGCGCTGTACGGCTCCCTGTGTCGGGTTCATTGATCAGGCGTCTTACGCTCACGATGTAGACAATACCATCCTGTTTCTGGAAGGCAAAGGTGGTCAGTTGATCGAGCAGTTGATAAGCCGCATGGAACAAGCCGCTGATGCTCAGGAATATGAAAAGGCCGCCATGTATCGCGATAGAATTGCAAAATTGCGGCAAGTACTGGAACGCAATTTTGTGCAGGGTGAAAAAGGCGATGTCGATATCATTGCTTGCGCCACCAAGGCAAACCTGGCTTGCGTACAGGTGTTTTTTATTCGTCATGGCCAACATCTGGGCAATAAGGTCTTTTTCCCAAAAATGAGTGAAGAACATGATCCTGCTGCCATTTTGCAGGCCTTTATTCCGCAATATTATCTGGAAAAACAAATCCCTTTGGAATTAATAACGAGTCACGAACCTGGTGAAATCCAGTTATTGATGGAAGTGTTATCCAGTCAAGCCAAACATACAGTCCTTATTTCTCCCAATGTGCGTGGAGAACGTCTGAAATGGCTGCAAATGGCCTTGACCAATGCTGAAAATGCCTTGATGAGCAAACTGGCTGATAAACAGGGGCTCCATTCCCGTTTTCTCAGTTTGCAGGAGATACTTGGTTGCCAGGAATTACCGAATCGTCTCGAGTGCTTTGATATCAGCCATACTCAAGGCGAGCAAACTGTCGCATCCTGTGTGGTTTTTGATCAGGATGGCCCGGTCAAATCAGCTTATCGCCGCTACAATATTGAAGGAATTACAGGCGGCGACGATTATGCGGCCATGCATCAGGCTGTTTTAAGGCGGTTTAAACGATTAAAACTGGAGAACAAGACTACGCAAGAAAATACGATGGCTGAAATAGCCGCAACAGAAATTTCAAAACGGTATCCCGACGCAATAACGGGTATGCCGGACATCCTGTTTATTGATGGGGGTAAAGGCCAGGTTCAAGCAGCAGAAAAGGCATTAGCGGAAATAAACATAAACAATGTTATGATAGTTGGCGTATCAAAAGGTCCGGACCGAAAACCCGGCATGGAAAAACTGATTCAGGCGGGTCATGATCAACCGCTTGAGTTTAACGCCGGGGCCAGCGGCTTGTTACTTATTCAGCATATTCGTGACGAAGCCCATCGATTTGCGATTACAGGACACCGACAACGTCGTGGCAAGGTGACTAAACAGTCTATTCTGGAGAGTATTTCAGGATTGGGCGCCAAAAGACGGCAAGTATTATTAAAACAGTTTGGAGGACTGCAGGGCGTTTCCCAGGCCGGGGTGGATGCACTATGCAGCGTAGACGGCATCAGTCGACAATTGGCTCAACGCATTTACGAACACTTTCATCACCAAGATGACTATTGAATATAACATACCAACTTATTTAACCCTGCTCAGAATTGCGTTGATTCCTCTGCTGACAGTAGTTTTCTATTTGCCCTGGCAATATTCGAATCTTGCCTGTACTCTAATTTTCATCGCTGCCGGCCTGACTGATTGGCTGGATGGCTATTTAGCCCGTAAAATGAGTCTGGAAACACCTTTTGGCGCTTTTTTGGACCCGGTCGCCGATAAACTGATGGTTGCTTTTGTGCTGGTTCTGATTGTACAACAACAGGCGAGTCCCTACCTGGCTGTGCCCGCCGCAATTATTATCTGTCGGGAAATCACCATCGCTTCTCTCAGGGAATGGATGGCTGAACTTGGCCAACGTGCGAAAGTGAAAGTTTCTCAACTAGGCAAATGGAAAACAACAGCGCAAATGGTGTCTATCGTGTTGTTATTATATCGTGACGACTTATTGGGTATTCCCATTAACCTTTGTGGCTATGTCCTCCTCTACATTGCTGCCATATTCACACTCTGGTCGATGATAAACTATTTGCAGGCGGCGTTAACGGCAATCAGCAAACATTAACCATTACAAATCCCTAATCGAATTGACAATCCATCAGGGATTTCCATTAACACACAAAAATACAGCACATTGAATCAGCTGTTAAAGAAGAAAATGGATCAGGAAATAGAAAAAAATCAGGCAAAATCTGAAATACATGATGAAATATTACTGGCGGCACTCAAGTTATTCGCTGAAAAAGGCTATTTCAATACCTCCTTAACTGATATTGTCGAGGCGGCCGACATTAAAGCCACCAACGTTCTCTATCAACACTTTAAAAATAAGCAGATGATCGCGTCCGTTCTCTATGAAAATATTTTTGATAGCCTGAATGTTTCAGTGGATGACATAAGGCGACGGAATCAAAAATCGTCCGATCAATTACGAGGCATTGTCGATTTAATGTTTCGACTCACTGATGAAGCCTCTCATGTAATGCAATTTTTACTTATTTTGAAAGTCGACGAGTTCTTACCCGAACATAAACCCACCTTGGGAACAGCGGCTTTTATAAAAATTATCAAAATAATCCAGGCAGGCATGAAAGCGGGTGAAATTCGCACTATGGATCCGACACTATGCTATTCGTATTTTTTCGGTATCATTAATCATACCTTGCAATTGGTATTGAGCGGATCGCTGGACAAGAATGCCGACGCCTATCTGTCAGCAACCTGGCTTACTGCATGGAATGCTATCGCCAAGAAATAATACGTGAGTTTGCTGCACAGACTTTATGAACACTACCAGGGATCAGTGCTCAATTTCTTCCCGGAAGAGCGATTCAAGGGTAAGTGCAGGGTTCTATTTTTAAGTACCAAAGCCGCTTCATGAAGTGCTTCGGATAACGAAGGATGTGCATGAATGGTTCTGGCCAAGTCTTCACTACTGGCAGAAAATTCCATTGCTAACAATGCTTCAGCAATCAACTCGGAAGCATGATCACCGATGATATGAACACCCAGAATGGCATCTGTCTCGGCATGGGCAATTATTTTGACTATGCCATCGGTTCTGCCCGAGGCTTGAGCCCGAACAGTGGCATTCAGGGGAAATATGCCGATTTTGATGGGTTCGCCAATTGATCGTAAGGCCTGCTCAGTTTGCCCAACCCAGGCAATTTCCGGATCGGTATAGATAACATTCGGGATATTTTCGTAATTGATCGGTGTATGAAATCCCGCTATTTGTTCAGCAACAAAAATACCTTCTTCAATACCCTTGTGAGCCAGCATCGGCCCAAGTAATGTCAAATCGCCAATGGCATAAACGCCGGGAAGATTGGTTCGACTATTTTCATCGACATGGACATAGCCATTTTCATCCAGTAACAAATTGGCTTCTGCAGCTGCCAGGTTTTCGGAATTGGGTTTTCGGCCAATCGCCACGATAAGCTTGTCGACGCGCAACGCATGAGTGCCTTCATTATCCTGATATTCGACGGTCACTTTCTTATTGCCTTTTTTGGCAGAAATCACGCGGGCGCCCAAACGCAATTCCAGCCCTTGCTGGGTAAAAATGTGATAGGCCTCTCTTGAAATATGCTGGTCAGTCAGGTTTAAGAAGTTTTCCTGCGCTTCCAGCATAATCGTTTCGGCACCAAGCCGGCTCCAGATACTGGCGATTTCAAGTCCTACTATACCCGCGCCAATAATCGCCAAGCGTTTAGGCAGAGCGTCAAGATTTAAAGCCGCGCCAATATCGAGGATAAACTCATTATCAACGGGAGCACAGCGGAGTTGAATGGGTGATGCACCGGTAGCCAGGATAATATGTTCAGCTTCCATGTTGAATGGCGATGAGCCATCCATAGGGATAACTTCTACTAACTTGGCATTCAGCAGCCTGGCCTTGGCATGGATGCAATCAATGGCGTTCCGATTAAATATTTCGCTTATATTTTGGCTGAGCGTTCCTATGATTTTATCTTTTCGCTGAATCATTTTCCGGACATTAACGGAAATGTTTTCGGCCTGAATACCGTGTTTGTTTATTTCATTATTCAGTGCGTGATACATTTTAGCTGATTCAAGCAGCGTCATCGAGGCGATACAGCCGCCATGCAGGTGCGCACCACCCAGGCTATGCTGACCCAGCTTGTTGCTTAAACTATCGACACATACCGTTTTCAAGCCGAGCTGGGCACAACGAATGGCGCTGGCATAGCCTGCTGGTCCCGCACCGATAACCAAGACATCACAAGATTGTTTTGATGCCGAATGTGTTGATTTTTTTATCATGGCACTAGATATTGAGCAGAAGATGGGCAGGAGATTCCAGACATTCCTTAATGGTGACTAAAAACTGAACCGCCTCGCGTCCGTCAACCAATCGATGATCATAGGAGAGTGCAAGATACATAATCGGTCTGATGACGATCTGGCCGTTTTCAACAACCGGTCGCTCCTTGATGGCATGCATCCCTAAAATACCGCATTGCGGTGGATTCAAAATTGGCGTTGACAGCATTGAGCCAAAAACGCCGCCATTGGTAATGGTAAACGTTCCACCTTTCAAGTCATCGTAACTTAACGTACCTGCGCGCGCTTTTTCACCAAAATCGGTAATACTTTTTTCAATACCGGCGAAATCAAGTTGATCCGCATCACGTAATACCGGAACAATCAATCCCCGTGGTGTGCTAACCGCAATCCCCATGTCGTAGTAGCCGTGGTACAGGATGTCATTGCCATCAATTGAAGCGTTGATGGCAGGGAATTTTTTTAAGGCCTCTATGGAAGCTTTCACAAAAAATGACATGAAACCCAGTTTGACGGCATGTTTCTCTTCAAATCGAGTTTTATACTGATTGCGCAACTCGATGACATTCTTCATGTTGACTTCATTAAATGTTGTTAACATGGCCGCGTTTTGTTGAGCTTGCAGCAACCGCTCAGCCACTTTTGCCCGCAATCGCGTCATGGCTACTCGTTGTTCAGGACGTAAATTGGACTCTGTCGCAATTAAGGAAACAGGTTTGCTGGCTTCTTGAGAAACCGCTGTTGTTGTTATGGCTACAGGCTCAATTTTTGCCGATTGCTGTTTGTTGAGATGAGACAACACATCGGATTTTGTCAATCGCCCACTTTTGCCTGTGCCGGTAACTTCAGCTGGATCAATAGTATTTTCGTGGATCAAGCGGCGTACTGAAGGACTTAAGGGTAAATCAGCTGTACTGTGATCCTGAATTCTCACCGGCGTTTCCCGATTTCCGGGTAATGGTTGTGAGGATTGCGTCTGACTGCCTAGGGGGGAGATAATTGCCAACAATTCGCCAGCCGTTACAATAGCGCCGCTTTCCTTGAGTATTTGACCTAATATGCCGGATTCCGGCGCCGTCACTTCTAACACTACTTTATCCGTTTCCAGATCCACCAGGTTTTCATTTTTGTTAACGGTGTCGCCAGCCTGTTTGTGCCAGGAAATTAATGTTGCGTCAGAAACGGATTCGGGTAAGTTAGGGACTAAGACTTCAATGTTCATGTTATTTTCCTGAAGAGTTGCCGTATAAGGCTGAATGAACGACAGCTTTTTGTTGTTCTATATGGACGTGAAAACTACCAACAGCAGGTGCAGCAGAAGCTTCACGACCTGCATACGTCATTTTGATATTCGAATGGAGGTTGTCGGTAAAATGGTGTTTGGAGTTATACCAGGCCCCCTGATTTTTAGGCTCTTCCTGGCACCAGATGAATTCTACCAAATTCGGATATTTTGCAACTTCAGCTCTGAATAATAGATCCGGGAAAGGATAAAGCTGCTCAATACGGGCAATGGCAACATGTTTAAGATTATTCTGGCGACGTACTTCCAGTAAATCGTAATAGACCTTGCCGGCACACATGACCAGTCGGGTCACTTTCTTTGGACTGATGTCATCCTGCTCGCCAATCATCGGTTGAAATTGACCCTCCGTTAAGTCTTCAAGCATTGAAACAGCCAGTTTATGCCGTAGCAAACTCTTGGGGCTCATAATGATCAGCGGCTTTCTGTAAGGCCTGAGCATTTGCCGACGGAGTAAATGAAATATTTGCGCCGGAGTCGTGGGAGTACAAACCTGAATATTGTGTTCAGCACAAAGCTGTAAATAGCGTTCGAGCCGGGCTGAGGAATGCTCGGGCCCCTGACCTTCAAAACCATGCGGTAACAACATGACCAAACCGCATAAACGTCCCCATTTGGTCTCACCCGAACTAATAAACTGGTCAATCACCACTTGGGCGCCATTGGCAAAATCGCCAAACTGCGCTTCCCAGATTACCAGCGTTTTAGGCATCGTGGTGCTATAGCCATACTCAAAGCCCAAAACACCCGCTTCAGAAAGCAATGAATCAAAGATTTGTGTCCTGCCCTGGTCCTTGTCCAGATGCTTGAGCGCCGTGTAGGTTTTATTGTTAATCTGATTGTGTAAAACAGCGTGCCGATGAACAAACGTGCCCCGCCCCACATCCTGACCGGTCAGGCGAATATGATATTTTTCCATCAATAAGGTTGCGTAAGCCATGTTTTCGGCAAATCCCCAATCCAAAGGCATCGCCCCGGCGGCCATCTTGCGACGATTTTCCATCACCTTGGCCACTCTCGGGTGTAACTCAAAGCCCGGGGGCAGTTTTTGCATTCTATCGTTGCAAAAACGTAGATGATTCATTGACACGGCCGTATTGCAAGGTGTGTCCCAGCTTGTATTGTGAAATTCATGCCATTGCTTGGTGTAGGAATAAGCGGCGTTTTCCAGCACTGGCCTTGATACGACTTGACCGGCATCCAGCAATTTCTGATAATCCTGCTCCATGGCGGTGGCTTGTTCCTGCGTTATTACCCTTTCAGCGATCAATTTTTGGGCATACAGTTTTCGCGCCGTTTTCAATTGGCGGATTTTTTTATACATGACCGGCTGCGTGGTAGCTGGCTCATCCGCTTCATTATGGCCCAATCGTCTGTAACAGATCAGATCGATAACAACGTCCTTGTTGAACGTCATTCTATAATCGAGAGCCAGTTTGGAAACAAAAATAACCGCTTCAGGATCATCGCCATTCACATGAAAAACAGGCGCCTGAATCATGCTGGCCACATCGGTACAATAAAGTGTGGATCGAGCATCCAGGGGATTACTGGTGGTAAATCCTATTTGATTATTAATGACAATGTGAATGGTCCCCCCGGTTGAAAATGCGCGAGTTTGCGACATATTCAAGGTTTCCATGACGATACCCTGTCCTGAAAATGCGGCATCACCATGAATGAGTATGGGCACTACCGTATCAATCCCGGCAATCCCTGCCCTGTCCTGACGCGCCTTCACGGAGCCTTCCACAACGGGATTGATGATCTCCAGATGGGATGGATTGAATGCCAATGTCAAGTGAACGGGCCCGGAAGGCATATCAAGGTCAGACGAAAAGCCCATATGATATTTTACGTCACCGGAACTCACCCCGGGTGTGGGAGCATAGGTTCCGGCAAATTCATCAAAGAGGCTGGAAGGACTTTTCCCCAAAATATTGACCAGCACATTCAAACGGCCACGATGTGCCATACCGATGACGATTTCTTTCACGCCTTTTTCACTGAAGCCAAGAATTAATTCGTCGAGAATGGGAATCAGCGATTCACCACCCTCCAGCGAAAAACGTTTTTGTCCGACAAATCGGTTTTGTAAATGAACTTCTATTCCTTCCGCAGCAGTGAGTAATTTTAATAACCAGCGTTTTTTATCAGGGGCCGGAGTCAGACTAGCCTTTGAGTTTTCCAGTCGATGAATCAACCAGCGCCTGATATGCGTATCGACAACATGCATGAATTCAGAGCCGATACTACCGCAATAGATTTCTTTCAGACTGGCAATAATTTCGCGCAATGGTAGCTTATCTGCGCCATACAGCGCACCGGTGTCGAACAGGGTATCCATATCCGGTTCAGTCAGGCCATAATAGCCTGGGTCCATGTCTGGTGGCGGAGATGAGTTTCTCCCTAACGGATTATTATTGGCGATCTGATGTCCGCGGACCCGGTAATGATTAATCAGTCTGGCGACTGCGGATTGTTTTTTTACGCTTTCCTCAGTAAAACCTTGTAATTGAGCCAATCGGCTGGGTGATTTAATGGCCAACTGGGCAAAGCGTGCCACCACAGGACTATGTGGAGTTTCGTAGGAGTTACCGGGATGAATATTGTTAAACTCTTTTTGCCAACTAGGCTCAACAGATTCCGGGTCTTCCAGAAAACGCTCATAAAGGTATTCTACAAAGCTGGCATTGCTGCCGTTTAGGGATGATGAGTCTTGAAAAAATTTTATAAGCTTACTCATTAGACATATCCGAATGATACTGCACAGTTTTAATGTTTAATATTAAGTATGAAGTGGTATATTACAAGCGTAAAGCATTTCTTGGCGAAAAAGATTAGCAGTCATTAAACAGAGTTCAAGTCCCGGGTGCAGCTACAGACACGAATGAATCCATTGATAAGGTCTTACACTGTATCGTTGCGCCACATAACAATAAAATCGGGCAATACAACACGCTGTAACGCATAATCTTATATTTTTGTTGAAAAGGCAATGCTGATGTTTCTTCTCACTTATGGTTGTTAAATCAATGGCAGACAAAAAAAATATTGTAATAAAGGTTAAGTATTCAGGGCATGAAAAGCCATCCCCAACAAATACTGTAGCGTCACCCCAATATATCACTGAATGGAATGTTAAACGGATCGTTATTACTATCGTTGTCATAGTTTCAGTGTTAACCATTTTCTATTTAATTAGTACCCAAAAATCAGCCACTCAAAATACTGAATTGGCTGAACCTGTTACGCCAGCGCCATCAGTAGCTCCCCTAGCTGCTCAGCACCAACCAAAATTGGACGTTAGCCATCATGTGACTCGATCCGTGCTTGCTTACAAGATTGTCGATAACGAACCAGTCGATGAAATAAAGTTACCAGTAAAAATCAGCAAAAAAGGTTCAACGTGGATTTATTACTTTGTCGAAATAAACTCCATGAAAGGAAAAACAGTTTTCCACGAATGGGTATTGAACGGATTTCTGATTTCAAGGAAAAAAGTCAACATAGATGACGATACTTGGCGCACATCAAGCCGTCAGGTTTTTAAATTTACCACTGAAAAAAACTGGACGGTGCGACTGGTTGATGAAGCGGGCGGCATCATTGACGAGAAAAATTTCAATGTGCTTTATGAGTAACACTGCTATGAATTTATCGCGCTTGGGGATACATCCCTTTACATTGGATGGCCATGAAAAAATCATTCCTGTGTTTCGGCAGGGTCCCTACTGAACGAAACCGAAGACCTCGCTACGAACGGGAAAAGTGAATTAATTCAACACATCCATTGTTCGCCTGTCCTTAGGACACTCTTGTGGTGGAGCCTGTGAAAGGCAATTGCCGGGAGTATTGCAAGTACATGAAAATTATACGGTCGTTTTTGTGGACCTAGGCCTCTGTCAATGGTAATACTTCATAGAAGTATTTTTTTATGCGAGGTATAAAGTAGCCAATCGCTACATTATGCATGTACCTCCCCCTAATACAGGGATTGTAATTTTTTGCAGGGACGCATATTTTTTTCTTTCGATGCTGATGTAGACAACTAAGAGACCTGTAACGAGAGAATATCAATGAACTCAACTATCTACACTGAAAAACAATTTAACCCTTCCAATCGGCTAACAATTGCTGCAAAAACCGCCTCAGAAAAACAAAAAACAGATCTCAACCAAATTTTAATAATTGGTAGAATCGTAATTTTACTTTTGACTGTTGGCTTGATGGGCTATACGAAAGATCGGCTGTTAAACGCCATACATCATTCGTCATTTTGGCTCTGAAAAATTCGCTTCCCTTTTGTACACCACATTAAAAGAGTTGTTTAACGGCATCTCTTTCCTCTTTTAACTCAGCTTCACTTGCACGTAATCTCTGCAAACTAAATTCGTTAACATCCAATCCCTTAATAATATTGACCTCACCATTGATAACACTAACAGGGTATGAATAGACCAACCCCGCATCAACACCATAACTACCATCTGAATAAACACCCATACTCACCCAATCACCCTCTTCAGTTCCAAAAGCCCAAGCCTTCATTTGATCAATCGCTGCATTGGCTGCCGAGGCTGCACTCGATTGTCCTCTCGCTTTAATAATGGCGGCGCCACGCTCCTGGACAGCAGGAACAAACTCGTTAACGAACCAGTTTTGTCCCACCAGAGAAAGAGCATCCTGCCCTTTCACTTTAGCATGATGAATATCTGGATATTGAGTACTGGAATGATTGCCCCAAACGATCATGTTTTTGACATCAGTCGTCAACACACCACATTTTTCAGCCAGAAAGCTGATCGCACGGTTATGATCTAGTCTCGACATCGAAGAGAAATTTTCCGGCTTCAGATCTGGCGCATTTTTTAGGGCAATTAAAGCATTGGTATTTGCCGGATTACCGGTTACCAACACTTTCACATTCCGGTTGGCCACATCATTCAAGGCACGGCCTTGAATGGAGAAAATTTCGGCATTCACCTGCAACAAATCCTTACGTTCCATTCCAGCCCCTCTCGGCCGGGCTCCCACCAAAAATGCGTAATCAACGTTTTTGAATGCCAGCTTAGGATCGTCCGTAATTTCAATTCGATGAAGCAATGGATTAGCACAGTCGTGTAATTCCATCACAACTCCTTCAAGCCAACCCATCGCCTGAGGAATTTCCAGTAAATGCAAAACGATAGGTTGGTTGGGCCCTAGCAGGGAGCCAGCTGCCAAACGAAAAAGCAACGAATAGCTAATTTGACCAGCTGCGCCTGTAACTGCGATGTGAACGGGTGATTTCATCTTTTTCTTCCGCTATATTATTTATAATCTTCAAAGTCTAGGATTAGACTATCCAATCCCTAACACTTAGCTTTGTCTTTCAGGGTTTGGCTTCCATCCATAACTATCGTCAAGCCCGCTTACAGTCACTTACATAACTGCATTAATATGACAGTGTCTGGAATAATAACGAAAACATGCGTGCTGACGCAAGCCAAATCCAATTTCGAACGCTCAAAATCGTTATATTTTCTCCCTTCATGGAACAACTCCGAAATAAAGCAGGGTTTTTGATCTGCGGTATAATACCTCCCCAAATTATCATATCCTCTTCTGTCAATATATTGTTTTATTAAGGTAAATTAATGAAAAAACTGCTCTTCCAATTCGATACCGATACATACCCATCTGTTTTTGACACCGTAGTCGCATACGATGGTGGTGCAGATCATGTCATTGGTCACGGAGGGTTGACAGCAGAAAACGTGGGTGCTTTGGTGGACGGAACCATTTTTACGCGGGCTCCCAAAGATAAAAAGTATACCGCCATATTTATCGGTGGTAGCAACATGATGGCCGGCCAACAGTTATTGACGGCCATCCAGCGCCATTTTTTTCCTGGCTTTCAGGTTTCTGTCATGCTGGACAGTAATGGCTGCAATACCACTGCTGCTTCGGCTGTAGCAAAAGTGGCGTCTAGTTGCACGTTGGCCGGCAAAAAAGCCGTGGTTTTGGCGGGTACGGGTCCGGTAGGGCAACGTGCTGCGGCAATGCTCGCTCAGGAAGGCGCCCAGGTTTCGTTGACTGCACGAAAAATGACGCGTGCTGTACAGGCTTGCCAGGACATTAAAGCCCGATTTGGGGTTGACTTAACACCGGTTGAAGCATTTAACAATGAGGACAGAGCCCAGGCAATCAAGCATGCGAACATCGTTGTTGCCACGGGTGCGGCTGGCGTTGAACTGCTCACGGCCGAACAATGGCAACACAACTCACACCTGGAAGTCATCGCCGACGCTAATGCCACGCCACCGATCGGTATTGGCGGTACCGATGTAATGGATAAAGGTATTGAACGGAATGGCAAAATTATCTGGGGGGCACTGGGCTTTGGATCATTAAAACTCGCACTGCATCGCGCCTGCATAGCAAAACTCTTTCACGATAACAAGCAAATCTTCGATGCTGAAGCAATCTTTGCGTTAGCGAAGACAATGGCTTAATCCGGGTAGCTTTCGCGACTGTAATGAACCCCTTAGAGCATCCCGATATTGCGAGTGCAAGAAAAAATGCGCTTCATATTTTCAAAGCCGGTGTCGACGCTGCTGATCCCTATCGGGCCGTAAGGCAGTGTCTGAGCATCGACAACGGTCAGATTGAAATACGGCTAAACCCAGATAATTACCAAAGCAAGCGTATTGGCAATTGGAGCAAAATACACCTGCTGGCTTTTGGTAAAGCCGCTTGTGCCATGACCAAAGCCGTGCAGGACGCTATTCCTGAAACCTTATTCACTGATCGAGGCCTAGTTGTCACCAATTACGAAAACGTTATTCCTCTCGGTGCAAATGAGGTTATCGGCGCTTCGCATCCCTTACCCGACGCAGCTGGACTGGCGGCAGCAAAAAAAATGGCCGCACGCGTTCGCAATGTGCATGCCAATGAACTGATACTTGTTCTGATCAGCGGCGGCGGATCGGCACTCATCCCGTTCCCGGTCGACACCATTACATTACAAGAAAAAATCGCAACCACTAATCTACTGCTGGTCTCGGGCGCAACGATCAATCAGATTAACTGTGTTCGGAAACATCTATCCCAATTAAAAGGCGGTGGTTTGGCCAGGTTGGCCGCACCTGCCGACCTCCATGCGTTTATTCTATCGGACGTGTTGGGCGACGACTTGAGCGCTATTGCCAGCGGCCCGACGGTGCCTGATGACACCAGTTTCGCGGATGCTGTTGAAGTCATCAAATCCAGAGGCATTTGGGCGTCCATTCCCGCTGCCGTCAGGCACCATCTGGAACAAGGAAGACTCGGTCTCTTACCTGAAACACCTAAATCTGGTGATCAAGTATTTGCCACTACCAGCCATACATTAGTTGGCAGCAATGCTATCAGTGTTACCGCCATGCTGGAGGCAAGCGCAGCGCTGGGATATCAAAGCCAACTCTACAGTGCTAAACTTTGCGGCATCGCAAGAGAGGAAGCGGAAAAATGGGTGGTCCATGCCAAACAATTGCTTGCCAATGGTATTTCGAAACCAGTCGCGCTTTTAGCAGGCGGCGAAACCACGGTTAATGTCACCGGCCATGGCCAAGGTGGCCGCAATCAGGAAATGGCGCTGGCTTTTGCCATGGCTGCCGAACGCCACGGATTGACTGCGAACTGGACCTTCCTTAGTGGCGGCACGGATGGCCGCGACGGACCAACCGATGCAACCGGTGGTCTGGTCGACCCTGACACATTAAAACGCTTGGCAAACTCCACTATAATGCCTCAGCAAATGCTCGCCAACAATGATGCTTATAACGCACTTAAACACTCACAGGACTTAATCATGACTGGCGCCACTGGAACCAATGTCGCTGACCTGCAAGTACTACTTATTCAGCCAACCCTTTCCAAATAAACTCTTCAACCAGGAGAACTTAATGTTTAATAAATCCATGACCATCGCCGGCTTTGATGATGAATTATTCCAGGCCATCGAAGAAGAACGTCAACGTCAGGAAGATCACATTGAATTGATCGCTTCGGAAAATTACACCAGCCCTCGGGTCATGGAGGCACAAGGATCGTCACTAACCAACAAATATGCCGAAGGCTATCCAGGCAAACGCTACTATGGCGGTTGCGAAGCAGTCGACAAGGCCGAGCAACTCGCCATCGACCGCGCCAAAAAACTGTTTGGCGCCGATTATGCCAACGTCCAGGCGCATTCCGGCTCGCAGGCCAATATGGCGGTTTTTATGGCGTTGATCCAGCCGGGCGACACCATACTGGGTTTGAGCCTTGCCGACGGTGGCCATTTAACGCACGGTGCCAAACCCAACTTCTCGGGCAAAATCTACAAAGCCATACAATACGGTTTAAACCCCGAAACCGGCGAAATAAATTACGAACAAGTGGAAGCCCTTGCGCTGGAACATAGGCCGAAACTGATTGTTGCCGGTTTTTCTGCCTACTCGCGAATTTGGGACTGGCAACGCTTCAGGGAGATTGCCGATAAAGTCGGCGCTTATTTTGTCGTCGACATGGCGCATGTCGCTGGTTTGGTGGCTGCCGGTTTATATCCGAATCCTGTGCCGATTGCCGACGTTGTTACCAGCACAACACATAAGTCATTACGCGGTCCTCGCGGCGGTCTCATTCTTTGCAAAAGCAATCCGGAGATAGAGAAAAAAATCGATTCCAACATCTTCCCAGGCATTCAGGGTGGCCCGTCCATGCATGTCATTGCCGCCAAAGCGGTCGCTTTCAAGGAAGCCATGCAGCCGGAATTCCGGGTTTATCAGCAACAGGTCATTAAAAACGCGCAAGCGATGGCGAAAATCTTTATCAAGCGCGGCTTCGATGTTGTTTCTGGCGGCACCGATAACCACCTGATGCTGGTTTCGCTGATACCTAAAGGCATTACCGGTAAAGCAGCCGACGCAGCCTTAAATAAAGCCCATATCACTGTCAACAAAAATGCTGTCCCCAACGATCCGCAATCGCCTTTTATCACCAGCGGTATCCGTGTCGGCACACCTGCGCCGACCACGCGCGGTTTTAAAGAGGCTGAAGTTACTGAAATCGCCCACTGGATGTGCGACGTGATGGAAAACATGGAAGACGAAAACATGCTGGCAGCGGTGCGGGAGAAAGTCGGCAATCTATGTGCGCGGTTTCCGGTTTACGGCTAAGCGGGTTGGGATAATCTTTCCTCCTATTTGAAATTGAGCAACGCTGACATCTAGCAGACATGTACATTCCAAGCCATTTTGAACAGCCAGATATTACGGCGATGCATGAGCTGATTCGGACCCGACCACTGGCCACGCTGGTGACATTGTCTGCTGATGGAATTAACGCTAATCATATTCCTTTGCACCTTTCGGAATCGCCTGTGCCGTTTGGTACATTAAGAGGTCACGTTGCTCGTTCAAATCCGATCTGGCGTGACTTGGAGTCAAACATTGAATTGTTGGCTATATTCCATGGCCCAGATGCTTACATTAGCCCATCCTGGTATGCTACTAAACTGGAAACCGGAAAAGTAGTCCCCACATGGAACTACACGGTCGTTCATGCCTACGGCTCTCTGCGTATCATTGATGATGCCCCTTGGATTCGTACCCAGCTTGAAGCACTAACCAATCAAAATGAGGCTGGTTTTCCTGAGCCTTGGGCTGTTTCCGACGCTCCATTTGATTTTACTGAAAAGTTAATTGAATCCATTGTAGGCATTGAAATAGTTATTACTCGCTTATCCGGCAAATGGAAGGTAAGTCAAAACCAGCCACCGCAAAATCAGGTCAGCGTCATACAAGGATTAAATAATCGCGGACAAAGTGATGCGGCGGCACTGGTTAATGCGGGAGTAGAAAATGCTCGATAACATTCGGTACAACAGACTAATAGACGCAGTTCGGATTCAATGTTTAGCACATATAACATTTATTATTCCAACCTTATAAATAAATAGGGCAAATTGATGGCTCATTCCATTCAAGAAATAACAGCAAAAATTAGAGCACTCCCTGAACCTATGCAGCAAGAAGTGTTCGACTTTATTAAGTTTATGCATACCAAGGTTGCGCGTCAGTCATTACCATCAAAATATGAATCTACCTTGTTGAGCGAGCAAGCATTAGCAGTCGACTGGAGTCGACCTGAAGAGGATGAGGCATGGGCGAGTTATCAATAGCCGATATTGTTTTTAGCTCATTTCCATTTTCGGATTTAAGCCATGCGAAGTTAAGGCCCGCGTTAGTGCTAGCCTATGCACAACGAAACGATTGGATATTGTGTCAAATCACCAGTAAATCGTATAACGACAATAAGGCTATACGCATTGATGAAACCGATTACAAAAGCGGTAGCCTGAACGTGGTCAGCTTTGTTAGACCCAGTAAACTATTCACTGCTAATGTAGCGCTGTTCAATAAAAACGTAGCCACACTTACCGATGCCTCACATGAAAAAGTAATAAGCACATTCTACAAATACTGAAAAATGGCGAATAAATAGGAAGAGTTCGTTGTCTGAACCATTCGTGAGCACCTGACACGAGAGAATACAATATTGGAACTGTCGCCCCCTCATGTCCAAAATTTTGATTAACCGAGAAAAAAATGTCTGACATAGAAATCGCCCAACAAGCTCACATGAAACCCATTATCGGATTGGTTAAAGACCAATACGGTATTGATGCAGAGCATCTTGATCCTTATGGTCATTACAAAGCCAAATTGTCTCTGGAATACATCAATAGCTTGGCGGATAGAGAGGATGGCAAATTAATATTGGTTACGGCGATTAGCCCAACACCAGCAGGGGAAGGCAAAACCACCACGACTGTTGGTCTGGGTGATGCACTGAATCGGCTGGGTAAAAAAACCATTATGTGTTTGCGAGAACCGTCATTAGGCCCCTGTTTCGGCGTTAAAGGCGGCGCTGCCGGCGGTGGCTATTCACAGGTCGTGCCGATGGAAGACATCAATCTGCATTTCACCGGTGACTTTCATGCCATCGGCGTTGCCCACAATCTGCTCTCTGCCTTAATTGATAACCATATCAACCATGGCAATGCGCTCGATATCGATCCAAGGCGCATTCAGTGGAAGCGCGTTGTCGACATGAACGACCGTGCCTTACGCAATATCATTGTCGGCATGGGCGGTGTTGCCAACGGCTATTTGCGAGAAGACGGTTATGACATTGTCGTTGCGTCGGAAGTCATGGCCATCCTTTGTCTGGCAACCAGCCGTTCAGATTTAAAAGAACGGCTTGGGCGGATTGTCATTGGCTACAAATCCGATAAAGTGACGCCGGTTTATGCCAGTGATTTGAATGCCCAAGGTTCGATGGCCGCCTTATTGAAAGATGCCATCAAGCCAAATCTGGTACAAACACTGGAAAACAATATAGCCATCATCCATGGCGGCCCCTTTGCCAATATTGCGCATGGATGTAATACGGTAACGGCAACCAAAACAGCGTTAAAGCTGGCCGACTATGTGGTTACAGAAGCTGGATTCGGCGCTGATCTGGGCGCCGAAAAGTTTATCGATATCAAATGCCGCATGACAGGTTTAAAACCGTCTGCCGTTGTTTTGGTAGCCACCATCAGAGCCTTAAAATTTCACGGTGGCGTCGCTAAAGACGCCTTGAATGAAGAAAATCTAACTGCGATAGAAAAAGGCTTTGCCAATCTGGAACGGCATTACCACAATATTACGCAACACTATGGCTTGCCTTGTGTCATTTGCATGAACCATTTCACCTTCGATACGGAAACTGAAATTACCCTGCTTCAAAATCTGTGTGCCACGTTAGACGCTCAATGCATTGTTTCCAAACATTGGGCGCAAGGTGGCCTCGGTGCTGAAGCACTGGCCGATGCAATTATAAATCTGGTTGATCATCGAGAACCTGGTTGTAGTTACGTTTATGATGAAAATCTGAGTTTATGGGACAAAATTGAAGCCATCGCAACCAAGCTTTACGGAGCAGGCAGCATCACCGCAAGTACCAAAGTGAAAGCGCAATTGGCTGACTGGAATGCCAATTATGGCCACTTCCCCATCTGTATGGCAAAAACGCAAATGTCATTTTCGACCAATCCTAACCTAAAGGGCGCACCATCCGGCCATAACGTTGAAATACGGGATGTTCGCCTGGCGAATGGTGCAGGCTTCATTGTTGCCATTGCTGGCGACATGATGACGATGCCGGGCTTACCCAAAGTACCAGCCGCAGAGCGCATCGATATCGACGACGACGGTAAAATCAGTGGTTTGTTTTAAATGTATCGCGCTTTAATTGTACCTCGGTAAAAATCAGGCAATCGAAATCAGCTACAAACGCGTTGATTCTATATAATGTATGGCCAGCAGAAAGGTGCAAAGCTAACATCAAAAGGGTGACCTATTTTTAATGATTTTATTTTTCGCCTGTTACCCTCACCTTTGATCCTGCGACTATTCGTGCATAGTTACGGGCATACCAACTTTCTCGGGGAAATACTCAATGGCCAATGACAAAAACCAAAAACATCAAATAGTAATCGTTGGTGGTGGGGCCGCTGGTCTTGAGTTGGCAACCAGTCTGGGACGAAAATTGGGGAAAAACGGACTGGCGGAAGTTACATTACTGGATGATACCTCTACGCATATCTGGAAACCACTGTTACATGAAGTTGCTGCTGGCACACTGGATGAATCGGAGCAGATTGATTACTTGGCTCAGGCCTATCGCAGCCATTTTCGTTTCAGGCTCGGGAAAATGGAGGGTCTGAACAGAATGAAAAAGGAAATTTATGTCAGTCCGACAGTCAATGACAGCGGCGAAGAACTAATTCCAAAGCGCACATTCACTTACGATACCTTGGTCATGTCAATTGGCAGCGTCAGCAATACCTTCAGCATCAAAGGTGTAATAGAGCATTGCCTGTTTCTGGATACCACGTCTCAGGCTTTTAAGTTTCAAAAGCTGCTGCTGGAATCCTATATGAAGAAATATATCGGTAAGGAAACGGCTCATGTAAAACCGTTATCGATTGCCATCGTGGGGGCCGGCGCAACCGGCGTCGAGTTGTCCGCGCAGTTGCATGAAGTCACCAGCCTGCTGGCTGCCTATGGGTTGAAAGAACCCAATAATGTTAAACTGACCATTATTGAAGCAGCTACACAACTGCTGCCTGCCCTGCCGCTTAAATTGGCCAGCGCCACGCAACAGCAACTGGTGAATCTAGGTGTTGATTTAAAACTGGGCCGACGAGTCACTGAAGTCACTAAAGCGGGTATCACAACCCATGATGGCGAATTTATTGAAGCCGATCTCAAAGTTTGGGCGGCAGGCATTAAAGCACCCGACTGGTTGAAACAACTGGATGGTTTGGTCACCAATCACCTGAACCAATTGATCGTCGATGACACATTAAAAACCAATGATGACGCCATTTTTGCGATTGGCGATTGCGCTGCCTGTGTCTGGCCCGGCCACCAAGTCAATGTGCCACCCAGAGCCCAGGCCGCTCACCAGCAAGCCTCAACGCTCAGTAAATCGATCGCCAATCGACTATCAGGCGTCGCTCTGGTGAAGTATGTCTATCAGGATTATGGCTCGCTGGTATCCTTAGGCCAATACTCCACCGTCGGCAGCCTGATGGGGAACCTGATGGGTAGCGTCAGTGTCGGGGGCTTTATTGCGCGACTGGTTTATCTGTCGCTGTATAAAATGCACCAGGTGGCTATTCATGGTTATTTTAGAACCGCCATGTTAACGCTATCAAATTTGTTCAGACGTAGTGCGTATACAAAAATAAAAATGCATTAATTTTTTAACCATTAACTTAGAAAACAAACATGTTAGAAATTGAATATGAGTTCCGTGAAGAGGATCTGGTCCGTTTTAATGAGATGCGATTTATGCAGACGGATGACTATCTAAACAATTTAAAAAAGAACCGCTGGATAGTTCCAAGCATCATGGTGCTCATTAGTGCTTTTTATTATTACTATTATGTGGATCTTAACTCATCTGCCTATATTTTGGTCATCGCGATACTCTGGGCTGTCTTGTCTCCAAGATTAATGTTGCTGGATATGCGTCGGCAAGTGCTAAAAAACTATACGCCAAAAGAAAAACGCCAGATGTTCGGCATGTACACATTGAAAATTGATCCGGCCAGTCCTACTTTTTTGCACGAAACGTCACCGAGCGGCAAACATAAAACCCCATGGTCGGAAATGGTCAGACTGGAATATGGCAAAAAGGCTGTTTATATTTATCTGGATTTAACAACCGCGCTGGTCATACCCGTCGAAACGGTTAAAAAAGGTAATCTGGAGCAATTTGCCGAACAGGTTGAAAAAATGATTGAACGCTACGCCTAGGGAGCGACAAATTCAGATTTTCCTTGAACCTGTTTTACACCAGCCATGCTCAATTTTAAAAATATTGCTTTGCGCCGTGGCGCGAAGCTGCTGATCAGTAATAGCTCGTTTACCATACATCGAGGACAAAAAGTCGGTTTTACCGGTGCAAATGGTGCCGGAAAATCAAGCCTGTTCGCACTGATTAAAAGCGAATTGCATCTGGATGAAGGTGATTTCTCCCAGCCACCTGGACTCGAAATAGCCCATGTGGCCCAGGAAACGCCACCGAATAGCTGTTCAGCGATTGACTATGCCATTGATGGCGATCAGGAATTACGACGTTTACAACAGCAATTAACAGTCGCCGAGCACAATAACGATGGTTTAAAGCAAGCTGAATTACATGCCGCCCTGGACCACATTGGCGGCTATACGGCTCAGGCAAGAGCATCCCGACTGTTAAACGGCTTGGGTTTTAGGGCAGCTCAGGAAAAAAATTCCGTAAGCTCCTTTTCCGGCGGTTGGCGTATGCGTCTTAACCTGGCCCAGGCCCTTATGTGTCGCTCTGACGTATTGTTGCTGGATGAACCCACTAACCATCTGGATCTGGATGCAGTGATCTGGTTACAGGACTGGTTATGCACGTATCCAGGAACTTTATTATTGATCTCCCACGATCGCGACTTTCTCGATACCATTACCGATCACATTGTTCATATCGAACAAAACAAAGCTGAACTCTATACCGGCAATTATTCAGCCTTTGAGCGTATGCGAGCTGAAAAACTGGCGCAACAGCAGTCAGCCTATCTCAAGCAGCAGCGAGAAATTTCCCATATCCAGAGTTTTGTCAATCGCTTTAAAGCGCAAGCCACCAAGGCCCGGCAAGCGCAGAGCCGCATCAAAGCCCTGGAGCGCATGGAAATGATCGCGCAGGCGCATGTCGATTCGCCATTTGATTTTTGCTTTGCCAGGCCAGGCAAAATGCCCAATCCATTATTAACGCTTGAAAATGCGGATATTGGTTATGGTGATAAAAAAATCATTCATCGAGCCAATCTGAGTATTTCACCCGGTGACCGGATTGGACTTTTAGGTGCAAACGGTGCTGGAAAATCGAGTCTTATAAAAGTGCTGGCGGGTGATTTGCAAGTTCTGACCGGGAAAAGACTGGAAGCTGAAAGCTTAAAAATTGGTTATTTTGCCCAACATCAGCTGGAGCAATTGCGGCTGGATGAAAGCCCTTTGTGGCATTTACAGCAAATCAACAAGCAGGCGACGGAAAAAGATTTACGTAACTTTCTGGGTGGTTTTGATTTTCAGGGCGACAAAGTGCTGGAACAGGTTAAACCCTTTTCAGGCGGTGAAAAAGCGCGATTGGTTTTGGCGATGCTGGTTTATCAAAATCCCAATCTGTTATTACTGGATGAACCGACTAACCATCTTGACCTTGAAATGCGCCATGCCCTTAGCGTGGCATTGCAGGACTATGAAGGTGCCATCGTCGTCGTTTCGCATGACCGGCACCTGCTTCGTTCGGTGACAGACCGTTTTTTACTGGTAGCTGACGGTAAAGCGTCAGCTTTTGACGGCGACCTTGAAGATTATCGTGCATTGCTGGCTGATCAGAAAAAAACAGACGAAAAACTGAGCGCCGAGTCCAGCGCCGTTATTTCGCGTAAAGACCAACGAAAGCAGGATGCCGAGTGGCGAAGAAAGCATAAGCCGTTATTTGATGCACTAAAAAAAGCCGAGTCGATGGTTGAAAAATATCACCTCGAACAAAAACAACTGGAGCAGCAACTAGCCGACTCGGCAATATATGCCGATTCTGAAAAAATGCGCTTAAAGGAATTGCTTGAACGGAAAACACAAGTCGACAAGGCTCTGGAAATAGCCGAAGCCGAGTGGATTGAAGCCGAAGAAAAGCTGGAAGACGTCAAGTAAGCTGAACAAATTGTTCTGAAGAGAATCCAAGGGTTCTCCTCAATACTGTTATCTTAAGCCTTTAGGTAAGCGGAGTTGAAAGATTAACGGGCTTCGGCTCCGCTCGACCAATGGTCACTTTGGTGACAAAATCGCGCTCTACTCGTTCAAGCCATATGGGCAAATGGAGAGAGCATTTAACCAGCATTTACATTAAATTACCGAGTATAAAACGGCATCCATGTATTTCAATGACCTTACCCCAGGAAACAGTCAATGTATGAAATTTTAAAGTTGTTACTTGAAATTTGCCTGTTTAAAAAAGGACCACAGGATGTGCCTTATTCAATATGGCTACTCAGACTATTTGTCCTCGTCTATGCCGGCATTCGCTATTTAATGTTGGTGATGCACACCGATCATCTGCACACTTTTCTGCAAATACTGGTCGAGATTGTTCTCATATTGGCCTTTAGCTGGTTAATGCTTTACATTAATCGCAAACTTGACCGGTTTTACCAGGTCAGCTGTGCATTTATTGGAACGGATACGATGCTCAACTTTTTCGTCCTACCCGGGGTTCTATCGTTGGAAATCGGACAAGGCGGATGGCCGGTATTTATTGTCATGCTGGTACTGCTCGCCTGGCAGTGCGCAGTTATTGCGCACATAATCCATCAGTCGCTAGATCAAAACTTGTTTTTCAGCTTTGGTCTATCGGTATTCTATTTATTGGCATCATATCAGGTCATTGCCGTTTTGTTTCCTGAAGTGGCCAGCACCCATTAGGAGGAATTCATGGAAAATTACAAACATATCTTATTAGCCGTCGATTTTTTTGAAAATGATGCCATAGTTTCCAGTCGTGCAAAAGACCTGGCGGACCGATATCAAGCCGCTCTCAGCATCATTCATGTGGTCGACAGTCTGCCCATGACCCATTCGGATTATGGTCTGGATCTGCCTTTCAATCTGGACTTGGCCGCCGAGTTGACGGCTGTTGCCAGAGTAAGGCTGGCCAAACTTGCTGAACAGTTGCAGGTTAGCGAGAGCAAAACCTGGCTTGAAATGGGCAGCCCTAAACAGGAAATCATCCGCATCGCCACCGAAAACGAGGCCGACTTGATTGTCATGGGATCTCATGGTCGACATGGTTTTGGCTTATTATTAGGATCGACTGCGAATGCCGTATTGCACCATGCCAAATGTGATGTGTTGGCCGTGCGCCTGCCGGACGATTGACAGGTTATTTTAAACATTTTCATGATTACGTATAAACTTCAGCCAATATCAAAGAACCATAAGTTTCCAAAAAAAAAACGTCGCCCCGGCATGGACTGCCGGGGTCCAGGCTACACGGATGTAAACCAGCGATTAGCTCTCCTGTTGAGTCACGTCCCTGTGTTCTGGATACCGGCAATCCATGTCGGCATGACGGATACTTGAGTGTCTGCTATTTCATCTGAAGCTTGTGGGTAATCAGGAACAATTTTATTATCGGTCGAACGTGGACTCCGGCACTTCGATAAACAACCGAATTTTTATCCCATAAATAGATTAATCAGGTAGGCAACATGATTGGACAAATAGAAAGTTATAATCCTGAAACAAAAACAGGCGTCATAAAATGTGAGGAGAAAACCTATACCTTTGCTTATGATCAATGGTCTGAAGAAGTCGCACCGGATGTCGGCGATGATGTTACCTTTGAACCCGTAAATATGTCGGCTACCAACATCAAATTGCTGGGTATTCAACTGGCAAAACCTCAAGCGGTCAAATATAAATATTTAGCAGTTTTTCTGGCCATTTTTTTAGGATGGCTGGGTTTACACCGACTGTATCTGGGCTATTACCGAATCGCCTTTTATCAATTTGCCCTCAGTGTCTTGCTGATATATACAGGATTTATAGTCTTTGCTCCGCAATGGGGGTTTGTTGATGCGCTGCTACTTTTCTCAAGCAGTATTGACAAAGACAGCAAAGGCCGGCCACTTAAATAGAACTGGACAGTTGGTGTTTCCAGGCCAGTTGATTGCTCACATCATTAATTTGGCCAATCCAGAATTAGAAAACACTGTTTTTAAATACATGATAAGAATCAATCAATGTACAGTTAAACTATCGATATCAGCATCGAGCAGCCGATTAACTGCTGCAGCACTAGGAATGTGTCTGTCTATCCTGTCTGCAGGCATGTCCCAAGCAAAAAACACGCACCCTGATCAGTCGATTTACACCGCCTCGGCATTTGGTCCGGATGGCCGGTTGTGGCGCTTAGTGCCTTCGCAAACATTCGTATCGGTTGACTATTCCCCGGATTATGGCAAAACATTCTCCCAGCCAATCAGAATAAACAGACAGGCGCATCCAATTAACCTTTGGGATGAGAATCCGCCCACTATTTCCGTCGATCAAAATGGTAGGGTGTATGTACTTTATTTCGCTGATGATAAACAGGCAAACACCAGTTTTTTCAGCCAGGCTGATGATGGAATTCATTTCAGCGAACCCGTAAAGGTCAGTACGAATGCGGACTCCAATTATCAGTATCAGGCCGAGATGCTGGTTGGAAAACAGAATGCTATTCATTTTTTATGGCACGACATGCGTGATGGGGATGAATACAAAAAACAGGGTGGCGGCGATTTATCCATCTACTATACAGCGATTAATCCAGCCGATAGGAAAAAAACTCTCCCGGAGCACCGCATTGCAAAAAATATTTGCTCGTGTTGCCGCTCTGCGATGGCTAGCGATGCGGATGGAAATCCTGTCATACTGGCGCGATTTGTTTATCCAGACAACATTCGTGATCACGGTCTGTTAAAACTATCCGCCGCCGGAAAACCGGAAGAACCCTGGCGCGTGACTTTCGATGACTGGAAGATTGAAGGTTGCCCAACACACGGTCCCGCCCTGTCAATCGGCGAAAATGGACGTTATCACATGACCTGGTTCACGTTGGGAGATATTCGCAAGGGGCTTTTTTATGCGTGGTCTGATGATAAAGGCAAGACCTTTTCAAAACCACTGCAAATAGGTAATTCCGATAAGTTATCAGGCCGTTCAGACATATTGGCGCTCGGCAAGCAGGTGGCTCTCACCTGGAAAGCTTTTGACGGCTCAAAAACCCGTATTGAAGTCATGCACTCCAAAGATGGCGGATTACACTGGTCCCAACCTAAATCCGTTGCTGAATCTGAAAGTCAGTCTCAGCATCCCGCCTTAATCAGTGATGGCAAGCGTATTTATATGTCCTGGAACAGTCTGGATACCGGTTATCGCCTGATACCCATTGAATAAAAATTGGTATTTGTAAATTTGCGATGAAAAATCATTTTGAACCTAACCAGGCAATGAGTTTGCAGACCTCTAACCATTTCAATCAGGCCCCCTCCTTGGCACCACCCAGGACAGGCTTCTGCGTGGGACTCGGCACGAACGGGAAAATTACTGATTTAACTGACCACCTGCCCGGATTTACAAGATTCCGTCAAGATCAATTTGTAGCCTTCAAATGTCAAAAATCATAATTGTTTACTCAACCACTGACGGCCATACCCAAAAAATCTGTCTGCGGCTACAACAAATAATCGAACAACAAGATCACCGAGTCAAGCTGGTATCAATGAGTGATAACCAGGATGTGGATCTGAAACTGTTTGATAAAATTGTAGTTGGAGCGAGTATTCGGTACGGAAACCATAGCCCTCAGGTTTACGCGTTTATAAAGAGGAATGAAGCCATTCTGCAAAGCAGGCCCAACGCTTTTTTTTCCGTGAATGTTGTCGCAAGGAAACCCGAAAAGTGCGAAACAACAACGAATCCTTACATAAAAAAATTCCTGAAAAAATCCTCATGGCGACCCCAAGAAATAGCAGTATTTGCTGGAATGATCAACTACCAGAAATATAACTTTATGGACAGACACCTGATTAGATTCATCATGTTGCTAACTAAAGGTCCCACTCACGCCAAGACGGCGGTGGAATTTACTGACTGGGAGAAAGTCGATGCATTTGGGCAGCGTATTTGCCAAATGTAACCTTAACAACAGTAGAAGCGAACCTGAATTTATCGCTTATCTATTGTCGGTTTTTGAGTTACTATCGCCATTCCAAGGGTACTAAAACAAGCGGCACCTATTTTCAGGCTGTCCGTTGTATAGCGCTAAATAGAGAGGTTGTAACAATGAAAACTATTCTAACAATAATTGGCACCGCTGTTGTTGGTTTGAGCATTTACACTCCTGCGTTGGCCGCTGATGCAGCAGCAGGAAAAAAAATATTTATGAATTCTTGTGTTGGTTGCCATAACAAAGGCTTGAATGTCATTGCACCCACAAAAACACTGAAAAAATCAGATTTAGAAAAAAATGGCATGTATTCCGTGAAAGCGATTATTAATCAGGTGACTAATGGCAAGAGCCCAATGCCGGCATTTGCTAGCCAGCTTAGTTCCAGTGATATCGAAAACGTTGCGGAATTTGTATTGCAACAGGCGAATGCCGACTGGAAGTAGTCGGTCAATTCAGTTTCTAAGCCAACCCTCTCGCAGTGGGAGAGGGTTCTCAATAATTTCTTAATCCGAGAAACACCAACACGGTGTGGTTTCTTCCAGTAAACCTGTCAGATCAAATAGCTAGACAGATACGCTAGACGCTTTTTGACACGTCATCATCAGCTTAATGATTGATTTCAGGATCGTAACGGCTGACCTGCGGCAAAATGACGCATTTCCAAATCCTTCTTGGGTCTATTAAAATGCAAATAGGCTTTTTGTAGGTCATTTATTCTACAAAAAGCCAATTTAAACATTAATTATCTCATAGCGGTAAACAATCCTGACCGCTTAACACGCTATCCATTGAGGACTTATGACCCCTTTTAATCAATTTGATCTACTCGCAATTCGACAGTTTGACATTGAACATAAAGTGATTTTGCCAACTTCGAAGTTGTATGCCCAAGTTAACACTCAGGTTAATAGCCTGGTTCAAGATATCAGATCTGTACTGATTGATTCTCATAACCTTGTCGCCTCCTCTGCCAAGGAAGTATATGCAAATCCGGTCGCAACATTAACTTACTGGTATGATCTGGCACGCGCTCAAGGTACTAACATCTATATCCAGTTTCAAACTAACATTCGGCCTATCGGTCAACAATGGCAGGATAAAATTGTCGCCAGTCGAGAAAAAACCACTCAGTATCTTCAAGCGTTTTGGGACAATCCCGAACAGGTTGCCGCGAATACACTCGAACCGGTGATGCGCTACGCGACGTCAATCTCTGCAAACGCTGAACACCAGTTACAACTATTCGTGGATAATCCGGAGCAATTTATGGCGTCTGCTGTTGCTCCACTCACAACCTATTTGACATCACTCACCGAAAGCGCCAAAGCCGCCCTGATCAGTCATTATTATGCATTATCTGATTTAGCCAGTTTACTGAAGACTCAACCAGCAACGACATTAAAATCCGTGTATCACAACGCGCTATCATCACTGCTGGATGTATATTTCGATGTAATTTCTTCGTTTTTAGTTATAAGCTAGCCACCGATTGATCCCGTTTTCTTGGGCCTGTCGATTTGTCAGAAAACGGCGACAGGCTCACGGAAAAACACTTAGTCCTGACCTTCCCTGCGACGAAGTTTCTTAAAGGGCATTAGTAATAACGCTTTAAAACCCAATTCATTAGCTTCACGAAATGAACTCAGACCAATTGCCATCGTGGTTTGGCTTCGTTCAGGTTCCGATGTATACGTGTTAAACAATCGATCCCAACACGAAATGGAAAAACCGTAATTGCTATCGGTTTCACTGGCGATGGCTGAGTGATGAATTCGATGCATGTCCGGAGTAATGATCAACCAACGCAGCATGTTGTCAACGGCCGCTGGAAGCGTAACGTTGCTGTGATTAAAGGTGGCGGCGCCATTGAGTATGATCTCAAAAGCAATGACGGCTAACGGATTGGCGCCCATCACAACAATACAAACCACCTTGTAAGCCATGGAAAGCATGATTTCTAAAGGATGAAAGCGTACGGCAGTGGTGGCATCAAATTCCAGATCGGTATGATGAACCTGATGCACACGCCAGAGCACAGGACATTTATGAAAAACGATGTGTTGGGCATAAATAGCAAGATCCAGTAGCAACAAGCTAAGAACGAGTGACATCCAATCTGGAACAACCAGCCAATTCAAGACACCATAGCCATGATCCATCGCAGTAACAGCACTAAGATATGCCAGACTGCCAACCGTCACACGCATTAACGCCATATTAATTGCAGCCAGGCCAAGATTAACCGGCCAACGCTGTTTACGGCTATGTTGTTGCTGTCTTCTGGGACTGAATGCCTCCCAAATAATCATAATAAAAAAAATGCCGAAAGCGGCTGTGAATCGAATCAGCGTTTCCATAACTTACCTCGGTTGTATAAACTGGCCAATGTTTCCGGCGCCACACCGAAAAAATACAGTAGACGCAGTGTCCACATCAAAACGATTGTCGAATAAATACCGTTAACTTCCCATCGGCGACTGGAGCTAGTCACTTTTGCATTCAGACACAACGGCGGGCCGATTCTCTTCAGCGCAGTAGACAGCGCAATATCTTCCATCAGGCTGATTTCCGGATATTTACCTACCGCATTAAATGCCTGTCGCGTAACAAAAATCGCCTGATCGCCGGTTGCAATACCTGTTAAAGCAGAGCGCAAGTTCATCATCTGCGCAATGAGCCAGAACATTGGGTGACGACCGCTGAAGCGAATGGCAAAGCGTCCCCAATGTCGACCGCTGCTGATGGCCTCTTCGATCAATTGTGGAGCATTCTCGGGCAGGCAGGTATCAACATGCAGAAATAAAAGCACATCACCGGTCGCATATTCAACACCGGCGTTCATTTGTCGCGCCCTGCCCTTTTTAGAAAAAAAGACTCTGTCGGCAACGGCACCAATCAATGCCAGCGTATTATCGCTACTACCACCATCGACGAGGATGATTTCACAAGTGGGTATGAAAGGTTGTAATTGTGTCAGACATGCCTGAATAACTATTTCTTCATTCAGAATCGGCAGGATGATCGATATTTTCATTGCCTGAGTTGGCGTTATAAGGGATCAAATAATGCTGCGAGGTCTTCGGCTGTCAATTTCATGGAGTCTTCCTTCCCATCATTTTTATAGATGCTGTCGGCAAGGGAACGCTTTCTCTCCTGCATCGCCAGTATTTTTTCTTCTACGGTATTTTCTGTGATCAACTTGTAGACAAACACCGGCTTATCCTGACCAATACGATGTACACGGTCTGCAGCCTGGCTTTCCACGGCCGGATTCCACCAGGGGTCGTAAATGATGACGGTATCGGCTTCGGTCAAATTCAGGCCGACACCGCCGGCTTTAAGGCTAATCAAAAACACATTCACCTGACCGGATTTAAAAACCTCGATAGCTTCGTCACGATTGCGGGTTTGCCCGGTCAGTTTGGTATAACCGATTTTTCGTGTCTTTAATTTTTCTTCTATCAATGCGATCATGCGCGTGAACTGCGAGAACACCAGAATGCGCCGGCCTTCTTCCAGCTGCTCCGGCAGCAAATCCATCAGCAAATCAAGCTTGGCTGATTCTTTAATCTTATGCGCCTCGTTTAGCGCAAGCGTGCGCGGGTCACAGCAGGTTTGCCGCAGTTTTAACAAGGCATCCAAAATGGTGATGTGGCTGCGTGACATGCCTTTTTGAGCAATCGCGTCACGGACTCTTTTCTCCATCGTCAGGCGAATGCTTTCATACAGCGCCGCCTGTTTCGGATAGAGTGGAACCGAGCGAATGATTTCGGTTTTCGGGGGTAATTCCGTGGCAACTTCCTGCTTGGTGCGTCTCAGCATAAATGGCGCGACGCGGCGCGATAAACGGGATCTTTTCTCACTGTCGCCGTGAATTTCTATGGGCGTTCGATAAAGACGTTTAAAGGTCGCGCTGTCTCCCAGAAATCCCGGCATCAGAAAATCGAACTGCGCCCACAATTCACCCAAATGGTTTTCCATCGGTGTCCCGGTCAGACAAAGCCGGTGTACGGAACTCAATTGCCTGACAACCTGGGCAGCCTTGGCCAGAGGATTTTTAATACTCTGCGCTTCATCCAGTATCAAAAAGTAATAATCGTATTTGAAGAGTATTTCTTCATCTCTTGACAACAAGGGATAGGTTGTCAGGATCAAGTCATAATCATTAATTTTGTCAAAATACTGTTTACGGTCGATGCCTTGCAAAGTAAGCACGTTCAAATCGGGAGTAAAGCGCTGGCTTTCCCGCCGCCAGTTACTCATCAGGCTGGTCGGAGCAATAATGAGACAGGGCATGGTCATCCGGCCACTTTGTTTTTCCAGTAACAAATGTGTCAGCGTCTGAATGGTTTTACCCAAACCCATGTCGTCAGCAAGAATGCCGGCAAACTGGTACTCCCTTAAAAACTGTAACCAATTCAAGCCTTGTTGCTGATAATGCCGGAGTTCGGCCTGTAAGTTCACAGGTAATGCTACATCGTCGATGCCGGTGAAGTTTTTTAACTTCTGCCCCAAGGCTCTCAGTTCCGAGCCTCCACGCAATGAAAACAAGCCGTAACTCTGCTCCTCCAGTTCAACCAGACTGGCGGCATTAAAGCGGGATAACTTCAGCGTACCATCTTTGCTGAGCGGACTGGAGCCAAACAGTTCATACAGTACCGCCAAAAATGGCCTGAGCCTGTCGCTGGGTATCTTCAAATAGCGATGATTTCCCAAGGCAATGTTGAGCATATCAGGCAGACTGTCCAGATCATAATCTTCCAGGACCGGCATGATCAGGGGAAGCACAGGCAATGATTCGCCATTCAGTTCGATATTAAAGCGCATTTCGAACCAGTCGTTACGCCCTTCACTGATGTCGGCTTCCCAATGCTCGGCTGTTTGAAAATTCAGCAGAAAACTGTCATCCATTTCAATAATCCAGCCGTCATTCGCTAACTCATCACGGGCATGCTCGAGAAAATCATCCCAGCGAGCCGCACTATCCATCACACTAATGTCAGACGGGCTGAAAAAAACCGCTTGATTCATAGTTTTTTCCAAACTGGGTGCATGATCAAACCCCAAAGACTGCAAACGTTCTACAGCCAGTTGTTCATTGGCAAGATCACGCTTGATGCGGACCAGTCCCTGCGCTGATTTTATGACGCAATAGTCCACATCACTTGGCGGCGTGACGAGCCATTCCCCGTAGACAAAGCCCAGCGACATAAAATGCGCGTAGTGTTGACTGCTGATTTGTTGTCCAAATAGTAGAAGCCTCGGAACCGGAGAAAAATCCTCGACTTCTGTGAGATCTAATTGTTTAGGCGCAGGAAGATGCAATTGAGGGAAATCGACAGTCAATCGAAAACTGAATTCATCCGCCTGATCTGCCGGAATAAGGGGTGCATTCAGCAATTTTTTAAATTGATTGCCATTTAACCGCAAGGCCTCCAGTTCGCCAATGGTCCCCTGCGCAGGATCCAGATACAGCGGCGGATCGGTGCTGAGCAGCCTGGCATCGGGATCCACCTGGAGTTGTAATTTGAAGTCACCTTGCTCCAGTTGTTCCCAAGCAAACTTTAACGTTCGATGCTCACCGGACCGTAATGGTGGCTTATCAATCGTCTGCCAGAACAAATGCCCTGTTTTCAGCATTTTCGATAAGGCCAGATAACCCGCCGTACCGGTCATAACCGGCTGTCCTGTCGAGGTATTCAGTATCGTTAGCAACTTGGCGCACTCGCCGTCTTGCGACTGAATATAATTGGCATAGGAATAGCCATAACGCAGGCTGTTCAGATTCGTTTTACGACCCTTTGCCAGGCCACCGGTTTTTTTTTCTTTGGTGATATATAAATCAACACTCAGATCATGAGCAACGTTAGTCGGGAACAGCACATAAGCGACAAACTCCTGATAAGTGTCGCGTTCTTGAGGAACCTGTTCCTTAAAACCGTTCAGCCAATCCAGACAACTGCTATCTTTTATAGTTATTGTCGTGTCGGAATTCTGGTATTTCATGCAGACCGCTGCAATATGTTTGCAGTTGTAACCAACCGGACAGGAGCAATAGCCTTCGATTTCTGCAGAACTGTAATCCGGACGCCAGATGATACGGATATTTTGCTTATACGGAATATCCATAGTGCCTTTTACGGCAGCACTTAATTGCACAAAAAGAGCGCCTTCGCTCTTGACAGTCAGATTAGCCACCTGATTTCTGACAAAATAACTTCGAGCCCGCTCGTATGGACCATCGCCACATTCATAGCGGATATCGGATAAAAGTAGCTTTTTACGATCGCTCATGTAAGCAAAATACTTAGTGATTAGTCAGTGTTGAATGGACAATAAACAGCAATATGCGGATAGTTGCCAGACCTTCGATCGAGGGAAAAATTATCGCCATTGGGATTTGCGCACGGTAAAACTGCGGCCCTTGATTTTTCCGTTTCTTAAACAGGTGAGTGCAGAGTTGACACTGTCTCGCTTGATTGCCACATAGGCATGATGATCGAAGATATCGATTTTACCCACTTGAGTGCCGGCAATGCCGTCATCGCCCGTCAAAGCACCCAAAATATCGCCAGGACGGACTTTATCCTTACGTCCGCCACCTATCCATAAAGTGATCATCGGAGGGTCCAACCTGTGCTCCCCAGCCATTTGAAATGGCGCAACTTCATCCCATTTCACCGGGCCGTTTTGATAATCTTCAATGGCTTTAACCCGCGTCAGCTCCTGCTGCGTACATAAACTCAACGCAAAACCTTTTTTACCTGCACGGCCGGTTCGCCCGATTCTGTGCACATAGACTTCGGGATCCCAGGGCAATTCATAATTAATCACTGCCTGTAATTCCTTGATATCCAGGCCACGCGCCGCGACATCGGTTGCCACCAGAATTGAACAGCTTTTATTGGCAAAACGCACCAGAACCTGATCACGATCATTTTGTTCCAAATCGCCATGTAAGGCTTGCACTGAAAAACCGCTACTGTCGAGTTCATTGGCAATCGCATGACAATCTTTTTTGGTATTGCAGAATATGACGGTCGATTCCGGTCGGTAAAAAGCCAACAAATAGCCCAATGCATTCGTTCTGCGTCCTTTTTCTATCTGAAAAAAGCGCTGCTCAATCGCAATATCCTGGTGACGCTCTTCAACGCTGACAGTGACCGGTTTATACTGGAATTTTTTACTGAGCTCACGAATGGGATCGGCAAACGTGGCTGAAAACAGCAAGGTCTGGCGGTGTGTGGGCGCATAGGAAATAACATCGGAGACAGCTTCTTCGAATCCCATATCCAGCATACGGTCGGCTTCATCAAGTACTAGAATTTTGAGCTGGTTCAAGCGCAGACTGCGTTTACGGAGATGTTCCTGCAAGCGGCCTGGCGTGCCAACGACAATATGAACGCCATGTTCCAGCGAGTCGGCTTGGGGACCGAAAGGAACACCGCCGCATAAGGCCAAAACTTTGATATTTTGGGTAAACCGGGCCAGCTTGCGGATTTCCTTACAAACCTGATCGGCCAGTTCCCGGGTTGGGCAAACCACCATGCCCTGTACGCTGAAACGATTGACCTCCAGACGCGATAACAAGCCAATTCCAAAACAGGCGGTTTTACCGCTGCCGGTTTTAGCCTGCGCAATCACATCCTTGCCTTCCAGAATAGGCGGCAGACTTTCAGCCTGAATGGGCGTGAGATGGTTATATCCTATAGATTTAATGTTTTCGAGCAGTGCGGGTTTGATCGGTAAAGAGGAAAATTCGGCGGTATTCACAAAGGACTCTTAAGTGTCACGAATGCCGACGAATTGCCTTCATTCAATCGACTATCATAGCAGATATGATGCTTTATGGCGATCTGGCGCCAGGCCAAATATCAATGTTGCAGGGAGATCATAGGAACCTTACATGAAATTGTGAAGATGTTTCTCTTGTGAACACTTCCAGTTTTAGTTCAAAGGAAATATAAACAGATGAAGCAAGTTACATTTAAATTAGGATATGATAAATTCTGACAAATAAATGTTTTGCGTCTTTTAGGATGTCTAATAATAGCTAGGCTTTTCCACAACTGAACCACAAAAGGAGAAATACCATGAAAAGTAATCCAGTCGTATGGTTTGAAATTTATGTACAAGACATGGAACGTGCCAAAACGTTCTATGAAGCCGTTCTCGCAGTTAAACTGGAAAAAATGCCCGCCCCGACAGAGGAAATGAATATGGAAATGTGGAGCTTTCCTACGGATAAGGATCTTGCCCAAACCACTTACGGTGCGTGCGGAATGTTAGTAAAAATGGAAGGCGTTCCCTCTGGCGCTGGGGGCTCGTTAGTTTATTTTGCCTGCGAAGACTGTGCTGTTGAAGCCGCGCGTGCCGCCGCCAGCGGAGGCAGCATCTTTAAAGAAAAAATGTCTATCGGCGAACATGGCTTTATTGCGCTGGTGTTCGACACTGAGGGCAATATGATTGGCCTTCATTCAATGTAGTGCTAAACCCAACATATGCCCCATTGCAAATTGCATCTGATCAAACGGGCATAAAGCTCCGAAAATGCGTAAGATAGAACGTAAACCTTTCTTATCACGCCTTCAAAAAGATTAATCGATCGAGTTGTAAAATGGACCCCTTTGATTTTGGAATATCTCTTATTTACTATCTTTAAAAGGGTATTCGGAATTGGATGTTGAAAAGTTAAAGTTTGACAGAATGAAAAAATCCATCCCTTGTTGAAACCAATGAAAAACCAACTTTCAACCGGACCCTGTCGAATGTTGAAATACTGTATACCTGACATTCGAACCGACAATTTTTCGAAAAGATCACAGGCGGCACCTAGACCAACTTCAGCCCTTCACGGCAAATAAAAAGCTGACCTTCAGGATTGCCATTCCAGACGGTGACGTGACGATTATCCAATTCAATCAACTAATTCCTGTGTCACCGATACAGACAATTTTCTTTTTGTTAGTAATCATTATTAATCCATATTGACAAGCACGCAATTATTGATTCTAATCTCACCCAGATAATAGCTCAGCACAGCATGGGCTCAAGAAAACAGAACCCATCGATCATAACCTCTACCGGTCATGAGATATTCGATAGTAGCGAACAACGCTGAACGAATTCGTGAGCAAGTGCGTCAACGGGCATAATAACAACAAGGCCAACTCTGCTGTGAGACAGGGACGGAAAATCGCGGATCTTTAGTATCACTCACAAAGACAGCCGGATTGCCGAACGTGACAACGTGAACGTCACCGATAAGGCATCCGGCTTTTTTGCGCTCAAAATTCAGAGTTGGCAGCAAAACTTAACAACCCGGCTAACCGTCGGTGGGTAAACCTTACGATGGAAATCAATTAAATGAGCGTAAAACAATGTCTGCCACTGCTATTGAGCTTTATCGTTATCACACCCAGTTACGCTATCAGTCCATCCGTTAAATATGGGGGATATAATACAGCTCTGGAAGCCGAATATGCATTTTTCAACGCGTGGATCGCTGCATACGGTAAGACTCAATGTAGTTTTGGTCAACTCACATGGATCGATACGCCAACCGCAGTCAATGGGTATATTCCCTTCAGCAGTGCCTGTGGATATGGGCATGTTTTGCCTGTAGTGATCCCTAAGACAGTGATATGTCCAACAGGATCGAGCTATGACCTGCCAACCAATAATTGTCAATTGCCCGTAAAAAGCAACGGTCCCAGCACGAGTTGCGGTGTTGATGTTGCAAACCCTATTAACGCCAGTACCGGCAATAAATGGCAGCATGACATTGATTTGCCCCCCCTGTTATCAGGCTTGGGATTTGAACGTTATTACAATGCCGGTACTGCTGATGTATCCGCTAATCAAGGAGTGGGATGGCGAAATACCTATGCCCGAGCGATTGTAAATCAGCCTTCGGGTTCTGGTAGGGACGTTTTCCGGCCAGACGGTAAAAAATATAGTTTCACCAAAACGGCTACAGGCTTCACCTCCGATGCCGACATCACGGAAAAACTGAACGAGATAAAAAATGCGTCCGGTATGACAACCGGCTGGCAATACACTACCGCCGATAATGACGTGGAAATCTATGATGCGAATGGCACGTTACTCTCGATCACTGACCGTGCCGGCCTGACACAAACACTGGCCTACAGTATTGCCGCCACGCCGGTTACCATCGCCCCCACTGCCGGTCTGTTGATACAGGTGACTGATGCTTTCGGTCGCCAGCTTAATTTCACTTACGACAGCAGCAGCCGGATCGCCACGATGACCGATCCAGCCAGTGGCAACTACACGTACACCTACAACGCAAGCAATAATCTCTCGTCAGTTACCTATCCTGACCTTAAAACGCGTACTTATCTATATAATGAGCCGGCTTACACGGCTGGAGCCAATTTACCGAATGCATTGACCGGTATTATTGATGAAAATAGCAAACGATTTGCTACCTATAATTATGATGCCCAAGGTCGAGCCATTTCCAGCGAACACGCCGGTGGTGTTGAAAAGTATAGTATGGCCTTCAGTGCAGACGGCAGCAGCACCGCTATTACCGATCCGTTAGGTTCCGTCCGCACCACGCACTTTGCATCGATATTAGGTGTGGTTAAAAGTACCGGCACCGACCAACCCGGCGGTTCCGGCTGCGCGGCGGCATCCAACAACATTACCTATGACGTCAATGGCAATATCGCCTCCCGCACCGACTTTAACAACCATCGTAGCAATTATATCTTCGATTTAGTGCGTAACCTGGAAACCAGCCGCACCGAAGGCTTAACCGCCGCGGGCGCCAACACACCCCAAACCCGGACTATTCTGACGGAATGGCATCCCTCCTTCCGTTTGCCGACCAAAATCACCGAGCCGAGTTTGGAAACCACCTATAGCTATGACAGCCACGGCCAGATCACCCAAAAAACACTGAAAGACACCGTGACTCTGAAAACCCGCAGCTGGACGATCACTTACACCTATTCCACGGTAGTCCCCGGTGCCTTGTTGCAAAAAGTCGAGAACGGCCCGCGCACTGATGTGGCCGATATCACCACCACCGATTACTACGCACCGGATGCGGTTTGCACCGGCGGTCACTTCGGTTGCCGCGGTCAAATCAGCAAAATCACCAATGCCTTGGGCCATAGCACACAAATCACCGGTTATAATGCCCACGGCCAGCCGGAAACCGTGATCGATGCCAATGGACTGACCACCTCCCTGGGTTACGATCCACGCCAGCGGCTGATCAGCATGACATCCGGCGGTGAATTGACGCAATTCAAATACGATAATGCCGGCCAATTCATCCGACTGACACGTCCGGATGCCAGTTTTCTGGCCTACGATTACGATGATGCGCACCGTTTGACCCAAGTCAGCGACAATCGGGGCAATAAAATCGTCTATACGCTCGATGCCATGGGCAACCGACTGAAAGAAGACACCACGGATCCCACGGGTCAACTGACCGAAACCCGCCGCCGCGAAGTCGATGCCTTAAACCGCCTGGCCAAAGCCATCGGCGTCGGCAACCAGACCACCGTATTGGGTTATGACAGCCAAGGCAATCTAACCGACATCACTG
>JABFSH010000048.1 GCA_013140705.1 Methylococcaceae bacterium
ATCCGATAGGTAAATGGAAAACAATTATCGATAAGAAAAAATCTGTAGTGCCATTTAAGATAAATTAAAAATTGTAACTTATTGAAATAATAAGTAATTATTGGTAGATGTCACGAAGATGGGTTAACATGACGTTAATGTCCACCGGACAGTGACCATTAACTTTTAAGCTTTGGGCGGTATTTATTTAAGTTACCAAGTCAACTGTCTGCTTAGGCTTCCCCGATTCGATTCAAATAATTTCTTTCCCGTTCCATGTACAGAAATCTATGGGGTCAGGTTAAATTGATTTTATTTTATTGATTCTGCGGTGTACTTACCCAAAATCCGCGAATGCTTGTATATGCGGTAGTTATCACATAGCTGCCAAAAGCGCCATCTTCGTTACACTCAATCAATAACATCTAAGATTTAGTGATCTGGCGATGGGCCAAAATGGCTTAGATGTAGTCATGGCAATGGCCACAGGATTCTTGCACATTTATGCACGAAACCTTACCCAGAGCCAAGCTGTGTTTACCCAAAACGGGTTGTATTTTTGTTCGCAATTAATGTGGGCCTTACCCGATGTTTGCAGGTTGTTGGCAAATAACCCGGGATCATTCGCATTTAATTCGGACCGAAAAAGTGGATGTTTGTAAGCGCACAGCGATACCACGACTCCAGTTCACCGGCAGAAATTAATCGGCGTTAGCAAACGGCAGCAGTTCGCCGATGCGGCTGTTGGGCCAGGCGGGGATTTTTTCCAAGGTGTCTCTTAGCCAAGCGGCCGGGTCGAGACCGTCATGCGGTTTTCCGCATCCGGCGGTTGAACCCAGCGACTCTTATCGTCGCAAAATCTGATGGTACCAATAAACCCCATTGTCGAAGCCGTGCGTTGTTCAGCACGGTTTGCAAGATAGGACTACGAGCTAACCGCCACGTTCCTACTGACCCGCTGGCTTGGCTTAGATGGTACGGTTTGGTTTTCAGTTGCTTGCCGCGCCGGTTGTGCCAGCGTTGCCAGAAATATTTGCGCATGTGTTGACGTATCCAGCCTTCCAACATCTTTATGCCTCTCCGTTGTTGGCAAACACCGGTGGCGATTGTTGTATTCAAGGTTCGTAAGTTATTTTTACCGCACCCGTTGGCGATAGATATCGTCGAAGGACAGGGCTGTTACAATGCCTTGCAAACTCGCTGGATACTATCATCATCCGGGCTGGCTTCAAGGATAAAGTCCAGACGCTTCAATAATTTCAACATACTGACGTTATTATTGAGCACTTCACCCTGTATGCTTTTCAGGCCCTTTGAGCGGGCAGAATCCATAAGCGTCACCATAAGCTTATGCCCCAGGCCCTTGCCGCGCATGTTGTCAGCAATAACCAGCGCAAACTCACAACTTTCACCGTCGGGATTGATGGCATAACGTGTAACACCCAGTTCAATTTCCTTGCCTTGACGTTCAGTAATAGCAACAAGTGCCATCTCGCGACTGTAATCAATCTGCGTGAATTGCGCCAGAACGGACTGACTGAGTTCATGGACACTATTCATAAAGCGGAAGTAGCGTGATTCTGCCGATAAATTATTCACAAAATCCTGTTCAAGGCTGGCATCTTCGGGTCTGATCGGGCGAATCGTTACATTGGTGCCATCGGCAAGTTGCCAGCAGCTCTCCAGATGTGTCGGATAGGGGCAAATGGCCATATGGCCATAACGATCCTGATTCGGCGCACGAAATTCTACAACCACGCGAGCATCAGCTGCCAGCGCCCCCTGATCATCAACGATGAGTGGGTTAATGTCCATTTCCATCAACATGGGCAGTTCACAGACCATTTCAGATACTCGCAGCAGGACACTTTCAAGGGCTTCCCTATTAATGGGGGGCATATGGCGGAAAGCGCCGAGCATTTTTGCAATGCGGGTTTCCTGGATAAGTTCTTTAACCAGGAAGGTATTGAGAGGAGGTAATGAGACGGAGCGATCACCGATAACTTCCACGGTCGTGCCGCCGGCACCAAAGGTGATTAACGGGCCAAAAACAGGGTCATTGGTGACACCGACCATCAATTCACGGCCATTGGGTTTAACGATCATGGGCTGGATTGCAATGCCTTCGATAATCGCATCAGGCCGGTTACGATTAATGTTCTCTATGATTTCGTGATAAGCGCCACGTACGGCTTGCGCATTTGCCAGATTAAGCATGACGCCACCCGCATCAGATTTGTGACTGATATTGGGTGAGTTGATTTTCATGGCAATTGGAAAGCCCAGTTGTTGGGCAATCAGCAAGGCCTCATTCGGAGAATGCGCGACCAGGGTTTTTGCGACGGGAATATGGAAGGCCGATAACAAGGCCTTTGATTCCATTTCGTTCAATACCTTGCGCCTTTCATGCAAAACACCTTCAATTATCATCCTGGCACTGTCTACGTCAGGTTCCAGATGATGAGAAACCGGACCAGGCATTTGCATTAACAGTTTCTGGTTTTGGTAGTAAGCAGAAAGAAAGGAAAACACTTCGACGGCTGATTCGGGAGTTCGGAAGCTGGGTTTTCGGGCATGATTGAATGCTGCTCGGGATTCCTCCACTTGTTCGCCTCCCATCCAGCAGGCCAGTAAAGGCCGGCTATATTGTCTGGAGAGCTCGATGACGGCGTTGGCAGCCTCCAATGGCTTTGTCATGGCTTGAGGCGTCAGTATGGTAAGAACACCATCCACATTGGGGTCTTCGAGACAAGCACGAACAGCATTCTGGAAACGATCAGCCTGCGCATCACCGATGATGTCAACGGGGTTACCATGGGACCAGGTCGGTGGCAGCACCTGATTGAGTCTTTCTATTGTGGCATCGGACAGAGTGGCCATGACCAAGCCTTGATCAGCCGCGCAATCGGTTGCCATTACACCGGGACCTCCTCCATTGGTGACAATCGCCAGGCGGTTACCGGTCGGATGAAAGCCACAGGAAAGTGCCTTGGCGGCAGAAAAAAGTTGTGTGATGGATTGGACGCGAACGACACCCGCGCGTCTAACGGCAGCATCAAATGCGTCATCCGATCCCACCAGAGACGCTGTATGTGACATCGCAGCCTTGGATCCGGCGGCATGGCGTCCTACCTTGACCAGAATCACCGGTTTGATGCGTGCGGCTGCACGGATTGAACTCATGAAACTTCGTGCGTTGCGAATGCCTTCGATATAGAGAAGGATGCTGTGCGTTTTAGGATCCGAGATCAGATAGTCGATAATTTCGCCAAAATCGACATCAGCTGAAGACCCCAACGAAATTACACTGGAAAATCCGACATCGTTGGATTTTGCCCAATCCAGAATAGCTGTGCACAATGCACCGGATTGTGAAACAAAAGCGAGATTTCCTGGCGTGGCGCTACCCTTATTAAAGGTAGCATTAAGACCAATGTCAGGACGCATCACACCCAGGCAGTTTGGGCCAATCAGACGGATGTCATAGCGTTTTGCATTTTCCAGTACAGCGCGCTCCAAGGCTTTGCCGGTTTCTCCGGCTTCCCCAAACCCCGCCGTAATTATGACAGCTGCTCTGACCTTTTGTTTGCCGCATTCCTCAATAATATCCGGAACAGACTGGGGTGGCGTAGCTATAACGGCTAGTTCAATTGGCTCGTGGATTTGCGAAATGGATGTATAGGCCTGGCAGCCTTGTACTTCAGAGTGGTTGGGGTTAATGGGATAAAGCCCTCCCTGAAATCCGCTTTGCAACATATTCTGAAAGACAATCTGTCCAACGGAATCGATACGATCACTGGCACCAAAAACCACAACTGATTTTGGTGAAAACAGAGACTTAAGATAGTGTTGACCCATTTTTATAAAACCTTAGTGAAATTATGTTGATAGATTAGTAGATTTGAACAAATACAACAGTCGTTTGGAAATTTGATATTGAGTATGCTTGATCTGGATCAATATCGAATTGATTGATGGCTATAAGTTTAATATGACAAACGGCCTCGCAGTAATTCTGTGAGGCCGTATTGATTGGGAGAGGCGGTAAATTGTCTTTTACATTACCTGATAGTCATTTTCCAGCAATTTGGCATGAGCCACAGCCAGTCTGGCGATAGGTATTCGTGGTGCAGAACAGGAGACATAATCGAGCTTGATATGATGGCAGAAGCGAATCGATTGCGGATGTCCGCCCTGTTCACCGCAGATTCCTATTTTGATATCGGGTCTCGCCTGACGTCCTGATTCAGCGGTCATTTTCATCAGCTGACCGACACCTTTTGCGTCGAGTACTTCAAAGGGGTTATCCTCAAGTAAGCCGGTTTCATTATAAAGCGGTAGAAATTTATTCTCTGCATCTTCGCGTGAAAATGAGAAAGTCGCTTGAGTTAGATCATTGGTTCCAAATGAGAAAAATTCGGCGACTTTGGCTAACTCTCCGGCACGGGTACAGGCTCTCACCGTTTCCACCATCGTGCCAAATTTGAATTTCAATTCAATACCGTATTGGCGTTCAACGTCTTGTTGAATTTGATCGACATAGGATTTTACCTTTACCAACTCCTGTAGAGTGATCACCTGAGGCACCATGATTTCAGGCAGAATCGGTGTACGTTGTTTAGCGCAAAGTGCAGCTGCTTCCAGAATGGAGCGGATCTGCATCTGATAAATTTCCGGATACGACATGCCAAGTCGTACGCCGCGGTGACCCAACATCGGATTGACTTCGTATAATTCCTTGACCTTTTTTAGCATCAATTCTTTTTTAGCAATCGCTTTATTGATGACTTCCTCATTCAACTGGTTGAAGGGCCCTGGTAATGTTATCTGTGCCCCCAGTGTGTCCAGCGTAACCTGCTGTCCCTGAATCATCACTTTATAGACTTTCAATGATTTAATGTCATCTTCCAGTTGATGCTCACTCGGCAAAAATTCGTGCATTGGAGGATCCAGTAGCCGAACGGTAACTGGATAAGGTGACATGGCTTCAAAGAGTTGTTTGAAGTCATCGCGCTGGATCGGAAATAATTTTTCCAGTGCTTCCAGGCGAGCCTCTTTGCTATCAGCCAGTATCATGTCAATGACCAGGGGCAGGCGGTCTGATGCATTAAACATGCGCTCGGTACGGCAGAGTCCAATTCCCGTGGCACCGTATCGTACGGCCATCCGGGCGCGTTCTGGGGTATCGACATTGGCGTGAACTTCCAACTCGGCCACTTCATCGGCCCAGGATAGTAGAATTTTCAACTCGTCGGAAAAAGAAGGTTCGATCGTTGGGATTTTACCTAAATAAATTAATCCGGTACTGCCATCAATGGTAATGATGTCGCCTTCTCGAATATGCAAGTCACCGATAGTGGCTTGGCGGGCGCGGACATCAATTTTTATGTCTTCAGCGCCGGCAATACAGGCTTTCCCCATGCCTCTGGCAACAACAGCAGCATGCGAGGTTTTACCGCCGCGGCTGGTTAAAATGCCCTGCGCGGCAAAGAAACCGTGAATGTCTTCGGGTTTGGTTTCCTCTCTCAGCAAGATTACCATTTCGCCTGCTCGGCCCATGAGTTCAGCGGTATCTGCATCAAATACACATTTACCAAATGCGGCTCCTGGAGAAGCTGGAAGGCCTTGAGCCACTGGAAGGACTTTATGACTTGGATCAAGTTGCGGATGTAAAAGCTGCTCCAGCAGCTCCGGGTTGATGCGTAATAAAGCCTGTTCATTACTAATCAGACCTTCCGATACCATCTCAACCGAGGTGCGCACCATGGCCGTCGCGTTCATTTTACCGTTACGGGTTTGCAGACAATATAATATGCCGCGCTCGATGGTGTATTCGTAATCCTGAACTTCTTGGTAATGGGACTCCAGCTTGTTGCGTAAATCGACGAGTTGTTTGTAAAGATCCGGCATGTCGGTGGCTAGCTCACTAACTGGCTTTGGTGTACGAATGCCGGCAACTACGTCTTCACCTTGTGCATTAACCAGGTATTCGCCGTACATTTCATTGGCACCGGTGCCTGGATTGCGGGTAAAACCAACGCCGGTTGCGCAATCATTACCCATATTGCCAAACACCATCGCAACGACATTTACTGCCGTACCGTTTGCCATTTTGGGGGTAATATGAAATTCTCGTCGGTAATCAACGGCACGTTTTCCCATCCATGAATTGAAAACCGCTTTGATGGAGAGTTCCAGTTGGTCAAAGACGTCTTCCGGAAACGGTTTACCGGTTTCTTCTAAAACGACCTGAAGAAACAGTTCGCTAATTTGGCGTAAGTGGTCGGCATTCAAACCCACATCGGCCTTGATACCCGCTTGTTGCTTGATAGCGGCAAAATGCACATCAAATTTTTCATCTTCAATAGCCAAGGCCACTTTACCGAATAACTGAATGAATCGGCGGTAGGCATCATAGGCAAAGCGTGCATCACCCGTTTGCTCGATCAGACCGGACAAGGTTTGAGTGTTAAGTCCAAGATTTAAAATAGTGTCCATCATGCCGGGCATCGAGATAGCCGAGCCCGAGCGAACCGATACCAGTAATGGATTATGGCGATCACCAAATTTTTTGCCAGAGTGGTTTTCTACTCCCTTGATATGGGTTTTGACGTCGTCCAGCAAACCTTCAGGTAATTGGTGAGTTTCAAGATAATCGAGACAAGCCTGGGTGCTGATAACGAATCCCGGAGGCACATTAAGGCCAATTTGAGTCATTTCGCAGAGGTTTGCCCCTTTGCCGCCTAACAGTAGTTTGTTTTTTCCGTCGCCTTTGAGGAAGGAATAGATATATTTTTGAGTCATGATTACATTTAGAGTGGTAAGTTTGAAGTGAGCACTACAGTTAATATAGTCTTAAAAAATCATTTAAAGTAAATAACAACCCTTGTTCAGCTGATAAGTTGAAGGTGCATTTTTGTCACACGGAGTGCATGCTATAGCGATGGCGAGCGATGCCAAACCGTTGAGGCCTATGATGGTTGGCCGTGTTATCAAACTTAAACATTTGGTAGTTGCAAAAAAAACCGGAAATTGCCAATTTACAGACCACCGGGTTAATGGTGGTTGTATTGAAATTATTCACTTATATCCGTGTGTGATGGAGTTGTTGAACCACTTCCATGCATGATACAAGTACGTTTTTTGCAAAAAAATTGCAGCACTAACATTAAAAATTGCCAGCACTTTTATAATATTATTTGCTTATTCGTCAGGCAGAAAACTGTTATCTTTAGGGTCTGCTTATTGTGTGATATCGCGTCTTGCACTTTGCCGCCTTTACTCTGTGAATTTGCGAGATTAAAAATAGTGGGCATGAAAGAAACTATTTTTGATGCTGATAAAATGGCGTTCCTGCTTCATTCGCATTTTGACTGCGATGGAGTCGTTGACGTAAATCAGCCGCCGTCTCCGATATTTTCCCAGGAAGTACTGCTGAACTCTTCCAATGCATGTAATTTTTCAGTGGTTTCTCGTTGTTTGGCTCGCAATATTTCAAGCTCTTGAGAATAGTCAGTCCCTAAATGGGGTGATGCTTGCCGGGATTTGACTACTAATGAATCAATCTGGGCACTTTGCTCAATCAGCTCAGTAAGTAATTGTTGTCTTTTTTCATCTGTGGTTAACATGAGCGGGTCCTCGCAGAGAAATGAAGCCTTAACAAAATTCAACTATAAGAAAAAACCTTATAAGACTGAAAAAAAGAAGTTATTCTGGCTGGTCGAGTGTGGAAACTGCCTTTTTGGCAAGGTCACTTAATTGACTTCCGTCTTCCTGATAATAAGAAAAGATGGCACGACGCATTCTGGGATCCCATGATCTCAAGATATGCTTTTTTACGCCTTCGGCAGCAATCTCTTTGTTACTTTCCGCATTAAAGAAATCGCCGATATCGTTGGCCATTTTGATGAGTCTTTCAATTTTCATGGTTATCGTTTATTAATTGAATACGGGGGTATTATGCAGTAAGCGTTGCGGATGGGTATAGACGACATGTTGGTCGTCACGGGCAAAACCGATCAGGGTAAGTCCTGCTTCGTCTGATATTCTTATGGCTAATCCGGTGGGTGCTGAAATTGCAGCCAGGATAGTTATGCCAACAGTGGCTGCTTTTTGCACCATTTCATAACTGGCACGGCTGGTGACAATTAAAAAACCGGCAGTCAAATTCCTATTGGTACGAAATAATGAACCAATTAATTTGTCGAGTGCATTATGCCGTCCGACATCCTCCCTGAGTTCTACAATGCCTTTGCCAGGGATTGCCCACGCCGCTGCATGAACTGAGCCGGTTAATTTGTTAATATTTTGATGGTGCTTGATACCAGATAACGCAGAAAGCAATTCTTCAGACGTTATTATAATGCCTTCACCGAGAGGTGCCGGTCGACGAATAACTTGTTGCAAGGTACTTGTACCACATAATCCGCAACCGGTTCGCCCCGCCAAGTTGCGACTTTTATCAGACAAACATTGAAAACGTTGCTCGGGGATTTGCAGATAGACTTCTATGCCGTTGGCCCGATTATAAATGCGTACAGACAAAATTTCAGAAGGGTCAGCAATAATACCTTCAGTCACACTAAAACCCAATGCAAAATCTTCCAGATTTGTTGGAGTTGCCAGCATAACAACATGCGGTAAGCCATTGTAAATCAGTGCAATTGGAACCTCTTCAGCAATATAGTCTTGCTGAAAGGATTGCTGCATGCCTTGCCACCGTTCGACAGTGCTTTGCTGATAACTGGGCCATCCCAATTCCAACGACACGGATGGCATGACAGCATTTCTGCTAGCCATTTTGTATTCCTTGCTCCAGAAGTTCGAGTTGATTTTCCGAGAAGCTCAGATATTCCTTCTGCCATTCAGAAGGGTGACTAACTTTAGAAACCTGAACAGCGGTTACTTTATACTCCGGACAATTGGTTGCCCAATCAGAGTTATCGGTCGTGATGACGTTAGCGCCTGACTCCGGGAAATGGAAGGTCGTGTAGACGACACCGGGTTGAACGCGATCACTGATTAGCGTCCGTAACACGGTTTCACCGGCGCGGCTGGTTATACCTACCCAATCACCTGTTTTCAAGCCACGATCCTCGGCATCGTGTGGGTGAATCTCCAATCGATCTTCTGCATGCCAGGCAACGTTATCGGTGCGTCGTGTTTGTGCACCAACGTTGTATTGCGACAAGATTCGACCTGTCGTAAGAATTAACGGAAATTTACGCGTGGTACGTTCTTGTGTGGCGACATATTCAGTCAACATGAATAGACCTTTGCCATTGTCGCGCATAAAAGTTTGCTCGTGCATGATTGGGGTACCGACCGAGTCTTCGTCATAACATGGCCACTGGATGCTGCCAAGCTTGTCGATTTTTTCATAGCTGACGCCGGCAAAAGTCGGTGTCAGACTGGCAATTTCATCCATGATTTCTGATGGATGTTTGTAGTTCATTGGGTAGCCCAGTACATTTGACAGCATTTGTGTAATTTCCCAGTCCTGATAGCCGCCCAAGGGCGACATCACTTTACGCACCGGTGAAATTCGGCGTTCTGCATTGGTGAACGTACCATTTTTCTCTAAAAAGGACGCACCTGGCAGAAAGACATGGGCAAACTTAGCCGTTTCATTGAGGAAGATATCCTGCACAATGACGCATTCCATTGCGCGCAGAGCGGAGTGAACATGTTGGATGTCCGGATCAGACTGAGCGATGTCTTCACCTTCACAATATAGCCCCATAAAGCTTTTGTCCAAAGCTGCTTCGAACATGTTGGGGATACGCAAGCCCGGCTCTGAGCTTAATTTGGCTTGCCAGGCTGATTCGAACAGTTGATGGGTCTTGGAATCCGAGACATGACGATAACCGGGAAACTCATGCGGAAATGATCCCATGTCGCAGGAGCCCTGAACATTATTTTGACCACGTAACGGATTGACACCCACACCAACACGTCCCAAATTACCTGTGGCCATGGCAAGATTGGCGATGCCGATAACCATCGTGGAACCTTGGCTGTGTTCTGTAACGCCCAAACCATAGTAAATAGCCGCATTATTGGCGGTAGCGTAGAGTCTTGCGGCGGCCCTGACGTCAGTGGCGGGGACACCAGTGATTGATTCTGTGGCTTCAGGAGAGTGATGCTCCTGGGCAATAAATGTTTCCCATTTTGTAAAAGATGAGACATCACAACGGGCATTGACAAAGTCTTCATCCAATAGTTTTTCAGTCACCACAACATGCGCAAGGGCATTGATCAACGCCACATTGGAGCCAGGCCGCAGTTTCAGATGAAAATTGGCTTCAACATGAGGACTATTTTTAACCAAATCTATTTCGCGCGGATCGGCAACGATCAATTTTGCGCCTTGACGTAACCGTTTTTTCATTAACGAAGCGAATACCGGGTGGCCGTCGGTCGGATTGGCTCCGATAACCAAAATGACATCGGCTTTCATGACGGAATCAAAGTCCTGTGTACCGGAAGATTCACCGAAAGTTTGTTTGAGACCGTAGCCGGTTGGTGAGTGGCAAACCCGGGCACAAGTATCGACATTGTTATTGCCAAAGCCAGCACGAATCAGCTTTTGCATGATGTAAACTTCTTCATTCGTGCAGCGTGACGATGTGATGCCGCCAATGGAATCCTTGCCATATTTTTGCTGGATACGTTTCAATTCAGAAGCCGCATGGTTGATGGCCTCTTCCCAACTGACTTCCCGCCATGCGTCTTTGATGCTGGCACGAATCATGGGTTTGGTGATACGGTCTTTGTGCGTGGCATAGCCAAAAGCAAATCGACCTTTAACGCAGGAATGGCCGTGGTTGGCTTTGCCGTCTTTGTGCGGAACCATACGGATGACCTGTTCCCCTTTCATTTCGGCTCTAAAGGAACAACCGACACCGCAATAGGCACAAGTGGTAATAATCGCATGTTCTGGCTGGCCATGGTCAATCACCGATTTTTCCATCAGGGTTGCGGTGGGGCAGGCTTGAACACAAGCGCCACAGGAGACGCATTCTGAATCCATGAAGGCCTGATTCTGGCTCGGAGCTACTTTAGAGTCAAAACCACGGCCATCAATGGTTAAGGCAAATGTGCCCTGGGTTTCTTCGCAGGCCCTAACGCAACGGGAACAGACAATACATTTGCTGGGATCGAAGCTGAAATAGGGGTTGCTTTCGTCCTTAATTGCATCCAGGTGCGTTTTGACCGGATTGTAACGGACTTCGCGTAAGCCGACGGCACCCGCCATATCCTGTAGTTCACAATCACCGTTAGCCGAACAGGTTAAACAATCAAGGGGGTGATCAGAAATATACAATTCCATGACTCCACGGCGCACATCAGCCAATCGCTTTGATTGAGTGATGATTTTCAAGCCTTCGGCAACCGGTGTTGTGCACGAAGCCGGCATGCCGCGTCCTCCCTGAATTTCAACGACGCATAGTCGACACGAACCAAAAGGTTCGATACTATCGGTAGCGCACAGTTTGGGAATTTCAATTCCGATACTGGCGGCAGCACGCATGACTGATGTCCCAGCGGGTGCGGTTACCTGGAAGCCATCAATTTCTAAAGTGACTGATTCAGTGGCGGTTTTGGCCGGTGTGCCAAAATCTTGTTCTTTATTGATGCTCATGTTGGATTCCTCGTGTCTAATCAGGCAGCGTCGGCTTTATCATTAATGCCAAAATCTTCCGGGAAATGATTTAACGCACTCAGTACCGGATAAGGAGTCATGCCACCTAATGCGCAAAGCGAGCCGTTAAGCAGGGTATTGCAAAGATCGCGCAATAGGGGAATGTTTTTACTTAGGTCGTGACCCTCGATGATTTCGTCCATCACCTCTGTGCCTCGGGTCGAGCCAATCCGGCAAGGCGTGCATTTGCCACAGGATTCAATGGCACAAAATTCCATACTATAGCGGGCCATTGTAGCCATGTCGGCGGTATCATCGAAAACGACAACGCCGCCGTGACCCAGTACTGCCCAAATGGCGGCAAAGGCTTCGTAATCCAATGGCGTATCAAACTGCGATTCGGGTAAATATGCGCCCAGTGGGCCACCGACTTGAACGGCTTTAATAGGGCGTCCTGAGGCTGAGCCGCCACCGAAATCATAAAGCAGTTCGCGTAAGGTGATGCCAAAGGCTAATTCAACCAAACCAGCCTGTTTGATGTTGCCAGCCAATTGCAGAGGCAAGGTACCACGGGAACGACCCATGCCGAAATCGCGATAATAGTCACCACCTTTGTCCAGAATAATGGGCACTGAGGCTAATGAAATAACGTTATTAACAACGGTCGGTTTGCCAAATAGTCCACTGATGGCAGGTAAGGGTGGTTTGAAACGAACAAGGCCGCGCTTTCCCTCAAGACTTTCCATCAAGGAAGTTTCTTCGCCACAAATGTAGGCGCCTGCACCTAAGCGGACTTCAAGATGGAAGGCTTTGCCACTGCCTAGAACATCATCACCCAGATAACCGGCCTCATAGGCTTTTTCAATGGCGCTGTTGAGAGCCTTGTGAGCGTGCGGGTATTCGACACGCAAGTAAATATAACCCTGGGTAGCTCCAACTGCGATTCCCGCAATCGTCATGCCTTCAATCAAGACGAAAGGATCGCCTTCCATAATCATGCGGTCAGAAAAGGTGCCCGAATCGCCTTCATCGGCATTACAGATGATGTATTTTTGTTCGGATGGCGTATTGAGAACGGTATTCCATTTTATGCCTGTCGGGAATGCTGCGCCGCCACGTCCACGAAGACCTGAATCAGTTACCGCTTTGACGATATCGTGAGGAGCCATTTTTAAAGCATTACTTAAACCGCAATAGCCATCATTTTTGATATAGTCGTCCAGATTCACAGGATCAGTTTTTCCACAACGGGCAAAGGTTAAGCGCTGTTGTTTTTTCAGATAGCTCAATTCTTCAGTGTGGCCTAACGCCAGAGCATGTGCGCCACCCTCCAAAAAATTGGCACCAAACAGACTCGCCACATCAGTGACTTGAACAGGTCCATATGCAATGCGCCCGGCACTGGTTTCAACTTCAACCATGGGCTCCAGCCAAAACAGGCCTCTTGAGCCATTTCGGACTAATTCAATGGCAATTCCACGTTTCTGGGCTTCTTGAATGATGGCTGCAGCAACACGATTTGCACCCAAGGAAATGGCACTCGAGTCGCAAGGAACATAAACGACAAAACTCATGCTAAGTTCTCCAGGTCAGTCAGTGTTGAATCGAATGTTTTTTCCGACACGCGACCGTAAATTTCCTCGTCAATTTGCATAGCAGGTGAACAGGCGCAATTTCCTAAACAATAAACCGGCTCCAATGAATATTTACCATCAGCTGTAGTTTCATGGAAATCTATACCCAGTTTGGTCTTTACATAGGATTCCAGGGACTTGCCACCCATAGACTGACAAGACTCCGCACGGCAGAGGTGGATCGTATGTTTGCCAGGTGGCGTGTCCCGGAAATAGTGATAAAAACTGATAACGCCGTGTACTTCTGCCCGAGAAAGATTTAATGCGCCGGCAATTTGCGGGACGCACACTGTCGGGATATAGCCCACCGTATCCTGAATAGCATGCAAAATGGGTAAAAGAGCGCCTGGTTTGTCTTTGAGCGCTGTGGTAATTTCCTGGACGGTTACTTGCATGGAGTGCGGTTCTGTCATGTTGATCTCACTTTGCCAATCATATCCTTAAATACAACATTAATCCCTAATAGTTGCGTAACTAAAATATCGGCACAGAATAGCATAAGAATATTTTCGTGTAAAAAACACATAGGCTCATCTGAAAGAATGACTAATAATCAGTCAAAAAGTTCCTTAGCTATATGGGCATTGTTAGAAAAATGACATTTCAATTTTTATATACCGGCACCGACACGCAATCTTGACTAATCCTGACAATGTTTGCAGTTTTTTAGAAGATCCAACGTGTTGGGTTAAACTATAGTTTCACAGAGCATTGACACCATTTATTTGACTAACTCCTTAAACATGCACCTGAAGCTGACACAGCTTGAGCAAGCCTTCAATTCATCGACCCTCACAAGAATTAATGATGGTTTGCTCGATCAGTACGACGTCGAATTATGGATAAAGCGTGATGATTTATTACATCCCGTTATATCCGGTAACAAATGGCGTAAGTTGAAATATGTTTTGGATGATGTCCTGTCATCAGGTCTGTCTACTATTGTGAGTATGGGGGGCGCCTATTCAAACCATCTCCATGCTTTGGCTTATGCGGGGCATGCCTTGCAGTTAAACACTTTTGGATTCATTCGAGGCGAACAACCCGAGGTTTTAAATCCAACTCTGCTGGAAATGCGGGACTGGGGAATGACTCTGAAATTTGTTTCAAGAGTTGACTATAGAAGCTTCAGAAACACAAACCCGTCTTCAGTGATCCCGGACTTGGCTCCGCATCACTACTGGTTGCCGGAAGGTGGAGCGACCATTCTGGCATTAAAAGGTGTTTCTGAACTGGTTCATGAAATCGACATGTCATACGACACCCTGTGTGCGCCGTGCGGGACCGGAACCACATTAGCTGGAATTATTAACGCCTCGGCCCAGGAAATAGCTGTTCTAGGTTTTTCGGCCTTAAAAAATTCAGAGTATCTGACCAGCGACGTGAAAAAATTGCTAATTAGTGACGGAGCTAATTGGCAGATAATTCGGGATTATCATTTTGGTGGCTTTGCGAAAGTCAATGACGAATTGATGGCATTTATCGAAAACTTCGAACAGAGGACATCAATTCCTCTGGATCCGATTTATACCGGTAAAATGATGTATGGCCTTTATGATTTGATTAAAATGCAGTATTTTAAACCCGGTCATCGTATTATTGCGCTCCATACTGGTGGACTTCAGGGTAAACGAGGTTTTGGTCTATGATTCTTCGGCGATTTAGGAACAAACTGTAAATGATGCACAGAATAGTGGAATCTGAGCTGATGGAGGATGAGGCGCAGGTCATCGCCTATGCGGAAGCGGATTTTGATACACCGCACAGCCAATTTATTGAACGCTTAAAAGCGGTGATTAACAATCCGGACTTTAGCGGCCTGGCACTGGATTTGGGCTGTGGGCCGGGTGATATCAGTCGCCGTTTTGTCGAAGCCTATCCGGATGCCATACTGCATGCAGTCGACGGTTCGGAAACCATGATACGCAGGGGACAACTTTTGATTTCGCCCGCATTACAGAAACGTATCCGCTTTGTTTTAGGGTGTTTACCGTCTGCCATATTGCCGAATCCGGACTATGATATTATTTTTAGTAACAGCTTGTTACACCATTTGCACGAACCTTTGGTTCTTTGGAATTTTATAAAGCACTATGCCAGGCCTGGAACTTGCGTGGCCATCATGGATTTATTGCGACCCGATAGCAAGGAGATTGCGCAATTCATGGTCGAAAGCTATGCGGCGAATGAACCTAAAATCCTGCAACAGGATTTTTATAATTCCCTGTTAGCGGCTTTTACTTTGGAAGAAATCAAGCAACAGCTTGAAAGTGTCGATCTGACTTTAAACGTCGGGCAATCCAGTGATCGACATGTTTTTATATCGGGCGTCATGCCCTGAACCTTTACGTTATGGATCAATATGGAAATTAAAGACGCCGTAGAAGCTATTAATTTGCAAAAACCAGAGCTTTACATCAATCGAGATCTCAGTGTACTGGAATTCAATAAACGAGTTTTGGCTCAGGCGTTGGACGAAACCATACCTTTGCTTGAGCGCCTGAATTACCTGTGTATTTCCTGTTCCAATCTTGATGAGTTCTATGAGGTCAGGGTTGCCAGCGTGATACAAATGGCCAGCATGGATGCCAAAGTGGTGGGCATTGACGGGTTGACACCGCATGAACAGCTTGAATTGATTTCCATACAAGCGCATCAGTTGGTGGACGATCAATATAGGATTCTCAATGAAATTCTCATTCCCAAGCTCTGTGCAGAAAATATACGTTTTATTCGCCGCACTGAGTGGACAGAGGCACAACAAAGATGGCTGGCAACGTATTTTAATGAGGAATTATTGCCGATATTAACACCGGTTGGACTGGATTCTGCGCATCCATTTCCCAGGATACTCAACAAAAGTTTAAATTTCATTATTTCATTGACAGGCAAAGACGCGTTTGGAAGAAACAGTGGTCGCGCCATATTGCAGGCCCCCAGGGCCTTGCCCCGCTTAATTCAACTGCCTGCCGAAGAAACGCAAAGCGGACCGGCCGACTTTGTATTTTTATCCTCGATTATTCATGCGTTTATCAGCGAATTATTCAATGGCATGACGGTGAAGGGTTGCTATCAGTTTCGAGTTACAAGAAACAGTGATTTTTTTGTCGATGATGATGCCATCGACGACTTATTGCTGGCTGTCGAAGGCGAATTGGCCATGCGTAATTATGGTGACGAAGTAAGGCTGGAAATTGATGCGCAATGTCCGGACGAAACGGTTTCCTTTTTATTGAGTCGCTTCGAAATGACTCGAGATCGTTTATTTTTGGTTGACGGGCCCGTAAATCTGAACAGACTTCAGGAAATCATTGTGTTGGTTAATCGTCCCGAGCTCAAGTTTCCTTCGTTTAAACCGGTTGTGCCGCACCAACTGGAGCGGAATAAGGATATTTTTGCCGCAATCAAGCGGCACGACATACTTTTACACCATCCGTTTGAGTCCTTTTCGCCGGTGGTTGAGTTCTTGCGTCAAGCGGCCGTTTCGCCGGACGTATTGGCGATTAAGCAAACCTTGTATCGGACCGGCGCTGATTCCCCGATTGTCAGTGCTTTGGTTAAAGCCGCAAAAGCAGGCAAGGTGGTTACGGTTGTTATCGAATTAAGAGCCCGCTTTGATGAAAAGGACAATATCAGTTTGGCGGCGAAATTACAGGAATCGGCTGTACATGTGGTATACGGCGTTGTTGGCTATAAAACCCATGCCAAAATGTGTCTTGTTTTGCGCAGGGAAGGTAAGGAATTACGGAACTACGTGCATATCGCTACGGGTAACTATCATCCAAAAACAGCTCAATTTTATACGGACTATGGCTTGTTTTCCTGCGATAAGGAACTCGGTGAAGATGTCAGGCGCGTTTTTGCGCAACTGACCAGTTTAGGAAAAGTATCGAAACTGAATAAATTACTGCAATCGCCGTTTACACTTCATAGCGGACTGATTGAAAAAATTGAACGGGAAAGCACAAACGCCAGAAATGGTCGCCCCGCCAAAATTATCATTCAGGTCAATGCTGTCGTTGAAGAATTGCTTATCCAGGCTTTGTATCGTGCTTCTCAGGCAGGAGTTGAGGTGAAGTTGATCGTTCGAGGCATCTGCTGTTTGCGACCCGGCGTGCCGGGTGTGTCAGAAAATATAGAAGTGCGTTCGATCATTGGCCGATTTTTGGAGCATGCGCGGATTTATGCGTTTGAAAACGATGGCAATCCGGAAATTTATGCGTCCAGCGCCGATTTAATGAATCGTAACATGTTCCGCCGTGTCGAAATCTGCTTTCCGATAGCCAGTAAAAAATTACATAACCGTGTCATGCATAATCTGGGATTGTACTTAAAGGATAATTTGCAAGCCTGGTTGCTTCAGTCTGATGGCAGTTATGAAAAGTCGGCGCAAGTTGGCCAGGATCCGCTCTCTGCGCAAACCTCTCTCATGATTGAAATCCAGGCGTGATGATGACAATTCAATGTGATATAGCCCAATTAGGTGCAAAGGTGCTTAGACAAAAAGCACAACCGGTTGACGACGTGCATAGCGAAGACGTTCGTCAAATCATCGAAAGTATGCAGGCAACACTGGCTTCGACACAAGGTGTGGGATTGGCGGCGCCTCAGATCAGCATAGGCAAACGGATTATCATTGTCGCTTCAAGACCCACGCCGCGTTATCCTCTGGCACCTTTGATGGCTCCCACGGTCATGATAAATCCGGAGTTTCAGCCTTTATCGGAGACAAAGGAAAAAGACTGGGAAGGTTGTCTGAGTATTCCCGGAATACGCGCCTTGGTGCCCAGGTACAAAGATATCCTGGTTCAATACACCGACACGCAAGATTGTTTACAAGAAACCAGGCTGGAGGGCTTTGTTGCCAGAGTGTTTCAGCATGAGGCCGATCATTTGGATGGAAAAGTCTATCTGGACCGGGTTGTAACTAATGAAGACATTATTGCCGAGAGCGAATACCTTAAAAAATTCTAGTTGCCGTTCACTGCGCTGTTAAATTTCAGATCAACGATGTACTTACAAATCTCCTGGTAATTGCCCTTGGATAATGCTATTTGACAAATCCATAAAATCTCAGGTCGAACGGTATTTGTTTTGAATTTATTCACTTATTTTTCGTTCGAGGTCGACTTGCATGGAGGTAGGGCACCGACAGTAGGCGCTTTAGGCGACGCAGGGAGCAGTTGCCGAGAGGCTGTCGAACCGCATATATGCTTTTTGCAAGTATCTCTAACGTTATGCATTTCTGATGGCACTGATTTGAGATGCTAGATACAAGCACGAATTACGGACAGAATATTGCCGCTGTGTTATTACAGTTTCATAATCGCCTTGCCGATAAATACAAACAGCTGGATTTCTAACGAAATTCAGAGACAAGTTCTCGCTGGGATTATCAATATTCAGCACGAAGGATATCACCACGGCGGCAAAAGCGATACGCCGGTACACTGCTTGGACAGAATTCAAGTGAATTCTGTCCAAGCCTCTCGCTTTAACGATATCAGATTAAAAAGTTAATCCGTCATTTTTTAATGTTTAAAATTAAGTTGCAATGGCGAATGCAGCCAATCAAAATAACCACGTTGATGGTTGTTTTTAGTGCTTTTTTGCAGTTTTCTGTCGTTGTAAACCATGCGTATTATCTGCCTTTTTGCTTCAAGCCAGTCATTGAGATCTTGCCCGGGGCGAAAATTGCGTTTTTCAGCAATATAGTAAGCGGCTTCGGCAATCATTGTTTCCAAATGTATGTCGCTGGTTTGTGTTCCCGGTAAGGACGGCGTGATAAAACCAAATTTCACCAGATTGATAAAATCTAAAGGCGACTCGCCTTTGATACCGATTTTTTCGGGTTCCATCTCAGCAAATGAGCCGAATAAACGATCCCAGATAGATAAAACAGCCCCGTAGTTATTGTCATGCTCGCTACGTTCAACGGAATGGTGGGTTCGGTGCAGATCCGGAGTGATAAAAAACAGGCCAAGCCATTTTTCACCTTTGAACGACGTATTGGTGTGATGCAGCATGATGAAAAGCGTGGTCGCTGCTTCACATACCAAAACGATTAACTCGTCAATGCCCATGATAATTATCAACAGGGCCTTCAGCAGATGGGTAATTAATAATTCAATGATGTGCAGGCGAAATCCTGTGGACACATTCAGATAGGGATCGTTGTGGTGGACCTTATGAAACATCCATAGTCCATCGAATCGATGACAGGCGTTATGCCAGCCATACAGCAATAGATCCAGTGACAAAAACGCCAAGATAGTTTTTACAACAGGATTTGCGACTAAACTCAGGAGTCCCTGGTCTAACAGCGGATGTTTGGCGACGATCAACAATGAAGTAGCTGTAAGTATTGACATAACCAGACTATTAAACAGAAATAGGCTGAAGTTGGCTTTATAGGATTGCTGTAACTGCTTGCGGGGTACTTTCGTTTTGGGTGCGTGTTGTTCTAGCGCAGCCAGAAGCCCGAATACCATAATCAGTATTAATAGTGCCAATGTTTCAGGCTCGAAAGTCGGCCACGACCAATTGAATTGATGTAGGGTAGTTGCAGTGATGAGTTTATTTAACATTGGAGTTTCCTCGCTTTTAATGCTGATGTAAACATTAGGAGTCGATTCAAGCATAGCTACCGATTATTACCGGGCGATGACGTCATGCAATGATGGATTCCTGTTTGTATAGCATCATGGGTTAAGAGTCAGGGGAATCAGCAACACATGCAAAAAATTCACGATGACCCTTGATTAAATATTAGCAAACTTCACGCCAATAATGATTGGTTGGGTGTGAAGTGTTAAAAAATCCTAACAATGCATTCTTAAGGCCTGATTATTCGGATTTATTTAATTGGGTGAATTTGGACGGATACATTATTAACTGATTAAGGTTGATGAATTTCGTGCAGTTTATGTGCAATTATTGTTTATTTTGCACCAAATAAGGGTTTTATTGAGGTAATTATTTACTTAATATTGACAGTTTTTTGATTAAAGACGCTTGCCTGTGGTTATCAACACGTATTCGAAACCGCTATCGAGTTCCTGCATAGCGAATATTTTTGCGAGTTCACCAGGTTTTAGGTATCTGGCAAGTTCAGGAAGCGACTGCAGTTGTTACTGAATTGCATACAGACTCTGTTTTAGAGGATAATGGAACGATAACTAAACTATTTATGTCTACTTGTTTACTCTGTCACACGCCGTGCGTTCATTCATGAGCGGTATGTAAGTTTTGGAAAATGCTATGAAAAAGACCATGTACGAAAAAATTTGGGATAGTCATCTCGTGGTTGAAGCCGCCGGTCAGGCGCCTTTGATTTATGTTGACCGTCATTTGATGCATGAGGTGACCAGTCCTCAGGCCTTCGAAGGCTTGAGATTGGCCGGTCGCAAGGTGCGTAATCCGCACAGTATTCTTGCGACCATGGATCATTGTGTCCCGACAAAAAATCGTGATTTACCGATTGCCGATCCGATTGCCAAAAAGCAGATTGAAGTCATGGCAGAAAACTGCCGGGATAATGGCCTGAATCTTTACGACATGAAAAATCCGAATAACGGCGTTATTCATGTCGTCGTTCCGGAACATGGCTTTGTGCATCCGGGCATGGTGGTGGTGTGCGGCGATAGTCACACCGCTACACATGGAGCTTTCGGCGCGCTGGCATTCGGGATTGGCACATCTGAAGTCGAACACGTCATGGCAACACAAACACTGCCGCAGAAAAAATCCAAAACAATGCTGGTGCAAGTCAACGGTCAACTGAATAAATACTCGTCAGCCAAAGACATTGCGTTGGCCATTATCGGTAAAATCGGCACAGCCGGCGGAACGGGTTATGTCATTGAATATGCCGGCGATGCGGTTAAAGCATTAACGATGGAAGGTCGAATGACACTTTGCAATATGGCAATTGAGGCGGGTGCCAGGGCAGGATTGGTGGCACCGGATGAAAAAACTTATGAGTATCTGAAAGGGCGTGAATTTGCGCCATCCGACAAGGATTGGGATCTGGCTCTTGCCTATTGGAGGAGTCTGCCCAGCGATACTGATGCCGCATTTGATGCGATTATTACACTGGATGCTGCAGACATTGCGCCGCAAGTATCCTGGGGTACTTCGCCGGAGCAAGTAGTTGGTGTTAACGGCTTGGTGCCTTCGCCAGAGAGTTTCGAAAGCGAATCCAAACGCAAAGCTTGCGAAAGTGCATTGGCCTATATGGGTTTAACACCCAACACCAAAATTACCGATATTCCGGTTGATTTTGTTTTTATCGGTTCATGCACCAACGGCCGTATTGAAGACTTCAGGATTGCTGCGGAGGTAACAAAAGGCACCAAAGTAGCCGATGGTGTTACAGCCATTGCCGTGCCAGGTTCCTATCATGTCAAACAGCAGGCTGAAAGTGAAGGTCTGGATAAAATCTTTATTGATGCTGGCTGGGAATGGCGCGATCCAGGATGTTCCATGTGTTTGGCCATGAACGGTGACGAACTGAAGAAAGGACAACGCAGCGCTTCCACATCTAACCGTAATTTCGAAGGCCGTCAGGGCAAAGGTGGACGCACGCATCTGGTTTCACCTGCCATGGCAGCCGCCGCCGCCGCCGCAGGTCATTTTGTTGATATTCGCACCTTATAAAGATTGAGCAGATAAAAGCTATGGAACCTTATAAAAAACATGAAAGTATTGCCGCGTTAATGAACCGGAGCAATGTTGACACCGACCAGATTATTCCCAAGCAGTTTCTAAAGAGAGTGGAACGCAGCGGCTTTGGCAAGCATCTGTTTCATGACTGGCGTTTTAATGATGATGGCTCTGATACTGCTGAATTCGAACTCAACAAACCGGTGTTTAAAGGCGCAAAAATTCTGGTAGTGGGTGACAATTTCGGTTGTGGCTCCTCACGCGAGCATGCACCGTGGGCGATTGCCGATTATGGATTTAACACCATTATTTCCACCAGTTATGCGGATATCTTTTTCAATAACTGTTTTAAAAACGGTATTTTGCCGATTAAGGTCGATAAAGCGCAATTGGACGGCCTGATGGCAGAGATTGCAGCCAATGAAGGCGTTCAGTTTGTAGTCGACCTGGAAAGCCAGCGAGTGACCACACCGGGTGGCAATGGTTTTTCTTTCGAAATCGATCCTTTCCGTAAAGGTAATCTGTTGAGTGGCCTGGACGATATTGGCCTGACATTGAAACACGTCGATAAAATTGATCAGTATGAGGAACAACATAAAAAAACCTTTCCCTGGCTTTGGGCTTAACGACAGGCTTTAATGACTGAACCGAGAGGTGAGTGAATGTCCTCTCCGATTAATTTTATGACAAGACAGGTGCCCGGTATTTCTTCAGATTCCAGAATCATTCAACTGATGGACACAACTTTACGTGACGGTGAGCAAACTCAGGGAGTCTCATTCACGCCATCAGAAAAAGTTAATATAGCCAAAGCCTTGCTTCAATCGCTTCGCGTTGATCGTATTGAAGTGGCTTCTGCACGGGTTTCTCAAGGTGAAAAAGAGGCTGTGACCAGTATTAATCAATGGGCGCAACACGAAGGTTTCGGAGGTCGCGTTGAAGTTTTGGGTTTCGTTGATCATACACGCAGTGTTGACTGGATTTTGCAAACCGGTGGCAGTGTCATAAACCTGCTGACCAAAGGCAGTGAAAAACATTGTCGTGAACAATTGGGCAAAACCCTTGGCCAGCATAGCGACGATATTCTGAAAACCGTTGGTTATGCCTTATCGAAGGGTATGCATGTCAACGTGTATCTGGAGGATTGGTCCAATGGCTACAGGGACAGTCCGGACTATGTGTTCGGTTTGATGGATAAATTAAAAATGGTTGGCATCAGTCATTTCATGTTGCCTGATACACTCGGTGTATTGTCACCCGATGAGGTTTTTGCCAGCTTGAGTGACATGTGCAAACGTTATCCGGAATTAAACTTCGATTTCCATCCCCATAATGATTATGGTCTGGCAACGGCCAATGCGATGGCCGCGGTGCGCGCTGGCGTTAATAACATTCACTGCACAATCAACTGTCTGGGCGAACGGGCAGGTAATGCTTCCCTGGCCGAAGTGGCTGTTGTGCTGCGCGATAAAATGAACGTGCAGCTTTCGATTGACGAGAGTTATCTGGCACGTATCAGTCACATGGTTGAAAATTTTTCCGGAAAACGCGTGGCGGCCAATGCCCCGATTATTGGTGCCGACGTCTTTACCCAGACTGCAGGGATTCATGCCGATGGCGATCACAAAGGGGGGCTGTACAAAAGTAAATTGGGGCCGGAACGTTTCTCCCGGATTCGAAGTTATGCCCTGGGCAAAATGAGCGGTAAAGCCTCGCTGAAAAAAAATCTGGAACAGCTCGATCTGGAGTTATCGGAAGAAAACCAGAAAAAAGTGCTCGAACGGATTGTCAGTCTCGGTGATTCAAAACAAACGATCACGACCGACGATTTGCCTTTCATTATTGCGGATGTATTGGAAAGCAAAAATTATCAGCACATCAAACTAATGAATTGCTCGATTACCAGCGGTCTCAATCTGGAATCGACGGCCAGTGTCTGGGTCAATGTCGACGGCACGAAGCACATGGCATCCGGATCCGGTAACGGGGGCTTTGATGCCTTTATCGATGCCATTGCCAAGGTGATGGCCTCACACGATTATACCTTGCCGGACCTGGTTGATTATGAAGTCCGGATTCCCAAAGGCGGTCATACCGATGCCTTGACGGAGTGTGTCATCACCTGGTCATGCGATGGCGAACTGCGTAAAACCCGCGCGGTCCATTCCAATCAGGTTTTTGCCGGGGTGTTGGCGACACTTAAAATCATCAACATGCAATTGCACGAACAAAGTCTCGAAAGCTCGAAAGGTTAACCGTGTCCCGGCAAACTGTTTCAAATCGTATCGTGGTTCTGGATACCGAAACCACCGGCTTGAATCCGCAGGAAGGCCATCGAATCATTGAAATCGGTTGTGTTGAGCTCATCAATCGGCGTTTGACCGGTAATCGTTTCCATGTCTACATTAATCCGGATCGTGTCATCGATGCCGGAGCGATTGAAGTGCACGGCATCAGTAATCAGTTTCTGGAAGACAAGCCTCATTTTGACGCCATTGTTGACGACTTCATCACCTTTGTTCGAGATGCCGAGCTTGTTATTCACAATGCACCGTTTGATGTTGGCTTCATTAACCACGAACTGTCACTTCTCAACAGCAATACAGCAAAAATTGAAGACTACAGTTCAATTTTCGATACACTTTCCTATGCCAGAAAAAAACACCCAGGCCAGAGAAACAGCCTGGATGCGCTTTGTAAACGATATGGCATAGACAACAGTCACCGCGAGTTGCACGGCGCTTTACTGGATGCCGAGATCCTGGCCGATGTTTTCCTATTGATGACCGGTGGGCAATTTTCGTTGCTGGATGAAGAGCAGGGCGGCCATGAAGAACAACAGGCCAATAAGGAAGCCAGACGTCTGCTGTCGGCTGATCGACCAGCGCTTAAAGTGATTCGGTGCAACGAAGAAGAACAGATTGCTCATCAGCAGCGACTGGAGACGATTGAGAAAGCCAGCGGAGGCTGTGTCTGGAATCGCTAGATAGTTAAGTTGCCTTTAGGGAGTCTTTAAAAATTGCACTTCGACAAGCTCAGTTCGAAGGTTATTTTATTAAATCAATTACTAATCCGCCCGTGCTGAGCTTGTCGAAGCATGAATGGATAATTTTAGAGGTTCCCTTTAATCGTGTAGCATCAAGCTTACAGACAACGTTTTAACTGATACAGGATTCGGAAAATGGCTATCAGCGTATTCGAAATTTTCAAAATTGGTATCGGCCCTTCCAGTTCTCATACCGTAGGCCCGATGCGGGCTGCGATGGAATTCGCCAATAAACTGCAGCAGATGGAAGTCATTGACAAGGTTGCTCGGTTAACCGTTGAGTTATATGGCTCTCTGGGCGCTACCGGAAAAGGTCATGGCACCGATAAAGCGGTCCTACTGGGGTTGGAGGGTGACGTGCCAGATCTGATCGATCCGGCTACCATTCCTGGCAGACTGGAAGCGATTCGGCATGCAGGTCAAATCAGGCTGTTAAAGCAATGGCCAATCAAATTCGATGAAAAAGCCCATCTTTTCTTCCATCGCAAGGTTCTACCTTATCATTCCAACGGCATGCGCTTTACCATCTGGGATTCCGCAGACACTCAACTTCTGCAGCAGGATTATTACTCTGTCGGCGGAGGCTTTGTTGTGAGCGGCGATACGGCCGCCGCTGATCGCTTGACGGATGACGACACCTGTTTGCCGTATCCATTTAAATCTGCTGAAACGCTGTTAAAACTGTGTTCATCGTACAACAAGCCCATCAGTGCCTTAATGTTAAGTAACGAAAAAGCCTGGTTGGATGAACAGACGATACGCAAAAATCTTTTACACATCTGGCAGGTCATGCAGGCCTGCGTTGATAGGGGCATGCATCAGGAGGGTACCTTGCCGGGTGGCATGAAAGTCAGGCGCAGAGCCGCTAATCTGTACCAGCAACTGACTGGAGTGATTCCACGGCAAACGCCCGGTTTACCGGTTGGTACACTCGACTGGGTCAATTTGTTTGCCTTGTCCGTAAGCGAGGAAAATGCCGCCGGTGGCAGGGTAGTGACCGCTCCAACAAACGGGGCAGCGGGTCTCATTCCGGCAGTCTTGCACTACTATTGGCGGTTTTGCGAAGGCGCCAATGAAGACGGCGTCATCCGGTTTTTATTGACCGCCGCAGCGATTGCGATTCTTTATAAAGAAAATGCCTCGCTTTCCGGTGCCGAAGTTGGCTGTCAGGGCGAAGTCGGCGTTGCCTGCTCGATGGCGGCAGGCGCTTTGGCGGAAGTCTTGGGCGGAACGCCACAACAAGTCGAAAATGCCGCCGAGATCGGCATGGAACATAATCTGGGCTTGACCTGCGATCCGGTAGGCGGCCTCGTGCAGGTGCCCTGTATCGAACGCAATGCAATGGGCTCGGTCAAAGCCATCAATGCGGCTCGCATCGCATTACGCGGCGATGGTACGCATTTCGTATCGCTGGATAAAGTCATTAAAACCATGCGCGAAACCGGCGCCGACATGAAAACCAAATACAAGGAAACCTCCCGCGGCGGTCTGGCGGTTAATTTGATCGAATGTTGATGGTTGGTTATGTATAAGCTCAGTTTTTATGTTCCAGAATCTCATCTTGAAAGCGTTAAAAATGCCTTGTTTGCGGTAGGTGCCGGAAAGCATAAGGCGTATGACCAGTGCTGCTGGCAAGTTCGCGGCCAAGGCCAGTTCAGACCCTTGGCAAACAGCCGGCCGTTTCAGGGCCGCATCAATCAACTGGAAAAATTGTCTGAATACAAGGTAGAAATGGTTTGTGACGATGCTTCACTGAAAGCGGTCGTGCAAACAATACTGGATGCTCATCCGTATGAGGAACCCGCTTACGAAATCTATAAAATCCTGACGCTTGATGATTTATCAAACCCATAGCAACTGTAAATACTGTTATACGCATCAAGCCGTCACAGGATTGTAGGATATACCCAGCGAAAGAGGAGGGTGCATCAATCGAGTCATGATAACGATATGCAATCCTACGAATCTTCTTAAGTTTCCATACCATAGAGTTCCCGCTGAAACCCACAAAATCCAAAATGATATTTTCTTAATATTAATAGCCTGCAATCTGCTATCACCGGGCTTGTCCAACAACCGGTTCAGATTGTGGTTCGCTTCGCTCTCACAATCTAACCTTATTCGTTAGGCTATTCGTGCGCTTGGCTACCTCAATTAGATAACGTAACGCTTCATTAACGGCTTCGGCATTCGGAAATGCAGCAATCACATCAGGCTCTAAACGAACTGTATCACAAAACCTTTTCCGTCCAGGTCCCAGTTTTCTTACCTGCAAACTTTGTAAATCATACTCTGGCCGTAATTCATTTTCTATTTCATTCTTGCTCATAGGCTTTCCGCTCCGATGGCGTTGCATCTCTTGCACTGATTAAACGAATAGCATTGTTATTTTCCATAGGAAACAAACAATAATCTCCCTTGAGCCGATTGACCCAGTAGGATAAAACGGTGTTCTCCGAAGGAAAGGTCAAGATCCTAGAAATCCACATACAATGGATCATCAAAAACCGTTTTCGCTTCTTCGAAAGAGACGCCATGTTTTGACAAATTTGCTACTGCTTTGTTTTTATCTCAGTCGTATCCCATTGAAAACGTATCTCCAGCGCGAAACCATCTTACGGGTTGGCGATTGTTGCCGCGCTGTACAATGTGCTGAGGAATATTTGGTAAATTAAGGCGGGGAAGGCAGACCATAGCGGTTGGAGGCATAGGACATAATGAAGTCATGATAGCAGATTAAAGTAACCTGACCCCTTTTTTGTATATGGCCGCCGCCATCGCTTATCAACTCATTGAGCAGAATATACGCGTCAAATGGTTCTCTGCGGTGGCTCTAGTTCAAAGTCTCCAGCAAGCCAAGCGCGATCTGGAGTTAATGACGGCGATGACGAGACTGGATAAATATCGGGTTTTAGTGATTGATGATATTGGTTATGTTAAAAAATCTGATGCGGAAACCCAGGTGTTATTTGAGTTCATTGCCCATCGTTACGAAAGCGGTAGCTTAATCATCACATCCAATCAACCGTTCAGCCAGTGGGATCACATCTTTCCAGATACGATGATGACTGTAGCGGCTATTGACCGCATTATTCATCATGCCACTATTATTGAAATACAAGGAGAAAGTTATCGAAAAAAACAGAACCTAAAAAAGTAACCCATTTTTTTAACTAAAACCGGCCAGAGTAATTGACGTCAAACCGGCAAAGATAATTGACGCCGGACAGGCTAACTGCTATCTACATATTCTTGATCGGATATGGCAGAGACAACAACTGAAGCGCAAGCTAAAGGCGCACATTGTGCGATATGCCGATGATTTTGTCGTGATGTGTAAACAGGATGTAGAAGAACCGCTGAAAGTGGTACGCCACGTATTGGAACGACTAGTACCCAACTTCTGAAATACATCCGATAACCTAAATCAGCAGAGGTTTGCCGATATAAGTCCATCGAAACGGTTTTGCCAAGGTCTCATTAAAAAACTCGATGAACGCCAGGATACGTTGAT
>JABFSH010000066.1 GCA_013140705.1 Methylococcaceae bacterium
AAAAATGTTAATATTGCCGTTAATCTATCTAAATACGAAAAGCGTTCATGAATCAAAAGATTGGTTATGCCAGGGTTTCGACTGACGATCAGAATTTAGACCTTCAAAACGATGCTTTAAAGAAAGCGGGTTGCATTGTTATTTACGAAGAAAAAGCCAGTGGCAAAAATACCGAACGGCTTGAACTTGAGCAATGCCGTAAAGCATTGAGGGCAGGGGATACATTGGTCGTGTGGCGGTTAGATAGGCTGGGCCGAAATCTGTCTGACCTGGTACGAATTGTCGCCGAACTTGAGCTGGCCGGCATTGGCTTTGAAAGTCTGACAGAGAAGATTGAAACTACGAGCGCAAACGGTAAACTGACATTTCATATTTTTGCATCACTCGCAGAATTTGAAAGGAATCTCATTAGAGAGCGCACGCATGCTGGTCTTGCTGCGGCGAGAGCCAGGGGCAGGAAAGGCGGAAGAAAACCAGCACTCGATGAAAAACAGATTCGTGAAGTTAAAGCATTAATGCGAGACCCGTCGGTCAATATCACTTCGGTTGCCGAGCGCTATAAAGTTTCTCGCACAACACTCTATAAGTACGCTGGGTAAAGGTGGACATGGAGCAAGAAACGAAGAAACGCAAGCAAAGCAGCGCCTTCATCACGACCAGGAAGGGTTTTTGTTATCTCACGGTAAAAATCGGCAGAAGCAATTTCAACATCATGCGTATTCGCAAATACACGCTTGAGCCGCAGGACAAGCGGGACATGCGCCGGTTGTATCCCGACTATTTATTTGACTGGAAGAAAATCAATCAGCAACTTGCCGAAAAGAGGGAGGTATGCAGAGCCTACCGCTCCAAGCGTCAAGCACCCCAGAATACGGAGCGCACATCAGACCCATTCGTCATGATGTCCTATGACCCAAGGACACGCACAGTCTACGCATCCGATGCAGGTAATTCATTAGCAATGCTTGACGCTATTCTACAAATGGAACGCATCAAACAGAAGTAGTCCCAACAGCCAATGCAGTTGCCTTTGAAAATGACAAGAGGTTTAGCTCAGAACGAACACTTTTGGGGGTTCTTCCACAGGTGCATTAAAGCTTTGCGAAATGACGACAGATTGATCGTTTGGAAACTGGATCGGCTGGGTCGGATTTTACGCCACCTTATGAGTACCGTACACGAGTTGGCCGAGAAGGGCAGGGGGCGCAGATCGACACCACCTCACAAGGTAAAACGGAATGGTTTTATTGAGGCTTCGGGCAAAAAGGCTAAGTATGAATTTTATAACCGAGGTTATATGCTTAATATTCAAGACGTTATCAAGAATGTTGTTGCCGGTTTTGAAATCGATATTTCGGCTGCAAGCCACGGATACCAAGGGTTTAAAAGGGGGCGCAGGACAAACCGTTCTTTTGGTCAAATAACTCCAGTATTTTAATAAACCACTACCGATAGACTGAGGCTTAAAACGATCCTGTTGATAACTTTATCATCTGCTGATACACTAAGTTATGCGCAGAGATCACGGGATTGACACCCTCATTGACTTACATGAACAGATTATTGAGCAGAACGGTGGTTACTGGATTAAGATCGAGGCATGGAAAGTAGAGGCCACCGAAGAGATTCCTCATGGAATTCGTTATTGTTTAACGTTGCATGAACCCTACGGGAAAAGGATATTGGGCTACGATAATGCGCATGCCATTAAACCGCCTAAAAAATTTAAATATGCCGGCAGAAAGTTAACTTATGACCATAAGCACAGGCATGTTAGCGACAAGGCGTCCCCTATGAATTTCAGAGCGCAGACCAACTACTGGCTGATTTTTTCGCAGAAGTTGACCAAGTATTGAAGGAGATAGAACGACAATGAAAAAAGCCATCGTGATCGGTATTATGTCGCAAGAGCTCGTGCGCGAACGGATATTGTCCATTGCTCGTGGCGAATACAAACCCAAACCGTCAGACCCCAAAATCTGGTTCACTTCGATGCGTTCTCTAGCTGAGGTTTTAAGCGATGAAAATAGGGCTCTTCTTAAAATCATTCAAGAAGCTAAACCGCAATCGATAACTTCATTGGCAGAAATTACGGGTCGTAAGACCAGCAACCTGTCGCGCACATTAAAAACAATGTCTAACTATGGCTTTGTTGAGATGCAGCGCGAAAAAAACCATGTCCGTCCCGTGGTCAACACGACTGACTTCATGATTGTTGCATGATTGACTAGCGAGAAGGGGAGGGCATTGCGCTGAAACATAAGTAGTGACATTTTAGTCATTCTATGACGACCCCATGCTGGGCAAGAGGTTAGCCAGAAACCCGTAAACTTTAGAGCCTTTTGTTGAAAGACCCATACTTCAGCGCTTGTGAGAAGCGCTATTTCGGGAGACCTCAACGCACATAAAGAATGTTGCAGTTAAAATGCCCCATTATAATGGTATATAAAATTTTTTATAAAATCAACAAATATTCATAATGGGCTAACCGCAAAAGCAGCCGCTGCCAATGGCCAAATGTTAGTTTTCTGATCGTCAACACCCGACCCCTATGCATAGAACCTAACTATGAATAGCTGCGTTTTATTTCGCTCCGTATCCCACGCACTACCAGTAAAGTCTGGTAGTGCGCTTTACATAGTTATAAGTCTTGAAGGAATTGCATCAATGCGTCATCAGTAGGATGATAGCGGCAAATTTGTGTTTCGGGTTCTTGAAGTCTCGCCAACGCCTTTTCCTTCATTGCTAAATCTGCCTCAACATATCGATGTGTAGTGATCGAGCTTTCGTGCCCTAGCCATAAAGCAATCACACTAAATGCGACCCCTGACTGTAGCAGATGCATGGCGGTCGTATGTCTTATGGTATGCGGCGATATTTTACGTTTGGAGAGGCTGCTAAATAACAGGGTTGCACGAGCTACTGCAATGTTTAGGCGTTGCGTGACATTACAGCGTGTCATCGGATCACCATCCCTGTTAGGCAATAACGCGGCATCTGTATCCAGCGTTGGGTTACGTCGCAACCAGACGCCGATTTCCTGGACTGTACTCTTCCATAATGGTGTTGACCGCTGTTTGCGGCCCTTGCCGCGTAAATGCACGCAGGCGGATTCACCCAGCACAACATCGTTTACCTTGATGCCAATGACTTCAGAGACGCGCGCACCGGTATTATAAAGTAGTGTTAGCAGTAAATGGTCCCGTTGCGAAGTCCAAGTATCACCGGGCTGCCCAATCACGGCCAACATTTCCTCACGGGTCATAAAGCCCAGCATAGGGCGTTCAAAGCGTTTCATGGGCACGCCCAGTGCTTGTTCAATGACGAAGAAAGACGACACGTCACGTCGTGCGGCAAATTTCAAAAACGCACGCAACGCCGTTAATCTTAGATTGCGGCTGCGTACCGAATTTTGCCGTTCTTGTTCCAAATGATCCAGAAATGCCAGGATCAAATCCGGCTTAATGTCGCTCAGATTCAGTGCCGTTGGCATTTTGCCCAGGCGATGCCGCGCAAAATCTAGGAACAACAGCATGGCGTCCCGGTAAGAAGCAATCGTGCGAGGGCTTAATGCGCGTTGGCTTACCAAGTATTCCGTAAAAAATAGCTGAACCAAAGCGGCAAACGATACGGGCCGAGGTGCTGTTATTTCAGTCATGGTATACCTCCGGCATTTGCGTAAAGGTTTCAAACTTTTCTGCTGCCACTGCCATGAGCTGAGGGATGCCAGTGAGGTACCAGTAAGTATTAGTCACCATGGCATGCCCGACATACGTGGACAAGGCCAACATCTGCTGATCGACATCCAGTCCCTGAGCCTGCCAAAGCAGCACGCGGCGGACGACAAAGGTGTGCCTTAAATCGTGGATGCGTGGGCCATTGTGCGCACCGCGATTGATCCAACCTAATTGATTGCGTAAGCTAATGAAGACGCGATGGACTTGCTCCATACTGAGTGGCTGCCCCAACCGTCGCCCACGCGTACTGATAAAAAACGGTGTATCTTCTGTTACTGCAATAGATAAATTCCGTTTCGACCGATAGTGTTTCAGTATCTCTATAGTGCTCGGATGGATTGGAACATGGCGTGACTTGGCAAATTTGGTTTGCCGTATGGTCAGCATGCCTGATTTTAGATCGACGTCTGTATCTAGCAGATGCACCGCTTCAGAAACACGAAGCCCACTGGATGCAATTAAGCCGAAGAGTGTCTCGTAGGTGGCTCCACGCAATCCTGGAATGAATGAACCCAGATTATGAGCTGCCGCCAGCAAATCGATAATTTCCTGCTCGCTATAAATGTGCGGTGCCAAGCGCTGGCCAATTCGACCAAAAATACTGTCGTCCGGTACCTCGGTAAGGGATTCAAATTGTTGTAGGTAACGGCAAAATGAGCGTAGATGCTTTAATCGACGTGCCCAAGTTGATGGCTTATTGCTGTTGCCCTGGTCTTGCCGCGCCCAATCGGCCATGATCTCAACGGTCAAGGGTTCTTGGCTATTAAGCGCATCAATATAATGAGCAAAACTCATTATTGAATAGCCAGTGGTACGCAAACCATACCCTAGTCGACGGCGCTCGTTCAGATAATTTTCGGCATGTGTTTGCATCAAAATATGCGCATTCATGACGCGCTCCCGGGCCAAGGCATGGCCACTTCAGCAAGATTTCTGCTATCGAGTTTGGCATAAACCAGAGTGGTATTGAGCGAGCGGTGCCTTAAGACATCGGCTACCTCTTTGAGGGAACTACCACCCGACAATAGTCGGCTGGCCATCGTGTGCCGCAGAAGGTGCGACCGCGTATAGGGCAAACCGGCTCGCGCATAAGCTTGGCGTATTGATTTACGGATCAGATCAGGGCCGACAGGCTGATCGCGTGGCGCAACGTTACGCACAAATACGGCCCGGTTAGTGGTTTGTGGCCGTTCAAATTTCAAGTAATCGGCAATGGCTTGACCCGTTGCAACGGGCAAAGGCATGACATCTTCACGACGGCCTTTAGTCCGTCGCAGCGTGATAGTTGCTGCACACCAGTCAATATCATCAAGCCCAAGATTCGCCACTTCACTGCTGCGTAAGCCAAGATCCAGCGCACAATGCACGATGGCTGCCGTTCTGCGTGCCGCTTTGCCGTCATAGACAAGAGCGGCCAATAAGCGTTCGACTTCGTTGCTGTTCAATGTTTTCGGTAGCGTCGCTTGTTGCCAGTTGGCCGGAAAACTGGTAACTCCAATCAGATGATGTACGCAATCGCCCAACGTAGTACGATAACGAAAATAACTGCGTAATGCCGAGACAGGGGCGCTGATACTGGCCGTAACTTTGCAAAACTCACTCTGGCAGGCGACAAACTTGCGTATATCGTCGGGTTTGAAAGCACTAATCGCAATCGGTTGATCGGCAAACTGCCCCAAAAGCAGGCGGCGAATGATAGCAAGATAGTGTTTACGCGTTTTGGGTGCGAGTCCTCGGACGTGATTCATATGATCATCGAATCGTTGTAACTCTTCATCCACAGGGCTTAGACCGATTGATGGATCAGCGATAACTGCATGGGCACGTAGCTGAACAAGAAGGTGACCAAGTGCTGCATGCAAATCTATACGGTCGTGGAATACCGGCTTTTCACAGTGACAGCGAGGCAGATGATCATCAAGAAAGCGTTCAATCAACGTCTCATCGATACTTTTGACATCAATATTGCACAGGCTAATCCAGTGCGCAAAGTGAGTCAGTCCGGCAAGGTAATTATCAATAGTGTTTGATGCATAGCGGCAATCTAACAAGTGCAGCATGAAAGCATCAACTTGGGGAGCTAATTGGCTTTCAAGAAGCCATAGCAATGTGTGGCGGTTGGTAGAGTTCATTAGAACCTCCTGAGGTGAGTGAGTTTTCACTTCAGGACACTGGTAAAACTATGTCAAGTTAATAAGCTCGAGGTTGGCAGGAATATCAATAAAACAGGGCTTTGTAGCCAACTGCAATTTGGAGCTATACATAGTTAGGGTCTATGCATAGGGGTCGCTATGGATAGCTATCCATAGCGACCCAATCCAGCCTCTGAAGATAATTTCTATTTCTACCGAAAGCAGACCTCCACATTTCCGAACCACTACACTTAATTTTCTAAACATTATACCAACCCATTTTTCTTGTTTCAGAACATTACCTCAAGCTCTTTGTTTTGTTTATAACAGTATGCTAAATCAATGGGATTGATTTCTTGATCGCAGTAAAATCAAAATTCAAAACTGTTCGGTTGGCGTCAACCAATGCTCATTCTGTGCATCAAGCAAGCACCATCAAAATAGAGTTCTGTTCAGTTGTAGATTAACCGCAGTGGCATTCCAGATAACCAAAATCTCAGTTGTTCCTGACTCCGCAAAGCGTTATCCAAACGACTTATTAACTTTGCTAAGATAAGCCTCCATTTTCAGTTTATTTGGGATAAACCATGGATTTTCCTGACCTGCCTATGTTGCTCCATTGGCTTGATGAAACTTTACAATTATTACAGAGATTTTTTGTTGTCGTGGTTGCAGCCTTTATTTCTATACGCTTTGAATGGCTCCGCCAAGCCTTGCGTGGTGCTGAATTAAAATGGCGCTATCGCGTTCCGGCTATATTTGTATTTGGTTTGCTGGCGATCATAGGGACTCACAGCGGCATACCCATCGATGTGCATGAGGATTGGTGGGTTATAGACCTATCGGCAGAAATGCCGGCAAAGCTGGGAGAAACTCAGGCTATCGTCGGTTTTCGCGATACCATGACCTTAGTTGCTGGCTTGATTGGCGGACCTTGGGTCGGTTTTGGCACAGGGCTATTGGCTGGCACGGAACGCTACCAGCTAGGCGGGCTCGCCGCCTCGGCCAGCGGTTTAGCAACTTTATTGTTAGGCCTGTTTGCTGGCGGCATTCGCAGCTTTCAGCCGCACTGGGTAGCCACGGTAAAAGGCGTGTTTTGGGTAGCTGTAACAGGTACGCTCCTACACAGACTAATGATTTTAATCCTGGTGCAACCTTACAGCGACGCCTTGGCATTATCCTGGCAAGTGGTTGTACCCGTCGGGATTGTCAACACCCTAGGGTGCGTGTTGTTTTTTTGGATCATGCGAGATCTCGATCGCGACAGATTAGAGACTGAAGCCCATGAAGCGCGTTTGCTGGCTGTACAGGCTGAACTTAGGGCCTTACGGGCGCAGGTTGATCCGCATTTCTTAAATAACGTGTTGAATGATCTTAAATCGCTCATTCGTCGCGATCCGGGCAAAGCTAGAGATTATGTGGTGCAGCTGGCAGATTTTTTTAAATATACCCGCTTGTTTGCAGGGCTTAATACGATTAGTCTGGCTCAAGAACTGGCGCAACTGCAACGTTATCTGGCCTTGCAACGCTTAGGCTTAGAAGATAAGTTGCAAGACAGTTTTGCCATTGCCGAAGAACTGTTGGCGTGCCAGGTAATTCCGGGCTGCCTTTTAACCTTGGTGGAGAATGCCTTGAAACATGGTTTTAAAGGCCGTCCAGCGCCTTATCAGCTTGCCGTCAGCGCACGATCAGAAGGAGCGAATTTGCTATTGCAAGTGACCGATAACGGTCGCGGTATGGTATCTGAGCGGATGACAGAACTGGGCAAGTCTCCGGTACAATCTGAAAATGAAGGCGGCGGTGTGGCACTGCATCAATTACTGCAAAGTTTGCAGTTAGTATTTGTTGATAGTGTTGAATTGAGCTTTGACAGCGTCGTGGACCAAGGCACCGTCGCCCTGTTGAAGCACCCAAAAAAGGAGTGAATAATGTTGAAAAAAATGCGCGTAATACTTGTCGAGGATCGATTTCTGGCACGAGACGAATTGAAATATTTATTATCTTTGCATCCTGATGTGGACGTGGTCGGCGAATGTGAGGATACCGCCAGCGCTTGGCCACTGATAGAAGCCGGTGCTATCGACGGCGTGTTTTTGGACATTGATATTGAAACAGAAGGTCAACGCGCAGGTTTAGATTTGGCTTATCGCATAGATCGCTTAGCCTTACCCAGAGTACCTTGGCTGGTATTTACCACCGGTTTTGAAGAATATGCGTTAGCTGCCCATCAAGTCCGCCCTTTCGGATATTTGGTTAAGCCGCTGAACGATGCCAAAGTTGCGCAAGTGCTGGACAAGATACGTAAAGCGGAACAACAGCATAATCCCCAAAAACCAGCGTCAAATCGCATTGAGATTAAGCATAAGACCTTAAACCGCGGTGAGACAGTCTGGTGTACAAAATATATAAGTCCGGATGAAATTCTATTTATTCAAACCAATAACAATGGCAACACTGTTAAAGTGCAACTGGTGCAAGGCGAAGTGCTGGACGGGATAAATCTTCCATTAAAGCGATGGAAAAGTGATTATGATTTACCTGATTTTATGCAAATCCATAGAAGCCATCTGATTAACCTAAATTATGTGAATGGACATAAGCCAGATCCTTTTAAGATCGAGGGTCACAATGTCACTTTTCGCGGCAGTAACACTGAACTTGCAGTGGGTAAAAATTATTTGGACGACTTGCGCAAAGCGTTGGGCAAATAGCAAGTAGCCCGGATGGAGCTTTCCATCCGGGCTACTTGCTACGAATTCCACCACAACTATCATACCAAGCCGACTTCCCCTCATCATTCACCACCTACAACGGGCATTTCACCCCGAAAACCCCGCCATTGACCATGAGTCTATTTCAAAGCCACATTATTTAAAGATAATTGTACCAAGCCCGTGAACTTGATAATTCGTCTCCTGGTAGGCTTGATTTTTAATAATGTTGTTCTGCATTACTGACCCGCAAACAGACAATCTTTTTCTGCAACAGAGGAGTACGGCAATGAACCCACAAGCACAAACACTTTATAAGCGCGTTCAAGCGTATTCCCTAGACTCCGAGGGGGCCAATTTTAGCTTTAGCCAGCGTTTAGCCAAAGAAAACGGCTGGACTGAAGCATACAGCCAGCGTGTTATGGACGAATATAAAAAATTTGTCTTGCTGGCAATGGTTGCTGATCACATAGTCTCTCCTTCTGACCAGGTCGACCAAGCTTGGCATTTGCATTTAACGTACACCCATTCTTACTGGGATGAGCTTTGTAAAGACATATTGGGAAAGCCGTTACATCATGAGCCTTCGCGTGGCGGTCTCACAGAAAAACAAAAATTTTGGCAATTGTATCAACAGACACTTAATAGTTATCAACGTTTGTTTAATGAAATGCCACCAGCTGAAATTTGGCCTTCGCCTGAGCAACGCTTTGGGTACGATCTGAATTGTGTGCGGGTCAATACGCAACGGTATTGGCTGATTCCGAAACCGATCTGGTCATGGCCAACGCAAACCTGGCAACAAGTCCGGGTAATAACGTTGCTGTTGCTAGTGCCTGCTGTCATTAGCGGTTGCGCAGCAGTATCGTCGTTATTGATCACGTCAATGTCAATAGGTGATCTTTATTGGTTTGATGAATTTATGAGCCTAAGTGCTAGTACTTCATCAACTTAGAATTGATGGATAAAGTGATTTTAATTTTATCCGCGCATCTTCTGTTGTAAATCGCCAGTTTGCGCGAACGGCCTTATGATTGCGCTGCTCTTGCCATGCTTTTAATTCAGCTCGTAAGGTGTCTTGATCAGGTATTCTTCGATTGAGGCACTGACGATTCATTACCCCGATCTCTATTTCCGCCATATCCAACCAACTGCCATGCTTGGGGGTATAATGAATCTCTAATCGTTCAGCGATTCGCCTGGCCTCTTCCGGCGCAAAAGCTTCATATAAAGACCCGAGTTTATGCGTATTCAGATTATCCATGACCAGGATTATTTGCTTATTGGGGTAGTGTTCATCCACTAATTCTTTGATTAAATTCGCCCACTCTATTTTAGTATGCCGGTCCGTGACTTTGACATGCCGCCACCCTTCCAGCGGTGCAAACAGCATGAAGAGATTGCTCACGCCATTCCTTTCATACTCGTAATCATATTTCTCCAGGCTCCCCGATTCCGGCGCTAAAGGGATACGTGTTTCTTGCACCTGTTGTTTACTGGTTTCATCCATGCAAACCAATACCTCATGCTCAGCATAGGCACGTTGATAGACTTCCAGAATATCTTCCATGGCACAGACAAAATCCGCATTGGCCTTCGGCGGAATGCACCAGCATTTTTTTAACCACGGCTTAAGTTGGTTTTTTTTAACGCCTGTCGGACGGTTTCTCCTGAGATCGAGTCAACCACTTCACATTCAACCAAGCGATCCGCTAATAACTTTAAGGTCCAATCCTTATGTCCCGCCGGGGCTGCCGAGCAGGCGGTGGCCACTAAAAAAGCTTCGGCTTCCCCATCCAATTTTTTAGGGCGTCGGCGCGTCTGGACTTTAGGATTAAGAGCAGAGTCCAGACCCTCTTCAACAAAGCGCTTGCGGACTCTCTCCACGGTCAACGGACTTATATGGACTGCCTTCGCTATAGCGGCATCGGTTAATGAGCTCGTTGACGACTCTTCGTCGGCATGAAGCAGTATCTGACCATGAGTCAGAATGCGGGCCGATAGTTTTCCTTTTGATAGCAGTTGCGTTAAATAAACACGCTCATCTTCTGTTAATTTCACCCGGTATTTCTTTGCTGGCATGTGTTAATCCTAAGTATCATTCAGTTAAAATGCTTACTTGAGAGATTACATTAATTATCCATCAATGCAAAGCTGTTAGAGTACTAGTAATTTTCTGTGGTTTTATGCCGGAACAGGATTATCACTGTTGTTAATAATCAGTGCGCTCTACGAATCTGAACTGGGAGCAAAACAGTCTGTCGATCCTGACTATCCAGCTGGAAGTGTCATTCTCAGTACGGAACAGTTAGCCTATCTGGCAGGCGGTTCTGATCGCGTTTTGCATAGTGCTTTGATAGCTTTGATTGAGCAAGGCAACTTACAAATCAGTGCTGATAAGAAAGGCCTTGAAATAGTTGGACCTTGTCAATTTCCATCTGTAGTAGAGCAGGCTATTATCGACGCTATCAGCAATGGCCGTCATGAGATCAAAGAGCTTTTAGCAGCCGTTAAATGTAGTACCACTTCTATCCGTGACAGTTTAGTAGCCCAAAAATTATGGGCTGTTTCTGATGCTCAGCACAAAGCGGGATTGTTACTGATGCCGCTTATTTTATTGGGCTTAGCGCGTTTAGCCCACGGCATCAATACTGGGCACCCTGTGGGTTACTTAGTGGCCCTACTTGTTGTCACTATAGCAATACCGCTTATGTTCTGTCTCGATAAGCGGACTGCATACGGTGATCAGGTCTTAGGCAGTTACAAAAAGGAGAAACCTGATAGCAACACCGAGCAAACATTATGCTTCGCGGTGGCAATTGAAGGCTTGTCTATTTTGGCCAATACAGCATTGGCAGAGACAGGACTATCTTTAAGCGTCGGTAGTGGTGAGAACGATGGCGACGCTGGTTGTGGGGGAGGCGGTTGTGGAGGATGCGGTGGCTGTGGTGGTTAGCTAATAGCAGCCTGCAAATCGGACTCTGCATACCGCTGTTCAGATGTAACACTTTAATTTCCAAATATTAACGCGGATAATCATGATGCGCTTTACACTATTTCGAACTACATTGCTAATTTGTGTTTTACATTTGCCGGCTTGTGCCATCAAAGGTTATAGCGGCCCTGACTTGCCCAATACTCAGTTGGCTACCGTTTCACTTAAAGCTCCAGCCGCCTCGTTAATACCGCTTTTCTGGATTTTTCCGCTTAATCTGCTTACCTGGTTTTCCGAAGATTGGTATGAAACTTCATGGCATAGCGGATATGTCAAAATTAATGGAAAGATCGTCTTAAATCGCTTTAAAAGGGTAAATTTAGTACCCGGCCCGCACCAGGTAGCGACTGAAAAGCCCGTTGTTATGCACAGAGAGGAAATTGGGATTGAATCCTGTAGCACCAGTATTTGTTCATGCACTACCGACAAAAAGAACAACAAGACCTGTTCTCAAACAACTTCGTGTAGCACACGCTATCGTGAAACTGCACATGACCGTATATGTCGAATCATCATTGATGCTAAAGCCGGCGAACAATATAAAGTTTTTATTCGAGATCGTCATTTAATCGTAAATGGTTCGGACTCAACACAATTTAATGACGAGATTTGTTCTTGGGGTGCCGATTATTCTTATGAAACAAGTTCCAGCACCTCTAGTTCAACTAGTTGTAACCCTTAACGCATTTGGCAAAATCCTTAATAGGCCTTAACAAATAGTCCATATGAAATATGGAATCATTGAATATAATCGAAGTCACATTAGCAACAAAAATATACTTATTAATATGATAACGCGGAGAAAATAATGAGAGATTCTTATATAAAAATGCTTACACAAATCGGCGGCGTAGCTATCATTCTGGCCATAGTCGGTTGTGCAACGACAGCACCCTCTGCACATTTTACTATTAAGCCGTCCGAACAACAGCGTGTTGATGCTAATGATGCAGCCACGGTAAAACTTGAATCGGCCAGCGAAGTGGAAATGATGGATACAGAAAAACAACGCTTGGAACAGCTCATCGTTAGCAAAATAGACACCAAGAAACGTGAAAACACGAATACCGCCGATCCCAGACAATATGAGTTTAACGTTGTGATAACCCGCTATGAAAAAGGCAATGCTTTTGCGCGTTTTATGTTGGCCGGATTGGGACAAATTCATATTAATGCCCATGTCACCGTGTTTGCGTTGCCTGCGAAGGAAAAATATGCAGAGTTCGATATTAATAAAACTTTTGCATGGGGTGGACTTGTTGGGGCATCGACAAAAATTGAAGATGTAGAACCAGCCTTTGCTGAAGGCATTGCCAATGCCGTCGTTGAGACTCAACAATAAACACCTTTACATAAATTTGGCGAGCACGATGAATAAATGGCTAGTCAATAATGTTAAGGGCTTGGCACTTTGCGGTAGTTGGGATAGTTACCACATAGTTGCATACAAAAAACCGCCTTTTACAGTATCTCAACTTAAGAAGAAACTAATTGGATAATTAGCTGTTTTCAAAAGCAAGTCGCTACAGTTATTTATATAATTGGTATACCTTATTTAACTAAAGCGTAAATTTCTGTTCAAATGCCCCCGCTAGTCCAGGTTCATTAAAGCTTTGCGAAATGACGACATATTGAACGTTTGGAAACGGGATCGGCTTAGTCGGAATTTACGCCACCTTATGAATACCGTACACGAGTTGGCCGAGAAGGACGTCCGTTTCAAAGTCCTAACAGGGGTTGTATGCCGGAATCCCAGAAATTCTGTTTCTGGCGGTTCGGCATGACTGCAAGAAAAAGGCGATTATGAAATCAAGAAACTACAATTAACAATTATGAAACAATACTTTCTTTTAATAAGCCTCTTATTATCCGGCTGCGCAACCCAAAAACTAAGTGTAGACGACAGACAAAAACTTGCTTTAGTAAGAATTAATCCTATCGCCAGAATTTCATCGCAGCTATATTACTATGGCCCAGAACAGGCTTTTAGCTCTCTGGGCCATGCCATTGGGGGAGCAATAGGTTCTGGTATCGCGTCTGAGGCATTTGATTCAAGCACGAATAACTCTAAGTATCCCGTTTATAATTACGCCCCAACTGAAGATTTTCAACTAAACAGAAAGTCAATACAGTTGTACGCTGAAAAGAAAAAAATATTTATCGATAAAATCGTGCTGGAAGAACTAAAAAAAGCACTGGAAAATTCAGGGAAAGTACATTTAACAGAATCACCAAAACAAAGTTTAGTAACTTTTAATACAAATATAATCCAATATGGTTTCAGTGTTCCTAATGGGCTAAGCTCTAAGCTTGTTCCAATGTTGAATATATTATTTACTTTGGTTGATGTCGATGGAAAAATAATATGGAAAGCAAATGATTACACACTGCCACTAGGTAACCCAGTAGAAGCAATTCCTGCCGATGAAATTAAAACAAATCCAAAACTTATAGAAAATGCTTGGCGTGACGCGGCGAGGTCAATTATTACAAATATTATTAATGATCTATAAGGGTGGTGTTTTTAAAATGTAATCAGAGGCAGGTTTCTCTCCGCGTCAGAATAATTGTCCAACTTTGTACGCTTTAAAAGTGATGATTTAAAATGTTAAAGGGTTACTTAAATCACTTTGAGTTGCTGTAATCTTAATTTTATAGACATTTTCTGGATGACATCAATCTTATAGGTAGGAGGTTATGTTGATCGTCCGCTCTTGCCAATTTCATATGATTGCTGGTGTTAGTACTGAGTGTCAGGTCATGGCCGTTTTTGACTAAAACCGCTTGAAAATTTTGACAGGCTGCTTTGGATAATTTTGGGTGGCTTCTTTGACCGATAAACCGCACAGATAAACGATTCTATCGGGAAATTTAAACACCCATGCTATAGACCATCAAAACCAGCGCTGACTGTTGCAATCACTTCCTCAAAGAGTGCCCTTTTCATTTTTGCGATAGTGGATTCCGGCACAGCCGCCGCCTTTACTGACATAGTTTTCTGAATTCGCCCAAGCCAGATCCACTTTGGCGACATCAATCCAGACTACCGGAAATAAGACTTCGCCTGGCGGTGGTATGCGGGTGATCCACTCAACACCGATCATGGCAAAGGTTTAGATCATTGGTTTACTGCGTCTTTCAAGCCTTTTCCGGCTTTAAATGAAGGCACATTAGCAGCCGCTATTTGGATTTCACGTCCGGTTTGTGGGTTTCGGCCAGTCCGCGCAGCGCGGGCTTTTACTTCGAATGTTCCAAAACCCACCAAGGTGATGGAGTCACCGGCTTTTAAAGTCGCCTCAACGGTTTTGGTCAAAGCGTCCAAGCTGCGACCGGCATCAGCTTTACTCAGGTTGGCATGTTCGGCAATGGCGTTGATCAATTCTGATTTATTCATTTTTTAGGGTTCCTGGGTTCTAACAGCTAGGTTATGGGAATTGAGAAATCAATTCATGCAGTTTTTTTCTTTAGCGATCCATTCAGTAATGGTGTCGGTATTCAAGCAGTCACCATTTTCGATATGGGCTAATAAACATAAGTACGCATCCTTGTTACAAGGTGTGTAATTAAGTAACAACGATACGATATAGTCATTCCAGGTATCGAATTTATAGAGTTGTCTGGTCAGATAATCGTGAGCAGCTAATCCAACAAAAATAAAAGCTCCTATGATGGGTATAGTTTTACCTGATTACCCATAAGTTTCAGCAACTTTAAAGGCAAACATGACTCAAAGGACTAAAGCATTAAAGGAGATAGAGACATGTGCAAAAACAAAGTGCAGTTTCAAGCAGGCTATAGCGTGATTCAGTTATTCAAACACTATGGAACCGAAAGCCAATGTAGCGAGGCCCTGTTTAAATGGCGCTGGCCTAGTGGATTTCGGTGTCCTCACTGCGGTTCGGGTCGTCATAGTGTCGTAAAAACAAGAAAATTGTACCAGTGTACGGATTGCCACCATCAAACCTCGTTGATTAGCGGGACTATTTTCGAACAAACCAAGCTTCCGTTGACGACCTGGTTCTTGGCGATCCATTTAATCACACAAGCCAAAACAGGCCTGTCCGCCTTGGCGCTGAAGCGACAGATTGGAGTATCCTATAACACCGCTTGGAGTATGAAACACAAAATCATGCAGGTCATGAAAGAACGGGATGACAGCAGGCCTTTATGCGGCGTCATTCAATTGGATGATGTCTATTGGGGCGGTGAGCGCCGAGGTGGAAAAAGAGGCCGAGGCTCTGCCAACAAAGTCCCTTTTGTGGCGGCGGTTTCACTGACTAAAGAAGGTCATCCGATGGCGATGAGCATGACGGTGGTTAAAGGCTTTCGGCTGACCGAAATAGCCCGCTGGGCCAAGCAGCATTTACAAGAAAAGAGCACCGTCATTTCGGATGGATTGCCTTGCTTTTCAGCCGTCAAAGAGGCGGGATGCGATCATATCAGCATAGTCACCGGCGGCGGACCACACAGCGTTACCCGAGAAGAGTTTACCTGGATTAACACCCTGATAGGCAATGTGAAAAATGCTATTACGGGTACTTACCATGCGATAAATCACAAACATTTACCGCGTTATCTGGCTGAATTCTGCTACCGACATAATCGACGGTTCCAACTGGACAATATGCTGCCCCGCTTTGCCTATGTGGCTGTAAGAACACCCCCTATGCCAGGCCGACTTTTGAAATTAGCTGAGGCTTATGGGTAATCAGGTAGTTTTATATTCCGTAAGCCATGATAATCCGCCTAACATGCTTATAACAACTAATGTGATTAAGAGCGTGTTATACCTGGGTGGCACTATCGAATTTCGAGAACTAACCACTGCTCTCGATATGGCCTGTAATTTTAGGTTATTTTTGTCCATCATTTTTAGCTAGTGCATCTTTCGTGCGTTGAATAGTACGATTTGCCTTATAAATGACTTGCAAACGGATTCAAAGGCTCTCCTTTTTTACCACAGATCGGTGAGCTTTTTGACTATTTTTATCTTTCTCCCCGTTTTTCTTTGGTGTGCCATGCGCGGACAATGACAACGGTTTGCTCATCGATGATATACCGCAAAATAGTCCCTCCCGTTCCGAAAGGCAGGAACAATTCGCGACGATCCGTGCCGTCATTCATAGGGTGGCCTATTTCTGGAAAATCGGCAAGACGGTTTGCCCCTGTTTGTATAACTCGACCGGCACGGGCTGCTGCTGTCGGACTCTTGTCTTCCAAAAATAGGCGTAACCGCCGGGTGTCTTCCAGTGCTTCCGGTAACCAGACTATTTGGGGCACGGTAACTCACTTTCGCTTCCCCATGATCCAAGCCAGGCGTCAACAGCTTCGTGCGGTATGGCGTGGCCAGTGAGTTTGTAACGTTGCCAACGCTCCATATCTTCCTGTTTTTCCTGCTCGTAGACTTCTTCGCGTTCTACATACTCTTCAATGGCTGCTTTCATGAGCCAATGCGGTGTACGATCCTTAGTCGCACTGAGCGCTTTAAGGCGGGTGTGTAGTGTCTCATCCAGCTTGATGCCCGTGTTGATGGTCTTCGACATAGATTCTGACCTCCATAAGGTTATATTTATTACAACCTTATTATACCTTTTATAACCTGTAGTTAAAACTCTCTGTGTAGTTTGCGGTTTTCTGGGTTGGCCGACGGCATGGTTAAATGGATCGTTCATCGTCCCCTGCCCTTGCTGGTCTTAATAGAACCCTTCTGAGAAAGAGTGACAGAATCACCCAGGGCTAAACGATTTAATTGCCGTGCGGTTGAATCATTAATAGGTATCACCAGTATTTCATTCTGCTGCTTGAAAAGTGCCAACGAAACCCCTTCGATGTGTCTAATTCCGGCATAAACAACCGGGCCAACATCCAATTCCGTGTATAACCTATGTCTCGCTATATCGAGAATCTTAATTCTTTGCGTGTTTCTTTCCTCGATATACCGAGTCGCGGCAGAAACAGACGTACTATCTAATCTTGCCCAAGATAGTGGCCGTCGCAGTGTGTTATTGGGTTGGGCTGCTGGGTTGTCCAGGTGATGAGGTACATGGCTCGGCAGTAGCACTTCACTTCCTCCGGCGAAGCTAACCACAGCGACATCGGACAAATTTCGCAAGCGGTTGCGACTTTCGGGCGGCGGCTGATGTCCAAGGCGGCCAATGTTGGGCTTATCCGTGAAGCTTGAGAAAAGTCCGTTTCCTGATCGTCCGACAATGGCAGATCCAACCCGGCTAGTGCTTCTTCCAGTAGCCGGTCCTCTTCCTCGCTGATTTCTTGATTCATCATGATTGTTATCCTTATTGCGTGTAGGGAGTATGTGCTGACGCTGGCGTTCTAAAGCCGCATCTGTGAAAACAATAGGAAGGTTGGCCAATACCGAAGCATTGACTATCTTCTCTTTAAAAGCAGCAGAGCCATTGACGGTTATCTGGCTGCCATATTTTGCCAGCGCCATCCGTAACGCTGCCTGTAAAGTATCTCGATCCGCACCTTTCGAGACAGACAACTGATGACCATCATCCCTAACGGCTGATGTCCCTGCTCGATAAATAATATGGCCGGTTTTAGTGACACTATCCAGGTCAGCCCTACCAACCGCGTTATGCGGCTGTTCAAGCCCGCCGCCAAACAAGGTATGACCTGTAAGCCCCTTAGAAACCTCGCGCGAACGTAGCGCCTCCAAAGCTTCTTGATCACCTTTAACGGCCTGACTTCTTAACCAGTCCGCCCATTGTTGCGCTGGGTATTTTTTAAAAATCGTTTCGCGCTGTTGGCGATAGTCTGCATTAACCTCGACAATCTGTTTTTTCATGCCACGACTAATCATGGCGTACAACAACTTCTTTTCAATCCGTGATCCGCCCATCAGTTTGGTTGCCGATCGCTTTAATTGGGCCGCTTGTTTAACCTGCGCTAGATGTTGGTCTTTCTGTTCTCGAACAATTCGCCATTCCTGAGCGCGATGGGTCACTCTGTGTTGCTGTTCCTTTTGGTATCGGGCAAAAAGTAAGGTGGTATCGAGTCTGGACTTTAAGGGCCGTGCTCCATAGTGACGCTTAGGATTCTCTGCCCCGGTAGATAAGGTCAATAAGGGGGAAAAAGAACCCAGCTTTTCTTCCAGCTTTTTCTTTGACAAGTCACGGGCAACCGAACTGGCTTTCACCATCAAGCCATCGGAATCAACAATAACCAAACCATTGCCGCGTTCCGTTAATTGAAGTCCGTATTCTTTCATGACCTGGTGCAAATCGGCCCAGGAACTAGCCGCTTGCAGGGATTCAAGACATTCCCGCTTGATCCAGCCTAATAAACTTTCTACCCCGGCGTGATGTTCCATATCAAACGCGCGGTTCTCGCTTCTTACTTTATTAGCTTTATGATTAACCGGGGTAAGCCCATAATCGTGTTCGAGCTTTTCGCAAAGCTGACCGAGTACCTTATGACTGTAATAAGGATCGAGGCTGGTGTAACGGGTGGGATGGATTTTGTTGATGGCGATATGAATATGAAGGTTATCGGTATCATGGTGAACAACACTGATGCGTTGATGTTCTTCAAAACCCAGGCCATCACAGAGCTTTTCTTCAATCGCTTTTAAGATCGCCTCATCAGGCTGCTCCCCGGCAGGAAAACTGACTAATAAATGAAACGTCTTATCGGATGCTGAGCGTTTGTTTTTACCTTGGGTATTGATGACTTCAAGAACCGCCGCGTCAACTCGTTCAGACTGGCAGTTAGTCACCGACACAAAACCCACCCGTTCCTGTTTGTTTTGCTCATCGGTCATGTAGGCCACCAGATCAGCAAAATCACTTTTGCTAACGGAGTTCATCGCAATATGTTTAGCGATCATGAGCCCTTCTCAGTTTAGAGTCTAAACTGGCATTGACAATTACAAAGTGTACGATTAAAAAAATGTAAAAAGTCGTTCTGAGTTTAGACTCTAAATTCATCACTTCCCTGCCCTGGGTCTAACAACCGTTTTCATAACGGCCACCATTTGGTCTTGCGTGTCATGGATGCGGGCCAATAACGCGCGGATGGTCCCCTCCCCAAATTGGGCGGTACGGACATCATTCGTCAGCCATAACTTAAGCAGTCCACCTAAGCGCCCCAGATCACCGTTAATCTTTGCCAGGCGTTCTACTTCGTTATTATCAACAATGCCACGAATTTCATAGCCAATACCAACGGCCCGTAAGTAAGCCGCAATAGACAAGCCTGCGCGTTCGGCATTGATCTTGATGCGTTCTTCTTCCTCCGGCAGAACGGGAACGCGCAGGTGCCGGCCATGTTTACGCGTGTTTTTGTTTTTCTCTTTTTCCATAGCGATTAAAAAAAACACCTAAGGGTGATGGGCTTTCAATTAAGGCGGTAGCCGTCGCCTCGCAGAGCAAGAGGTCCGTTGAGTGCAGTGCGCGAATAAGGTGAGTGAAGAGAGTTAAACTGTTTACAGGTTAGCTAACTTCACACATCTTGCCCTGTTTTAAAGATTGTATTCTATGTTAAGTATACGTGAATACTTTATGAAAAACACTTGTAAAGTGGTGTTTTTTAGGAAAAATAGAAAAACAATTAAAAAAACAACTATGGTTCACTATATAAAAAATGTATTTACAAGTAAAATACAATACAAAACCAATATACTTTCCTAAAAAATGAACAAGAATCTATTAAACGCCAATGAAAAAGGCCGGTTAACTGAACGGATTGCAGCGAGGAAACTGAAAAATAAACCTTCTCAGGCAGCAATCAATAATGCTCTTTTTTTAGCGTTGAAAGCTGAGATAAAAGAAGCTATGGATGACGGCCATAATGTCTTCTGCATTTGGGAAACGTTGCATGAAGAAGGGAAACTTAAATTTTCATATGAGACGTTTCGCAAATACGTCAAACGTATTATTCGTTCACCTTGGGATAGTACGAAGCAACAAATGGACCCGGTGGCGATAAATACCGGAAACACAAATACTGCTCAAAAATCGACGAAAAAAGAGGAAGTCACGCAACCCAAAAATAGTGGGATACCTGGCTTTGTCTATAATCCAATACCTAATAAAGAGGATTTATTCTAAGGGACTATTGTCGAGCTACCGATATGGGTGTTCAGTTGCGGGATAAACCTACAACCATCCTGTTTCAAAATAAAGATATTTAATGACTCAACCGAAGCACTCATGATGGCGGTATAGAAATTATGCAAGTGGGTAGTAATTTGCCGCATGACTTCCATATAGGAAAATACAGGGGTAAAGATACCCCTGCTCTGGCGTTTTGTAACGAAATTCTATTGTTCCTCTCAGAATTAGGCCCAGTGGGAGCGAAGCTACAATTTGACGACATATAAGCATTCGCTAATTAAAGGTGGTGACATGGTTAGCGTGGTACCTCAATTTCTCCTGATTGGATGCCAGTCGCGATACGTTCAAGTAGCTTCGCGAATCGATACAGTCCAGGGTAAACAGCACAGATATCATTCATGCAGCCCCCCCTGGAAAGATCCATTAACCGCTTGAACAGAGGCATGTCGGACGCCATATGGGACAGCAGCATAAAGTCGTCGGTGATTCCAGCCCGTATCAACTCGTTAACCTTGCCATCCAGTAATTCGGCAAGCTCCCGTCTTTGAGAAACACAAGATGTGTTATCACCAGCAGATATCGTTTCGTCACGATTTGAGGCAGGCATCATCTCCAGGCGATCAGACGCAATATCCAGATACCCTACATTGTCCCGGCATACCCAGTTGAGCAACTGACCGGGCGGGAGTGGACGCTTCTGAAATTGACTCAGCGCCTGCTGGTACTGCGCATCGCTGGTAGTCGATCTTTTGATACGAACTAAGTTGTCTGTTATGCCCGCCAAAGTCTCCTTTCCAATCTCGGAACGAAAGGCTGTTACTCCCTGATTCGGCCCTATTGCCAAAAAAAAGTATTCTCCGCTATCAATCATGCTATCCAGCACTACCTGTGCTAGCGGGTTGTTGGGATTGATCAAAACGTTGTAGGTACCGAAACCGTAGAACTCAAAGGCAAAATGCACTACCTCATAACAGGCATTGCCCAGCAACGAATGGCCAAAATTGAAGCCTGGCGCAGTGATTTCCGTAGGAATGCGCTTGCCAGGTCGGAGCGCAAGGAGGCCAAGCTTTTGCTTTCGTTCCTCAATCATGCCGAGTGCAAAGCACGGTGCCCTTGCCGCAAGAAAGTCATCAATAAATTGCCGATGTACTGTCAGTTTCGGAAGAAGAGGATAAACGTTGTTCACGTATGAACCCGCTGCATTGTGGTTAAATTCCCACTTCTTGAACCGTCTGGCGTGCCGCTGGCAGATAACGGTACAACGTGGAAGGCCCAACGCCGAGCCTTCGCGCAACGTCTTCTACCGTTATTTCTGGGTCGGCGAGCAAGGCGCGTGCCTGCTTCAAGTCCTTCTCTGCCAGTGCACGCGGACGACCGCCTTTGTGTCCGCGCGAGCGGGCGGCATCTAGGCCGGCACGGGTGCGCTCACGGATAATTTCACGCTCAAACTCAGCAATTGCACCGAATACGGTAAAGATAAGGCGACCCCCCGCCGTTGTGGTGTCGATGTCCTGCGTCAACGCTTTCAGGCCGATCCCGCGCTGCGCCAATCCTTCCACGGTGTCGAGCAACTGACGGGTGGAACGAGCGAGACGATCCAATTTCCAAATCACCAGCGTATCGCCAGTGCGCATGAAATCTATAGCAGACTGGAGTTCGGGACGTTCGCGCTTGGCCCCGCCCACTGTTTCCTTAAAGATTCGCTCACAACCGGCTTCCTGTAGCGCATCCAGTTGCAGGTGTGGTTTTTGGTCTCGCGTAGAAACACGGGCGTAGCCGATCAACATTGCTTAATGTCTGTCTGCGAAAAATCGTTGCCAACAAACAGTAACGGCTCATCAACCATCTTGGCCAGCGCGTAGACAGCGCAATCACCCATGTTTAATTGGGCCGGATGGCCTTGTCCTTTCCCGTAGCGCTGGGAAGCATCATTGGCGAGACGGGCTTGCTGCTCGTCGAAAGGCATGACGATTGCGCCTATTTCTTCCAGGAAACGTTGCAGTTTGCCTGGCATGGTAGGGTGTTCGCGTGCCCATACCACAATATTGGCCTCCAAAAGACTGACTGCCGATATGCGGCACACGTCGTGCGCTTCCAGAGCGGCGACAATCCGTTCGCGTTCTGGTTCATGCTTTAGCCAAGCCAGTACGGCGGACGTGTCGATCACCATACGCCATGCTCGTCGTAACCCAGGATGTCGTTGTCACTGCGTTTGTCGGCTGGAGATCGATGCGGTAACGCATCGACTTCGGCAGCTAACGCGGCAAGCCGTGTGCGTAACGGTGGTTTTTTTGCTGCTACCCCACGTATTCCGGCTAATGATAGCAAACCTTCGCGCACCACCTCTGTGACAGTTACGCCCTCAGCCTTTGCAAGCCGCTGCGCCAGTTCTTCCATTTGTAAATCTTCGATTACGATAGCCATGCTGTTCTCCCATTACTCATGTTTATCATCGCTGTTTTGGGAGAATAAATCAAGAGACCGTTTAGGGAGACCAATTTGGGGGAAATTGCGTGTTTGCACAGTACCCACGTCCTTCTCCAATAAACCCTCGTTTTCGGGGGATCATGCGGCAAAGGCCAAACGTCGAGCCATGTCTAACTCAATTCGTCCGTACGGATTCACATGATGGTAAATCAGGGGCGTTAGACCTCGCCAATCGTCCACCGTCATACGGTCACGCCAGGCAGGCTCCGCCAGTACTTCCTGGATGAACAGGGTATTGATGTATACCAAACAGATCTGCAACAAATGAAGCGACAGTACTCCCAGTTCCTGATCTTCCACACGGTTTGTCGCAAATTCACCTCGCTCGCCGTAGAAGATGAAGTCATTGGCGCTATTCCAGTTCTCCACCACATTCAAGCCCTCGTGGATTTCGCGCCGTAGCGACTCATCGTGGAGGTAGCGACACAGGAAAATCGTCTTGATCGCCTTGCCCAATTCCGCCAGGGCCTGATAAGTTGGATGCGTCGCATCCGCGCGGGTGAAGCGGCGAAGAATAGCCTCCGGTTCGGCAGTTCCCAGGCGTAGCGCGGTCGTGTACTTGATGATTTCGTCGTACTGTTGCCGAATCAGTTTCCAATTGATGGCTCGCGTCAAGACCGGCTCCAAATGAGTGTACTGTGCCGCATCGGCCGTTGCCGACAAATATAGCTTCTGCCTGGCGATGGCCTTGAGTCGTGGCAGAAGGTCAAAACCCAGGATATAACTGAAGGCGAACGCGACCTCACTTTGGCCATGGCTATCAACATATTGGCGATCAATTTCCATATCCGTACAATGGCGTAGCACACCTTCGATCATTGCCGCCACTTCGGATGAAGAGCAGCGTCTAAGCTTGGAGTAGATGCATGTCGAGTTGGTATCCACATGCCAGTAGATCATGATGCCGCGCCCACCATAGCGGGCATGCCACTCTGTCATCAGGTTCTGGTCGTAGGCGCCGAATTGCCTAGAGTCGGATGCACAGGCGGTGGTAGCGTCGCCCCAAATAGCCGGGTTGCGAATGCGAAAAATGCCATTGACAACTTCGGCGATGGCGGTGCGGAGTGCGTCCTTCTGCACGAAACGGCGTTTGACGTAGCGTAGCTCCTCAACACTGACGCTCGGCTGCTGACTGGCGATGCGCTTCAGGCCGACGTTGGTGCCGATGCCAAACAGACAAAGCAGCAGACGGCGTTGCAACAGCGCCGGGTCAAGCACTTCACGGCTACCGCTCGTACGGAACGCAGTTGTGAAGTTGAGCCGCAGGTCAACTTCCTTGATGATGTCGATCAGTTCCACATCCGACCAACGCCGCCCGATCTCCCGTTTGAGCGCCGCCGTGTTCGGTGGCTCGGGTTGTCGGTCAAGCGGTGTAATGTGAATGAGGTTTTTGTTTTTGCCTTGCTCACGCAAGCGAACCTTCGGATTGAGTGGAAGTCCTGCGTTCAGTGTTCCCAGCCATTGCTGCATAGCATCCTGGATTTGCTTAATGAATAGTTCTGCATCCTTGGGAACTTTCAGGAGTTCGTAATAGCTGTCGCGCTTAGTCGCGAAGTCGGCTGGCAAATCGTGCTCTGGGTTGCGATAGCGATCCGCGCCGGTTACCCAGATTTCTTTGGTGCGCAGGCGCTTGCGTAGCGCGCGCAGCACGCAGATTTCATAGTTGATGCGATTGATCCGATCTTTGCCGTCCTTGTCCTGCTCCACCACGATTTCGAGCCACTTCTTCTGTACGATCCCATCAAGAGGGACTTCGTCGGCATCGTAATACTGCTGCCGGCTGTCGCGGTTGGCTTTCAGCACATACAGGGCTTCGATGACAGGGCGATGCACGGTGTTGTTGGACTGGAAACATAGTGCATCCAACACCGGCAACAGCATACGCCGGTAATGGTGGCCGTAGGATGAACGCATGGTTTCCTGTACTTCGCGCTCGAAGTCGAATCCAATGGCCTTGAATTCAGCAACTAACTCCTGCAGGGTCTTTTGTCCTACCACCGGATAGACTACTTCCTTGATGATCCCGTCTGGCTGGTCCACTGTGGCTTCGGCCAGCTTGAACAGCAGTTGTGCTTTGCCGCGCACTTTCTTGAATGCAGCGAATTGGCGCTTGTCTATCCTCTTCTCGGCACGGGCCCCAAGATTGTGAATGACCTGCAACAGCAGATCGACCAGTGCATCGATCAACTGTTGCTGACGCCGCCAGCAAAACATGGCCACCATGCTGTAGCGGATTTCGGCTGGGTGGCGCCGAAGTTCACGGATCGATTCCGACGCACAGCGCTGCCGGAATTGTTCGATGAATTTGGCGGGAACATCCTGAAACACCTCCGGCGTCAGGCCGATTTCGTCAATGCACTTGAGTTTTGAGATGGCGACCAGCAGACTATCGAGGTTGGCCTTGCCGGGATCTGTCTTGAGATTACTAAAGGAGATGGTCGTCGATTCCTCGGTTTGTACATCGTCGGCGTCGGTTTCCTCACTGGCCAACAGTCTGTCGATGGTGGTTTTGTTGTGCGCGCTCAACCGCACATGAATGGTCGCCAGCTGTCGCATCTCGTAACCATGCACGGCAGATCGGATGACGCGCTCAAGGTGATCACCGGCGGGTGGTTCCAGGCGCTGTGTGCGACACCAGTCGAGCGCCATGTCGTATCCATGATGGGCTTGTGGGCCAAACGGCAAGACATCATCGCATAACCACTGAACAAGCTGTTGCAGGTCAGTGCCGGTTGCGCGGCGGAAACCCAGGAAAACACGAATAGTGCGCCGATGCCGTTGCCCTTGGCGACCGCCAAACTCATACGAGGACAGCGATTCCGTCGTTGTACCGAGTTGCGTGGCCAGCCACTGGGTAGCGTTTGGGTCAATCTCATCCTGGCGTTCAGGAAATCGACCGTGCAATTCCATAAACTTGAGCTGAACTGCGAAACCAAACCGCCCTTTGTCTGTCATGCCTGGCAACAATGCGGACTCATCAATGGTGAGCGCCCACAAGTCCTGGGTATCTGAATCGTTCCACGAATGTGCCACGGCAAACCCTACTACGAGTTGAATTGGGCATATTATTAAGAATATTGAGACGATTTTATGTGATGAGGTTTGCAATATGTCGTTACAATCCATTAGCAAATTCTTATATGTCGTCAAATTGTAGCTTCGCTCCCACTGGGCCAATTAGAGGTTTAACTTGTTTTTTGGCTGAAGCGGCCTGCAAACCTCCGCGAGGAACCCATTAACTGAGAATGGAATGCATGTTGCACGCCAATTGTTACCGGAGGTGTGCCCCGTTCAAAAAGGAGCGAACAGACTACCTCACGGCTCTG
>JABFSH010000073.1 GCA_013140705.1 Methylococcaceae bacterium
TGGGATAGTCCCCCAATTTCAGAAACGAAACTTGATATTTCAACCTAATTAATTAGGGCTTTGGATTTGAAATTTTTTAATATCTAGGCATTTACTGCAGACTGAAAATAGTATTGGCGATGTCTATTACCATCAGCTCTTTCTGGGCAAAACACCGGAATTGAACCAGACCCTAAATAAATAATGACCGGGTTCCATGTGATTTGCGATCTGGGAATTGAGCTGACAGTTTTTTGAAATGCATCAGAATTGCATCATAGATATAATAACTTATTGAAAAATAAGGATAGTTTAGTACCGGCCATCGGTACCAACTCAAAGTTCAATAAGAACCAACAAAGTACAAAAACCCGCAAGCCATAAGACTTAGCGGGTTTTTTATTGTCCGAAGCAATCCTACGAAATACAGGGAAGTACAACAAAATTTGTTGTACTGAGAGTTGTACTGGTACACTGTCGCCATTCCAGTACAACACCCAGTACAACACAATGGCTATCAATATCAATAAAGACGCGGTTTACAGGGCGGCAAAAGTACAACAAAAGGACTACAAAATCAGTGACGGTGGCGGATTGTCGCTACTGGTTAAAACCGATGGAACAAAACGCTGGCTTTTTTATTACCGTTTCGATGGTAAGCAAAACACGTTAGGATTCGGCACCTATCCAGATACCACGCTGGAAAATGCAAGACGGCAAGCGGAGGATGCACGGAAACAACTCGCCAGCGGCACCGACCCGGCAGATTTACGCAACAAAGCCAAAAAAGCCAAGCAACAAGCCATACTGAACAAAAAGCGGGTTAGCGACGGCCTGCCGATCCTGGACAGTTTCACCGATGTTACAAGGCAATGGCTTGATTCCATTTCACACCTTACCAGCGCAACCACGCACGTAAAGAAAACAAGCCGAATTGAACGCTTAGCCTTTCCGCTGTTGGGTGATAAGCCAATCAAAGAAATCAAATCCGCCGATGTGCTGGCGGTATTAAAACCCCTGATTGGAAAAAGCCAGCTTGAAACAGCGCATAGACTTCATGGTGAAATCAGTTCGATATTTGCTTATGCCGTTGTTCATAACTACACCGAATACGATCCGGCGCAACCCGTAGCCAAACAGATACCCGCGCAAAAGGTGAAACACCGCGCAGCTTTGATTGATCCCAAACAGGTAGCTCAATTGTTGCGGGACATTAGCAATTATCAAGGCACCTTTGTCGTGCAATCGGCTTTCAGATTGTCGCCTTTATTGTTTCAAAGGCCTGGCGAAATCCGGCAAATGCTTTGGACGGATGTTGATTTGGAGGCACGTGAATGGCGACCTTATATTTTCAAAACTGACTTTCATCATATTGTGCCATTACCTACTCAAGCCATTGCGATACTGGAGGCGATCCGACCACTTACCGGCGAAGGTCTATATGTCTTTCCGTCCAGCCGGGGCGATGGACGGCCCATGTCCGATAATACCATTCGCACCGCGCTTAAATCGCTTGGCTATGATTCGGACGTGATGACTGCGCACGGATTCCGCACCACGGCTTCAACGTTGCTCAATGAACAGGGTTGGAGTCCAGACGCAATTGAGCGACAACTGGCCCACGCCCCACGCGATCAAGTAAGAGCAGCGTATAACCGTGCGCAATATCTGGACGAACGGCGTCGTATGATGCAGTCCTGGGCTGATTATTTAGACAGTTTAAAACAAGGCGCGGCGGTTATACCGTTTAGAAAGCAACAATAACTTGTTAAGTGAGTTCTGACAGACGATCTCAAACAACATATGGAATGATATTTTGTCTTTTCAATTTTCGCTTTTTGAAGACAATACTGCCAGCCAAGGCTTAAGCCAATGGCGGTACATGCGACAGCAGTTGAAATCGCCTGCGTATATGACAAGATAGGAATGTTTACCAGTTGCTACAATTAGTTAGCGTTTAGTAAATCCTGTTAATGGTTCTTTTCATGATAATTCAGAATGTGTTCAGGCCACCGCACGTTGCCGAATATCTTGAATTAGCATGTTAAGCTGTGTGATTTTAGCCGGGGAAAACATCCCTTCCGGCCCGGTTGGTGCATAATCTGTAAACGGCGACTGGTAAAACAGATCATCAGAAATCATTCCGTTGCTGGTTAGGCATTCCACTATCAACTTGATGAAGGTCAACTGGCTGGCAGTAGCGGTAGAATCATTCAAAAACTCACTCATAGCTTCCACTGCGGCATTGCGTTCCAAGCCAACTAACGACCGCACAAACAAGCCCAAGCCACCGGATTCTTCCCTGGCTTTATCGACCAGATCGTTATTGTTTGCGGCCTGCTCCAGCAGTATTTTTTCCAACTCGTCCAAATCGCTTTGGGTAATCGGTAAATTCCGCCTTAATTTTTGGATGGCTATTCGGTCTTCATGCTCGCGCAGGAAGTCGCGGGTTTTATTTTTGAAGCGTTCGTAATCCAGGCCGACGGGTTTCAGCGGTAGATCAATCGCGTTACCTTCGCCGATTTCATCTTCAAAATCGGTAAAAATAATCGGACGTTTGGTTTTTTCGATCAGTTTGACCAGTAAGCGCAATTGCCGCCTAACGTGTTCCAACATGCCCACTGTAACATCCTGCCACCATTCATCGCTTAACAAACTTTGGATTAATGGCATTTGGTTGCGGATGGCCGGAATGCTTTCTTGCAGTTCCAGAGCCTCAGCTATGTCTTTAATGGCGTTCTTAATACGGTCAAAGCCCGGATTGCTTTGCAGAATGCACAACTGTGCGCGGAGGATCATCAAATCAAAGCGTTTGGCTTCTTCTTCCGAATCGCGCAGTTGCGACGGCAAAGCGGATAACTGATTCGCCATTTCCAATGCTTCATCTTGGCTTAGCGAATTCCAAGCCTCACGCTGGCTGAATTTCTCCACATACAAGCGTTTAGGCCGCACGATAAAATTGGCTAAGGACATATTGGCGACAATATCATGCAAAAGACGGGCTGTATCGTCACGCAGGCCCACTTCATAAGGCGCGTTCGGTTCTTTTACTTTGCTTTCGGATGATTCGCCATCCAAACTTAACAGCAAACCCACCCGCGCTTGAAATAACCGGCTGTCCAAACTTTCAGGGATAGGAGGGTCTTTCACTTCAAGGTCGCCGTTGAAATACTCAATGTTTTGGCAGTAGTCGAACACGTTGAAAAATTGCTTATCTTGACCGGGTGCGTATAAGTCCGGGCAAAGCCGCGTCCCGCGTCCGATCATTTGCCAGAACTTGGTCTTGCTGCGTACCAATTTGAAAAAGACCAGATTCACCACTTCCGGCACATCAATCCCGGTATCCAGCATATCGACGCTGATGGCGATGTGCGGTAGTTTATCTTTAATAGAGAAATCGTCGATTAACGATTGTGCGTATTCGGTCTTAAAGGTAATCACCCGTGCAAACAGGCCTTTAAATTCCGGGTAATTGGCGTTAAAGCGGTCGGCAATGAATTCAGCATGACGGTTATTTTTGGCAAAGATAATGGTTTTGCCTAAACGGTCGCCGCTGGCTACCTTCTCGCCTTTGGTCATTAAATGTTCCAGCACCTTATCGACGGTGGCTTCGTTAAACAACCATTGGTTTAAGGCGGCGGAATCGATTTGTTCCGGCGGTTCGTCATCTCCCCAATCCAGTTCGTCCCATTGCTGCCGTTCGTCTTCGCTCAAATCTTTATATTTGATGCCTTCACGGATGAATTTCAGCGGCACAGAAACCGCATTCGGCTTCACCAGATAACCGTCTGCGATGGCTTCTTCCAAACCGTAGGCAAAAGTCGGTACGCCTTTTTGCAGTTCAAATAGGCCATAGGTATTTCGATCCACCTCGTCTTTTGGTGTTGCTGTCAAGCCGATTAAATAGCTGTCGAAATAGCTGAACAGTGCGCCGTATTTGGCATAAATACTGCGATGCGCTTCATCCACAATCACCACATCAAAATAACCGATACCAAAGCGTTTGATGTCGCTGCTGTTGTCGTTGATCAAGTTCAGCATGGTCGGATAGGTGCAGATAGACACGCGACCTTGTGAAGTGGAATTTTCCAGCAAATTCACCGCGCCTAACTCTGGCGCGAACTTGACAAAGGCTTTGGTGGCTTGCCTTACCAACGATACCCGATCCGCCAAAAACAGTACCCGTTTCGCCCAATTGCATTGCACCAGCAAGTTCACCAAGGCGATAACGGTACGGGTTTTTCCTGCCCCCGTTGCCATCACCACTAAACTGCGGCGTTGGTTGTGCTGTTCAATCGCTTCGGTCACACTGCGGATGGCTTGTTGTTGATAACTGCGTCCGGCAATGCCTGGATTAATCGCCGCCGAAGCCAACGATAGACGGCTGCTGCGCCGTTGCATCAACAATTCCAACTCGTCTTTTTTATGGAAACCTTCCACCCGGCGCGGTGCGGATTGGCTGTCGTCCCAAAACCAGTGTTCATAGCCGTTGGTGTAAAAAATCACCGGGCGGCGTTGGTAGCTGGCTTCCAGGCAATCGGCATACAGTTTGGCTTGTTGCTGTCCGGCACGGGCATCGCGGCGGGTGCGTTTGGCTTCAACCACCGCTAAGGGTTTGCCGTCATCGCCCCACAGCACATAATCAATAAAGCCCACGCCTTGGTTATTGGGCATTCCAGCGACTTCAAACTCGCGGTCGTCTTTATTTTTTAAAGCCCAGCCCGCTTCCTGCAACAGCAAATCGATAAAGTAATCGCGGGTTTGTTCTTCGTTGTAATCGTGCGCGTCCTGCTCGGCTTGGTTGGCGGTTTTGGCTTGGGCGATTTCAGCCCGCAGAGCCGCCAGCTCTTCATGAACGGCTGCCATGCCCTCCAATTGGGCTTTTAACGCGGCATTTTCCGCTTGCTGCTGTAAGAAGCGGCCTTCTTGTTTGGCGAGTTCTTCAACCGAAACCGCTTTTGCTTGCGGTGCGGGTGGAATTAACGCCGGGTTGAATTGCAAGGCCGGATTCGGGCGTTGGCGGGTGCCGTAAGTCCGCGCCAACCAGTACGCAATATGGAATAGCTCGGTGATGGCGGTCAGCGCATCGGCGCGGCGGTTTACTTTACCGTGGGCGGCGCGGTTGCCGATGGTAATAACCAAGGTCGCTTTGGTGAAGATGCTTTCACCGGCATTGTGCCGAAAACTAGGATCATGCACCCGTGCGCCCAAGCTTTCTTCATAGCACCGGAAATTAGGATCAACTTTGTAAACCCAGTTGACCATCTGCTCCAGCGTCATTCGCGCATACCAGCAGGCGGCGCGGCAATCGGTGTTTAAATAGCTTTCTGCTTTGCTGGCGCTATCGTGGATCGCCAGCCATTCTTCCTGCAAAAAGCTGAAATTGCTCATGGCACCAATTGTCCGGAAAAGGCTTTGTGTTGGAGGGAAGAAAATAAACCCGATAGCTTATTTAGCGATTTGGTCTGCATATCCCGATAATCACTTAATTTTGCGAGTTTTTTTGAATATTGTTCCTGCAGCTCAATTGGTGGAACAGGTATTTTTAGAAATCGTTGTGCTGTGATTGGGACTTGGTTTCTTGTTGTTTGCCCCATGTTTTTTGTTAGTTGTTTTTGAAAAGAAATTGAGCGCAATGCTGAGAAAAGAAAAAGGGAGTTAAGGAATATATTATTTGGCCTATACGCAGTTAACGATGTCCCAATAAGAGCCTTCTCAAATCTTCCATCATAAAAGCCTACTTTGCCAACCGAAGCATTATGAGCGAGAAGAACATCGCCCTTGTTAATCCAACCAAATTTAAATTGTTCTGCTTTTTCCTCATTAAGTAATTCAATTTTTTCATTGTCGATCAGGCCATTTTCGTCTACGGATTTTGCTGTTAAAAAAGCTACGCCTTGTTCACCAAAGTCATCACTTTTAGGATAAGAGCTTCCGAAATTACCATCCTTATGCATTAAAAGTATTTCCTTATCTAACATTTCAGATACTGTCATTTCATCATATTTGTTAAATCCAAACATCTCCACAAAAATGCTTTGTGCTAGCTGGTCGAGCTTAGCAATGGCTGCTTCCCGTTTATGTTTAAGCTCATCGGCTTTGTCGAGTATGGCGGCAATGCGTTTTTGTTCGGGAAGGGGTGGGAGTGGGATTTTTAAGTCTTTTAAAATTGATACTGAAGCGACGTTTTTAATAGCAGCGCCGTGGGTATTATCATTTAACTCGAACTGAAACGAACCACTTTCCATAAAGCGTTTCAGGAATACTAAATCTAAATCTTTATTTGGCGTTAATTTCAGCAGTGCTTGGTTGATTATGCCTTTTTTAATATTTTTTGGAACAATTGCAACTTTGCCCATCGTACCTGAACAGCTCATTATCAAATCGCCATCCTTTAATGCAAACCGCTTCATTTCATTAAATTTTTTCTCATCTACAAAATATCTAATGTTATCGAACTGGTCATATATCGCATGTTGCTGCTCATAAACAGCATAGCCATCATCAACAAAATTTTCTTTTTTAAGTGCACCGCCGAATGGACCACGCACAAATTGACATAACTCACCGAGCTTTACAGTTTGCCAACTCACTTCAACATCCCTTCCAACTCAGCTAATCCCACCTGAATCTCGCTATCCAACTGCTTCAATTCGGCAATCAGTTGCGCGGGTGGAATGTGGTCGATTTGTTCATGCACGACTTCCTTATAACGGTTCAGACTTAAGTCGTAGCCGGTGGCGGCAATGTCGGCTTTCGGCACGGTAAAGCTTTGCGCGGTTCGGGGGGTATTGCGTTCGTCTGTTTCGCGCTGTTGCCACCGCGCCAGTACATCCGGCAGGTTGTTTTTGCCGTGTTCGTCGCTGGTGAGCGGGGCTTTGGGTCGTGTGCCGAGCTTATCCGCTTCTAGCAGCGGTTGGCGTTTGTCGTCCAGGCTCCAGCCATCGGCCAGCATGTTATAAAACCAAACGGAATCGGTACCGCCGGAATTGGTTTTAGTAAACACTAAAATCGCCGTGCTGACACCCGCATAAGGCTTGAATGCGCCGCTGGGCAAGGAAATAACGGCATCCAGCTTTTGTTCTTCCACCAAGAGGCGGCGTAAGTCTTTATGGGCTTTACTGCTGCCAAACAATACGCCATCCGGTACGATAACCGCCGCGCGTCCGCCCGGTTTCAACAGCTTTAAGAATAAGGCCAAAAACAGCAATTCGGTTTTTTTGGTTTTAACCACCGCCAGCAAGTCCCGCGCGGTGCTATCGTAATCCAGGCTACCGGCAAACGGCGGATTGGCGAGGATCAAGCTGAACTGTTCTTCTTCCAGTGCGTAATCCTGCGATAAGGAATCGCGATAGGTAATGCTAGGGTTTTCCACGCCATGTAACAGCATGTTCATGCTGCCGATCCGCAACATGGTGTTGTCGAAGTCGTAACCGTGGAACATTTGGTGATGGAAATGCTCGCGGCTGCGCTCGTCAAAAAACAGTTCCGGGTGATGTTGGCGCACATATTCGCCCGCCACCACCAAAAAACCGCAGGTACCGGAGGCGGGATCGCAAATGATGTCTTTGGGCGTGGGTGCAGCCAATTCAACCATCAACTGGATGATGTGGCGAGGCGTTCTAAACTGGCCGTTTTGTCCGGCACTGGCGATTTTGCCGAGCATGTATTCGTACAAGTCGCCTTTGGTATCGCGGTCTTGCATGGGGATTTGATCCAGCAAATCGACCACTTTCGCCAATAAGGCTGGCGTGGGGATGGTAAAACGCGCACCTTGCATTTGTTTGCTGTAGGTTGAGCCGTCGCCGCCTAATTCACGCAAAAACGGGAACACATGCTCGCTGATAAGGATGTACATCTCTTGCGGTGAAGTGTTTTTAAAGCGACTCCAGCGCATGTCCTGGTAACTGCGGCCTTTGCTGTCATCGCCTGCCGGGAAGATATTCCGCTCAATCGGCTTGCCGGACTTCGCGCTTTTGTTTTCTTCTAACGTCTGCAATTCATCCAGCCGCCGTAAAAACAGTAAATAGGTAATCTGCTCGATGACTTCCAGCGGGTTGGCAATGCCGCCAGACCAAAAGCTATCCCATACCTTATCGACTTGACTGCGTAGTTCGCCGGTTAGCATTTAATTTTCATTTTTTTGGCATGTCCAGACAGTTAGTTTTTGATTTAGGAGTTTTTCTTTACAGCTTTAAGTCCCATTATCTGTAAAAAACATATTTTATAACAAATATTCCTATAACTTCCGATAACATACGACATAATTGCATTAGCTTCTATTCTATGGCTATTTTGGAGGTCACAATTGCCTACCCCTTATTCACACAAACACTTTTTTAGGAAAATCCCGCCTAGCCAATTAGCCAGATATTTTGCTTCTAAAGAGGTAGATTTAGGCATTGATTTTAGTGCATTCAATATAAAGCAGGTTGATAGCCTGTTTTCTGCCTTCACTGGCTTACCGGAAGGGCAACAGACAACGTTTGAATCTGAATTTCAGGATATTCATGCGATGGCATGTGATGGTGGCATTCAGGCTTTAATTGATGAATCGGCGTTTCATAAGGATGATGGTTTTGTCGCGGCAATTTCTGAGATTGATGGGCTTCATGCCAAAGTGATGTGGGCTTATCTTGAAAAGCAATATTTATGGCAAGGGGCTACCCTGTTTCTCCATGCCGATAATGTGAGTAGCGCTTACTGGAAGAAACGGAATGATTTCCCCCCCGTTTCTCCTGATGTTGAAGATAGCGCTATCAAAGCTTTAGCTGATTCCATTAGTGCCTATTTTAATAAAACGGAAGGCCGTGGCAGAAATTGTAAGGTTGAGCCGTACCGCCGCCATAACAAAGAATATTTTTTTGCATATCCTGAAGATTTTGGCTTATCTGCTGTTGAGTGGATCGGTAAGGATTTAAAATCTCGCGCCAGACATCCTGCCTTTGAAATCATTTTTGTCTATTGTGAATCAGAAGGCTCGTTAGATATTTATGCGCCAAGGAATACCAAATCAATACCGGAATTACAGAAATTATTTGCCAATACCATTCTTCACTTAGATACGCTGCCAGATGGTTCGGTTGATAAGCGGGTTTATGACTTAAACCCCTTGGCCGATGCAGAATTTATGTTTCAAGTTGAGCCTGATTCTGGTATTGAACGGATCGAAGTAATGCAATTAAGGCTGACGCTAAAATATGGCTCAAAAAAACGAATTATTTTGGAAGCCGACACTAAACATGATCCTAGCGCGATTTATGATTTGTTGGGCTTGCTAAAACCACCTCCCCATTACATAACCCAAGCCCGCGTAAAAGTAATTTTTGAACCGAAACTCGGCAAACGAGCCAGGACACGGACATTCAATATCACGTACCCTAATTCGCTTTCGCTTGGGCATGATGGGGATGATTTAAAAATCCGTAACATTCTGGCAAAATCAGGGATTGAGCCAAGGGCTTAAAAGCATTGCCTACTATGACTTTTAATGATGTTTTATTGGCGCTTTTGGCGCATCTACGCTCTGAAAATAAGTCTATTACAATGAGCTGGGATACGGTTCAGCAATGGCCTGAAGGTGCATTAAATACGTTATTACAACTGGGCTTGCTTATTCCTGCACCAGCCGCGCAATCTATCGAGTGTAATGGCTGTGAAAAGCATTGCTTTATGGACGTTGTGATACACCCTCATGATGATCCTAATTTAACCCGTGCTTTTATTGTGTGTGATGATCCTGAAATGCAAAGCCAGATGGGGCGCATAACAGTGCCTTTAGTTCGATTGCGACAATGGCAGGGGAGTGTAAAACTGTTAGCCAAGGCCATTGCAGAGTTATTGGGGCTAACCGATAAGGTCACATTTTCAGCCAATCAAGCTGTTATTAAATTGGGTATGCTAAAGGCTAAAAAAGGCCGGAAGTGGGTTACTTTGAATAGTACTGATTTATCGCTTGAAATAAACCAAAATACTGTTCCAGTTGATGAGGTTTTATATTTTGAGAATCAGCAACTTGTTATTGACCAAAATAAAATTGACGATCTGCTCAATAGCGAATCATTAAACAAAGGTAAAAAATACATTCCATCAACAACCAAGCGGGAAACTGGAAAACTTAAAACTCTGTCGATGTACCAAGATTGGCAAGACGAGTATTTGAGGCTAAAAGAACAACATCCCAATAAGGCTGATACTTGGTACGCCGCTAAAATCTTCAAAATGGATATTGCCAAAGGTAGGGATGCTGAAACTATCCGTAAAAATATGGTTAAGAAATGAGGAGGGTCATCATAAAAGTTCATTCAAAATTATTTGAACTCGGCCTGTCAAAATCAAAAAAATAAAAACAGCAACTGTCACTTTCAAAGGAACTTAGCTGATTTATCAAAAGCAGCCATTAAATATTTTTCCTTCTGCTTGTTTTGGAAGTGGTAATTTCGACCCAAACCTGCCGGTCGGATACGATTTTGAGCTTCCCTAAAGCGGACCGTCGTGACCAAATGCAAGCGAACCAAACCTGCCATTCGTCTAACTGAGGTGTCAAAAAGCGTGGAAAATTCCCGGTTTTTTGCAAAAATAGTGTACAATTTTTTCAGAAAAAATCGCTAATTGATTGATTTTATAGAGCCTGCTATCATAACAGACTGAAAAATTGAGTGCCTGAAAGTAGCAAATATTGGAAGCCGTTTTACAGCTTAATATAGCCACTTACATTTCCTCGCGTGTCACGATTCCCAAAAAAATGGACACATGCCATGGCAATTGGCTTGACTCAAGAGGCATTAACTTGGAGATTTTTATTCATGACACCTATTCCGGTAATTCGTTGATAAAAATCAACCTGCATTGATTTGTGGGGACTATCCAATTGTTAGACGATGCTCCTAAATCCTCAAAAGACTCAACATCAAAACTCCAAAGCCCTAAACAACAAAACTTAGCAAGGCCGTGCGTAATGGCTGCTTACCCTCAACCGTCTGTGGCAGCCTATCATGCAATGAACGTGTATTATCCACCACCATTAAAGCACCTTGGGGGGCTGGTTTTATATAACCCACCATATCTGCAGCCTCCTCCACAATCTGGACAATTTCCAAAAGTTCTGGCTTCGCTATTATTCGCAGAGTATCTAGCTGCGCCCCTTCCCGAAGCGCGCGACCGTAAAAGCGCATCTGATCTCCATCCGCTTTCTCAAGAATAGGAAAATGGTTTACTGCCCCTCTTTCCAAGTAACCAAAGGGGAAAATAGGCTGCCCCAGTCTTGCTAACAACTCAACGCCATCATCCATATTTCGAATCACCGTAATCACATCTCGCGCCGATGCTAAACGCCATCCCCCTTTCATCGGGCCATGTGGATCTTGATTGACAATCCAAGACATACTAATTCGAGGCCGTACATTCTTTGTTGAAAAATCATTATGCCAACCAATTTGAGCGTTGCGATCAAAAGGCATCGAAGACGGAGCTGTAGGTTGTGGGTTGGTTTGAATAACAGACTTATTCTCAGATAGATACATATCTCCAAATTTACTAGCAAATGCTACAAACATGTCTCTTTTCTGGGCAAGGGATAGATTATTGGAGCCAAAACAGGGATCATAGTGATAGCCATCTCTTGCTAGATTCTCGCCAATGGCCTGAATCATCTCATTCATCGAGCGTCTGCCCCAAGTTTGTCAAAACAATTCCCTTCAAAAAGGGATAGCGGCGGGCGGGCTCGTAAAAAGCTAATTGTGGGTTATCCAATAACAGCAAATCAATTGTCCTAGTATTCAAATTTTCATCATCTGTTCGCCAAAGATCTTCAATCACAAGCACGCCTTGGGGTGCAAGCAGTGGTGCCCATAGAGTTAGGGCTTGATAATTGATATGCGATGGCCCGAGATCAAGGACAATCAAGTCGTAGTTTTGAGAAATAGTTTGGGCCTTATGAACTGTCTCATAGCACAATGCATCGCCATGAATGAGAAGTACTGGTAAATCGGGCGACGCTTCAATGACCGAGACACCGTTTTCCCTATCTACTCCCACTACCAGTCCGCCACCGAGTAAGCTCAGGATACTATTAAAGAAATGCAACGCACCACCTTGACCATAGCCAAGTTCAAGGACGCGCCGCTTAGATAGTTCGGACAAAACCTCTTGGTAGAAAAAGAGATCGGTTGGCATCTTAACCGCCACCTTACCTAGCCAGCGGTATTCCCGTTCTGTCTCCACCTCGTGTTGCCAATACCATTTGTGATAGGCATTGGCGAGCCCAGCTTCGCTTTCTTTCTTCCCTTTGTGTTGTTCAAAGGTATCCAAATACGGGGCCACTAAAATTCCATGATCAAACCAGAACTTAAGATCGTCCACCAAGATTTTGAAATTGCTAAAGTAACGTAGACGATGGAATGTTTCTGAGTCTATTTGATAACACGTATTACGAGCTGTGTGTTGAAGTTCCACATAACCCTTATATGGTACAAAACAAATATAGCGACTAAGCCTTACCGAAATCGGCATACTCATCGCCTAAACTCTTCCAACGATAAACGGATTGATGGCTTTTTCCAACGGGCCACCGCCGTAGTCTTCTAGGATTTCCAAATCTATAAACCCCGCTTCCTCTGCGGCCCTAACAACAAGCATTGCATCAGCAATCTTAAGTACATGGACCTCACGGAAAGAATCAGCCATAGATATACATTCGAAGTTATATTCGGCCATCATGGTTTGATGATCGGCTGCCCAAAAACGGTATTTCAGAACAATATCTTGGGGGCCACCAGGTCCATCTTCGTAGTCCACAAAGAAATCTGCCGCCTGTTTGGCAGCATGGGGTGCATGAGCGACCTGAAGAAATAGCCCACCACCCGAATGTAATGCTTCTTTACATCGCGTCAATACCGTACAAAGCTCCTCATAATCGCGACAATAGTTGAGCGACCAGGATAGAGCGGTAATTGCATTAAATGCCTGTTGATCATCAAGATCCTGCATGCGCCCAAGGCGCACGCGGCTTCTTCCAACCTTTTGACTGGCAAGTTGGAGCATAGCAGGTGCGGGATCCAAACCAATGGGATCAAGTCCAGCGGCAAGGGCCTTCTCTATAAATACACCTGTTCCGCAACCGATGTCGAGAACTCTGCCAAGACCACCGATCTCCTGAATCCTCTGAATGAGAAACTGATGATCGTGTTGGTAATGATGAGCGGGTGTATGAAGATCATAGCGATCCCCAAAAGCACCGTAAAGTTGGTAGTTATTGGCATCAATCACTGGTAAGGCTCCATTAGTACCGGCATCAGAGTGAACTGACTGACGACCAGTGGGACAAATTGGGCTGCAACATCAGGAGACATGGGGTGGAACAGGTAGGTTTGACCAAATCCTTTATCTATCATGGTTGCAAGAATAGCAAGCAGGCGCTCCCGACGATGCTTTAGACGTGCAGCCTCTGGTTGGAGTGTGTGCAGCACATTCCAAAGTTCTTTGATGGTACCTTGCTTGATCCAGTCGCCATAATTCTGTCCACCAAAGGTGATTAACTGAATGTACGGCAGGAGTCCCAGACCGTTACAAGTGGGACAGGGCTGCTCTCTTGCGCTTTCCAACAACTGTCGCTGCCAGTCTTGAAGGCCTTTGTCAAGGTTTTCACAAAGATGATGGTACAAGCCATCCCAGCGCAGCCAGGAGGCCACTTCATTTGAGTTGGAATTGGCTGATTTCAAGAAACTACCAGGTCCTGGGCGGAACCAGAAGCCATGAAGAATCAAATCCCGTTCTTTTGCCGACCAATCTCCAATCGGCTTCTGTGCAGACCAAAGTCCCTCCTTGTTCATACGTCTCAGAAAAGGTAACAAGATGTTACGGTGAACTCCTTTGAGAATTTGTAGCACTTGGGGATGTAAGGCTACTTTGTCTTCGATTGGATGATCTGTCAGTCCAAAAATCAGGCGAGAATCATAGGTAGTAACTAGCCCACTACCTTTGCAAGCGATACATTTGCCTCGCTGCCCGTTATGCTGCAAGTCATATGGCGACATTTTAAGGGGACCAATAAGCATGCCTTCAAGGTCAATTAGGCGCCTGGTATGACTATGCAGAAGTTGGCCATCTTCGCACAGTTCTACATAACCGCCACCAACGGCGATGGCTGTATCGAGGATTTCTAGGCGTTGCTGGATGTTCGCATCTTGTGGACAATCAAAGGGTATACCGCCAACCCGGATTTGGGCGATATTTTTAGCCTCAAGCCACTGATAACCTTGAGATCTCAACTGCTTGCGCCGCTCTTCGATAAGGCTAGAAGGTAGATTATTTCCCCAAACGTAGATATCCTGGACCATAGGGTGTACAAAAAGCTTGGCCTTTGGATGATCTTGCCAGCAATTTAGGATGTTTTGAACAAAAAAACGGGTATCGTCTTTCATTTGAAGTTCAAGCATGAGTGCCAGCAGTTCGCGATCCACTCCACCATACTGAATTAAGGGCGTTTGACCAATCTTCTCTGGATGAAAGACAACGATGGGAGCAGAAACTACAGTTCCTTGAGGCGAAGCGCTGGGTGGAATATCGTCGCCAAGTAGACGTCGTAGCCAACGTAAGGTGCTTGCAGCTGTGGCTGTATCGATCGCAATAGCGTCCTTGTTGGGCGTAAGCTGGGATAGTTCCTTCGCAGTTCCAGCTTTCCCAAGGCTAAGCAGCATTCTTCCTGTGGCGGTATCTGTATGACGTAATTCGTCGGGACTCCCGGTGGCCACCACAGTACCGCCTTTTGGCCCGCTGCCTGGGCCAAATTCGATAATCCAGTCACTGGCTGCCACGATTGAGAGATTGTGTTCAACTAGGATAACTGTATTCTTGCCATCGGCGAGAACGTGATCCAGGGCATTAAGTAGATCGGCGACATCTCTTTTGTGAAGTCCAGAGGCTGGCTCGTCAAGTAGAAGCACAAAACCTTGGGGATCCTTGAGATTAAGCTGACGGGCAATGCGCAAGCGTTGGATCTCCCCACCGCTCAAGGTATCTAAACGACGCCCTAGGGAAAGGTGACCGAGCCCAAGGTTGGTGATGGATTTAATGAAGGGTATAAAGGGAGCAACTGCAGGGTGATGCAATTCGAGCAGTTCGTCCATGGTTTTGTCGAGAAGTTGGGCAAAGTTGAGGCCATGATCATGAATGGAAAGCACCAGACTTCCAAAACGAGAGCCCCCACAGCTGGGACAGGGAATCCAATGTTCACCATCTTTCGTCTCACCAACACCAAGACACTCGGAACATCGACCAAAACCACTGTTGAGTCCAAAATCCCGGTCATTGAGCGTTGCACGTATGGCCTGGGGCAGTTTGCCGTAATGGCAGCGTAACTCTTTAGCTAAATCCAGGAAAGTTGCCACGGTGCTGTGCCGACTGGCTGGAGGTGTGCCCTGATCAAGGCTGATCACCTCATTGATATGTTGAGCACCCTCAATTTCCCTCCAGCTTTGGGGATTTGGATTATGGGGATTGTTAAGAGCTGGTTTGAGCACACCGTGAACAAAGCTAGATTTGCCAGAACCTGAAATGCCGGTAATACAAATCAAATGCCCAAGAGGAATGGATACATCTTGATTTCGTAAATTGTGACAACAGGCACCACGAATAAAAAGATAAGGTCCATTCACATTCACGGGCCGTGCAGCCCGTTTCATTTCTACGGGCGACTCCCACCATTGCTTAGGTACGGGACCAGCATAAGTAATCTCCCCGCCTTTAGGCCCGCCACTTGGTCCAAGCTGAATAAAATGATCAGCTACTTGGGCCAGCCGTTGCCGATGTTCATTAATAATGAGTGTATGGTGTCCGCGCAATTGTTCTAGGGTTTCAGTCAATCTTAGAACATCTTCGTCGTGAAGACCACGGGCGGGTTCATCAAGTAAAAGACAAAGCCCATGGTGACGCCCGTCAAAAACAGCGGCAAGGCGAATGCGCCTGGATTCCCCTTCGCTAATTTCAAGCATACCGCGATCGGCGCTCAAATGGGAGAGTCCAACCCCAACTAAGCTTTCAGTAAGGCGCGAAATCTGAGCTAGGAAAGGAGCTGCCTCAGGAGGAAGTATTTGAGCAAAGATTGATGAAGGCTGACAGACTGCTGCTAGTTCATCAAAATTCATTTGTAGTAAACTGTCGATAGTTTGATGGCCAAGCATTAGAGAGCGGGCAGCATGAGACCAGCGGGTTCCTTGACACTGGGGACAGCGATCTTCGCGAATCAAAAAAGCCAGACGCTCTCCGGTTTTGCTACCATTGATAATGTGTTTCATAATGCTAGGAACCAAGCCGGGATAGGGGCGCGGTTTACTCATCTTTCGCAAGGTGCTAGGTTCAAGATCAGTAACTAAAGCCGTACCACTGCCGTTCAAGACCAGATTCTGCGCTTCCTTAGTTAATTGGTTCCAAGGAATATCAGGATCAAAACCAGCCATGCCACGCAGACCTTCGATAGAAGAGTGCTGGATGTTGACGAACTTATAATTTTTGGTATTCCAAAGGGTGCATGCGCCTTGATGCATGGAACGGTGAGAATTATTGATAAGCGCATCAATGTCTATGGTTGCAGTCTTGCCTAGGCCACGGCACTCAGGGCAAGCCCCACTGGCCTCGTGATCGGGGGCATTAAAAGAAAGAAGATGGTGATCAGCCGGACGATAAATCCTTTGATCCATCGGTGTCACCCAGTGACGGCGTGAATCAAGCCCAGGCCCATTGGGGCCTTGCAAATCTTGGATAGTACTGTGGAGGGTCTCCACAAAGATTTTTCCTTCACCTACTTTAAAGGCGAGGTCGAGGAGATCTCGAAGTTTCTGGTCGTTTTTTACGGTTCGTGTGCCAAGGTTGAGGCGTCCAATCTCCACTTCCACAAGATGCCGAGACTTGAGCGAAAGTGGTTTGAAGTTGGCAAGGGGAATTAGGCGCCCTTTCTCCCATTGTTGTGGTGAATCAGTTTCACTACGTACAATGACAGACTTGAAGCCAAGGTCAAATAGGCGTTGAGCCATCTCCATGCCATTGCTTGCCACAAAGGAAAGAGGAATCGCCCAAACCACAACATCCCCGGGATGATGCTCAAGCAACCAGTCTGTATAGTCGGTCACATTGGGCCTATTAACCGGATGCCCAGTCACGCGAGACACTGGTTGGGACCAGCGCAAAAACATCTGGCGCAGCGATGACAAGAGGCCACTGGCAGTTCCTACCGTCGTTCTCGAGGACGCGCGGAAAGCCCTTTGACCTACATGGATGGTAGCGGGCAGCGCTCCAACAAAGGCGTGATTCAAAGGAGGATCGAGGTGATTTTGTCCAACACCAAGAAAATCCTTCAACCGCTGGTTGCCCTCTGTAGCCAGAACGTTTTTTAAGAGTGAACTTTTACCAGAACCAGACATCCCCACCACCATAGAGATACCGCCTATGGGGAAATGAACATCCACATCACGCAGATTATTGGCATCCGCTCCAACTACTTCAATAGAGTCAAGATTCAGACGCTCCATTGTGGCTCTTCCTGTAGATGCAAAACGTAGATTTCACGCGCTTGAAACTCACGTGGAAACCTAGTAAATTTTACAGTACAGGCACCGCGATAGTGAAGTGCACGTTTATTGGAAACAAAGATGGCATCGCCTGATGCCAGATATATCGGTTCTGATACAGCCAAGGCACTCTCGTGAATTTGTGTTAAATGAGCTTCCAAATTCTCGGGCTGCGAATTAAGCCGTCTTGCAGCTGCACGCAAGGTCTCTGGATGAAAACGAATAGCATCGTTTTCTACAATCAGACCAGACCAAGCGTCGTGCTTTCGATCATCAACCATACCCACCTGGGTTTCGGTCAAAAATTTCCGGGTTTCTGTGGCTCCTACTTCTTCCAAGTGGTTAATCAAATCGGTCAGCAATGCCACGCGGGAAACACCCATCTTTGGATCTGGATCAGACTTAATACAGTGAATCACTGTAGCTGCTGGTGGTATTGGAGCTGTGTTAATGTCTGTATGAAAATGGCCTTCTTTAATAGTATGAGAGAGCTCCTCGGTCCAAGGCGACATTTTGAAATGCTTGACGATTTTTTGGCCTCGGTAAGTCTTGAATCGTGCAGGCAAGCTCAAAGCGGCAAGCAAAGTGGACATCCCGTTATCCGTTGGCATATTGCGAATAACAATATGATGATTCGTTTTCCATGCATTGCTTACCTGATCAACAAAGTCGTGCCATGCTGGTTCGGATGTGAAATCAGGTTGTGATGAGGCTGGATCGAGAAAGCATTGCTCAAGCTCATCAATGCTATATGTTTTAGCGGTAATTTCTAAAAGATGGGACACAGCAGGAGACATTATAATTTCGATAGTATTCATCAGGTTTTGTTCACGTTGTGTACTGGTCAATTGATATCCTACCAACTTAAGAAGTGCATCAGACTACTCTTTGGAAAGCTTGGCTACTTTGCGGAACAAGTTTTTGAAGTAGCTCTAACTCATGATCACAAACACTACTATCCCTTAATTTGATGACCGTTGAAACCGGAAGAGAAGTTTATGTTTGAATTGATGATCCAAAAGAGCTTGCACCGACGGATACTTAAAAGCATTTTGTTCTGTAGGATCATAGTGTGCCCAGCCACTCTCTCGTAAAGGGCGAACTGAAGGTGAAAACCCAGTTAAACTGACCGCACTAATTAAGTCCAGAGGGGAATAATCATAGACAATATGGCCTTGAGCTTGAAGTTCTTCTTTCCATCTAGGCCAAAGAGGATTTTCAGTATGACAACCAGCCACCATATAAGCAAAGGCACCTGGCTTGAGAACGCGCCCCATCTGCTCGCTTATGAACTTTAAATCGTCAAAAAATGGCAAAACTTCGTGGGAAAGCAAGAGATCAACGGAGGCGTCGGGAATACGATTCCACTCCTTTTCACTGAAAATTTGAACATGTCCCCGAAAGATACCAAGCTTCCTCTGGGCGGCATTTCTCGCTGGTTTTAAGGGCTCAATGCCAATTATGCTTGCAGGCTTAAATCGGTCTATGGCAAGTTCAAGCAACCCGCCGCGATGGCATCCGACATCCAAGATGGTAGCTCCAGCTTCTATGGCGCGATCTGCTTGGATATGACCCAACAAAGCACGCCAAAAGAGGAGGTTTCTTTTTTCTAGGCGAACATCTTCAGCATAATCAAACATGAAGATGCGCTTAATTTCTGCCATATCAAGGGCAGTTTTGGGGCGAACAACTGCGAGCATTCACATCGCCAGCGGTTGGGTCAATACCATAATGCAACACAAACAGGTCAAGGGACTCTTGAAATGCTGTTTCCAAGTTAGCGCGATCTTCTGGTCCACGCATACCAAAGTAGGGAAAATGGTGAAAAAATTCACCAAAGAGAAAGTTACAGTCCTTTTCGTAAGCTCTCGTATCCAATATGTGGGCATGCCAAAACTCATCAATAGGACCGGTAGGGCAAATCTTCTTCTCAGGGTAACGGATGTTGAGCGCAAGGAATTTGCGGTATAGTTCTTCAACTTCCTGACTAAACTCGCTGGTCCAGCCATGTTCTTCAACAAGCTTACGGGTAAGCATGGAAAAATCGAGAGTTTCAACCTTGGTCAAAGCCTCTTGAATCTGATGGTCATCCTTTAGAAGCGCACGCGACTCTTCAAAGCTCAGTGGGGCAGTACTGCTGACACTCATTTTGTTTCTCCTAGATAAATAGTTGGTAGTATAAACATCACTTTTCCAAGTTGCAATCCATCACAAATCAGCAACTCAGAGCATTATTATGACTCAGCAAGGCGATCCCCAGCCTTTTTATCCCGAACACACGCTCGCTGCGAGACAGGAGTCGAGTAGGCCCCAGAAGCGATAGTGCATGTGTTCTCACGAAGCGTGAGCGTAGTGAAAGTGCAGGCTTTACGAAATCGCGTCGAGTCATTGGAGAGCATGTGAGCCATCCCCTTGTGGGGTGGCAAACGAGTGACCAGGACGACTGGGGCTTGCGTAGCAATTTAATTTGTCGCGGTATTTTTGAGTATTTCCATGCTGGTAGCAAGGGAAATGTTTACTCAAAAATAGCGACCCCCCGCCGCTATCTCCTTGGATAGAGCCAGCAAAATTTGCAACCGACACAGAGCCTTCATGAGAAGGTGTGTATAAACCAATCTTAGGATTAATTACATACTGTATAAAAAAATTACTGTAATGGTAAATATAAGTATAATAAATTGCACAATTAATACTCGATTTCTTTCTTTCCTTAATTCATTTTTTTTCAATGACTACACCCCAATTTTTTCTTTGAGATATGGTCAAATATGGTGCATGGGCGTTTCAGCCGAGCCCGGCGAATGATCGCTTTCTGTTTCTTCTCCATCCGTTGTTGTCATAGCCAAAGCCCTCACAGTAAAATAATGCCTTGAGTTTACCATTTTTGTTCCAGGACCGGTTATTTAAGCTTTGAAAAACGTCTCTGGGCGTTATTTAAAGAGCTGATCAATCAGGGATTGACAGGTATTCATACGCAACTGGGCTGTTTTGTTGATTTTGTAATGTCGGCTATTGAAGAAACCATAAACAATTTCCTTATGCAAGAGTTTCAGTTAGATACTTTTACTATAACAGACACCATCATATAAAGCGTCCATCTATCCCAAACTCGAAAAGTTAGTTGCTGTGGTATTTCAAAAGGTGTTCACGCTTTTAAACATGTTAACAACGCGTAAACATTATTAAGCTCTCAACGACTGCTAATGGCAATTGCCGAACTTCATTTTGCCATATTCATCGCTCCAAAGCGGCCAGTCGCGACCGTCAGTTGATGGCCGAAATTGTCGCTTCAAAATAATCCAAAAAAGTAATTTCTAAAGGCTGCTTTAAATATTTATCGATGGATTGGTAAATAATTTGCAAAAAAGTTGGGCGGAATTTTTTCGCCCAAAATTCATCACCATAACTTATTGTTTTCTTGGATTTATTAATCAATGCAAATTATCTCGTTTTAATTAAGATTTCCATTTCTAAATTAAAAACCGACAAATAATAAACCATTAACATGCTGTTTATATTGGTTTTATAAGTCCTCCGAATTCTTTATTCAAAAGCTTTTATCGCCCAAATCGCACAGCTAAGCTCGCCTTAAATTTTCCAATAATCATTAAAGAGGATTGAGCATGTCGCACAAAATATTAAGGCTTCCAAGTGTTAAAGCATTAACCGGTTTATCACGAAGCACCATTTATTTGCGTATTTCGAACAATGCGTTTCCCGCCCCTATCTCTTTAGGGGCGAGAGCTGTTGGCTGGATCGAAAGCGAAATAGAAGCTTGGTTGTCCGCCCAAGTCGAAAAAAGCCGCAAGGCCGGTTAGGGGGAGCGATGACCAGAAAAAACAAAGCCGCCGGTTTTGGGGATACCCAAGCGGCTCAACAATACTATTACGGATTTAATTTTAGCCGAATTGCTAAGGCTTTGAAAGCGGCCTGTTATCGGTTAGCTGTCTGGTTGTCAATTATCGGAGGCGCACTGTTATGACCGAAACAATATTCCGTACGCCAAATTTTGAAATTGCTGAAAAACAAATCGACAAAACCGACAAAACCGACTTATCACTCGTCAGCAATGCCTATTTTATGACGGGCGTGTTTGGTGCTTTGACCGGCATAGAGCGCCCTGTTGTGGTCAGTTTTGCCGGGAACCCGGCCTCCGTCGGCAAGAGTGCATGGTTTGGTAAACCGTGGATTGCCGATAAAACGCCGTTATCTGACAGCCATAATAACTACACCAGTTTCGCCACCTTCAAAACCGATGATGAGGGCAAATATCGGCGGCAAAAAAGGCAATTCGCCGCACTCTATGCCGTGATGCTGGATGATATTGGCGGTAAGGTGCCGTTCGATAGAATCAGTCTTGAGCCAAGCTGGATGATTGAAACCTCAAAAGATAATTTCCAGATAGGTTTTATCCTGGCAGAACCGATCACGGACCCGGCGGAAGCCGACCGGTTGTTGACGGCAATCATTGACGCTGGTCTGACCGACCCCGGTGCAAGCGGCCCCTGCTCACGACTTGGTCGCTTGCCGGTGGCAATCAATGGCAAGCATGTAAGCACCTATGGCAGCTTATGGCGTTGTGCTCTAACACGCTGGCAACCCCATTTGCGTTATTCAGTGCAAGACATTGTTGATGGTCTGCAAATTGAATTAAAAGAATCATCAAAACGGCGCCGTGCATCCGGGCAAAAATCTGGCATCGTTGCTGATTCACATGAGGATGATGTGCATATCCCCCGCGCTGATGAAAACCCGGTCATTGCTGCGTTAAAAACAACGGGCCGTTACAAGCAGCCGTTAGGTGACGGCAAGCACGATATGACCTGTCCGTGGGTACATGAACATACGGGGCAAGTCGATCAGGGCACTGCCTATTTTGAACCCAGCGAATCCTATCCGTTAGGTGGTTTCAAGTGTCTGCATGGTCATTGTGCAGACCGCAGAGTCAGTGCCCTACACGGCTTTTTTGAGATCAGCAAAATCGAAGCCAAGCACAAACCGATGATCTTAGTGCAGCCGGGCGAACTGCCGCGAATCTGCGATGCCGCTGAAAATGAGTTAGCAAAAACTTTTCGGCATTACCAGCGAGGCGGGATCATCGTCACCATTACTACCGACCCCGGCACTCGGGAAACCGCTGTCAAATCGTTATCTTTGCCGAGCTTGACCCGCGCACTGGCAGGTTTGGCAGTCTGGCAACGTTACGATAAGCGCAGTGAGGAATGGGTAGTTTGCGACCCGCCGGAAAAACACGCCCGTGTGTTGCATGATGCGACAGTTTATCCACATTTGCCAGTGTTAAATGGTATCGCCCGGCAGCCGTATTTAAGGCCGGACGGCAGCTTGATGACGGATGCGGGTTATGACACGGCAACCGGCATGTTTGGTGTATTCAATGCCCAGCAGTTCAACGTACCGGCTGTACCCACCCGGCAGCAAGCCGAACATGCGCTTGCTGAATTTTCGGAGCTATTGAGCGAGTTCGCCTTCAAAACTGAATATGACAAGGCAGCAGCTCTGGCCGCTATTTTGACCGCCGTGGTCAGGCCGTCACTGCCGCAAGCGCCAATGTTCCATGTGAAAGCACCCAGTATTGCCAGCGGCAAAAGTTATCTGTGCGAATTATTCACCGCCTTTGCCACACCGCAAAAAGGCACACCTCATGCTTTTCCAGCCGATGACGAAGAGTGCCGGAAATTGTTGCTAGCTGAATTGCTGACCGCGCCCGCCGTAGTGGAATTCGATAACTTGACCGGCGATTTAATCCCGCATAAGTCACTGTGTACCACGCTTACCAGTGAATTTATATCCGGGCGCATACTTGGGCAAAGTAAAACAGCCGAAGTTGGCACTCGTGCGCTGTTTTTATCCAGTGGTAACAATGTCGAACCCGTGCGGGACATGACCCGGAGAACTTTAACCATCACGCTCGATCCGGCTTGTGAAACACCCGCGGCGCGGAATTTCAATCATCAACCGGTTGCGGAGGTTAGGGCCAATCGAGGGCATTATGTGTCGCTGGCATTAACTGTCGTTCGAGGCTGGATAATAGCTGGACGGCCTAAAACAGCCTGTAAGACCATTGCCAGTTATGCCGATTGGTCAGACTACTGTCGTCAGTCTTTGTTGTGGTTGGGTCAAGCTGATCCTGCCGCCTGTATTTTTGAAGCCATGAATGATGATCCGGATAAGGAATTGTTAGGCGATTTTTTACAAGCCTGGTTTGAAAAATTTGGCAAAACACCGGCTCTTGTTAAGGATGTGATAAACGCCGCACAGGCACGAGGCATTCAATTTGATTACGCCAATGAAGCCTTGTTAGAAACGATTACCGATATTGCGGGTGATCGAGACGGCATCAATCGTAAACGCTTGGGTTGGTGGATTAAGCGTCACGCCGGGCGCGTCGTGAATGGTAAGCGATTAGTTCAGGATAAATCCATCACCGCCAATGCTGCCAAATGGAAGGTGGAATCGGTTTTGTCGGTTTAATCGGTTTTAAATCCGCGCTGATTCGAAAGTGGCGCGGCTACTTGTTTTCAGAACATTTTAAATAGAAGGCATTCACATGGCAAAACGAAAGTCACAACCACAAAACTTTATTAAAGGCACAGCGAATCATCTTCGAACAGAGGGTGATTATATGTCGACCCTGCTTGAAACCGTGACCCTCGAAGATTGGCAGGAGGTAGTCACTAGCACTTTAGCCGCCGCTAAACTAGGCGATGCCAATGCACGGGCATGGCTGGCGCAATACTTGGTAGGCAAGCCAGCCGGTAAAGCGCCGACGCCTTTAACCGTCGTCGTTCAACAATTAAACGGTAACAATCCCTTGGTTGAAAAGTTGTCAAATCCAGTCATAAATCAATTCAAATATCCGTCAATGCACAAAGATGACGCTTGGGAAGCGCAAATTAAGTCGATTATTGCTGCAGAATTAGCAGAAAAAATACCAGTAATAAAAACCCTATCTAGCCCAGAACCAGAAAGGCTTGCAACTGATTCAGACGGTACGCAGACAGAATAATTTAACTAATGATTTCGGAAAAACAAAATGGGCGGATATGGTAGTGGCAGAAAATTTGGGGCGGGTTGCACGGAAGATTATCGGTCTATTGATATAAGACGCTGGCAGCGGGATGGTTATCTTGTACCAGGGCGATACCTTGATTGGCAATGGTTACAAAACGGTGAGAAAGTTGCCGCAATCAGCGTTAAAGTCGAAACCGGAAGGCTACGCTTGATTTATTACTACCGAAGTAATGACGCCGAATGGGAAAATTTGGATTATCCGGTATCCTTACAAACTACAGCTTGTCATTATGGAAGGGAACGCTACTGGTTCACCTGTCCGGCGGTTGGTTGCGGTCGGCGCGTGGCAGTGTTGTTTCTGGGCGGTAAAATCTTCGCTTGCCGACATTGTTACCGACTTGTCTATAAAAGTCAGCGGGAAACGGCCGATGATCGAGCATCGAGGCGAGCTGAAACAATCCGGCGGCGCTTAGGCTGGCAAGCAGGCATACTCAACCTCGAAGGCGACAAACCCAAAGGGATGCACTGGCGAACGTTTGAGCGACTGCGAGCAATTCAAGACAGATTCGCTGGACGGTGTTTAGCGGGGATTTTGGCACGGTTAAGGATTAATGGCGGGGGTAAAAACAGATTTTGTTGTACTGAGAGTTGTACCAAATAGAAAAAATTATATAATATCTATATAATTCATTATGTTATATTTTAATTAAAGTCCGGCCATCGTACCAAATATACGTTTTAAGAGATTCAGCAAAGTACTTAAACCCTTGATTCTAATAAGAACAAGGGTTATTTTATGTCCAACGATGTACGACTAAATACCCCTGCATACACTCAAAAGTGTTACCTTTTTTGTTACCTTCGCTATATTGCCTAAAAAAAGGGTAACAATCAGGCTAAAAAAAGTAACAATCAGGGTGGCAATATGGCAATCAAACTCAATAAAGACGCGGCTTACAAGGCAGCTAAACCCAAGGAAAAAGATTATTCAATCAACGATGGCGGCGGGCTATTCCTTTTTGTTAGTACTGGCGGATCAAAGTTGTGGCGCTTCGTTTATCAATTCAATGGGAAGCGTAAGAAAATAGCTTTTGGTGGTTATCCTGAAGTGACTTTAGAAAATGCCAGACGCAAAGCTGAAGAAGCACGCGAGCAAATTGCTAATAACATTGACCCGGCAGAACTCAGAAAAGAATCTAAGCTAACCAAGCAGATCGTTAAAGAAAACGAAGAACGCAAGGCAGTCGGCCTTTATATAAAGGGTAGCTTTGCCGATATAACGATGCAGTGGCTTGATTCAATAGACCACTTAACCAAAAAAACAACCAGCTCTAAAAAAGTCAGTCGATTGCAAAGGCTAGCATTTCCTAGCATTGGTGACACGCCAATCGATCAAGTGAAGGCCGGGGACGTGCTGGCAATCTTAACCCATCTTCGTGACATCTACCAATAATTACTTATTATTTCAATAAGTTACAATTTTTAATTTATCTTAAATGGCACTACAGATTTTTTCTTATCGATAATTGTTTTCCATTTACCTATCGGAT
>JABFSH010000074.1 GCA_013140705.1 Methylococcaceae bacterium
TATAAATACAATGTGGTATTTGCAATTCCACTTCGTATGACTCAAACTTTGATACTCTCGCATGGTCGATTCTCCTTACTCTTGGTCGAGTTTCAGAGAATCGTCGAGACCAACTTATAGGTCAAACTTTTGTGAGTCCCCCGGCATAGCCGGGGGTTTACCATATTTAATTAACTGGTGAATTGCAACTTGCTTAAGAAAATAATTTCGCAATGATTTTCCGTAATTCGCCCGCATCCATTTGTTCGAGGTAATAAAAGTTAATATTCCATTATCTCTCAGTATGCGATTGCCTTTTTCATAAAACAGGCAATAAATGTCGCCGGTTTTGGTGAAAGTAGCATAATTTTGGTTTTTCCAATCCTTCTGAATCTGCTGACCGCTGAAGTTTTGAATTTGCACATAAGGCGGGTTGCCGATAACGACATCAAAACCTCCACGCTGCTTGAACACTTCCGGAAAATTCAGTTTCCACAGAAAAAAAGGTTTCTCGTTACTTTGTTTGACCGTCTGGATTTTTTGTAAAGCATCCGTCTGATTCCGTTCTTGAAGTGTCGCCTCAATGAGTTCCCATTCCAGTATTGAAATCTGCTGGCGTATTTCTGCTTTTTTAATGGCTGTGCAAACAGAGAAAAAATCTTTATGCAGTTTTTCCAGTTTTCCAGCTTTAATTTTTGCTGCACTAACAATATCAAGCTCACCCAAATCCAGCTGTGCGTCTTGGTTTATTAGTGACGATTGCAATTTATTAATCTGCTTGGCAACCGCATTGTTTTGTTTTTCCAATTCCTTTTTCCGTTCAACAGTCAGCAGATTGCCCTTATGCAAGTTAAGAAATTCATCCTGCAATTTAGCTTGTTGTTCCCTTAAACATTTTATTTCTGCTTCCGTATCATTATGCTGGTTAATAAAATCATCATTAAACAGTTTGATGCCGTCATAATCTTCAACAAGGCTGTTGCCTTGCATAATTTTGTAATCCAGGTTTGGCAAGGCTTCAATTTTTCCGTAGTCGTTTTCATCGACAATCAAAGAAAGCCATAAACGTAACCGTGCAATATCAATGGCGCTGGCATCAATATCCACTCCGTAGATGGATTGCTGGATACAATGACGTTTTAATTCATAGGCGCTGATGTTTTGCCCCGCCAAAGTTTGCAAAATCAGGCGGGCATTGACAATTTCATGGAGCAAGCCGACCGGAAAAGCGCCGGAACCGATGGCCGGGTCGCATATTTTGATGTTTTTCAGTTTTTCATCGAGTATTTTTGCATGATCGCGAATGCTGGTCGGAAGCCCGCTGTTATGTTTAGTGGTAAGCTGTTCGCCGCTGGCAATTTTTTGGTCAGCCTTCATTGCCGTCCTATCATTTTCCAGGTACAAATGCCCTTTGCGGATAAAGTCTTCCAAATCGGCTTTAGGGACTTGTTGCACCGAATCCGCCAAATAATGGACCAGGCTTTCCTGGCACATATAATGGACAATTTCACGCGGAGTATAAAAAGCGCCTTTGCTTTTACGCTCAATAACATCCAGCATGTTTTCAAACACTTTACCCAACATTTCAGGATCGACGGCGACTTCTTTTTCCAGTGGCTCGTCTTCCTTGATCGTGAAGTTGTAGCGGTCAAAGACATCCAGTATGCCGGTGCCAGTATCCCCGGCTTTGTTAAGCTCGGTGTTATGAAACAGCTCATTCCTTATCCGGATGGCATGGGTTTCCCAATCATAATCGGCTTCAAACAGACCGCCATTGAGAAAAGGAATTTTGCAATCGAATCGCTCGTACCATGCTGGGTCTTTCGTATCTTTGCGATCATTGGCGAGTGCTTCGTAGAAAAGATATTGCAGAAAGTCGCCGTAATAATTTTGGTTGGCCTGATTGATCTGTTCAAACCGTTCGCGCATAAAGCATCTGCTACCGCCCCCCCAACTTTGTTCCCTGGCTACGCCCAGCCAGCCTTTTTTCTGCAAAAAATAAAGGAAAACGATTTGTCCAAGCAATTTTTTGGCAAAACGGCTGACATTCTGACGGGTTTCTTGTTCAGATTTACACTGAAGCACCGGCTCCTTGCTTATATGCTCTGAAAGCTTTAGATAAAGCTCGGTGTATTGTTGGAAAAATTCATCGGTTACTTTTTCGATACTAAACGCGCCTTCAATGCTATTCAGTGTCGGATCGGCAGTGTCGGCTTGCAACAGGGGAAGCAGTTGTTTTTGCGCGGTATATGAGCTTTCGTGTTCACCCACCAGAAATGAATAACGCCGTGCCGGGGTTAGTTCAGTGCGAGATTTCACCTTACCTTTATCATCCTGATAGGCTTCGTGTTCAATTTTAACAAAAGAAAAACGCCAATCGGCTCCCTGGTCTTCTTTGGAATAAAAGGCGATCAGTGAGTAATCCTTTTCAAATTGCTTGAGCCGATTGATGGCGAAATTTCTTAAGGTAGTCCGCGAACGATCCAGTTTAGACAGGCTTTTGACCTCGACAATGAGGATGTCCATTTCTTCATCATCCGGACTGATGTATTTACCTACTCGCCAATATTGATTGACATGGTCGCGATAGGCTTCCGGCACCAAGTTGCCGCTGTAATGCACGTCTCTGCGTTCGATATGATTTAACAGATTATTGACAAAGAGTATGAAGGTTTCTCGATCAAAGCGATTTTGCAGAACGTCACGAATAGTTGTTTGGGCTTGTTGCTTATCCATAACTTATTGGTTCTATGTAAAATTGAGTGGGTACACAATTGTTAAGATTGATCATCAGTATGATGTAAAAGTAAATCCGTTCGTCCTGAGCTTGTCGAAGGATGAATGGATTTACTTTGGGCCAAACGAGATACTTCTGACCAGTCACCTCGCATCATGGCCTCTTTTTTCTTGCGGTTCCAACCCTTGATTTGCCTCTCTGCTGACAAGGCTTCTTCGCGAGAGAAACATTCTTGCGACCACACAAGCTGCAAAGGACGCCGAGTTGCAGTGTAACCAGAACATTCTCCCGCCCATACTTCGACAAGCTCAGGACGAACGGAAAAATTCACAAGCTCAGGTTGCTTACCCACTGTATTTCACATAGAGCCAACTTATTATTCCTTAAGTTGATAGCCGGAAAGGATGACTTCTTTTTTTGTTGTCGAATGATGGTTTTGAGTATCGACAGCTTCTACGATGCGGATATGCTTGCGCAAAATGCTTAATACATCCAAAGGTTCCAGCTTTGTTTCCAGTTCTTTTTTTATTTTCTGTGCTATTTTTTTTGCAATACTGCCCTGTGCAATCATCTGATGCAGTCCAGACAAAAACTCTTCATCATCTTCGGTGAACTTCAGACAATTTTTAAAAGCCTTGTCCTTAAGGCGTTTTTCAATATAGCCAAGATTGGAACGACCGCTACTGCCTTTTTCCATATCAGTGTCGGTCATGATGTCCATCTGAAAACGTTGTTTGTTAGTTTCCAATAAATGGTAATAGTCGCTAGGTACTTTTTCACGCGGTGTGTCAGGACGGCACTCTAAAAAGTGGGCGGCATCGAAAAAGGTAATTTCCTCTGATTGCCCAATCTGATTGCGATAAAACTTTCTCAGTTTACCCAGACGGAAAAAGGTTACGAGCCGATCAGTTGCCAATCCTTGCTTACGAGAGCCGGAACGCGCTTTTTTAGGCAACTGTTTTATTTTGTTGAAAAGTTCCGGCTGTTCATCCCTAATGTTGCGCATCAATTCGAGATATTTAAGTTCCGAATCGACTTCCTGATCTTCGCCGGTATAAGCCTTTTTATTGTTCAGCGTATCGAACAACTCCTGACTGCCGATCACTTCGCCGTCTGACAGATATTTGGCATCTTCTCCCAGGATGTCATGAAACATCTGAATTTTGTTGGTGATATTGATTTCCAAACCAAGATGTAAATCTGCGTGTGTGGTGGGGAAAAAATTGAAAATAAAAATGTTAGGGTGCGTGGTGCCCAGACGGTTGATTCGGCCTGCGCGTTGCAGAACTCTGGTTGGATTCCAGGGCAAATCGTAGTTGATCAGAATATTCGCACGGTGCAAATTAATGCCCTCTGCCAGTATATCTGTGGTTATAAGAATACGGATATCGTTCTGCTGGTTTTTATTGTTCGGATCAAAGTTTTCTTTGATCAAGCCTCTGGCCGTTGCAGGGGCGCAGTTTAAGTTGTCTCCTTGTTTTTGATATTGGCCTCCATGACTGCTAAAAAAGATGACCTGTTCAGTAAACTCTGACTGTAGTTTTCTGTAAAGGTAGTCTCCCGTTTCCCTGGATTCAGTAAAAATAATCAGTTTTTTATTTTTAAGAATGATGTTGGACTTCAGGTCTTTCACCAATTGTTCGAGCTTTGGGTCTTCCTCAATATCTCGCCAAAGTCCATCAATCATTCTGAGTAGTTTAAGATCATGTTTCAGATCGTCAAGAAAATTATCCTTGAAATCTCTGGCATCATATTTTTGAGCTTTTTCTTCTTCAACGTATTGTTCAAGCTTTTCTATGTCGTCATTGTCCAGCAGATCATAGACATTAACTTTTTTGCTGATGTAAACGGTGCCGTCTTCATACATGCTGATGAACTTTTGATAGGACGCTACAAAACGACTGACGCTTTTTTTGAACGCATAAAAGCTGCTTTCCAGTCGTTTAATCAGAATTCCTTTCATAAAGCCGCCAACATTTCGTTGCTGCTGCTTTTCAAATTCAGTCAGGCCTTTACTGCCTACATAATAGAGCAAGGGAATATAACGAGCGTAACGAAAATCCTGAAACAGGTGAATGGTTTGAATAAAGACATCTTCTATTCCTCCCTCGAATTGATAGATGATTTTTTGCGGGTCCAGCATTTCGGGGAAGACCATTCCTTGGGATTCGGTGTCATTTTTAAAATAGGTCGTTACATCGGTACGGGTTCGGCGCACCATGACATGCTTGAGTATTTTTTCACGAATTTCATTGGATACTTCCTTTATGGTTTGCCTGTATTCAGGGTCCTTCTTGTCAAGTTGATTAATGCGTTTTTTTAGTCGAGTAAAGAATTTTTCCAGGTTCGGAATGCCGGGAATAGTCGAACTCTTAGGCATCTGAAATAATTTGAGCTGAGCAAAGATGTCGTCAATCGTATTGTTCAATGGGGTGGCCGTAACCAGGATAACTTTTTTTCCTCGGCATATATCCAACAGGTCGGCATAGGCTTGGGTGTTTTCATTTCGGAAGCGGTGAGCTTCATCAACCACAATATATTCAAAGCGATCCAGTCCACCACGTATAATGTGATCAAGCTTTCCCAGTGATTCCACTTTTGCGGGTACGCGAAAATCCTGTAGGCTTTCTTCCCAATAATCTTTCAGTACGGGCGGACAGATGACCAAAATTCGTGCCCTGATTTGTTGCAGAAGTTGCGCGGTTATGAATGTTTTCCCCAAGCCGACCACATCAGCGAGAAAAACACCGTTGTATTCATCCAATTTTTTCAGGGCCTGAATGACTGCCTGCTCCTGATATTGAAGCCTCATAAAGCCTTCCGGTAAGAAGGTCTCAATCTTGGTTTGCAGATTAATATCCTCTTGCAGGTATTCGTAAATCAATTTTAGATAAAGCTCATAAGGCGTAATGCTGTCATTAAGCCAAGTCTTATTTTGAACCGTATCGACGAATTCTTTGGAAATATCGACCGAATCCTTCCAAAGGTCTTCAAATTGCTCAAGTGCAAATTCAACATCACGTTTTTGCCGTAGTTCAACATTAAACTCGCGGTTTGCAACAAGCCCGGAATATGAAAAGTTGCTAGAACCCGTGATAACAAAGCCGAAATCTCTGTCTTTGGGATGAAATCGGCCAATATAAACTTTGGCATGGATGTTTCTGGATGGATACGCTCGAATTTCCAATTTTTTTCCGTTGCCGCCTTTTTGCTTATCTTGTAATACATCGGGGCAATCGGTTTGCAAAAACTCAATAAATTTATTAACGCCTATTTCAAGATGCTGGTCACTTTCTTTTGATTTTTCAATTTCATCAATCAAGTTATCCTGATAATTCTTTTTAGCATCACTATGAGAATCAAAATCGATAACGGTTTGGGCGTGATAAATATTAATTGTTTGGTAAGAATTTTCATCAATTCCAAGCCCAACTAAAATTCTTGTTTTTTCTATGGATTCGATTGATGGATAAAGCTGATAAAAGCCGCTTGATCTAAAATAACCTACTAAGACATCAAATAATTGGGTATCTGATAAAGTGGTTTTAAACCTATCCAACAGAGTTTGATTTTCTTTGTTGGTAAAAAATGTCAAATCTGTTGAGTTATGTGCCATGTTTTATTTTTCATTACAGCATGCGCCGCGGTGGTTTCTTGGAAGCGAATGAATTTATTAATAGCAGTCAGTTTTATCTTTCGAGACCAATCTTATGTGTATTGATTTTTATACCAGACTGCTGATACCGGCGATATCGATCTCTTCCGACAGCTTTAATTTCTTCGTTGTTATCCAGAATCTCCAGGATGCGATCGGCTTGCTGGAAATCATGTGGGCATTGAGCAGCCAGATTAATCAGCGTTTTTTGCCAGTTTTCTGGAGCGCTGCGAGAACCGATCAATATGGTATTTTCATAATCCGGTTCTACACCTGTGTAAATCTGGTGCGGTATGAAGCTGCCGGCCCGGAAAGTCCAGAGCAGATCATCCATTATTTGGCTTTGTTCAGGCGTATCGGTAAGCACATAGCAAAAATGGCCGCTGCGGTAAGCTTTTTCGATGAGTTTGCAGGCGAATAAATACCTTTCCTGTGCCGATTGCGACGGTAGTACATAAAAACTGACTTCAGGCATTTTATTCATCGGTCTTTATGAGCCAGAAGGTTTTCTTAGGCTACTCGAACCCGATTCAAAAGATACTGGCATAACAATGGCACCGGACGGCCGGTTGCGCCTTTGGTTGGTCCGGTCCGCCATGCGGTGCCGGCAATATCGAGATGCGCCCAACGGAAGTTTTCGGCAAATCGCGACAGAAAACAGGCGGCAGTAATCGTACCTGCGTCTTTTCCGCCGATATTGGCCATGTCGGCAAAATTGGATTTCAACAGTTCCTGATATTCTTCCCATAGCGGTAAACGCCAAAGGCTGTCATTAGCAGTTTCGCTGGCGGCCAGCAAGTCGTTGCACAAGGCTTCATCATTGCCGAGTAATCCGCTCGGTACACGGCCTAAAGCCACTAGGCAGGCGCCTGTCAGCGTGGCCATATCGATAACGACATCGGGGTTATAACGTTCTGCGTAAGTTAATGTATCGCAAAGAATTAAACGGCCTTCGGCATCGGTATTCAAAACTTCAATGGTTTTGCCGGACATGCTGGTGACGATATCGCCGGGTTTATTGGCATCGCCATCGGGCATGTTTTCTGAAGTAGGAACCAGCCCGATGATATTAAGTGGCAACTGCATGTCGGCAGCGGCTTGTAATGTGCCGATTACGGCGGCTCCGCCACACATATCGTATTTCATTTCATCCATGCCCAGGCCAGGTTTTAAAGAAATACCACCCGCATCGAAAGTGAGTCCCTTGCCGATTAAAACAATAGGTTTAGCGTTAAGGTCACCACCTTGATAATTCATCGTAATCAGCTTGGCAGGTTGGCGGCTGCCTCTGGACACGGAAAGGAATGAGCCCATGCCCAAGGCTTTCATGTCGGCTTCTTCAAGAATAGTGACCGCGACTTTGCTGTGTTTTTTACCCAATTCCAGTGCTTGTTCAGCCAGAAACGTCGGCGTGCAGATATTGCCGGGTAAATCGGCCAGATGTTTGGTCAGATTGATGGCCGCAGCAATGGCTTTGCCTTGAGTTAAACCCATCGAAGCGGATTCTGATTCCTGTTCAGGTACAGAAATAATGATATGCTCAAGTTTGCTTTCAGTTTCCTTGTCGGATTTGTGTGCGGTGAATTGATAGACGGCATCATTGAAAATTTCGACAATTTGTCTGGCTTTCCACTGACTGTTAAAGCTGTCTACCTCACATTCAGCCAGGCTACACACAACGGATTTAATTTGTGGTTTTTTCAGGCTGTTAACGGCGGCATAGAGGGCTTTTCTGAAATTTTTGCTGGTCAATGGTTTTTGTTCGCCCAAACCGACTAATAAAATTCGTTCAAATGGGTTGTCGGGAATGACGTTGATTAATACTGTTTCAGCGATTTTTCCGGCGATGTCGCCACGGGTGAGAACTTTGGTTATCAATCCTTGTGTGCTGTTGTTGAGAGCCGTTGCAGAAGGACTGAGTTGCTGGTTCTGGTAAACACCAACAATAAGACAATCAGATTGCAGTTTTTCTATTGGCGCGGTTTCTATAGAATAGTCCATAACATATCATCGGGTTGTTGAAGGGAGATTCATCATGGCATTAAGGGCGGGCTGGCCAAGGTGAAATGGTTTAAGTAAAGATTATACAACACTTAGTTCGATTTTAACCGAGGAGACCATTTTGGAATCGTATTGGCCACAAGGCTATAAAACGGGGCGCAGACCGCTAGTAACGGTTCTGGATAAATTGATTGTCAAAGATTTGCTGACCACACTGGTTTCAGTCTGGGTTGTGATAGTTGTCATCATCGTTAGTCGAAAATTTATCAAAATTCTCGAGTTGGCTATCGACGGCCAGGTGGCCAATGAAACACTGTTGACTATTTTGGGTTTAAAAACGATTGTAGCGAGTGTGACTTTTTTGCCGGCCGCGTTATTTATGTCCGTGTTGATGGTGCTTGGCAGGATGTATAGGGATCAGGAAATGTCGGCAATTTCGTCAGCAGGTGGAGGTTCTGCAACCATCTATCGATCGGTATTTTTGTTAGTATTTCCGCTGGGTGTACTGGCCTCCCTATTATCGTTATATGTTTCACCGTGGGCGGCTGAAAAAATGGAGTTAATCATTCAAAAAGACGGTGAGTCGGCGGATGTTAGAGGTATTACTGCCGGCAGGTTTAGTGAATATAGTCAGGGCGAACTTGTATTTTATGTTGAAACCATAGGTGCCGATAAAGTAATGCACAAGGTTTTCGTGCAACACCGGCAACATGGCATTCCCTCCATAATCAATGCTGATTCCGCCATAATCAAGGATATGCCAGACGGTCGATTTGTAGTTTTCAGAAATGGTCGAAGGATACAGGGGCAACCCGGTACCTTAAACTATGTGATCGAAGCGTTTGTTGACTATGGCGTCAGAATGGAGGATAAGGTTGCTGCTTTTGCTTTTCCCAGAGAGGCGGTTGCCAGCCAGGTGCTTTGGCAATCGGCTCTTGCGCGCGATGTTGCCGAGTTGCAACGTCGCTGGACCGTTCCGGTTGGAATGATGCTATTAAGTTTCTTGGCGGTGCCATTGGCTCAAATTTCTCCGCGCGGCGGGGTTTATGGAAACATGTTGGTTGGTTTTTTAATTTATTTTAGTTATGGCAACCTTGCCAGTGTCAGCCAAAGTTGGGTGACAACGGCGGTCATTCCGCCCTGGCTAGGACTGATGGGCGTTAATGTGCTGTTGTTGTTGACGGGTGTCGTTCTGTTGGCAAGGTTATATGGCTGGCAGTGGCTTTTTTTGAAAATAACTGAAAAGGTTGCAAGGTGAATGTATTAACGGGCTACATGGTAAAAGAGATACTGAAAGGCTCTTTAATTGCTTTGATGCTATTGTTGACCTTGTTCAATTTATTCACGTTTACCGATGAATTGAGCGATTTGGGTAAAGGCCACTATGGCTTACGAGAGATTTTATATTATCTTGTATTAACCTCTCCAAGGGTTTTTTACGAATTGGTTCCTTCGGCTGCGTTATTAGGTAGCCTTTTTGTACTTGGGTCAATGGGAAACCATCGGGAACTGATTGCCATGCAGGCCGCTGGGTTGTCAATTGCGGGGATTATTAAAGCAGCCATGTTTGCCGGCGCTATTTTAGTGATTGTTGCCATTCTGGTAGGAGAATTTGTAGCACCATCAACTGAGCGGAAGGCGCAATTTATTAAAGTCTCGGCTCAGAACGAGCAGGTGGTTTTAAATACGCGTTATGGATTATGGCTTCGTGAGGGCGGTAAATTCATCAATGTGCGAGAAATTCAGAAGAATGGTGCGCTGGGCGATATCAGTATTTATGATGTGGATGAGCAACAACAGTTGACTCGGGCTTTACATGCAGAACAAGGGGTTTTCTTGGGGAAACAGGAATGGAAACTGGAAAAAATCAGGTTATCTGATATTTCAACCCAGAAAATGACCGCCAAATATTTTGAAGAGCAATCATGGAAGTCTTCGCTTGCACCCGATTTATTGAAAATTGTTGTCGTGAATCCTGATAATTTGTCGTTAGCTGATTTGGCCCAATACATCGGTTTTTTGAAGGGAAATAATCAAAAATCACAAGTGTATGAATTGGCGTTTTGGGGAAGGATTGTTAATCCCTTGATTACGTTTGTAATGCTGCTGTTATCGACGCCTTTTGTTATTGGTATTCAGCGCGGTGTCAGTGTCGGAGCTCGGATGATGATAGGCGTTGTTATTGGTATGGGCTTTAATATTGTTGATAGAATCGTTGGGCATTTAGGGCTGATTTATGACTATAACTCTGCATTGGTTGCGGTAATGCCCAGTATGACGGTTTTGCTGCTCGTTTGGATATTTGCAAGAAAGATGCAGCGACAATAACGTTAAAGGGAGCCATTAAAATTATTCGAGCCCGCTACGCCCAGGAGAGTCTGGTTGAAGTGCAATTTTAGAGGTTCCCTATGGTTAATTGGCAAGCACTTTCATGGCGTCATTGATTTGGCTTTTGGCCTCATAAAGCAGATTCAATGAATGTTCCGGGGAAAGCGAGAAGTTTTTTAATTTGCTCGCCGCAGGGATGGAGGTAATTGCCGGTAATTCAGTCATGCCAGTCTGGCCAATTAGACTGTGCAGACGGGAGAGTACGACAATGTCCACGAGATTAAGTTCTGAACTCGTGTTTTGGTACCAGTCGTCTGAATAGAGGGGAATCTTGATAAATTCGTCCGAGAAGCCCCATTCCACCAATATTTTGTAACCTATAGGCCCTTTCACTAGCTGCAATGCGAGGTTAAGCTCCGTTTCCGTGTAATAGTCTTTTGGTAAGTTTGCCGCAAAATTCAAGAATGGCACTGTGCCAATATCACAAATAAGGCCGGCCAAAAGGGCTTCTTCAGGGTTAACCTGTTTGGTAAGGGTTGCCAGGACGTGACAAAGTGTCGATATATAAAGACTATTTTTCCAGATTTTATCCAGATAAAACTTTATTAAAGGTGAATTAGTCTTAAAGATGTGATTGATACTCAAGCTGATCACTAAATTTCTTGTGGCATTTAAGCCGATTCGACTGACTGCTGTGAAACAGGTCTTTGCTGGTATCGGTGTCATGTACAAGGGGCAATTGGCCACTTCGATTAACTTGGCCGAAATGACCGGATCCAATTGTATGATTTTTACAGCGTCTGCGATGCCAATATCCTGCAACATGGCTTTTCGCAGTTTGAGAGCGATATCCGGCAATGTCGGCAGTTCAAGTGCTTCACTATCGTAATGTTCAAGAAAAGAGTGTAATAATCGATTATCTGTGAGGTGATCGGGAATACTGATTTCAGTATGACCGTTTAAGCTGGTTTGTCTATCGGTCATTATTTTTTGCTGAACACGAAGCAAACTTACTTCCGTTTTTGCAAGAGCGGTGGTCGTATGTTTGGTCCCACTGGAGAGCGGGAACTTTGCCTTGGCTGCCTCGGCTTCCACTTCATAAGTATTACCCTTGTCATCCGATAAAACTATGGTCCCTTTAAGCAAATACAGGATGGAATCGGTTGTGTCGTTGATTCGGAACAATACCGTCTTTTTGGAATATACCTCCGACTTGTGCTCGGTAGCAAATGCTTGCAGTATTTCGTCGCTAAAGCCTCTGATCGGAATCAGTCTTTTCAGTGTTTCCACTGTAATACTGTCACCCACAAGACTTATGTCGGACGATTCGTTTTTTTTGTCTTTTAAAAAAGGATTAAGAAAAGACATGTATATTTCCCAAAAAATTAAATCAGAGATGTGCAGGTGTAGCCCTGCCGTTAATCAAAGTCTACTATAAAATAAGGATGTACAAACTTAAAGTTACAAGGGAAAAACCGCTCAAATCGAAATGGGTTGATTGAATTTCAAACAATTTATTTCGATTTTCAGCGCCAACTTAGCTGCTCGTGATCTCCAACTTGGTCTTCAACGACAGTGAGCTCGATGGAGATGCGTATCGAACGAATGTTTGCGGCAGATTTTGTTAGATAGTTATACTTTTTTCTATTTTAATATATATCAGTAGCTTACTGAAAAAAAATCTAAATTTATGCGGTTTGTAATTGCAAGATTATGGTACTACTGTGATAACATGACACTATTACCTTGAGATTATTCGGGTAAATTCAAGCCCCCCCAAAAATATAAATAATAGGACAATCATATGAAAACGAGAGAAATTATTGTTACAGCTCTTTTTGGTTTAGTATTGTTGGCAGGTTGCGACAAGAAAGAAGAGGCTGCTTCAACTGAACCAAGTACAAGTGTTGCAGGGCAGGCGGCGGAGTCGGCGCCAACTGCTGCTCCTACAGTGAATCCTGCGCCGACTACCGAAGCTGCGCCAACAGCGACACCTGCACCGGCTGCCGAATCGGTTCCTACCACAGAGCCTACAGTAATACCTGCACCGGCTACCGAAGCGGCACCAGCACCCGTTGCTGAAGCTACACCCACTGCAGGTGCGGCAGCAATCGATGCAGCCAAAGAGATTGCAGTTAAGGTAGAAAACTCTGCCGGCGCAACTGCTGAAAAAGTAAAAGAAGCTACTAAATAATTTCCTTATGCCCGGCATGGCTGACTCAATCTGCTGGGTCAGTCAATTTCTGAGTTTGCGGGAGTTATCAATGCTCATGCTACCTGAAACAAACAAGCCATCATTTTTATTTAATTTTAGAAATGAAAAATCATTAGGATACAGAAGCTTAGTTGATTTTGTTGCAAAGGTGTAAGATACAATCTATAATCTAAAAGATATAGCAACATGTTAAGCATGTTTAAGAATAGTAAACTTTTGAAAAGCACTGCTCGGCAGTGCTTTTTTATTGCAGCAATATAAAGATTTTTGATAAAAATATGCCAGTAATCACCCTTCCTGATGGTTCTCAACGTGAGTACGACGGTCCTGTCAAAGTAGGGGACGTTGCATTGTCCATTGGAACTGGATTGGCGAAGGCGGCTTTAGCAGGCAGAATCAACGGTAAATTAGTTGATGTCAGTGCCCTGATTGAGCAGGATGCCGTATTACAAATAATCACGGCAAAAGATGAAGAGGGTGTCGACGTTATTCGTCATTCGACGGCTCATTTATTGGCGCAGGCTGTAAAACAACTTTTTCCCGATGCTCAAGTGACGATCGGTCCGGTCATTGAAAACGGCTTTTACTACGACTTCGCTTATCAAAGACCTTTTACACCGGAAGATTTGGTTGCCATTGAAAAAAAAATGCAGCAACTCGCCGCCGATGATAATGCGATTAATCGAACGGTATTGTCGAGAGATGCAGCGGTCAAATTTTTCCGGGAACAGGGTGAATCTTACAAGGCCGAAATTATTGAATCAATCCCGGCCAACGAAGATCTTTCTCTTTACGAGCAGGGTGGTTTTACTGATTTATGCCGCGGACCACATGTGCCCAGCACCGGGAAGCTGAGCGCATTTAAGCTGATGAAAATTGCAGGCGCTTATTGGCGTGGCAACTCAGACAACGAAATGTTGCAACGAATTTATGGTACTGCCTGGGGTGATAAAAAAGATCTCCAGGCTTACCTGCATCGACTTGAAGAAGCTGAAAAGCGGGATCACCGTAAATTAGCCAAGACTTTAGATCTATTTCATAGCCAGGAAGAGGCGCCCGGAATGGTGTTTTGGCATGAAAAAGGCTGGACCATCTATCAACAGGTCGAACAATATATTCGTAATAAATTACGAGGACATGGCTACGGTGAGGTCAGAACGCCGCAAGTGGTAGATCGCTCCTTGTGGGAAAAATCTGGACACTGGGATAAATTTGGCAGCATGATTTTTACGACGCATTCAGAAAATCGTGATTATGCCATTAAACCCATGAATTGCCCTTGTCATGTTCAGATTTATAATCAAGGTCTGAAAAGCTATCGGGACTTGCCTATTCGCCTGGCAGAGTTTGGTTCATGCCATCGAAATGAACCTTCTGGCACCTTGCACGGTTTGATGCGTGTAAGGAATTTCGTCCAGGATGATGCCCATATATTTTGTACTGAAGCACAAATTCAAAGCGAAGTATCGGCATTTATTGATCTTTTGTTTGATGTCTATAAAGACTTTGGCTTTGAAGAAGTTATTATTAAGTTATCGACACGACCGGAGAACAGGGTCGGTGATGATCATGTGTGGGACAAGGCAGAGAGGGCTTTAGAGCTGGCCTTGAATAACAAGGCACTCCAATGGGATTTACAGCCTGGTGAAGGTGCGTTCTATGGGCCTAAAATTGAATTTTCGTTAAAGGATTGTATCGGCCGAATTTGGCAATGCGGAACAATACAGGTAGATTTTTCGATGCCAGGTCGCTTGGGTGCAACGTACATTGCCGAAGACGGGTCAAAACAAGTGCCAGTAATGCTTCATAGAGCCATTCTCGGGTCGCTAGAGCGCTTCATTGGCATACTGATAGAGCAACATGCGGGGACTTTCCCGATATGGTTGTCGCCAGTTCAGGCCGTCGTTTTGAATATCGCTGATCGTCAGGCAGAGTATGCGGAAAACGTGAGGCGAGACCTTGAGAGTCAAGGTGTCAGAGTAAAAATTGACTTGAGAAATGAGAAGATCGGGTTTAAAATCCGCGAGCATTCCATGCAGCGTGTGCCCTACCTTTTGATTTTAGGTGATAAAGAATTGGAAAACGAAGTTGTTACGGTGCGCACACAGAAAGGTGAAGATTTAGGTAGTCTGCAAATCGGTGAATTTATCGAGCAATTGAAGAAAGATATTGTGGACAAGAAATAATGATGAATTTGGAGGATTAGGGTATCGCTGCTAAAAAAGATGAAACACGCCTGAATGATGCAATCACTGCCAGACGAGTGAGAGTCACAGGTGTTGACGGGGAAGCGCTGGGGATTATCTCGATAGAGGAAGCAAGACAGATTGCTTATGCTGCGGATTTGGATTTAGTAGAAATATCGCCAAATGCAGATCCTCCGGTTTGTAAGGTGATGAATTATGGCAAATATCAGTTTGAACTCAATAAAAAACTGCAAGTTGCCAAAAAGAAACAAAAACAAATTCAGGTCAAAGAAATCAAATTCAGACCTGGAACGGATGAAGGCGATTATCAGGTGAAGTTGAGGAGCCTAATCAAGTTCCTGAATGATGGTGATAAAACCAAAATAACGGTACGTTACCGTGGTCGCGAAATGGCCCACCGAGAAATCGGTATGGATCAGCTCAAACGAATTGAAAAGGATTTGGAAGATATAGCCATTGTCGAACAGTTTCCTAAAATGGAAGGCCGACAAATGATTATGGTAATGTCACCTAAAAAGAAAAAATAGTTCAGCATTTATGTTTTCCTGTGTTTTCGCATGGGAAATTCGATGGAGACGCAAACTAACGCGGATCCACAATTGGTAGTGCCGGATGCACTACTGTCAGCATCATTTTTTGACGATGCATATAATTTCCAAAGGCCATGCATTTTGCCTTGTGAGGTTATTTCTCAGGGATTTTATTTTTTATTTAGTTGGAGCAAACAAATGCCAAAAATTAAAACCAACCGTGGTGCTGCCAAACGTTTCAGACGTACTGGCAAAGGCGGTTTCAAGTGCGGTCAATCGCATAAACGTCATATCTTGACTAAAAAATCAACCAAAAGAAAAAGACAGTTACGTAAACCGGCAACTATTCATCCATCAGATGTGCGTATGGCTATACGCATGATGCCATACAGTTAATGAGAGAGAATAGCAATGCCTAGAGTAAAACGTGGTGTTACAGCCAGAGCAAGACACAAAAAAATCTTAAAATTAGCCAAAGGCTATTATGGCGCGCGCAGCCGGGTTTATCGCGTCGCCAAACAGGCTGTTATAAAGGCAGGTCAATATGCCTATCGCGACCGCAAACAAAGAAAACGTCAATTTCGCGCGTTGTGGATCGTCCGTATCAATGCCGCATCCCGCTTGTATGGAATATCTTACAGTCGCTTAATCAATGGCTTGACCAAAGCCAATGTGGCGATCGACCGAAAAGTATTGGCCGATATTGCTGTACGTGATATCGAAGCTTTCGGTGAAATAGCAAAGATTGCTATAGCAAATCAAAGCAAACCCTAAGGAACTCGTTAATCTTCATTGAGATTCGGTCTACAAGACTCTTACAACCTTGTGAGAGTCTTGTGGAATCAGTTTAGTCAGTAACCCAAAATCCTTTGGACTTCCCCATCCATTACCCAGCGAGCTAAACAGTGTCCGCTACTTTAGAAGAAATTCTCGCACAATCTTTACAAGAGCTTGATAAAGCGATAAATCTCGATAGTGTTGATTTAATCCGTGTCCACTATCTCGGCAAAAAAGGTCTGTTCACTTTAAAGATGAAAGAGCTCGGTAACCTTGATCCTGATCAACGTCGAGCGGTTGGTCAAATCATCAACCAAGCTAAAGAGCAATTTCAAGCCAAACTCGAAAGTCGAAAGACAGTTCTTGAATACGCTGAACTGGAAAACAGACTGGCTAGCGAACGTATTGATGTCACTTTGGCCGGGCGAGGACAGACAGTTGCAGGACTACATCCTGTGACGACAACACTCAGAAGAATTACGAAAATTTTTTCCAGCGTCGGGTTTCAGGTGGTAGAAGGGCCCGAAATTGAAGATGATTATCATAATTTTGGCGCGCTCAATATTCCAGCGCATCATCCGGCAAGAGCCATGCATGATACCTTTTATTTTGATGCGCATACGGTCTTGAGAACACACACGTCACCGGTTCAGATCAGGGTAATGGAGTCGGGTAAGCCACCCTTCAAAGTGATAGCGCCAGGTCGGGTCTATCGATGCGACTCAGATATCACCCATACACCGATGTTTCATCAGGTAGAAGGTTTTCTGGTGGATACCGATGTCAGTTTTGCTGATTTAAAAGGCGTTATCTATGAGTTTTTGCGTGCGTTTTTTGAAAAAGATATTCAAGTACGATTCAGACCTTCCTATTTTCCTTTCACGGAACCTTCCGCAGAAGTGGACATTGAATGTGTGATGTGCAACGGAGCAGGATGTCGTGTTTGCAGTCAAACCGGTTGGTTGGAAGTGATGGGCTGCGGGATGATTCATCCTGAAGTTTTCAAAGCAGTTAATATCAGTCACGATGACTATACGGGCTTCGCGTTTGGTATGGGCGTTGAAAGATTGACGATGTTGCGTTATGGCATTAATGATTTGAGATTGTTTTTTGAAAATGACCTTAAATTTTTGGAACAATTCAGTCGGTCGAAGTTTTAGGAAAAGTTTGAGTTATGCAAATTAGTGAAGCTTGGTTAAGAGAATTCGTCAATCCAGCCATAAGCACAGAACAACTGGTCGCACAATTAACCATGGCAGGTTTGGAAATTGATTCCATAGAACCTGCAGCGGCAACTTTTAGCGGTGTTATTGTCGGTGAAGTTGTTGCCATGCAGCAGCATCCTGATGCTGATCGATTGAGTGTTTGTGAGGTTAACGTGGGTACTTCGGAACCTCTGCAAATTGTTTGTGGTGCCAGCAATGTTCGGGTTGGTTTAAAGATACCGGCGGCCCTGGTCGGTGCAGAATTGCCGGGCGATTTCAAAATCAAAAAATCAAAATTGCGTGGTGTAGAATCGTTTGGAATGCTTTGTTCAGCCAAGGAGCTGGGTCTGGCCGCAGAGGCACAAGGCTTATTGGAGTTGCCAGCGGATGCACCTGTTGGAGTGGATATTCGTGACTATTTATCGCTTGAAGATAATATGATCGAAGTCGATTTAACGCCCAATCGTGCGGATTGCTTGAGTGTGGAAGGCATTGCGAGGGAAGTGGCGGTACTAAACAAAATGGATTGGTCAGTTGCGTCGGATCATTACAGTGCTGTGACTCATCAGGAAAAATTGACGGTGACGATTGACGCGAATGAAGCTTGTCCACGTTATCTCGGACGCTTAATAAAAGATGTCAATGCCAAGGCCGAGACGCCGTTTTGGATGAAAGAACGCTTGCGGCGCTCCGGAATAAGAAGTCTCGGACCATTGGTTGATATTACCAATTATGTTCTGATCGAATTAGGACAACCGCTCCATGTTTTCGATGCCGCCAAATTAAAGGGGGGTATTCAGGTCCGCTGGGCTAAAGCCGATGAAACGCTAGCATTATTAAATGGCCAAACAATCGCATTAGACAGCGAAGCCTTGATTATCGCAGACACGGAGCAACCGTTAGCATTGGCCGGAGTTATGGGTGGAAGTGATTCTGCCGTCAGTGACCAAACAAAAGACGTTTTTCTCGAATGTGCTTTTTTTGCGCCGCAACTAATTGCAGGAAAGGCTCGAAAATTTGGCTTACATACCGATTCATCACACCGATTTGAACGCGGCGTTGACGCAACGATGCAGGAGAGAGCGATAGAGCGGGCGACGCATCTCATCATTGATATTGCAGGCGGTTCTGCCGGTGCAATCACCGAGAAAAAAAATGAGGTCGCTATTCCTTTAAGACCTGCAGTTCTGTTGAGACGGCAACGTATTGAAAAGATATTGGGTGTTGTACTGGAAGATGAATTCATCCATGATGTTTTTCAGCGATTAGGGATGTCTATACAGGCTCAAACTGAAGGCTGGTTGGTGACACCCCCCGGTTTTCGCTTTGATATTGCCATCGAAGCAGACCTGATTGAAGAAATTGCGCGGATTTACGGTTACAACAACTTGCCGAGCACGCGCATGGTGATGCGCTCGGAATTGGGCAAAGCCACAGAAGCTGTATTGGAAATTGACAGAATTAAGGATTTGCTGGTAGATAGAGGTTACCAGGAAGCCATCACCTATAGTTTTGTCGATGAAGCGATACAGAAATCAATAGCGCCGCAGGACGAAGTTATCCGGTTGAAAAACCCCATTTCCTCGGACTTGTCGGTTATGCGCACCACGTTATGGAGTGGGTTGTTAAATGCCGCCTTGTATAACGTCAATCGCCAACAACATCGCGTGCGGTTATTTGAAACGGGATTACGGTTTGTAAACAAGGATGGGCAAATGTATCAGCAACCTATGCTGGCAGGTTTAGTGTTAGGTAGCGTTTATTCTGAACAGTGGGGGGAACAAAATCGCAAGGTTGATTTTTTTGATGTCAAGGCCGATGTACAGTCCGTTTTTGCGCTTGCCGGTTTTAATCTGAACGGATTTGAAGTGCTATTTACGCCGGGCCAACATCCTGCGTTACATCCGGGACAAACGGCTGAAATTAAAAATGCCGCTGGAGAAAAAATCGGCTGGTTAGGTATGTTGCATCCGTCGTTGGAAAAACAGTTAGGCTTTGATACTCAGGTGTTTCTGTTTGAAATGGAGCAACAAAAACTGCTCAAAAAAAAGGCGCATTTATTTAGACCGTTATCAAAATATCCTTCGGTTCGGCGGGATTTAGCAATAATCGTAAAAGAAGACGTGTCTGCCGGAGCAATTATCAGCAGCATAAAAGGCTGTGGCGAACTCACCTTGCAAGACGTTGTCGTTTTTGACGTTTATCGGGGTAAAGGAGTCGAAGAAGGTTTTAAAAGTGTTGCTTTAAGCCTATTTATACAAGATTTTTCACAAACTCTAACAGATTCTGAAATTGATGCTATCTTTAACAGAGTGTTAGATACATTGACAGACACTATTGGTGCAAAACTAAGAGATTGATTTTATGGCATTAACGAAAGCAGATTTTGCAGAAAGGTTGTTTGACGAACTTGGCCTTAACAAGCGTGAAGCGAAAGAGATGGTCGAGTATTTTTTTGAAGAAATCAAAAGATCTCTGGAACACGGTGAGCAAGTCAAAATTTCCGGATTTGGAAAATTTGAACTTCGCGATAAAAGTAGTCGTCCAGGAAGAAACCCAAAAACAGGTCAGGAAATACCCATAACAGCACGTCGTGTGGTTACGTTCAGATCCGGTCAAAAACTTAAAGCCCGAGTAGAAGCGTATGCTGGAGCCGAGTAATAATAATGAACTGCCGGCTATCCCGGCAAAGCGGTACTTCACAATCGGAGAGGTCAGTGAGCTATGCGCTGTCAAACCACATGTACTCCGTTATTGGGAGCAAGAATTTACAGAACTGAGTCCGGTAAAAAGGCGCGGAAATCGCCGTTATTATCAAAGACATGAAGTGTTAATGATACGTCAAATCAGATCGTTACTGTATGATCAAGGTTACACGATCGGCGGGGCCCGTTCTCATTTGACCAGCGATGATGCCAAGGGAGATTCAATTCGATCCAGGCAATTGATCCATCAATTAGTTGGCGAATTGGAAGATATATTGGATCTGCTCAAATAAAGACACACATTCTTAGAGTTAAGAGGCAGATTAGAGTATAATTCGCCTCACCATCTCTCCGGATTTACACTCGTAATCCTTTCATAAGTCATCATCAAAATAATCAGTCGGGACGTAGCGCAGCTTGGTAGCGCACTTGCATGGGGTGCAAGGGGTCGGAGGTTCAAATCCTCTCGTCCCGACCAATTAAATCAATGAGATGTAAAAATATGAAAATATGACGTCTTACAAAATTAATTATCGGGTAACTTTTCGTAAAAATCTATTGTTTATAAGCCCTCAAAGAGTAGCATGCAGCAATTCAAAAATGCTGCGATAGACTGAATGCTTGCTCTGACAACACTTTCGGCTTTCTATGGGTAATGCACTTCTTAATACTCCAGCGCTTCTTCGTTAGTTGTCCTGGGTTGCAATCTGATTAATAATCCAATTATCGTACACTGATTCATTCGGATTTTTTTGCGAGCCATTGCTGTATTGCCGACTCTTCAGTCACACCGAGTTGACGAAAAAAACGTCCTTTCACTTTGTATTTAATTTTTTTCACTCGATCGATCGGCTATCTAGCGCAAAACTCAATTTTTGCGAAACAGATTTACCCGTCAGTAAATTCATTAAGCTTCTCATTTAAGATTCTCAGCCGTTTGGCAATGCCGACCAGTGACGCATTTACTGAAGCATCATGATTGTCAGTCAATCGCTTATAAGTTGACCAGTGCATGCCTTTGGGCTTGATTCCTTTATCATTCAAAATGCCGAGTTCCCACTTCAATTTTTCCCTGATCTTATCAGCTCGACGTGCTGCGCGGTCATCGGGGGTTTCCCGTTGGCAGGCATAGGCCAATCGATAACAGTGGCGGCAGGCAAAAATACCTGAATTTCCTAGATAAAGAAGCACTACGCGTCGACTGCATCCATAAGCCGGGCAAAAAACCAGGCACGCCAATCGCCGTAGAAGCAACCGGTCCGATCCAGCCTCACTGGATAATACTGAGCTTTCCAGTCTTCGTCGGCCTTTCGATGACGATAATCCAAAATCAGGTATTCTTGTTGTGCGTGGATTTGTATGGATGACACTTTTTCATGATGATGCCAGTTCCAACCGAAAGACCGGCCCGGTTTTAGAAGGTCGTCCCGTTGCAACCGTCTCACATCCAGCGAATAATAATCACGAGTCGTATCTTTGCCGCCCTGATATCCTCGTCCGCTGCCTACTCCGCCCATATTTATTTTGTCTCCAGATTTTGCCGAAATCATTAAGCAAATGATTCGATCATTTTTGTTCAAAGGTAGCTGAAAATTATTAATATCAAGGCTTTAAAGCTATTTTTCACTATTCGAATAGGACCTGTTTCGTAGCTCTTTTAGCCTCAAAAGCATGGCCAAGGTGCGTTCAAATTTACGATCCAGATGGGTTTCGTAGCGATTTAGCTTCTCTAAACGGTGCGCTTGCACGCCTTCGCCCAAGGTTTGGGCCTTAATTGCCGGTTGATAGCGTGCTTCCTTCTCCATGCGATAACAGATAGGTCGTAGTCGTTCGTCAATAAAATCGGTCAGACCTTCGGCAGTTGCCGGGTACTCTTCTTCCTCTACGCTGCTATCCCACCAGTCGCGGGAATCTTCGATCAATGCCAATCGTGCTCGTTTGTAGGCATTCGCTCCACCCTTCAGCAGAATCGCAGCAGCCTTATTGGGGGCGGCAAGATCAAGTTCGGCATCGCGCTGGCGTTCTGCCATTTCTTCCGGGCCGGAAGTCAACAAGTCAATCAAATCGTGGCTATCGTTAGACAAGCCCACCTCAAGCGGAACAGAGGCACGGACAGTGCTTTTATTATGTTGTTCATGCGCTACGTTCCACAAACTGCTGTTAAGAGCTGCACCTTCACCCATTAAAACCCGACGTTTGCGCCATAAAATACTAGCCAGTTCTTCAACAAGATGTATTTCAGTCACTTCGGTTGGTTGATGTTCTTCTATCAGTCCCGTTAAAAGACTGTCGAATTCACTGCGATCTTCATGCGGAAAAACCACCAGTTTGGATAAAATGCCGTGTTTCAAGGCATTGTAACGGATGGGCGCATAATTACCGTTTGGCACAGGAACCTGATTTTCAAAATCGTCGGAACCGATGACCAAAGCGTTATTTTCAAAGGTTTGCATGGATAATTCTCCTGTTATTCGCCGCGACTGGCACGGGCATAAGCATTAGGAGTAAATTCTGTATCGTTGACACTTTTTCATTTGCAGGATTTAAAACTGTAGAAACCGATAAAACCGATTCCACTATCCAAGCATCAGCAGATCGATTGCCAGAAGCACGCACAAAACGCATTCCCTCCACAATCCTGCCAGCATTACGTTTAATCCACCGGCTTTAGCCGGTCAGCTTTAGCTGCGATAATAAAGGACAAGGAGGTGTTCTATGGACTATAGATATGGCAGCCATACTGTCTTTCAGATCGAGTATCATTTTGTTTGGGTCACTAAATAGCGCTACAAGGTTTTGCGAGGAGAGGTAGCGGAGCGGGTAAGAGAGTTGGTCGGGCAGACCTGTGAGGCTTTTGAAATTCGGATTATCCCGGGAGTGGTGAGCAAGGATCATGTGCATATTTTGGTCAATGCACCGCCGACAATGGCGCCCAGTGAAATCATGAGTCGGATCAAGGGGAGCACATCGAGTCATCTGTTTGAAGAGTTTCCGCATTTGAAAAAGCGTTACTGGGGACAACATTTTTGGGCGCGTGGTTATTTTTGCGCTACTGTTGGGCAGATGACGGAAGAGATGATCAAGCAGTATTTGGAACATCATTTTGAACCCAAGCCAAATGATAATTTTAAAATGGAACCTGATTAAGACGCGTCGTTTAGTCGACGCGTATCCGGACTTTCAGTCCGTTACTCGAACCCACCGGCTTTTAGCCGGTGGTTGTTAAGTCGGTATTGTCGAATTGTGGTGACGCGACCGCACCACCAATAGCTTTAGTCTCTTACCAGCCAAGTCTTTACATTTTTTGACAAGAATTGTCTAATTTCTATTTAATAACATAGAGATTAGTCATTTGTATTTTGGTTCCGGTTTATCCGGCTTAGGGTTTATACACCGCGCAATCTATATAATCAATTCAACCTGACCCCATCGATTTACCCCATCGATTCGCGCGATTCGAACGCGGGACCATCGCATTAAAAGAGCTGTAATTATTTTTTATCTTATTGTTTTATATGCACTAATATTTATAACTTTCACGTTGCATTGTATATTTGTGTGCATCTTTGCATAATCGATTTACCCAACTTTTACCCAAACCTTTATCTGATAATGAACTAATAATAAAACATAGGAATTGTACTCGAGGCCTTTTAGCTAAGGCACCTCTTTTCTCTTTCAGACGGTCACAAATAAAATTGTCTCGGAAAAATGAAAATCCGGCTTCGGCTACTATGCATAGCGTTTCTTTTCGGACATTCTTGATCTTCAGTTTCTTTATGGGTTAATTGCAAAATGTTGTCATATGTGACTACAATATCAAGAACAAGGTAGACGTATGACAGAAAAGACACGACCTATTTCATGGATCAAAGCGGCACGGAAGAATTTTGAAGATTTTCCCATGCCGGTGCAAACAGAGTCCAACCGCGCACTTACTGTCGCGGCGGATGGTCGCAAGGCCGATAATGTGAAACCGTTAAAGGGCTTCGATAGCGGTATTATGGAAATTGTTCTGCGTCACCGTGGGGATGCTTTCCGAGTCATTTATGCTGTCCAGATTGGAGAAGACTTGTGGGTGATCCATGCCTTTCAGAAAAAATCGAAGGAAGGTATCAAAACGCCCAAATATGAAATAGACCTTGTACATGAACGCCTAAAACGATTGAAGGAGATGCTGCGATGAATGACGAACCTTTTGAAATAGTCCGTGGTAGCGGAAACGTCTTTGCTGACTTCGGCCACCCCAATGCAGAAGTTGAGCAATTGAAAGCGTTACTGGCTGCCGAGATAATTGGTGTCCTTGATGACCGCGCGCTCACGGTGCGTAAAGCTGAAGAACAGACCGGCATTGCAGCCGCCGACTTTTCGCGCATCCGCAAGGTGAAGCTCGACCGCTTCACTATTGACCGCCTGATGACCATTCTTAAACGTCTCGATCAGGATATTGACGTTCGGGTCACTGTCCGCCCGCATCATGCAAGTGTGATCAACCCGCACCCTATATAATGAGTGCATGCAAAACCGTGTTAAGCCCTGCTTCGCTGGGGTTGCACTGAGTCGTTGTTACTTAATAAAAGCGACCACTCACAACGGGAAAGTTTTTGTTTTCTGATCGCCTCCAACCGACCCAAACCAGTCCGTCACAAATTGTATTGTAAAAGCAATACGATTCCTCAAAGCAGACTTCTGGTCAGGTTTGAACGATTAAATCCATCCGGGTAAGTTCTTGTCAACCTTACCTGCATGACTTGACCGCTATGATATTTAACGAAGTTTTCTTTTATCAATTACTTCAATTTGCAAGTATTCCCCTAACAATCTAAGCAACTGATCATTATTTTTAAAATCTGGAAAATTGGTAGAAACATCGAACATAAAAGTTTTATCCGGCATTTTGATTATAAAAGTTTTCTGTATAAATTTTGCAGCCGTTCCTGTGCCATAGGACTTGTATCTGTCTTTCATTACAATACATGCACTATTTACTTCAGGCCAATCAAACTTATATTTTTTTCCACATTGTGTAACAGTTAAACCTGTATCTGAAACCTCGATTTCTTTAATAGGTCTTAAAGAAAATATATTGCTGAAATGCCCCCTTTCCCTCAAAGTCTAAAGTGGACCCCGAAATCCGGACAGTAGTTTAAGCTATACCCTGTTGTGACATGAGGGGGCAGGAAAATGAGTGAAAGCAAACGGAAGATGTTCACGGGAGCGCAAAAAGCCAAGGTTGCACTGG
>JABFSH010000072.1 GCA_013140705.1 Methylococcaceae bacterium
TTGCTCATGTCTTTGATAAAGTTGGATTTTTGAAGCTTCTATTTTATCACACTGAGCAAGTTATTTTCTTTTTTTGGCCGTTCTGGCTACTAATTCCGCTCGCCTTAATGGGTTTTGCAAGTCCCTCGGTATATTTGGCATTTTTTTAACGCGGTTTTTCATCTGTTTTATCGTCCTTTATGTTAGCAGGCGAATGACCCCATTCATTGACAATATATATACCAATTATCATGCCAGTCTATATGCCACGTAATTAAATGGATATATCGAGTTGGCATGAAATCCAGCTAGATAATTGATTATTTACTAAATGAAGCACAAGCCTGCAATGAATCCCAGACAATTGATTGTGAAATACTAGCCGCAAGGGTATTGAGCAAAATTTAAGCAAAAAAAAAGCCGGTTTAGAATTCAACGACTAAACCGGCCCCCCGCTTTTGAGTAATCAGGTCCTTGAAAAAATGACTACCGGGGGCTAGTAGCAATATTAAGCATCAAATCGTTACCTGCTTTACATCCAATACGAAAGTCACCATGACGTCATTTTATCGAATATACTGAACATGCTATGAGCGGTTGTTTCCAACGGGAACGGTTGTAGGCGCGTCAGCGATTGCATGATCCGGTTCGAATCCGGCGCCGCTCATGCCTTTTTAGGTAGGCTGTCTACGCGCATGGATTGAGGAACAGAAAGGCGTTTTATGCGTTATTGAACTATTTTTTTCATTGGCGTATACTTTTTTGAGGGTTTGTTACGGTGAAGCGCTCTTCGATACCGTAACCGATCAGCCCGCCCAGGGCGTTTGGGACGAGGTCCCTTTCATTGGCCAAACACTACTTAAGTTACAAAAAAACCGGCGCTGAGGCCGGTTTTCTTTTCCTATATCACAAACAATAAAATTTTTACAACCAAGGGCACACAATCAACTTAGCGGTTCCGGCCCATTGATTGCTGGTCGATACGCCGCTATTAATAATCAATTGATTTTGAATAAGCGCCAAGGCGGCACTCTCAAGCGTAGGTCCTACAACCAGCGTATCCGGTTTAATTCCAAGCACTCGGCCTTCATCGCCTTTGAAGGTCATCATGGCCGCTCTTGCAGCCGCATAGTTAGTGGCGTCCAAGGTGTTCTTTGATCCGAAAGCCAACTGCCACAAAGCAAAACCCACATTGGACCGGCCTCGCACGCCATAAATATACTCATCGCGCATGAATACATTTTCATCGGTTGGGTTGTTTAAGCTGGTCAACTCGTAAGGCGAACGCTCTTGAAACACAAAAGGTTTAATTGATCGGCTGGTATCCAATAAAAACCACGGTGCACCCGCTCCGGATTGAAAATTAGAAACTGTGCCACCAGCTACCGGATGCAACGAATCAAAAAAGTTTTTGCCGTCATAACAGGCGGTCGTAAAACCGGCGGCCAGTAAGGTAAAAATAAGCTCATCCGGATGTTCAGCCGATACCCTACCCATTTCAGAAAACAACGGACTGTAAACGCCATAGTTATCATCTTCAATTTCCGTTCTCGGAACGACAATAGAGTTTTCGTAAAGCTTGTTTTTAATCGTGTAGCCATTGGCAACGAGGTTTTTAACCACTCTGTCGCCTAACCATTCCCGAATTTTTGGGAACTGACCCAGCCATGCGTAAGTTTCTTCTTTGGCCTGGGATGGAATCGTCATGGCAATATCGCGATAATAACTTGGGGCTTGCTGCATACCCTTGTTAAACGCCGTTTTAAAACCAGAAAAAAGGCCGGTTAAGTTTCCGCTATTGATGATCATGAATATATCCTGTTAGTTTTATAGAGTTGCAACCCAAACGCCGTCAGAATCGACAGCAATTAATTTACCGGCAACAGATTTACCAGTGGAAACCGACGATACGGTTTGATCGTCATTGATATAGACATTGGTTTCTAAGTGTGCAAGAGTAATGTCGCCTGCATTCGCCCACTTAAAAACACCCTTCCGGACTTTTGCCGTTAAAGCACCATTTGCACCGATGGTGTTATCAACGGTTTCTTCGATTTTGCCAACGGCCTTTAGCGTGATTGAGACAGACCCCGGAACCAGATAGCCGGATGCATTAACGCAACCTAAACCGCCGGAAAATACCTTGGTCGATGCAGCTACGCCATGATTTATAAAATCACCATCGCGCCGTTGCGTATTTCTATCTTGCGTTAATGCAGTCATTATTTTTCTCCATATTTTTTAAGGTCGTCTTGGGACAGTCCCAAAGCGGTGAGTATTTGTTTCTGTTCTGTATCGCCTAGCGAACTAGGCTGAGAAGAATTGTTAGCATCTAAAAAAGCCCGTTCTTCGACAGTCAGTCGTTCGGTTGGCATGGTTTTTAGGATGCCGTATAAGATTTTGGTTTGCGCCAAGAAATAATTGAATTCGGTTTCATTGGCGCGACACATGGAAACACCCCAGTCTTTAAAACTTGACGGGAATGAACCTTCAGCAATAGCAAATTCCACCCTTGCTAATGCCGTTCCTTCTTCAGCTTTTTTAATGTGAGCGTGTAATTCAGACTCGATACTCTTGAACTCGCCAAGTGGAACATAGCCGTCATGCTTAGCCTCGGTCTGTAAGGTTTTCAATGTTGCTAACAACTCATATTTACTGGCTGTATTGCTGATGCCTAAAATGTGTTTGATTTCATTCAGTTCAGTGTTGGTTCTAGTGGCCCTTTCTGGTTCTTGAGTCTTGGCAATGGCTGTCATTTCAAGAGCTGGATTATTTGTTAGCGCCGCTCTTAATAGCCGGGTGACTTCACCATTCTCTTGATGAAAGTTGAAAACAGGCGATAAATATTTATATTCCTTGGCTTTAATGTAGTTGAGCGCTTTATCTGTCCAGTTCACCAACCCCCAAATGCCTTGCGTATCGGCCTTAAGACCGACAATCCAGCCAGCAGCGGGGGCCGGTTGGCCGTTTTTCGGTGAATTATCAATTTGATGTTCGTAATCGACCGGCATGGGATTTTTTCCAAGATATTGAGCGGTATTATCAATCACTTCGTTTGCATCGGTGACAGTCCACGGCCCGCGCCCGTCTCTTGCAGCAAATTGACCCAATGGCAATAATTGTATCCACTGGTTTTTTGGCTCATTGTTGCCGTCATCGATCTGCGTTTTTAAATCAATGGTTAATGAAGCGGTGTTAATCGTCATGGGTATCCTTTTTATCAGTGATAAGTAGTTGGTATCTTGCTAATAATTTTCTAATGCCACGATCCGTAAAACCGTGCTTCATAGCCAATTCAGCTTTGCTTAATCCCGCATTGAAATCGTTGATAATGTCGATATTCCGGATATTTTTCCAGGCAATAGCGCAGGTTGATATTTCTATGTTTTCTCCGGAGTAATGAGTTATCAATTTCTCATAGGGTTCTTTTCTAATCGCTTCAAGAATCCAACTATCTGGATCAAATCGTTTGTGTATGGAGATTCTTGAGCCACCACGTAAAGCCACAATTGCCAAGGCTTCAGTTAGCCCAATAACGTCAGAAAGGTATTTAATGGATTCTGGCAGGGTTTCTTTTATCATGACGAGGATTTAAGGCGGCTGATTTGGCCTAATTACACCGGAACGCGTTCCAAGCGAATAGGGGGAACGCGTTCCGTAGAGAGGGGCTTTTTCACGATCTTTGGCGGGGAAATTACAGTATTAACTTTCGCCGACGTCGACGAAAGTTAGCATGTATTTTGTTATTGACTTACAATAAATATGCTTACCGTCGTAACACCTTACGACCCCTTTGACCATTGGTCATCGATGAGGGCTAGGCTGGGAGGGTCCCAGCCGGTAAGCGATCATTGAATCTTTCAGAATTAAAGAATATTGAATGAGGATGGAAGGACAGCTCCCCTTCATTCGTCCCTCGGCAAGGCCGATCACGACACGTGGATGCTGATTTTCCACGCCTCACCCTCGGAGGTAGTATAAATCAATCGAATCCATTCGCTCAAATTCTCTGCCAGGCAAAACGGGCAACATCAAAAATAGAAAAAATTCGATTTAAGGCGTTTTTTGATGCTACCCGCAACACTAGTATTAAGTTTCGATTTTACCCCCGTTAAACCCGCGTTAAATTTCCTTTAATCTCCATTTTTTCTCTGGAGAAGCAAATCTCCGCTTCTGAAAATACCGGTTCATGCTTTTTCAAGAGTTCTTGAATTGCTTCCAGTTGGTAAATTAAGCAGGTCTGCATAAATTCATCCGATCCTGAATTATTTAGAATTCCTTCAGAAAGAACAATCGCTGTCGTCACTAATGCGCGCGTACGATAAATCACACTATGCGCCTGGTCGGCTATTTCTTGGGCGTTCTCTACTATATATAAAGGTATTTCTAATCCTTGTTTTTTAATCGTCATTGTTGGCCACCTACAATCACTGATTCATCATGCCGCGCTCTTTTTTCTGCCATTTTCTTTAATGCTCCGCATACCTTATGCGCAGTTTGGCTATCTAAAAAACGTACCGAGCTAACATTGAATTTACCTTGAAGCCATTTTCCTAAGCTTGAATCATCGCCCTGATTCTGTGTAAATTTTCGCCATAACGTGCGAATCATGGCAATTTGCCGGGGTGAAGCCATGCCGGTTCGATAGCCAAAATTTGTTTTATTCCAGGTGCTCTTAAATCCCATCTGATTAAATCTGAACATCACAGCTTCAAAACCGTGCTCATCTCCATTCGCTCAAATTCTCTGCCAGGCAAAACGGGCAACATCAAAAATAGAAAAAATTCGATTTAAGGCGTTTTTTGATGCTACCCGCAACACTAGTATTAAGTTTCGATTTTACCCCCGTTAAACCCGCGTTAAATTTCCTTTAATCTCCATTTTTTCTCTGGAGAAGCAAATCTCCGCTTCTGAAAATACCGGTTCATGCTTTTTCAAGAGTTCTTGAATTGCTTCCAGTTGGTAAATTAAGCAGGTCTGCATAAATTCATCCGATCCTGAATTATTTAGAATTCCTTCAGAAAGAACAATCGCTGTCGTCACTAATGCGCGCGTACGATAAATCACACTATGCGCCTGGTCGGCTATTTCTTGGGCGTTCTCTACTATATATAAAGGTATTTCTAATCCTTGTTTTTTAATCGTCATTGTTGGCCACCTACAATCACTGATTCATCATGCCGCGCTCTTTTTTCTGCCATTTTCTTTAATGCTCCGCATACCTTATGCGCAGTTTGGCTATCTAAAAAACGTACCGAGCTAACATTGAATTTACCTTGAAGCCATTTTCCTAAGCTTGAATCATCGCCCTGATTCTGTGTAAATTTTCGCCATAACGTGCGAATCATGGCAATTTGCCGGGGTGAAGCCATGCCGGTTCGATAGCCAAAATTTGTTTTATTCCAGGTGCTCTTAAATCCCATCTGATTAAATCTGAACATCACAGCTTCAAAACCGTGCTCATCCAAGTCTTTGGAGGATTTAACCCCAGCAATGGAATAAAGTATTGCCTGGTAGTCTTCATCAGATAGACATAGCTTTTTCTTGGCTACGTGCAATACCGCTAATTTTTCACGGGTCATAATTGCCTGGTGTTTGTGGTTCATAGTGATACTCCTATAGCAATAGCCGCTTGCTTTAATATAGTTTCGGTGATGGGTTGGCCTGTTTCCCCTAGCTCATGGGCAATTTTGAGTAATTTCATCACGGTATGTAACTGCCCCTCTTTTTTGACTACTTTTTGAATTAGCGCTGTTCCGGTTTTAACGTTGAAACTGTTGCAAATCACCTCTAAATCGTCTTCATGCGGTGCGTTAATTTCCACTATTGGCGCAATTCGTCCGCGCAATTGTGCAAAGTTACCTTTTTTGTTTTTCTCCCATCGCTTCAGGCCACTATTACCCATGAGTGTTATTCCAATCTTGGTTTGGTCTGATAAATCGCGAATGCATTCCAACGAATCATCTGATAAGTACTGGGCCTCATCCAAAATTAATAACGGTGACTGGTCAAAGTATTGGTAAGCGAAGAAATCAAGCACAAGACTGTAGAGCTCCGCTTGGCTTTGGTTCTTAGAACAACCTACATTAATAGCTTCGCATAATCGAACCAGCATGGGCTGAAGCTCTCTGGTTACTCGGGTTATACGGCATAAATAAACGTCATCATTGGCCTTGTAAAACATCTCGGCGGCTGTTGTTTTGCCGACGCCTGGATTACCAACAATCATGCTGAACAATCTATAGGTGCGACAACAAGAAAACAACTGGTGAATTTTATTCGCCGTTTGCGTTGGACAGTATTCTTCGCGTTGATTTTCGTGTAATAATGGCATAGTCATCTCTGAGTTGACACGTCGGTAAATAGGCCGACACCCAAGCCGAAAGATGTTCTAGCATCTTTCGGCTTATTTTTTATCCCGCTGCTTGCTTCTTGGCCTCGGCTTTTTTATTTAAAACCCCTAATAATTCAAATTGTTTGTCACTATCCTCCTGTTTAATTGATTTATTCGGGTTATCGCGGCCCTCTTTCGCAACTTGTGCGTGTTTCTCGCTGATGCTGATAATGTTGCCAACGTCGGCCAACGGTGTACCGCCCATTACCTCAACAGCACTGCGCATTTCATTTTCAAGGTCTAACTTATCGGTCTCCGACTCCAAACCATAAACATGTTGCCGGTGCAATTTAGCCTGGCGAGACTGTTCACCAGCTCCTGAAACATCACCAAAAGCAAACTGACGGACAGGCTCAGCAATCCCAAGAAGATGGCCCGCTTCATCAAACAAGACTAACCGGTTTTTATCGCCAATGTACGGCTCACCTACCTCAACCTTGCGAATTCCAGCCAGTGCAATCAAGCTGTCATGACGATATTCAGCGCCTGCCCATGAAAATACGCCACCTGGACGGACCTCTCGGAAAGCTTTTTTACAAAAGGCGATAGCCAGATCTTCAGGGTCCAATACGGTACTTCTCCAACCGCCAGCAATGAATTCTTTAAACCGCTGAATAGGAGAGTCGCCGTTAAGATGGCCTTGTTGACCTTTGATATGGTAGTAATCTACACATACCTTGAGGGAATTCTCGAAGGCTTCAAAATCGCCTTGGTAAGGCATAGGGGCTTTGCCTTGGTTTTGCGTTTTATTCTTCATGCGGTCGCCACCTATGAAGCCTTTTACTTGACTAAAAACCGCCTTTTCCAAGCTTGAAAACAGGCCTTCGATTACTTTTGACTGAGGCACATATGCTGTAGAACGGTTCATGCCGGAGTTCCGCGTATCGTCTTCGTAATCGTCAAAAGACCTAACATCCAGGTTATGTTTTAACTTACAAAGGTCTTCTATCAGTTCCCCCCAGTTGTATTCGCCGCCACGGTCCACGTAGAGCCGAGTGGGTACGCCCCAACTCGGGTCAGCGCACATTGCAACAAAACTTTCCAGCACATGTTCCCGGCGAATCATTTCACCCGGTTTCATAATGAACGTCGTAATAAATGTGCGGTTAGTGGCCAGATCGAGCCAAGCAACGGCTTTTGGTGTGCAAGTAGAGCCGTCCTCACGTTGAAAAATAATATCTATATGATGTACATCGCCGGCCACCCATTCCATAGGTTCCAGATTATTTCGATGCCTTTTGATACGTGGGGTGTGTTTAGCGGCGTATTTTGCGGCATCATTTCTATGAATATTCGCCAGCTTGTAATGCGAAAAACTAGAGATTAATTTTTCAGGAAATTTGCAAGTTGAACGTAATTCTGCATCGTCCAACATGCAGCCACTTTCCTTGAGTTGGTGCATAGCGAAAGAGAGCACATTTAGCTGAACTGTCGGTACGCTTGGTGTTCCAGAACGCCATAATGACTTAAAGCGCCGCTTAAGCTCATCGACTAATTTCAGTTGGTCATCTTCGTTAAGTTTTAAATTTTTAACGGCCTTGTCCCAAGCTTTGGAAATCATCACGCGCTTCTTTTTATTGTCGTTTCTGCTTTTTCGGCAGATTCTCAGCATGCCGCCATGTTCATACTTATTTATCCAGTCGCGTATAGCGTTTTCAGAAACAGACTGACCGCGCCTTTTTCCATAGGTGTAACGTGCTGTGGCAGCCAATTCTTTAATTAAGGCTGCTCTTTCGGGGGTGTATTGATCAGTTTCATTGATAACCCTTTTGACAATATCCAATTTAAAATTGAACTCATCAACCTTGTATTTGACTTGGGGCGTTGACGCCTGCTTTACCGGTACTAAGTCCGTTATTGCGCTGTTATCAGCGGCCGCATTAACTGATTCAATAATCGGAAAAGGGTTGTTAATAGTGCTTGCATCATGTGCTGATACATTTTTTAAGAACTGTGGCGGGATGCTGTCTCTTTGGACAAGATATTGCAATCCGCTCTTGCCACCTTTGCCTTTATTAATGAGTACATTAAGGCGAGTTCCTCTCCATGTCTTACCATTGTGGCAGTTTGCTAAGGCAGCTCTAGCTTTTCGAATTGATATATCAACCAACTGTGCAAATGATGCAGTGTCAAGAAGATTATTCTGCGTTATTGACAGCATTTTTAAGACCTAGCTCTATTGCTATTTTATGGCTTATACCACGACTACCTTTAAGCTGACCGTTGATAACGGCGTAGACAGTTCTGACTTTAAACCCTTTTTTAACCGCCCAAGCTTCGAATGTTTCACCTCTGTCGGCGAATATTTTCTTTATATCTTGTTTTGATTTCATGTATTCGTGTAAAATTTATATGAATTTTATGTCAGCATAATACACTTTAACTAAACTTTCAATAAAAATACATGAAATATGAAGTAGAATTTGAAAATATCATTTTTAGGTTAAAGTCAGCACTTAGAATCAGCAATGATAAGGACTTGTGCGCTCGCTTAGGCATGCGTGCGAGCGCTTTTTCTAACCGAAGAAACTCTAATTCCATACCATTTGAAAATATTATTGACTTAGCTAGTTCAGAAAATATGGATTTAAACTGGGTTTTTTGGGGCAGTAACAATCCTAATTCTAGCGATGATACAAGCTATATTCCTATTGATATTGAAGGGGCACTAATTGATGATATTTTGCTCGGAAATATTTTTAGACGAATTGAGCAAGAATTTCTATCTAATAAAGAGCTTATTATCTCTGTTGGAATTCAAAAAATACTTGATTATTACAAAGACAACAGTGAAGAATTAGATGGGGAATCGAAGGAGAATCTTTACGCTCTTTTTGAAGAAGAAATAGAAAGGCGTATCAATGAGGCAAGGGAGAAAGGTTTTGCGGCAGCCCATATTTACAATAAATTTATAAAAAAGAAACCTGGTAATGATAAAAAAACGATAAAGCTCTTTATTGATGAAGAAGTAAAAAGTTACATAAGTTTTTTAAAGCTACTAAAAAATTATGAAGATTCAAATTTGTAGAGTTAAAACGTAAACCGATGAATGATTGCTCAATCCTGTTTTATACAAAGGTATTCTATAGTGTCCGCAATAGGGTCCTCAATGCGATACAAACTACGATCCAAATAATATTTACCCCCTCTATTCAATTATCTCAATTTATTGTAAGTCATTGACTTATATATCAATAGTTAGTTTGTATCGCTAGGTCCTCAATAGGTTACCAATTAAGCATCATATTAGGCTTTTTGTAACGCCAAAAAATCACAGTAACCTTATGATTTTAAATAAATAATAAAATTATCATTCCAGAATAATTATGCCGAGCCATTCCAGAATAATTATGCTCTTACCATTTTAGGCTTTGTTACCTCTCCAGGCCTTCTTTTTGATAATTCATTTCATCTATTCAGAACCGATAAGTGCGTTATCGAACAGACAAAATACAGCCTCCTGAGTTATTTTAAACTGATAGCTGGAGGCGATTCTTCAGCAATCTCCGATATTACGGTTATTATCGTTACATTTGTCGGGTTTTTTCATATAACCTAGGAATCAACCTTTGACGTCTCCTCAACCCGTTCACATTACCAATTGTCTGCTGGATAGGCTTCCGCCCCTGGACTGTCAGTTATTGCTCGAAAACTCTGAGCACATAGAGCTCATTTTTGATGATGTGCTTTATCAAGCCGGAGAATTGATTCCACATGTTTATTTTCCGACCGGGAGCTTTGTGTCCTTATTGACACCTATCAATGGCAGTTCCAACCTGGAAGTGGGACTGGTTGGTAATGAAGGCATGCTGGGTGTTACGCTCTTGTTGGACGTTGATATAGCGCCATTCCATGCCCTGGTACAGGGTGCAGGTACCGCCCTTCGCATTCCGACAACCCTATTTGTCAGCATACTCAAGCAAAGCTCGGTTCTACAATATTTGTTGAAACGTTATTTATATGTGTCAATGAAGCAGCTTGCACAAACTGCAGGGTGTACCCGTTTTCACGTGGTGGAGGAGCGACTTGCCCGTTGGCTGTTAATGACGCAGGATCGTGCCCACTCCACCAGTTTCCACGTCACCCACGTGTTTCTTGCCTATATCCTGGGTGTTAGGCGTGTAGGTGTCACAAAAGCTGCAAATTCATTACAGAAACAGAAGCTTATTCGTTATCGTCGAGGTGACGTTACCATTTTGGATCGATGTGGTCTTGAAGCCGCATCATGCGGTTGTTATGTGGCTGACAAAGAAACCTACGATAGTTTCATGGTTTAGAGTGTACAGGAGTGCGTGTTTTTGCTAATCCGTGACTTCGCTCACTTCAACCACGACGTTCATTGTAGGTGTTTGAGGATCGGCGGCTGGCGAAGCTATAAAGGAGCCAGAAATGGGTGGCACCGATTCGGGATGTCGACTGACGGCAACGGCGATATGATTGTTTCCAACGACTTTACCCGACGTGGAGTCAAAACCTTTCCAGCCGGCACCGGGCAGGTAAACTTCAGCCCAGGCATGCGTAGCGCCTTGTGCAGAGGTGAGCGAAGGTGCGTAAAGGTAGCCACTAACAAAGCGTGCTGCCAAACCCAGGCAGCGGCAGGCCTCGATGAACAAGGTTGCAAAATCACGACAGGATCCTGTGCGATTTGCCAAAGTGAACGCAGGTGTCTGAACGCCGGGTTCCTCTCTGTGCTGATAAGAAAATCCTGTTGCGATGGCTTTATTGATCCAGTCCAGTAAAAGATATGTTTCTACTATCTGGCCTTCGCGCCAGAATTGCTGTAACCACATATTTAATATCAGTTTGTCTTCACTATAAATCGAGGAAAGATAAGGCTCCAGATCAATACGTTCAGCGATAGGGTATTGAAAGGGGAATGAAACCGCATAATCCGCTACTAAAAAGTTTAGCGGCTGGTCATCATAGTGCTGGATCAGGACTCGGCTACCGATTGACAAGCAGTTGCCGGGCTTTTGAAATTTAGCTTCAACAACGGCATTGTCGTAGACATCGCGTTGCCATTGCAATTGATATTCCGGTGATATAATCAGCTCAGCCGACTCGATACGGATATCGTGGCCTTCGCGAGGACGTAATAGTAATTTGTGGGCCAGTAGTGTAACGGTTTCCGTATATTGGTAAGTGGTGGTATGTTTTATCAGCAAGCGGCGCATGGTTCATTCATCCAGGAAATTCAAGTAGAAGAGAGTGGGGCTGACCTAACCGGGTTTATTATGGATCAATTCAGAAAATCATCGCTTTTGGATTCGGCCCTCCCGCCTGTAAGGTTTTAACTCCGTGGTCTGAGTCTGTGAAGGGCAATTGCCAGAAGATTTGCAAGGACTACCTCCAGTGTTTGTTTAGAAATGGTAATGCGCGCCTATACCGAAATATTCCACTTTACTTTTATAGAACTGCCCGCTGGGCGTGTAGCCGTTATAGTATTCCCCAAGAATCTGGAGCTTCCTGCCCAATACTTTTAAATTTTCAAATTCCACACCGGCTCTTGCTGATATATCCATGCTCCAGTTATTTTCATCATAATTTTTGATGTCGGCCGCAATGATAGGTCGCAATGAAGCAAAATCCAGGCGCCAGGGGCTTCTAAATTCAATGCCATATTGAGCTGACCAAACCTTAAGTGTCGAGGGTTCCTTATGAAACAGACCGCCGCCACCGCCATAAATACGCACACCATAAGGAAGTTCATACGACAGTTTCAGGTCCGCACCTTCGTAACTCAGGTTTACCCGCTCGAATTTAGTATTTTGTTTACGAAGCAAAAATTCGTCGCCAAGATGTGAACTTTGATGATAAATGCGGCCGAAGGCTGAAAATTGACCAGCACGCACACTGGAATAAACAGATGCAATAAAATCAGTATTGAGCAGATCAGAGGAGGACGCATCCAGATTGAAGTCACTAAAAACGCCGGCCTGCAGGCCTGTTTCCCATTGTACCGTTGATTGCCCCAAATTCGCGCGGTATAGGGGGATCGTTTCACCGAAACTCACCGAGGCTATATTGGTGCCATCAAAGTTATCACTCTGATAATTACGGTATGCCGCTGAAAAATGTGCCCAGCGCGGGTCAGCAATCAATGGTTTGAATAAATGGCCTCTTGGAAGCAAACCGGTTGGCAGGATAACGGATTCCGTTATAACAGCCGATCTCTGATCAGGTTTTGACGAATCGTTCATTGTCAGGTGACTTGTCGTTTCCGATAGCTTTACATCATTAACGCCAGGAATTCCTAACAATAGTTGTACGGCTTTGTCTCTGTCAGCGGATGCCAGATTAGCTGTCGGCAGCGTAATGACGCCTGCTTCCACAACCAAGGTTGGCATATCGAGATTCATATTATTTTTTAAAACGCCGGCGGCATAACCAGCGATGTAGCTATCATTCTGCGTTGTGGCCAAAGCAATCGATGATGACATCAGCATGATGCCCGTAATTGCAAACAATCGTAAACAAATCATTATTTTATACTCGCTGCACTCGGTTTGACCGTTAGCTCAATTTGCACGGATTTGACATTCTTCTGGCTGCTGGCCACCTCCATGGCTCTGCCAATACTGGGTTCGGCATCCACGGTACCGCTTAACGTCACGACACCATTTACTGTGGTGACTGAAATTTGTGATGGGGTTGCTTTAAGGATTGAATCATTTGAAAGGGCTGCTTTAACATCCATGGTAATGACAGAATCATCGATGTATTCTCCCGCTGTTGCGGATTTTTCTATGATTGATTCCTTGGCGCTTTCAATTTTTTTTTCTGCATTTTCTGCTGCTTGATCAATTTTTGCCCCAGCCTCTTCTAACGCTTCTTTAGAGGCGTCCGTTGATTGATTGATGGACTCCGTCACCTTGTCAGCTTGAGTATCCAGGGCCTCTTTTGTTGCTTCAATTTTTTTGTCAGCGTTTTCTGATAACTGCTTAATGTTTTGCTCGACATTTTCTTTGGCAGAATCGATTTTTTTCCCTGCTTTTTCTGCGGGACCCTCGTCCTTGCAACCGGCAAGTCCGAGAGCCGCCACTAAACAGACAGTCGCAACAACGCTATCTCCTAAATTATTATGCTTGTACAAATGAGTTATGTTCATGGATATTTCCTGAGTGATTTGTTGATTAAGGTGCGTTTGCTGACACAGATGCATCTGGCTAGAAATGCTCGATGCGATCAAGGGTCTTAGTTTGTTTGGGCCTATGCCAACGAGATTGAGGCTTGGGAAATACTACCTATAAGATTCCGGGCAGTCTGTTCGGTATCGTACATAAAACTTTGAATTGCGTGTCGAATACCCGGAACTACTGAGAGCTTCACAGTCAGGACTTAAACGCTTCGTCCGCTAATAAATCGCTGGTATAACGAATAAAAACCCCGGCTTGGCGGCAGGGGTTAGTGTAGTCCTCAGCAATGGAGAAGATTTTTAGGTTTTAAAGCCGTATTAATATTCGATCCATATCAATTCGACGCGACGGTTTTCAGATTTTCCTGCTTCCGTGCCGTTATCGGCTATGGGTTGAGTTTCGCCATAGCCTTTCGCAATCAGTCTGTTGGAAACGCCCTTCAATTTAAGGTATTCAACGACAGAGTGCGCGCGCCGTTGCGATAACGCCATATTATAGTTATTAGTGCCTTCACTACTGGCGTGCCCCTGCACTTCAATATCATTTTTCTGAGGATAGGTCACCAGGTTTTCTGCAACGCCATCCAGTATGGACTGAGCATTCAAGGTTAACTCTGCTGAGTCATATTTGAAGTGTTGACCTTTGAGTATCAGTCTGATTGGACAGCCATTCGCATCAATTTTGCTGTCTTTGATGGTTCCAGGACAGCGATCCAGGCAGTTGTTAACGCCATCAGAATCGTCATCGAGAGTGGAACAGTCGGCCTCAACCGGCGCTGCTGCAATTGGGGGTTCAAATTTTGCCACGGATACCGGTTTGGCGCCAAAAGGAATGACAAAACCAACGTTAACGGTCATATCATGAAACTCGTCGGTCCCGGGCTGCACCTGAGCATTGAGATTGTTATTGTAACGGTATCGAACATCGCTGCGGATCAGGAAGTTATCATGAAGCTCATAGGTAAAGCCTGCACCTGCCTCACCGATAAAACCGGCACCGCAATTAGCGGAAGCACAGCTGTTCATGCCGCCCAAGCCAATTACGGTGTACGGGGAAAATTTATCGCGGAAGAAATAATAGTGTAAATCGGCTGTGCCACCGGTCAGGCTCCAGGGGCCATTAGCTCCGCCAAACTCTTCATAAAACCCCTTTATCTCAATGTTGAAATGTTTATCAATGATTTTGCCAATGCCCATACCTCCCCCCCAGCCGTCGCTGGCATTGCGATCGCCACCAGTTTTGACAAAGGACGCGAAGGGAGCAATATACCAACGATCATCCAGGAATTGATCGTCAGCCTGTGCAACCGACAACAAACTCGCGCTGGTTAAAGTGGCAATCGTGAGGACTTTTCTTTTCAGCATATTATTTTTCCTTGTAATGTAATAAAAATGGGGATTCAAAAAAACATCATGCTGTCGTAAAAGCCAAAGTAATATTTCGGCTCGTTATGCTTTCGAAACAGCGTTAGCGGTAGACCAACCTAAACCGGAGCAACAGTTCAATCCTGGAGTTGCAGCCGTTTACAGTGTTGATAGGCCATTAAAAGGGTGAAATTGGAAAGTTGAATTTTTCACTGCAAGCCTTTCAGGTCAGAATGTTTATGGGCAGTAAAAAAGCAATGAAATCATTTTTTATGTTCAAAGACATTTCTACGGAAAGTATTTGCTTACCGTGTTGCTAAAAATTCGATGTTGTAGCTTAGTTGCCGCACATATGGACTGTCAGTGCGGTAACGTACATAGGATATGGCAAAATATAACTTACCGATCTGGGGCCGATCTGTATTTGTAAAATCAATGACTTGCAAAGAAATGAAAACACAAAAAAGTACGGCGAACAGCGACTGTTTCATGGTAACGCCATGCCTCCGAAGGGGGAGGCTTATTTTGCTCAGCACGAACGGCTTGCCGGGCGATTTTGCGTTTTCGGGAAGTTATTTTTAACGGAATCCTAAGTTTACCAAAGAACGTCACCCCGGCAGGGCGAACGGGATTTTGGTAGGCTCAACGGCTCTTTTTCATTAATAAAATGCAATTAAAATCAAATTTGTAGGTCATACCTAATATATTTGAGCAAGAGAGAAATTTAATCCCGGTGTACTTAAAACTTATCCGAAAACAAAGGAAGGCACAATTACACGCATTCAAAGTGCATTGAATTTCCCCGTAAGATTCTTGTTTTCAGATGGCTCCTAATATTTTATTAGGAAACTTATCGCCTTTATGGGGTATAAGATTATGAACGCTATAAAAATAATATTGGTTGCTAACTTCGTATTGGTTTTGTCTTTATACACAATTACTGGCACTGCAGTTGCGGCCGAGAATGAAGCCGTTACCACGGTTTCAATAAATAATACCATTACACACCTTGAGGCTGCTTTGAAAGCAGTCAATGTGAATGATTTTGGGGTGGCTCAGGAACACATGAAAGCTGCACGTCAATCGGCGAAAGACATCATAGGGGGCTCTATTGAAGTAAAGGCGCAGCGAGGGTCTAATGCTCTCGCAAGTGCACGCCGTCAAGCCCAAAAAGGTGATTCCGCCGGCACCGCCACTTCGTTAAAAGAAGCTATCGAAGTGTTTAAATCCCTGCATAATCCTTCAGAAACTGGAAGCCGAGGTGGGTTGTATTAAATCAGTGGCTAATGAAAAGCTGGGGTTGCTGTTGGCAATTATGCCGGCTAACACCGATTAAAATATCGATACATCGGCTACCAATTGCAAGGCGGTTTCGCTACGGTCGGTAGAGATGGCGACCAGCGCATATTCATTGTCGCGCTGAATAAAGCGAACGCTCCGCAAACTGATTCCTGCATCGGTAAATCGTCGTGCGATGTGGGCCAAGGCGCCCGGCTCATCTTTTAATTTAACCAAAATGGCATCTTCGGTAATCACCTGTATGTCTTTGAAGTCTCGCAAACATTGCAGGGCGAGATCGTACTGATCAACGGTGATGACCATAACGCTTGAATCGCCGACCTGTTCCACATCGATCGATTCAAGATTGACGGCTGCCTGTGCGAGGACTTCGGTCAAACGGGTAAACAGTCCGGAGTCGATGGCACTGACGATATGAATTTCTTTCATGGCTTCACCTCCTTTGCCGCAGTGATATCGGCAAGCAAGAGATTAATTTGATTTTTAGTGACATGTGGCATAACCAGGATATGGCCCATGTCGCCCTGCAGAGCGATTTGCCATTGATTCATTATCGCATCGGGTCCTTTGGGGAACACGACGGTGATGGAGTTTTCATTACGCCACGCCGGTATGCCACACTCATTAAAACGTTGAACAGCGTAGGCGGCCATCTCCAGGCAACCTCGGACAATCTTTCTAAAGCCTTGAATGCCCTGGCTATGGATGGCATACCACAAAAACAGTGGTGTGATCGCATTACGTGAACCACTTACCGTCGTGTCAAAAGTACTGATATATTCAACGGCTCGGGCGATGCGGTCGACATGGCATTTTTTTGCCAGGGCAATACCGCAGGGGATTGGAGAACCGATCATCTTGTGTCCGGATATAGCCAGACTATCGATACCGGCGTTAAAATCAAACGCAGGCGGGTGTTCGACAAAGGGTAATATCATGCCTCCCAGAGCCGCATCGCAATGGATGTAGTGATGCGTGATGGCATTGTCTTTAAGAATTTGCTTGATGCGATCAAGGTTGTCGACTGCGCCGGTCATGGTCGTGCCGATATTGGCAAAAATAATGGCTGGTACATCCCGGTGTATGCGTAAGGTTTCGGCCAGATCCTGATAATCGATTTCGCCGTTTACGGTGCTTTTGATCATGATATTGCGCGCGTGCACCATGCGTAGAATTTTGGGTACGGAATAGTGGGTGGCCTCCGAATAATAAACCATCCCCTCGGGATAAATTTCCCGCGCCAGATAGATGCCATACATGTTGCCTTCCGTGCCGCCATTGGTCACATAGCCCCAGATTTCCTCGGGTTTGGCGTGTGTTAATGCGGAAAAGAAGCCGATCACTTCGCGCTCAAACTCATGACTATTCAGGTGATAACGGCTGGGCAAAAACGGATCGCCGACGTTATTCAGCGGGAAAGACAAAAAAGGATACAATGGCGTGTAATCAAAAAACCGGTTACACGGGTAGCCTAAAAAACGATCGGCTTCCTGATCAACAAAGCTCAGAAAGTTCTGCAAGCGTTGCTGTAGCTGGCTCGTTAAGCGCTTATCACAGTGGATTTTTTTCGTCAAAGACATTGTCTGTTCCTTGTAAAAATCAGTCATAAGGGATTATCGGATAACTTAAACCCTTAGTACTTGGTTTTTAATCGTTGCCGATATAATCCCTTTTACCTATTTCAAGGCCATAATGCCTCAAAATGGCATAGGCGGTCGTGATGTGAAAATAAAAGTGTGGAAGGGCGAATTCGAGCAGGTAAGTCTGGCCTAAATAACTGATTTCTTTATCGTGCATTTTAAGCGTGACGATTCGTTCTGCGCTGCCGTTAATCTGATCGATATTAACACTTTGCAAAAAGGCGATGGTTTTGGCGATACGAGCCTGCAATTCGGCGAATGTACTTTCATTGTCTTCAAAGCGCGGAATTTCGATGCCGGCAAGGCGTGCAGCGCAACCTTTTGCCATATCGGTCGCAATTTGGATTTGTCGGCTCAAAGGGTACATATCGGGCGCCAGGCGAGCATTGATGAAGACGTTTGGATCGATTTTTTTGGCCTCGGCGTGCGCGCTGGCTTTATCAAGGATGGTTGCCAAATTCTTGAGCATGCGGACAAAAGTTGGAATTGAGGTTTGATACATACTGACTGACATGGTGAGTGCTCCGTTAGTGTTGATAATAAGGCTCTTCAGAGCGCATTAGTTTCCTGACGCTCTTTATCAGCAGTTCTTTGAGTGGTTTGTATGTCTGGCAGACGAAAGTTATTGACTTTAAGTGTGCCAGTAAATCAGCATGATAAAACATTGCGTGTATTAATTCACAGCTTCAACTGCTCTTTTTACGATGATACCTTAGTTGCAGCTACGGGACGCTGACCGAAACCCAGCCAATATATCCAACAAATAACGTAAATCCTGTTCCGTATGTTCGGCGGAAATCTGCAGTCGAATTTCCTCTTGCCCCCTGGGTACAACGGGATGGTTCAAACCAGTCACCAGAATATTGTGCGCAAACAAATGCGCAGCCAGCGCGGCGGTCTGATGGCTATCCCTGACAAAGAGGGGGACGATGGGGTGCTCACCCGGCAAAGTTTCAAAGCCCAGGCGTTCCAGTCCGGTTCTTAGAAAAATGCTGTAATGGCGCAGTTTTTCGAGCAATTGCAGTCCTTCCTGACTGTCCAGGATGTTTAATGCCGCCCGAGCTGCTGCCGCTTCAGCGGGGGCTATCGGATTAGAATAAATATAAAACGGCGATGTTTCGCGCAAATAATCGATGATCACGGCACGAGCGACGACATAGCCGCCATTCACGCCAAGTGCTTTACCCAGTGTCCCGACCAGAATATCCGCCTGGCCGCCAGTAATTTCTTCGGTGCCGCGGCCACTGGCGCCAAACGCACCGACGCCATGAGAGTCATCCACTACGCTGATAATACCTTCTTCATAGCGCGCCTCGTAGCGTCGACAACAGGCAGTGATGGCGTCAATCTGTGCATGATCGCCACGCATACTGAAAACGCCGTCCGTCACCACACAAACCCGTTTGAATTGACCGCTATGGATCTGTAGCAGATTTTCGAGCTCGGGAATGTTCGCATGGGCATACACTTCCTTTTTAGGAGGTTGAGCCAGGCGCATCGCATTGATGATGCAACTATGATTGAGTTCATCACTAACAACCAGCGTATCTTCAGAAATCAGCTGGGGCAGAACGCCCATCATGGTTGCGTAGGCGGCACTGAATAACATCGCGGATTCCCGGCCATGAAATTCGGCCAGCTTTGATTCCAGTTCTTTATGGGGTAGATAACTGCCGCTAATGAAGCGGACTGCGCCGGGACTGGTTCCCCATTGATGAGCGGCTTCGGTTTCGGCTTTAATAACACTGGGATGCATGGACATGCCCAAATAGCTGTTGGAATTCATGCGCAGGAAACTCCTGCCTGCGTAACCATCAATCTGATAGCGAGGGCCAAAGCCTTTGCTTGCTGGCTTTATACAGGTGATTATTTTTTCATGACCCTTGCAGACGCCTTGCTTTTGCAAACTGATCAATTTTTCAGTGAATCGGGATTCTAGTTTATCCAGTGACATAAACGTCCTCTAGTGACTGGTTTAGCTGACGTCAAAAAGCAAAGACGACAATGATCTGTTAACTTAATGGCCTTGGAGCTGGCTTATGATTGAGATCAGTATTTCTTGACCGGTTGTTGTATCGGTATGACCAACAAAATACGGAATCGTTGCACTTGCCAGGTCAGTCTTCCAAATTAAGCGAGCAAGAACAGGAAACAAAACCACGGAGTGTTCGTTTGATTCGGCTAAGTCAGAGTCGCCCACTGCGCTTTAAGCGCCGAATAACTTGCCTGCGATAAAGTTTGGCGAGCCATGGACGCATCAGAGGTAATCCGATTAGCCACGCCAGGGGTTTCAACAAAGGGACTTTGCTCATCAGCAGGATGTAGGCATCCAGCTCCGAATGAATTCGTTGCTGTTCATCCTGAACATGCAATTCGGTCAATGCTTTGAATGGGTCAATTCCGATGTCTCGCAGATGTTGTTCCTGGTTGGTGATATCGGTCCAGCAGACATTATCGCCGGCTTTGCCGGCAAGTTTTTCATAGGTACGTCTGTCCTTGACGCAGCGAGGACAAGCGCCATCGTAATAAACGATAATCCTGGGTTTGTCCGGCTTCACTTTTTATGGGCACGTACAATAACAGCGTCATTCACAACCAGTTTTTTCCACCTGAGTTGAACCCATCACCGTGACACTTTTTTGATTTGAACTGGAAGAACCCATCACAGTGGTGCCTTCTGTAGCAGAAGCTAGATGTGCTTTACAATGCAGTCTTATAGTCATGCCGCCCATGACATTGACATTTGATCGTAGGCAATACCAGCCATTAGGATTTAACAGTTCAATCGTGGTTCCACCCATCACATTGACGCCCGGATTCACCATTACCAAAGACGGTGAGTCGGTTACTTCAGAGTCGCTAGGATCGTCCCCAATACCGAAAACATTTACTGAAGTAGAGAGCGTTTTATAGTTGGGATTAGGGCCAAAAGGATGCTGGCCCCAGGAATTCAGACAGGTTGTAATGGAATCCTCAGATTCTGCCGACAAGGTTGATCCACTGAAGAGTAGCCCCATGCCTAAGACCAATAAATTGAATAATCGAGTCGTTTTAGCCATTTTAGTTTCCTTATTTGTAATAAATCACGTGAGCAGGATTTAAGCCAAAACCGAAAAAAAAGCCGGGATATCAATAGTATTTCGGAGTTTGGTTGTCGTTTCTGTATACGGTTATTTTAAAGAGCGAGTCTATCTTAACCGGGTTTGATAAGCCTAACAACTTAGGTTCATTAACTCGATAGACGATTGTTTTGAATTTCCCCTTTATCTGGCTGGAAGCAGGATCTGCCTGCTGGCTGCGAACCCGCATTTCGTGGACTTCAGTCCGCTTATCATGAGTCAAGCTCATATCAAAAGTTTCATCTACTTTACACTTCTGGCGGAGGCGAACGCTAATTGTTTACAATTCTGAATCAGCCCAAAATTTTCCAAGTCAATCTTTTCTGCTGAGCCAACAAAACGGTCACTCAAGCCAGTCTTGGTTGACAGGCCACAATAAACATTAAGTAAATTAAAGTTAAAACACAAAAATACAGCAGAAATTTCAGAGTTTTCTCGCTCACTGTAACATTGATGTAACAATCGTTTAACGTGTTCAAAACAACTATTCTTCTTGCGGTCTCGTTCTAACATCATTAACCCCCGCTTTAAGCTGTATCAAAAAATATACACTGGTGGTTACTTTCTTCCTGCACTTCGTAATTTAACGGCTTGGAACACTGGTATATCAGGCCTTATTATTCTGGCATTATTATTGCTTTTGATATTACAGGAAAATCAATAGCTGGAGTCAGCTCCGGTGAGCAGATAGATCATAAATTAACCCGATTTTCTTGCTTGTTTTGCTTGCCAAGAATGGCGGAAGAAAAAAGAACAGGGCCTTCAGGCAAGTTTTTCTGATCGACCTTCGGATTTTATTGAACCTTTTCATAATTTTGTCACATTAATATGTATACGGCGCTTAACTGTTTACTAATGGCTCATTACTGTTCCATATAAACTCGGGAAAGTTATCGACTATTTAAATTGGGAGCTAAAGATGTACGCTACAAATCGAAGAAAAAGAAAAATTATTGTTTATTCTCATGACACCTATGGGCTTGGCAATATCCGCCGCATGCTTGTAATCGCCCAAGCACTCGTTGAAAATGATCCCAATGTTTCAGTGTTGATTCTATCTGGATCACCCATGCTGCATGCCTTTCGGATTCCTCCCAGGATTGACTACATCAAGCTTCCCTGTCTGACCCGTTCAACAGAAGGCGAGTATTCCGCAAAATTCCTGGATATCGATTATGAACAAATTTTGCGCCTTCGCAGCAATATCATTCTTTCCAGCATCCTGGACTTCGACCCTGATTTAATACTGGTTGATAAAAAACCTTTTGGCGTTAGCGACGAATTGAGCGATACGCTGAAAACCCTAAAGCGTCAACATCATCGCAGCAAAGTGGTTCTGTTGTTGCGCGATATATTGGATAGCCCGGAAAGTACCATGAAAATATGGAAAAAAAATGGTTATCACGACGCCATAATATCTTATTACGATCAATTGCTTGTGGTGGGTTCTCCTGATATTTTCGATATGCGTAAAGAATATTGCTTCCCGGAAGCTAGCCATCGCAAGACTCGATTCTGTGGCTATATAGCCCGTGAAGCCGGAAGACAATCAAGAAGTAAAATACGCGAAACTTATGGCATCAAGAATGAGCGTATGATCTTATTAACACCTGGCGGTGGTGAAGATGGCTATCAGCTATTGAGTTGTTACCTGGAGGGCCTTATTGCTCAACCCATCCAAACTTCCACTAAAACTTTGGTCATTTGCGGGCCAGAAATGGCGCAGATACATAGCCAACATATCAAAACATTGGCTGCGAAGTGTCAAAATGTTGTTATTGAGAGTTTCACGGATGACATGATGTCCTGCATGAATGCGGCTGATTTGGTTATCAGCATGGGCGGATATAATACGATTTGTGAGTTGCTGACCTTGGGAAAACGGGCTATTGTGATCCCACGAGTAAAACCGGTACAGGAACAGTGGTTAAGGGCTGAAAGATTGGAGCAATTGGGCCTTTTACGCGCTATACATCCGGATAAGCTCGACTCATCTATGCTGATGAATGTAGTCAATGAGGTCTTGTCGCATCCCTTTGAACATGAAAAGCATCGCTATCAAATTAATTTAAAGGGTTTAACCGGGGTCTGTGAATCAGTATACAGCTTGCTTGATGAAACACGACACAGGTCTATTCCAGAAAGAAAGAACGTTTCAATTCCATTATTGAAACCCTTCCTGGTAAACGCAACCTTATAAAATTCTACAGCCTGGGCCTAGTTATAATTATCAATCAGAGCTATATTCTTTAAATTTGTATGTAACTTATGGCTTGTTCAAGATTTGAATTATTTTTTAGCGCTATGCTTCAGGCATTTAGGATAGTCGAATTAGGAATGCATCGGCTGACGATATTAACGATTCTTGCCCTTACATTGATTGAAACGGTTTATGCCGGTACAAAACCAGATTCGGATACCAGGTTCTCGTCCCAGTTATTTGATCCTCCTTCAATAAATGGGACAGGTAAAGGAGTTCAGGAACCTTTTGATCCAAATGCACCACCAAAACCGTCCATAAGGATAGCGCCCTACTTAACTTTGGGTGGACAAGCATCCATAGAGTCCAAAACCGAGCGCAATTTTGGTGTCAGTGGCGACCCCGATGACGATTTTAGTTATTTTGAGTCTTATTTATCCCTCGCTTTTTTATTTGACCCCAATAAACACATACAGATTTATGCGAACCCTATCATCAGAAAACGCGTTGCTTTTGAAGAACCTCAAAATAAAATCCAAGATCCTCAGCTTGAAATGAATCTTGCCTATTTGGGTTTGAGCAAATTTATTGGCAACACTTCTCTTTATGTTGGCAGGCAACGATTTAAGGATCCACGAAGATGGCTTTTCGGGGAAAACCTAGATGCCGCAAAATTGGCATATCAAAATGACAAGTTTTCAATGGAGTTTTCCGCTAGTCGGAAAAATAAGTTCGAATTTGATTTTTTAAATAAAGACCCTTTGGATAGCGGGGCAAAGTTTATCAATTATTACTCGTATCTAAAGTACGAAGTAAACAAAAAAACCGACATTGGCTTTTTCGTTCTTTATCAGGACGATCAATCTATTACCGACCAGCATCCAATCCAATTCGGCATTCAATCAGAAGGTGAAATTATTAAACACTTGGACTACTGGGTACAAGGAGCTTTAGTAAGAGGCACGGACAAGTTTAAAAAAATTCGTGGAGAAGCAATCGATGTGGGATTTACCTATCAATTTGACACTCGGTTAAAACCTTCAATTACCCTGGGTTACGCTTATGGCAGTGGCGATAAGAATTCCAATGACGATGTTGATACTGCATTTAGACAGAGCGGATTTCAAGACAATGAAGATAAATTTAACGGGGTGACCCGTTTGCAATACTACGGCGAAATCCTCAACCCGAGATTAAGTAACCTTATGATTTTTACCAGTGGAATTGGTATAAGACCAAGTCAAAGGTCTTCCGTGGATGTGGTGTACCACTATATTTCTCAAGTATACGCTTCAGACCGTATTAGCGGTGACGACTTAAATACAAATCCCACTGGATTGAATTCGGATATAGGCAGCGAACTTGACCTTGTTGCAGGTTACCAAGAAATCAAAAACATTAACACAAAATTTGTGCTGGGTTATTTTTGGCCTGGTAGGGCATTTCCTGAAACAGCCAGTGATGGCGCTTTCCTCGCCAAATTACAAGCCCGGTATAGTTTCTAAATTTTTAATACCCCAAAATCAATTGGTAAAAAAATGGGGTAAAACCAAAACCATTTTTTTCTACGGGAAGCTTGGCAGCCCTTGGGTAGTGGCCATCACCTATATCCTTCAATGGTATATGATTTTGCGATTTTCAGGCCATAAAACCATATATCAAATTTCACTCGATATTAAGGTTAAATCTTCCCCAGTCAGTATATTCGAATCGAATAATTTATATGTATACTTGGCGATTAGGTTTCGAGAACTCCAGAATTGTCTGGGTAATTTTGCCTTTTTCGAGGAGAAAAACCGTATCAGCTTTTCTGGCAGCATCCATGTCATGCGTAATAATTATGCAGGTCTTATTTTGCATGAGATGGTCCAGGGCATCTGAAACCAAGACTTCACTGCCAACATCAAGGCCAGTCATCGGTTCATCGAGCACTAAAATCGGGGCATTACGGATTAGTGCGCGTGCTATGGAAATACGCTGACGCTGTCCACCTGACAAAGTGGAACCACGCTCGCCGATCACTGCGTCATAACCGTCTTCTAAGGCCATGATAAAATCGTGGGCGTTTGCAGCTTGGGCTGCGGCAATAATATCGTCATCGGTTGCATCGGGGCGGCCATAAGCTATATTTTCGCGTATAGAAGCGCCAAACAAGACCGAACCTTGTAAAACGATGGCGATTTTTTCCCGTAGCGATTCCCTTTCGTAATCTTTTAGGTCAACCCCATCTATCGTGATTTTGCCTTTGCTCGGATCGTATAATCGAAGGATAAGGTTGGTGATGGTTGATTTGCCCGCCCCAGACC
>JABFSH010000011.1 GCA_013140705.1 Methylococcaceae bacterium
CCCACACTCGGGCAGCTACGTTCAATTCCCCATAAGTAAGACGCTCTCCATTGCAGACGACGGCCTCGACATTCGGCGTTCTTGCCGCTTGAGCCTCGAAAAGCTGGTACATGCAAGAATCTTCGGAAAACGGATGGCCGGATGCGTTCCATTCATACAACAGTTTTTTCCGCTCTTTATCCCCTATCATCGGCAAACTGGCGATGCGGACTTCGGGGGTCGCGATCACGCTGTCCAAAAGATTGTGGAAATGCGCGGCGATGCGGCTGACCGTTTCCGCCGTAAACAAATCGTTACGGTATTGGAAAGACAGCAACAAGCCGTCTCCGCATTCGGCAGCCATCAGTTTCAAATCAAACCGTTCTATACGCTGACATAGACTCAAGGGCTGCATCGTCTGGTCATTCCAGAGCAACGGAGCACCATCTTCCCCTAAAGCAAGTTGAGCCAAGCCCGTATCAAAACCCGTCTGGGCCTGCTGCAACACAAACAAAGTCTGGTAAATCGGCCAATGATCGGCGACGCGTTCGGGTTGCAGGCGTTCCACCAGCAGGGAAAAAGGAAAATCCTGGTATTCCAGCGCTGTTAACAAGGCATCATTGACTTCTGCCAAATAGTCCGAAAAGACTTTATTGCCGGAAGGATAACTGCGTAAGGGTAACGGATTAACGAAATTCCCAACGATCGGGGCAAAACGCGATTGACTACGTCCGCTGGTGGGAACACCGACGATTACATCTTTTTGATGGGTATATCGATGCAGCAGTACCTTATAAGCTGTGAGCAGCAAGGCAAACAGAGTCACGCCCTGCTGTCCGGCCAGTTTTTTGAGACGTTCGGTTTCTTCTAGGCTTAACCGGAACGCCACCGAAGCACCACGATAATCCGAAACCGTCGGTCTCGGACTGTCCGTCGGTAGAGAAAGCAGCGGGAGTTCTCCGGTCAATTGCCGATGCCAGTAATTCCAGGCTTTATCACAGGCCGGACTACCCAGATAATGCCGTTGCCAGGCGACAAAATCGGTATAGTTTGAATTGAGCGCGTTTAATTGCGGCTCCAGACCGGCGGACAAGTCGGCATAGATTTGCTTCAGTTCGCTGACCAGAATGAGCACCGACCACAGATCGACGGCGATATGGTGGGCACAGATTAAAAGGGTGCTGTAAGTTTCAGTGGGTAAAGATTGATCGGTACCTCGCCGCGAGGATAGCGGATCATTTTGCAAGCCGGGCTTTCCATGCTCATAACAAGTGATACGGAGTAGCGGCCCTATCGCCAAATCGAAAGGTTCTCTAGCCCGCCGGGCCATATCGTCTTGAAGCTGAGATTCCGGCCACGCGGATGCGTCGACGGCTGTAAAGAAATCCGGTAATTCGGACGTTGGCAGCACTTGCTGAATGACCTTATCGTTGTCGCCGACGCGATATAACGTGCGCAGCATGGTATGGCGCTCCGTCAGATAATGGAAAGCTTGTTTTAGCCGTTCTTGATCGATCGCTCCGGCGATGCGCAATGCCAGATGGAGGTTGTAGACGATACTGTTCGGCTCCAATTGCTGCATCGTCCACATGGAGAATTGGGTCGCAGACAGGTTTGAATTGTAAAGTGGGCTGTGAGCATCCTGCTCAGTACCGGCTGAAGGATCGGTGTGTACGGCGCATCCATCTGTAAATTCGGTGGCTTCAGATAGTTTTTCGGCTATTTTTTCCAGCGAATCATCGGATAGAAACAGCGACAAAGGCGTATCCATGCCCAGCAGATCATCTGTCGCATGTTTGAGCTCAACCGCTTTGAGAGAGTCGAGCCCCAATGAGCGTAAGGGGGAATCGGTAGATACAAGCGACTCTTCAACTTTCAACAGTCGGGCTATCTTATGTTTAAGAAAACGGCAGATTAATAACGCACGTTGCGCTTGAGGCACGGCCAATAGCGCCTGCTGCAGTATTTGATATTCCGGCGATGGAGTAGGACTGCTCTCTTCCAATGCTTTTAGGCTGGCCTGTTCGCCAACCGGAGAGTATTTGACATTGGTTTGATCACCCGAACGAAACAGCACCGGCAATGAGTTTTCCAAATACAGTTGTTTGCAGGGTTGGCGCCGGATTTTACCACTGGACGTTTTGGGAACCGTACCGGGTTGCACCAGGACCAGTTCGGCGGCAGCCAGTTCGCAGACTTCGGCAAGGACTTTTCGCACTGCGGAGGCAATCGCCTCGTAGTCGCCCGAGCGCATGGCCACACGCGTGATCTCGGCGACCACAATCAGCTGCTCCTCGTCTTCATGGCTTATCGAAAACGCCACACAACCGTCGGGGATGAATGCCGGGATTTCCTCAGTCAGCGCTTGTTCGATGTCTTGCGGGTAGAAATTCCGGCCGCGGATGATGATCAAATCCTTGATACGACCGGTTATGTAAAGCTGGCCGTTATCGAGAAACCCCAAATCACCAGTGCGGAGAAAAGTTTGCGAGTTGTTTTCTTGTCTATGGGATAGAGCGTCGATAATTGACCGATCCATACCCGTCTTGTTGGCCAACCGGGCACGGAAAATTGGTTCCGATTCTTCCGGGCGATTCCAGTAGCCTTTGGCGATGCTGGGGCCTGCCACCCAGATTTCACCGATGCCGTCTTCCTGACAAGGGCCACCTGTTTCGGGGTCGGCAATGCGGATTTCGTGATGGTCAGACGTTGAGCCGCAAGAAACCGAGCGGACTTGGGGCTTTTCTTCGGGCTGCTTAGCGTACCCAATAGAGGGCAGTTTTTCTCCTGACACAAACAGCGTGGCTTCGGCCAAACCATAGCAAGGGAAAAAACTTTCCCGGCGAAAGCCGCAGCCGACAAACATTTCTGCAAAACGATCCATGGTGGCGGCGCGTACCGGTTCTGAACCATTGAAAGCCAAAGTCCAAGCAGTCAAATCCAAACCTTGCATTTGTTCGGCAGTCACCTTGCGCAGACAAAGGTCGTAAGCGAAATTTGGCCCGCCGGAGGTGTTTGCTTGGTAGGTCGAAATGGCTTTAAGCCAGCGTATCGGCTTTTCCAGAAACGCCAAGGGCGGCATTAAAACCGCAGTGACCCCAAGATAAAGCGGCTGCAATAGATTTCCGATCAAACCCATATCATGATAAAGGGGCAACCAGCCGACTACTGTGGTATGTTCGGTATGTCCGAAACCTTGTTTGATGGCCTCCTGGTTGGCCATCAGGTTGCCGTGGCTGACCATAACGCCTTTGGGGTCTCCGGTAGACCCGGAGGTGTATTGGAGGAAAGCAAGGCTGTTGGAGTTGAGCGCGGGCTTAACCCAGCTTTCGGCAACTGCGGCTTCCGGTTTATCCGTAGCAAACCATACCGGTGTACCCGCTTTAGTCTCGTCGCGTCCTTCTCCCTTTGGAGAGAGCTTTTCACCGCTTAAATTTAAGCCGTTATAGTTGCGCTCAGCCATTCCTTCGAATTCATTCCGGTATTTAACAGAGAGATCCGTTGTGGTCATGATAACGGCCGGTGCAGCATCGTTAATCACTGCCAAAAGCCGGGATTGCTGACGACGCGTAGGAGGGCTGGCAGGTACCGCGACAACGCCTGCATACAAACAACCGAAAAAACCCTCGATATAATCAAGCCCTGGCGGATACAGCAGCAGAACTCGTTCGCCGGTCATGCCCATGCTTTGAAGCCGGGCGGCGATAGCGCGGGCGCGCCGATCCAGGTCGGCAAACGTTAACCGGCCGCTTTCGTTTTCACCGTCCTGCAGAAAAACATATGCCGTCTGATCGGGCTTTTCACTCGCCCTGCTGCACGCCAGTTCCACAAGATTGGAATAGGTTGTTTGAATATTAGCAGCTAGTCCTGGTTCTTCGATAAAGCGCACAATGACCTTCCTATGAGACGTAGTTCAGGTAGGACCGGTACCAGGGAAGCACGCGACCTGCCGGTAGTCCGGTATATTGCCCAAGGGCGATGACCGCATTGTAATAAGCGTTTTTGAGGGGCATACCCCGCCTCGGCGCTAACATCCCCCGAATAGCGCTAGCACGCGTATGCCAATCCACATTAAAAGACATCGAGCAATCGAGGCTGCGGACGTGATGTAGCATTCCCGGCGGCATGTAAAGCATGTCTCCGGGTTCTACAATACATTCTTGAACTTGCGCTTCCCGGTAAAGAGGATGGCGTATAAAATCTGGATTTTCGGCATCCACCTCGCACCAGCGCCATTTATAGCGATAACAGAACGGCAGTTGGTCGTGATGCAATAGGATGAAGCGTTTGCGTCCTCTGACCTGAAAGAACAGATTGTGAGTGAGCAGGCAATCGAAATGTAAGGGCGTTAAACTATGACTCGGCCCAAGGAAGAATTGGGCGAACTTAAACCAATCGGTCCGATACCAGTCCGGAAAATAGTCGGACGGAAATCCGTCGAGATCGTTTGCAGCATCGGGCAGAACACTCAATAACGGTAAGTCGTGCAAATAGGGCGGCCTATCTTTGGCCGATACTTCGTTCCGTTGCAGCCGGGTTTCAAAATCCGCCACACAATCCAGATAGTCGTTCAATCGTGATGCTATTGTCTTCAGGCCGGCGACACCTTCCTCGTTCAAACCTTGCTTGAGTTTGACGGTGCGGCTGCCGGCAACCTTGTGAAGATGATCGGCTGACCAGCGGGAGAGCGCCGGACAATGTTTCAATGCCTTCGGAACCACCACGGGACGATTCTTTGCCACAAAATCGGAAAAGAAACTTGTCGAGGACAGGTTCTCTCTGCGTTCCACTACTGGATATCGATTTTTTAACAGTGTCGCCTTCGAAGGCGGTACCGCCGGTAAATCGGCAGTCGGTCGCATCGGTTCCCGCGGCAACTGCTCCCTGCGTTGCTCTACCTCCTGCATCCATGCAGTCGTACCGATTGCGACACTTCTGACCTCCATGGATGGAGGAAATGCCGACGACTGCCGGGAGCCGTCGTGGCCGCCATCCTTGGCGGTCGGATTCAGCGCCATCAAATTTTCCATGTTGCCTCCGGTAGAAGTGGATTTCTCTCTAATCGCGACGGAGGCATCGCTCCTACGGATTGCTGAACGCCTGTCGCAGTCAGGTTGACCAGGGTTGGCCAATCGATCCAGCGATTTGCTATGACGCGTAGAGGCGCTCCGTTCACGGTCAACGCCGTCACAAAATCCGCAATCGGATCGATCGGACATAGCCACCAGACGTCAGACGGTTTGTTCGATAGCTGAACGGGACTCGGATTTTCGAGCCGTCCCAAGGGTACGTCAAATGCGTTCAGGTCTAACGACAAACCTGTTCCGCATCCTTTTACAAACGCTTCCTTACGAGTCCATCCGCGTAAGAAGGCTTCCGCTTTTTCATCTTCCGGGATTTCGGCCAGTTCCGCCTGCTCCCTCGC